>NZ_JAIUIH010000002.1:0-635537 GCF_020165515.1 Mesorhizobium sp. BR1-1-13
CTGATCGCAGTTTCCGGTGCGCGCGCCGCCGACGCCGTCGTCGTCGCCGAGCCGGAGCCCGCTGAATACGTCAAGATCTGCGACGTCTACGGCGCTGGCTACTTCTACATCCCCGGCACCGAGACCTGCCTGCGCGTCGGCGGCTATGTCCGTTACGACATCGGCGTGGGCGACACCGGCTCGTTCGATGGTGCGAAGGCTGCCGATCACCAGGACGGTGACGACCACAACACCTACTACAAGAACACGCGCTTCACGCTGAAGACCTGGACCGGCCAGGAAACCGAGCTCGGCACCTTGAAGACCTACACCGAGACCCGCTTCAACTTCGGCGACGACAATGCCTTCGACGAGCCGATCAACGCCGCCCACAACCGGGACGTCTCGCTGAACTTCGCCTGGATCCAGCTCGGTGGTCTCCGCGTTGGTAAGGACGAATCGGCCTTCGATACGTTCGTCGGCTACGCCGGCAACGTCATCCAGGATACGCTCGTTCCTTACGGCGATTTCGACACCAACGTCGTCCAGTACTACTTCGATGCCGGCAACGGCTTCTCGGCCGTGGTTTCGCTCGAAGAAGGCACCGGCACCGACACGATCGACAGCTATGTTCCGCATGTCGTCGGCGGCGTGAAATATACGCAGGGTTGGGGCGCCATCACCGGCGTCGTCGCTTATGACAGCAACTACGAAGAAGTCGCCGGCAAGGTTCGCTTGGACGTCAATGTCAGCGACGCACTGTCGCTGTTCATCATGGGCGGTTACGGCACCGATGACAACCTCAACGACGACGCCGGCAATTTTGTCGAAGCCCATGGTCGCGGCTTCTACAAGGCCTGGGGCGGCAACTGGGCAGTCTGGGGCGGCGGCACCTACAAGTTCAACGAGAAGACCTCGTTCAACCTTCAGGTGTCTGCTGACGACTGGAAGAACGTCGGCGTTGCGGCGAACGTTGCTTATGACGTCGTTCCCGGCTTCACCGTCACGGCCGAAGTCGACTACCTCCATGCCGGCCGGTTTGACGATGCTGGATTCATCAACCCGTCGTTTACGCCTGCCGACAAGAAGAACAGCGTCGGCGGCATGCTCCGCTTCCAGCGCTCGTTCTAATAGCCATCGCTTCGTGAATATCGAAACCCGGCGGGCAACCGCCGGGTTTTTTTCATTGGGGGTTTCGACTGCGCGATTCCGCAGCGGACGATGATTGCTCTGGGATGCATCAGGTGTTTGGATCAGGCGGGCGGCAACGATTGCTCATTGCGCGCAACTTGCACCCGCCCGTTGAGCGCGCTAGCAAGAAGCCCCTTCCCTACGCGAGCCTACGCCATGCTTCTGCGCCCTCCGCTTACGCCGCTCATTGCCGCACTTCCGTCGACCGTGCCGTTTGTCGGCCCCGAAGCGCAGGAGCGCGAGCGCGGGCGTGCATTCCGCGCCCGCATCGGCGCCAATGAGAGCAGCTTCGGGCCGTCGCCGCGCGTCATCGCCCGGATGGCCGAGATCGCGCGCGACATGTGGATGTATTGCGATCCCGACAATCACGACCTGAAGGTGGCCGCGGCCGCGCATCATGATCTGAAGGTCGAGAATGTCGTCGTTGGCGAAGGCATCGATGGCCTGCTCGGGCTGGTGGCGCGCATGTATGTGGCGCCTGGCGATGCGGTGGTCACCTCGCTCGGCGCCTATCCCACCTTCAACTTCCACATTGCCGGCGTCGGCGGGCGGCTTGTCACCGTGCCCTATGCGAACGACCACGAGGATTTGGAAGGGCTGCTGGCTGCGGCCGCCAGGGAGAAAGCGCCGCTGGTCTATCTGTCCAATCCGGACAACCCCATGGGGAGCTGGTGGGAAGCGGCCGAACTGACGCGCTTCATCGAAGCGCTGCCGGAAACCACCATGCTCGTGCTCGACGAAGCCTATGGAGAATTGGGGCCAGCCTCCGCACTGCCGCCCATCGACGTCTCGCGGCCGAACGTCATCCGCATGCGCACCTTTTCAAAAGCTTACGGACTTGCCGGCATACGCTGCGGCTATGCGGTCGCCGAGGCCCAGGTGATCAGCGATTTCGAGAAGATCCGCAACCATTACGGCGTCAGCCGCATGGCGCAGGTCGCGGGCGTCGAGGCGCTCGCCGACCAGGATTATCTGGATTCAGTGGTGGCGCGAGTGTCGGCAGGGCGCCGGCGCATCGCGCAGATAGCCGAACAGAACGGGCTGACGCCGCTGCCGTCGGCGACCAATTTCGTTACCATCGATTGCGGCCGCGACGGCGCTTTCGCGCTGAAGATCCTGCAAGGCCTGTTGTCGCGCGACGTCTTCATCCGCAAGCCGATGGCGCCGGGGCTCGATCGTTGCATCCGCGTCAGCGTCGGACTGGACCACGAGCTCGACATTTTTGCCGAAGAACTGCCCGGCGCACTGGCCGCCGCCCGTGGAAACTGAACGCGCGTTGCCATCGCGGCGACACCTGCCGGCCCGTCAAAGATCCAGCTCCCAGTTCTGGCCGGTCAGTTCCTTGCCGAAACTGTGATGGCGCTCCTGTGAAACCAGTCTGAACCCGGCGCGCTCATAAATCGCGCGGGCGGCGACCAGAATGTCATTCGTCCACAGAACGAGCTTGATGTAGCCGCAGGCGCGCGCCTGGTTCACGCATTCCGCGACCAGCCGTTTGCCGATGCCCAAACCGCGCGCCGCCGCCTCGACATGCAGCAGCCGCAGTTTCGCAACCTCGTCGTCCTGGTGAACCAGAAACACCGCGCCAAGCGGGAGGCCGGCGCGTTCGGCGATCCAGCAGAAATCGCGCCCTGGCTTGAAATTGCGGATGAAGTCGGCCCCAATTTCGGCAACCAAGGCTTCGAACTCGATGTTCCAGCCATATTCTTCGGCGTAGAGCTGGGCCTGACGCTGCACCACCCAGCCAATGTCGCCGACGCGATGCGGACGCAACGTCACCGCCGGGGCGGCCGCCTGGCCTTCAGCCGCCGGATCGCCCAGCAGCCCCGCTGCCTTGCGCAAGGCGTCGCTGAGTTCGGCCAAGCTGTGGTCAGGCAGGTTCTCGATAAGCCGTGAGGTATCGCGGTCCGCCGCGGCCTGCAGACCGGCAAGGGCGTCCCGCCCCCTTGCCGTCAGGGACAGGATACGCCTTCGCCGGTCGACCGGATCGGTCCGGGTCTCGGTCAAGCCTTCGCTAGCGAATTTTCGCAGGATCCGCGTCAGATAGGCCGCGTCGAGACGCAGTTGTTTGGCGATGTCGGAAGCGGCTGGGCCAACATCGATGTCGAATGCTTCCGAAAGGAAGCCTCGCTCGCCGGCGATTTCCGCCGCCGCCGGGCGATCCCGGAGGCCAAGCTCGAATAGGACACGCGCCTCGGTGAGCGTGAACGGGCTCTGCGTCAAGGTCTCGTCGAGAAGGCCGACGGTGCGGGTGTAGAAACGGTTGAAGTGCCTGATATCGGCCACCAAAGCACTGCGTTGGTCCAGCATATGCATTCAGCCCTTGATTATGATGGCTACAGTGTGAGAAATTTAGTGGACTGAGTCAACTAAATTCAATTTCGACGCGGCCCTCCTTCCTCGTTCGACCGGCCCTGTTGCATTCCCCCCCGCCTGCGCCAGATTCCAGCAGACAAGCCTCAGGAGAGACCCATGGCTGACGATCGCAAGGCAGTGCGTGTGCGGGCCCGCGGCAAGGTGCAAGGCGTCGGCTACAGGATCTGGGTCCGGAGCCAGGCTGCCAGCCTTGGGCTTGCAGGCTGGGTGCGCAATGAAGCGGACGGCTCGGTGACCGCCGAGATTGCCGGCAGAGGCGAGGCCGTCTCGACCATGATCGAACGACTTTGGAAAGGACCGCCGGGAGCATCGGTTTCCGGCATTGACGTTGAAGATGCGGCGTCCGGCAATCTCCTAACCGGCTTCCGGATCGACGCGTGACGCCGGTTTCGGCATAACCCTTGAATTAATTGAACGTTCGTTTTATTAGTTAACGTCGAGGAGGCTCATTTGGCGCGCACGACAGGATCCGATGGCGGGAAGACCGAGGCGGCAGCCCGCGAGGCTGCGGTCAACCTGATCGCGCGGCTCGGCTATGAGGCGATGTCGATGCGCCAGCTGGCGGCCGAAGTCGGCGTGCAGGCGGCCGCGCTCTATCGCTATTTCCCGACCAAGGAGGATTTGCTGTTCACGCTGATGCGCGAGCATATGGAGGAGTTGATCGCAGCCTGGAACGCCGCACGGCCAGCCGACGCCGATCCGGCAAGCCGGCTTTCGGCCTTTGTCGCGAACCACATCGCCTTCCACATCGCCCGCCGCCATGCGACGCATGTTTCGAACATGGAGCTGCGCAGCCTGTCGCCCGAAAGACTGACGCAGATACTGCGGATGCGCACGGCCTATGAGAAGGAACTGTGCGCCATTCTGCGTGACGGCGCCGAGGCAGGCGTGTTCGTCGTCGAAGACACCGGCCTCACCGCCATGGCGCTGATCCAGATGATGACCGGCGTCATCGTCTGGTTCCGGCCGGGCGAGCGGCTGTCGATCGCAGAAGTCACGGCGACATATCTTTCGATGACAATGCGGCTCGTCGGCGCGAGGACCGACGCCTACAGCGCCGCGCGTCCGTTTGGACGCGCAAAGGATGCTGTAGCACTTTGATTTTCGCGCATGACCTTTCCGAAAATCCAAGGCGATTTTCGGGGGTCATGCGGCAGGAGGAACCGGATGTACACGAACACGCTCAGCTTCGGGCATGACGAGGATATCGAGGCATTGCGCGAGCTGGTGCGGCGCTTCGCCCAGGACAGGATCGCGCCGATCGCGGCGGAAATCGACCGCTCGAACGAATTCCCGGCGCATCTGTGGGCGGAACTCGGCAATCTCGGCCTCCTCGGCATCACCGCCGATCCGGAGTTCGGCGGCAGCGGCATGGGCTATCTCGCCCACGTGATCGCGGTCGAGGAGATCTCAAGGGCATCGGCCTCGGTCGGCCTGTCCTACGGCGCTCATTCCAATCTCTGCGTCAACCAGATCAACCGCTGGGCAACGCCGGCGCAGAAGGAGAAATTCCTGCCGCCGCTTTGCTCGGGCGAGCGCGTCGGCGCGCTGGCCATGTCGGAGCCCGGCGCCGGCTCCGACGTCGTCTCGCTCAAGCTGCGCGCCGAAAAGCGCAACGACCGGTACGTGCTCAACGGCACCAAGATGTGGATCACCAACGGCCCGGACGCCGAGACGCTGGTGGTCTATGCCAAGACCGATCCGGAGCGCCATGCCCGCGGTATCACCGCCTTCATCGTCGAAAAGGCCTTTGCCGGATTTTCGGTTGCGCAAAAGCTCGACAAGCTCGGTATGCGCGGCTCCAACACCGGCGAACTGGTTTTCGATAATGTAGAGGTGCCGTTCGACAACGTGCTGCACGAGGAAGGGCGTGGCGTCGAGGTGCTGATGTCCGGTCTCGACTACGAGCGCACGGTGCTGGCCGGTGGCCCGATCGGCCTGATGGCTGCCTGTCTCGACGTCGCGGTCCCCTATGTGCATGAGCGCAAGCAGTTCGGCCAGGCGATCGGGGGATTCCAGCTTGTGCAAGGCAAGCTCGCCGACATGTACACGACGATGACCGCCGCGCGCGCCTATGTCTACGCGGTCGCCTCCGCCTGCGACCGCGGCCAGACCAGCCGCAAGGACGCCGCAGGCTGCGTTCTGTTTGCCGCCGAAAAAGCAACGCAGATGACGCTTGACGCACTCCAGCTTCTGGGTGGCAACGGATACATCAACGACTATCCGACCGGCCGGCTGCTGCGCGACGCCAAGCTCTATGAAATCGGTGCCGGCACCAGCGAAATCCGGCGATGGCTGATCGGCCGCGAGATCATGGCAGAGGGGGTATAGCATGGCCGTCCTGCAGACCCAGATCTCGCCCTCTTCCGATACCTTCCATGCCAATGCCGAACGCATGCGGGCGCTGGTAGCCGATATTGCGGAAAAGGCCGCGAGCGTCGAGCGCGGCGGCTCGGAAGAGGCGCGCGAGCGACACGTCGCGCGCGGCAAGCTGCTGCCGCGCGAGCGGCTGGCGCAATTGCTCGACACCGGCTCGCCCTTCCTAGAGATCGGCCAGTTCGCCGCATGGTCGATGTATGGCGAGGACATTCCGTCCGCCGGCATCATCGCCGGTATCGGCCGCGTCGAAGGCACGGAAGTGATGGTCGTCGTCAATGACGCCACGGTGAAGGGCGGCACCTATTACCCGCTGACGGTGAAGAAGCATCTGCGCGCGCAGGAGATCGCGCTGCAGAACAATCTGCCTTGCGTCTACCTGGTCGACAGCGGCGGCGCCAACCTGCCCAACCAGGACGAGGTGTTTCCCGACCGCGAGCATTTCGGGCGCATATTCTACAACCAGGCAAACCTGTCGGCGTCAGGCATCCCGCAGATCGCCTGCGTCATGGGTTCGTGCACGGCGGGCGGCGCCTATGTGCCGGCAATGTCGGACGAGACGATCATGGTGCGCAACCAGGCGACCATCTTCCTGGGCGGTCCCCCGCTGGTGAAGGCCGCCACCGGCGAGGATGTCAGCGCCGAGGATCTCGGCGGCGCCGACGTCCACACACGGCTCTCCGGCGTCGCCGACCACTACGCGCTCGACGACGAACATGCGCTGGCCATCTGCCGGCGCATCATCAAGAACCTCAATCGGAACAAGACCGTAAGCGTTGCTGTCCAGAAAACGATTCAGCCGCTTCATCCGGCAGATGAGATCTACGGCATCGTGCCGACGGATCTGCGCCAGCCCTATGACGTGCGCGAGGTGATCGCACGCCTCGTCGACGGTTCGGAGTTCGATGAGTTCAAGCAGAATTACGGCACCACGCTCGTCACCGGCTTTGCCCATCTCCACGGCATGCCGGTCGGCATCATCGCCAACAATGGCGTGCTGTTTTCCGAAAGCGCGCTGAAGGGCGCGCATTTCATCGAGCTGTGCTGCCAGCGCAAGATTCCGCTGGTGTTCCTGCAGAACATCACCGGCTTCATGGTGGGGCGCAAATATGAGGCAGGCGGCATCGCCAAGGACGGCGCCAAGCTGGTGATGGCAGTCGCCACCGCCCGCGTGCCCAAGGTCACCGTGATCATCGGCGGCTCGTTCGGCGCCGGCAATTACGGCATGTGCGGGCGCGCCTACTCGCCCCGTTTCCTGTGGATGTGGCCGAACGCCCGCATTTCGGTAATGGGCGGCGAGCAGGCGGCGACGGTGCTGGCCATGGTCAAGCGCGAGGGTATCGAGCGCAAGGGCGGCGAATGGAGCGCCGAGGAAGAAGCGAAGTTCAGGAAGCCGATCCTGATGAAATACGAGCATGAAGGCCACCCGCTCTATTCCTCCGCAAGGTTATGGGACGACGGCATCATCGATCCGGCCAAGACGCGCGAGGTGCTGGCGCTCAGCCTCTCGGCCGCGCTCAACGCGGAGATCGAGGAAACGCGCTTCGGCGTGTTCAGGATGTGAGATGGGCAAGGTGCAGGACAGGATCCGCATTCACGTCGGCGACATCACCAGGCTGGATGTCGACGCCATCGTCAACGCGGCCAATTCCTCGCTGCTCGGCGGCGGCGGGGTCGACGGCGCCATTCACCGGGCGGCGGGGCCGGAACTCCTCGCCGAATGCCGCACGCTCAACGGCTGCAAGACCGGCGATGCAAAGCTGACCAGGGGCTATCGGCTGCCGGCGCGCTACGTCGTCCATACGGTCGGTCCGGTCTGGCAGGGCGGCGGCAAGGGCGAGGCGGAGTTGCTCGCCTCCTGCTATCGGCGTTCGCTCGAAATCGCCGCCGAGAAGGAATGCCGCTCGGTCGCCTTTCCGGCGATCTCGACGGGCATCTACCGCTATCCGAGGGATGAGGCGGCAGCAATTGCAGTCGGTGCCGTAAACAGCTTCTTGAGCGGAAATACGACGCCGCAGACCGTCATCTTCTGCTGCTTCGACGAACAAATGGCCGAACTCTACCGTGAGGCCGTTGCTTCCTCGAGGCGAACGCAGTCTACGGAGGTTTCATGTTCACAAAGATCCTGATCGCCAACCGAGGCGAGATCGCATGCCGGGTGATCCGCACGGCGCGCAGGATGGGGGTGCGCACGGTTGCCGTCTATTCCGATGCCGATGCGAAATCCCTGCATGTCGAGATGGCCGACGAGATAGTGCATATCGGTGCTTCGCCCGTCAGCGACAGTTATTTGCGCGGCGACAGGATCGTCGCGGCTGCCTTGGCGACAGGCTCGCAGGCCGTTCATCCCGGCTATGGCTTCCTGTCGGAAAATCCTGATTTCGTCGACCAGGTGGCGGCCGCGGGGCTCACCTTCATCGGCCCGTCGGCGGCCTCTATCCGCGCCATGGGGCTGAAGGATGCCGCCAAACGGCTGATGGAAAAGGCCGGCGTGCCCGTCGTGCCGGGCTACCATGGCGAGGCACAGGAGATCGTGGTCCTGGCCTCCAAGGCACGCGAAATCGGCTACCCCGTACTGATCAAGGCGCGCGCCGGCGGCGGCGGCAAGGGAATGCGCCGGGTCGAGCACCCCGATGAATTCTCCGAAGCGCTGTCCAGCGCACGACGCGAGGCGAAATCCGCTTTTGGCGACGACCGTGTACTGGTGGAAAAATATATCGACAAACCGCGCCACATCGAGGTGCAGGTTTTCGGCGACAATTTCGGCAATGCCGTCCATCTGTTCGAACGCGACTGCTCGGCGCAGCGACGCCATCAGAAAGTTATCGAGGAAGCCCCCGCCCCCGGCATGACGGAGGCGTTGCGCAAGGCAATGACCGAGGCGGCGGTGAAGGCCGCCAAGGCGATCAGCTACTGCGGCGCCGGCACCATCGAATTCATCGTCGATGCCTCGCAAAGCCTGAAGCCTGACCGCTTCTGGTTCATGGAGATGAACACGAGGCTGCAGGTCGAGCATCCCGTCACCGAGATGGTCACCGGCACTGATCTGGTAGAATGGCAGTTGCGGGTCGCCTCCGGCGAGAAGCTGCCGAAAACGCAAGGCGAGATAAAGCTAGCCGGCCACGCCTTCGAGGCGCGCCTCTATGCCGAGGATGCCGCAAGGGAGTTTCTGCCTGCGACCGGCACGCTGCATCATCTGAAATTTCCCGACACGGTTTCCCAAGGGGCCGCCATGCGTGTCGAAACCGGGGTGCGGGCCGGCGACGCCATTTCTCCCTATTATGATCCGATGATCGCCAAGCTGGTGGTGCATGACAGGGACAGGCCGGCTGCGCTGGAGGCACTCGGCGCGGCGCTTGCGCGAACCGAAGTCGCCGGTTCGATCGTCAATACTGCCTTCCTCGCCGCACTGGTGACCGATCCGGACTTTTCGGCGGGCGATGTCGATACCGGCCTGATAGGCCGGCATCAGCAGGCGCTGACCGAGATTGGGCCGCCGAGCGGCGAAACGGTCGCAGCCGCGGCCATTGCGGCCTCCGGGGCGGGCGCGCTGCCCCAATCGGACGATCCATGGTCGTCGCTTGCCGGCTACACGCATTTCCATGGCATGGCGCGACGGATCCGGCTGAAGTTTGGCGATGAGGATATTCTGGCGAAGGTCTCGGTACGGCCAGACCGACGTTCCGAGGTGACACTCCATGCACCCTACGACAGCGCCAATTCGCATGACCTTCGCGCCGTTCCTCGCCTCGCCCGCTGGCCAGGCCACATCACGATATTCGAAGGCGCGGTCGGCTATACCTTCGCGGTACCGGACCCGTTGGCCAGAAGCGATGATGCGGCGGCGGCTTCAGGCAGCTTGCGCGCGCCGATGCCGGGACTGGTCAAGCTGGTGCGGGCGACAAAGGGCGATACGGTGATGAAGGGGCAACCGCTGCTTGTTCTCGAGGCGATGAAGATGGAGCATACCATCGCCGCGCCGCATGATGGCGTGATCGCCGAGATCGCCATCGAAGGCGCGCAGGTCACCGACGGCACCGTGCTGGTGCGGTTCGAGGATATGCAAGGCTGACAGCCTCGCTGCCGGAGGCCAAGCGTCCCTGTCCTGCCGGACAGTCAGAGGCGCCGTAGAATGTCGACCGGCGCTATATGTCCATGGCAAGACACACAGGCAGAAATGAATGGCCGGGACGAGCCCGGCCATTCCATCATATGGGCAGCGATTACGGCTGGATCGGCGCGTATTTGCCGTCGTGCCACTGGTTGATGTCGTAGCTGGCGTTCTTAAGGTCGCCCTTCTCGTCGAAGGTGACATTGCCGACAACCGTGCTGATCGGCTGCCCGTTCTTCAGCGCCTCGGCGACCTTGGCCGGATCATCGCTGCCGGCACGCTTGATGCCTTCCGCAAAGGCCTGGATCGTGGCGTAGGAGAACAGCGTGAAGCCTTCCGGCACGAAGCCGCCGGCTTTGATCTTCTCGACGGCTGCCTTGGCTTCCGGCTTTGCCTGAGGATCCGACGGGAAGACGAACATGGTGCCTTCGCCGGCCGGGCCGGCAACCTGCCAGAACTCCGGCGAGGCTATCGAATCGGGCATGATCAGCTGGAACTTGATACCCTGTTCCGCCGACTGGCGCAGGATCAGGCCAGCCTCCGGGTGATAACCGCCGAAATAGACAACGTCGGCCTTGAGGTCCTTAAGCTTGGTGACCAGCGCCGAATAGTCCTTTTCGCCGGCGTTGATGCCTTCATAGTCCACTTCCTTCAGGCCGCCGGCATTCATCGTCGCCTTGACCGCATCGGCAACGCCCTGACCGTAGGCACTCTTGTCATGCAGGATGACGACGTTCTTGCCGGCATATTTCTTCGCGATCCACGGGCCTATGAAGGCGCCCTGCGCATCGTCACGCGTGTAGAGGCGCATGATCGTCGGCCAGCCGGCCTTCGCTGCGGCGTCGGTCAGCACCGGGTTCGAGGAGGCCGGGCTCATCATCAGGGCACCGGCTTCGGCATAGACGGCGGAAGCCGGAATGCTCGAACCCGAGCAAGCGTGGCCGTCGATGAACTTGACGCCGTTGGCGACGATACGGTTGGCGACCGAAACCGCCTGCTTCGGGTCGCACTGGTCATCCTCGATATCGAGCTTGATCTGGCGACCGTCAACACCGCCGGCGGCATTGATCGCGTCGGCGGCAGCCTGCGCGCCCTGCTTGAACTGATCGCCGATGGTGGCGAGTTGTCCGGTCATCGGACCGACCACCGAAAAGGTGATGTCGTCGGCAAAGGCGACCGGCGTGC
The DNA here is from genome assembly GCF_020165515.1 of Mesorhizobium sp. BR1-1-13. NCBI lineage: Bacteria > Pseudomonadati > Pseudomonadota > Alphaproteobacteria > Hyphomicrobiales > Phyllobacteriaceae > Mesorhizobium > Mesorhizobium sp. BR1-1-13. The sequence goes on from NZ_JAIUIH010000002.1 coordinate 11,219, forward strand.
TCATCATCAGGCCGAAAATGGCCGCGTTCAAAATACTCAATTTTTTCATTGTGGTATGACTCCTCCACTCACGCGCGGCCGCCCCGGCCACGCTTCTTCCAGAGAGGCCGGACAATTTCATCCTTCGTGTGGCCTGTCTAGGCGCATTGACGCCGCTCGATTGGGCCTGCGAAGCATCGCTGGAGCAAAAAGGCAAAAGCCGCGCCGGCCTTGTTCCGGCCGGTCGCGGCTTTGCCTGTCGAGCTGTTTCTCAAGCGCCCCCGCACTCGAACCCAACTCGCCTTCCCTGTCTTCCTGCTGGCCTTGATCTTTCCGAAAACCGGATCATGGCCGCCGCGCCGCTGGCCCTGTCGGGCGTGCCGCGTTCTTGGTTTGCCGCGTGGCCGTCTTACCGCGGCCTTGTCCTTGCCCGGCGGACCGGAAGGCCGCCCTGCCTTGTCTCCAAATTCAGTGCATCGTCATCCATTCGCGGGCTTCGCGCAGCGCCTTGGCGATCTCGACCTTCGACATTGCAGCCGACAGTTCCGAGCGCAATTCCGCAGCGCGAGCCGAACCCTTGATCGCGGCGATGTTGAACCATTTGTGGGCGGCCACGACATCGGTCTCGCAATCGCGGCCCGTCGCATACATCATCCCCAGTTCGAAAAGAATGTCGGCCTGGGCAGTTGCCCCCATGGCGCCGAAGCCTGCTTCAAGCATTTCAAAACGTGCCATTTTTCAACCCTCTCTTCCGGCCCTGTCTGGCTCCCGAGAGCTGCCTCCGTTTGTCTGTCCGGGCTGCTCTTTCGATGCTTTCGAGAATGCCGCTCAGGCTTGAATCCGTCGTTAAATGGCGTGCTTAATTTGAGGAAAACAAAGCTAAAACAATAGGTAAACGTGGAAATTCGTTAAGGATACAAAGCCAGCGATTCAGCCGGATAGCGCCAAATTTGACGAAAATTTTCGCGAGCGGAATCAACACTCCGCTAACCACGCGAAACAAACGCCGCGCATGCATGCATTCATTTCCCCGCCGACATTGCTTCCGTCGACGCTTCTGAATTGCCAAAGCTTCCGCTGCGGCACCGCTTTTGTTTTGCAGGGAGCTGGATTAGCTTACGTTTGCGTAAGCGGCAGACCGGCGGGCGGAGCCTCCTGCCGGGTATCCAAGGGAGGAAAGATGTTTCGAAAAGCAAGCCTGGCCCTGGCGGCCACTTTGATCCTGACCGGTGTGGCCTGGGCCGATCCGATCGAGGGAAACTGGAAGACGCAGGCCGGCGATACCGCGGCCATCGGGGGCTCGGGTTCATTTTCCATCACGCTGAAGTCTGGCAAATATGCCGGCAAGACCATCGGTTCGCTCAAGGCGTCCGGCGACAACAAATACACCGGCAGCATAACCGACCCGGCAAACGACAAGACCTACTCCGGCAAGGCGACGCTGTCGGGCACCTCGCTGAAAATGAGCGGTTGCGTGCTCGGCGGGCTGATCTGCAAGAGTCAGACCTGGCACAAGCTCTGATCGACCCCATCCTTGCGACATGAAAACGGGGCCGGCAGGCCCCGTTTTCGTTTCATGATCCTGGCACGCTGTGCCGGCGGCCATGCTCCTTATGGCCAGCGCCGCCTCAAAACTCATCAACCAATTTGAACGGCAGATGAACGCCGGCATCAGGGCCGGTTCAGTCGTGCCCGGGCATTCTCCTGCGTGTTGAAGGAGACACGACCAATGCTCGCCCGCCGCTTCACCATCGTCTGCCTGCTGGTGAGCCTGTTTGGAATGTTCTTCGCCATCCTCGTCGCCGAAGCGGGCCGTTCGGCCCGTTCCTGGGACGAGGCCAGTTCCAGAACCTGCCGCCTCGCCTGCCCGACCACCCTTCGCCCCTGAGACAGAAACCAAAGACCTGACCAAACACAAAACCTCGAAAGAAAAGCAAAGACCATGAACCGCATCGCCGCAAACCTCTTCAAGACCGTTCGGCTTCTGCCGCGGGCGGCGCTCATCCTGGTGCTTCTTGCCGCGCCGGTCCTGGCTGTGCCGATGATGCGTGCCGATGCCGGTTCCACGATCGAGGCGCCAGCCATGAAGAAATCCGGCGTCGGTTTCGTGCTGCTGGTCAGCCTGCAGCGCGGATAAATTGCGCCTTCGATCGGGACACCCCTCCCAACTGCGATTCCAAATCTCTATATTGGGCCATGGAAAAGCGAATCTATCCCCAGGCCATCGAATCTGTCGTCATGCCCGAGCCTTTTGGCCGGCAAAGCTTCGACACCGCTGAAAAAGCAGTCGCGGCACTGCAAGCACTCTACGAGCGAAACACCAAGTTCCTGCGCGACTCCTTCGCGGCACTCGCCGCCGGCGGCGACAACAGCAAGCGCTACCGCGCCTTCTACCCGGAGATCGGCGTCACGACCAATTCGTTCACCCAAATCGATTCACGCCAGGCCTATGGCCACATGCCGACGCCGGGGCATTTTTCCACCACCATCACCCAGCCGAGCCTGTTCGAAAGCTATCTGGTCGAGCAACTGCGTCTGATCATGCGCAACCATGGGGTCGCGGTCACGGTTTCGGAATCGACCACGCCCATCCCGCTGCACTTCGCGTTTCTCGAAGGCACCCATGTCGACGGAACGGCGGCCGAGCGTATCCAGCGGCCGATCCGAGACCTGTTCGACGTGCCAGATCTCGACGGTACAGATGACCAGATCGCCAACGGCACGTTCGAAGTGGCGTTCGGAGAACCAAGGCCGCTGGCGCCGTTCACCGCGCAGCGGATCGACTATTCGCTCCACCGCCTGTCGCACTATACCGCCACCACGCCGCAGCATTTCCAGAATTTCGTGCTGTTCACCAACTATCAGTTCTATATCGACGAGTTCGTGGCGCGCGCCCGCGACCTGATGGAAAATGGCGGCGGCGGGTATTCCGAATTCATCGAACCGGGCAACGTCGTCACCAAAGCCGGGCAGAGCGCCCCCAGTGAAGGGGTGGCGCCGCAGCGCCTGCCGCAGATGCCGGCCTACCACCTGAAGAAGCCGAATCATGGCGGCATCACCATGGTCAATATCGGTGTCGGCCCCTCCAACGCCAAGACAATCACCGACCACATCGCGGTGCTGAGGCCGCATGCCTGGGTGATGCTCGGCCACTGCGCGGGCCTGCGCAATACGCAGGCGCTGGGCGACTATGTGCTGGCGCATGCCTATGTGCGCGAGGATCACGTGCTGGACGACGACCTGCCGGTCTGGGTGCCGATTCCGCCGTTGGCCGAGATCCAGGTGGCGTTGCAGGAAGCGGTTGCCGAAGTCACCGGCCTGTCGGGGTACGATCTCAAGCGCATCATGCGCACCGGCACTGTAGCCACCATTGACAACCGCAACTGGGAACTGCGCGACCAGCGCGGACCGGTGCAGCGGCTTTCGCAGTCGAGGGCGATCGCGCTTGACATGGAATCGGCAACGATCGCGGCCAATGGCTTCCGCTTCCGCGTGCCTTACGGCACGCTCTTGTGTGTCTCCGACAAGCCGCTGCATGGCGAACTGAAGCTGCCCGGCATGGCGACCGAATTCTACAAGCGGCAGGTGGCGCAGCACCTGACCATCGGCATCAGGGCGATGGAAAAGCTTTCGGAAATGCCGATGGAGCGGCTGCATTCGCGCAAGCTCAGAAGTTTTTCGGAAACGGCCTTCCAGTAGCCGATCTGCGCGCCGCCAGAGCCATTCGCCGTCTTGCCGGCGATTCGCTATCTTGCCAGCAATTCGCTATCTTGATTGAGCCGCATTTTTGCCGATAACCGATCGAGGACCATCGCTGGCAACTCATGCAGATCTGATCCGATGAAACGCAGTCGAGACATGGCGGCTTCACTGGTATTCATCGTGATGATGACGCTCTCGGCCGCGCTGGTGGCCGGCTTCTTCGGCGCCTTGCACCCGGCGCTCGATTCCTTTTCGCATTTCCGCATCCACCTCTCCGTGCTGATGGCGCTTTGCGCGGTGCCGCTGCTGGCGACATCGTTTCGCCTGCAAGCGGCCGCGGCCCTGGTTTTTGCCGTGGCAGCCCTAGCCACCGCTTCGACCGCCTTGCCCCGGCTATGGCCGGTTCAGGCGGTCGCCAAATCCACCGACCAGATTGTCTACAGCCTGCTGCAGATGAATCTCCGCTATGACAACCCGACGCCGAAGAAAGTGCTGTCACTGATCGGCCGGACCAATCCCGACGTCATCACCCTGGACGAGGTGTCGGCGATGTGGGCGACGGAGCTTGGCTACATCGCCAGTGCCTATCCATACCGGATCCTCTGTCCCTATCCCAACGGCGTATTCGGCGTCGCGCTGCTCTCGCGGCGACCCTTTGTCGCCGGCACCGCGCCACATTGCGAGCGCCGGGGCGCAATGGCCATTGCGACCATCGATTTCGGCGGCAGGAGCGCCGACGTCGCCGCCATCCATCTCAGTTGGCCGTGGCCCCGGGAACAGTATTGGCAGATCGGCGAACTCTCGGAGCAGCTCTCATCGCTCGGCCAAACCGCCATCATGGCCGGCGATTGCAACGCGGTGCTATGGAGTGCCGCGGTGCGGCGCGTCGCCGCTCTCGGCGGACTGACCGTCATGCCGTCGGCCGGGTCGACCTGGATTCACCGGAAGCTGCCTGACTTCCTGCGCCGCTATGCAGGCCTCCCGATCGACCAGGCGTTCAGCAAGGGCGGCGTGACCATTCTGTCGTCAACGCGACTGGAAGATACCGGCTCCGACCATCTTCCCGTACTCGTGGAGTTCTCGCTTCGCCCCGACGACAGGCAGCCCCATGACGAGCATGAGAGCGCGCTCGCGGCGAGCGACCTTCAAAACAATCCGCGCGGTTGATGCTTCGACATTCTCAGGGCTTGGTCAACGCTTCGACAAGGTGCTCGACAGGCCCGCCGCCGCGATGCTCGCGCGCATCGAAAGCGTTCTGCCTGGCTTCATATTCGACATAGATGGCCTTGATCCGGCGCCGCGCCTCGAGATGCGTGCCGGTGCAGAACCAGTTGTCCGGGCTCCGCAGGCCGGCAAGCGCGGTCTCGGTGGCCCGCATCATCCGCCTCGCGATACCGCCATGCGTCTGCTCGTGCTTGCGAACGCCGATCATGAAACGGTCCCAACGCTTGCGCAGGACTGGGCTTGCCGACGAGAGCCGCGGGAAAGTGTAGGTTAGGTTGAGCGTCCCGTTGGCCTGCCGAAGATGGCAGGCACCATCCTTCCGGACGATATCGAGATCCCAATGCACGGCGTAACCGGTTTCGGCGATGGCACGCGCCATATAGCCGTGCTTGGGTCCCAGCCGATCCATCGCCTCGACAAGGGCGGCTCCGGTATTTCCAGCGACATCATAGGTGCGGATGTGAACGGTGAGCTTTGTGCCCGCCGACGCGGCTGATGCGCAAAGCAGCATGAAGGCCATGGTGAGCATCGTCGGGCTGGTCAGGCGCATGTCCGCCTCCTTTGTCGGAGCCGAGCAGACCACACTCGGCGGAAGGCTTCAACGGGCTTGATCGAGGCAGGCGGTCGACGGCGACAGACAAATCCGCCGCCACTCGCATGTTCTTCGTGATGGCTTAGCCCGGCACGGCTCACATGTTCTGATAGACCGGTCCTTCGCCACCTTGCGGCGGCACCCAGTCGATATTTTGGTTCGGATCCTTGATGTCGCAGGTCTTGCAGTGGACGCAGTTCTGCGCGTTGATGACGAAGCGCACGTCCTTGGCCGCCGGATCGGCAGCGGCATTGCCGTCCTTGTCGACCCATTCGTAGACGCCTGCAGGGCAGTAGCGCGTCGAAGGTCCGGCAAAGACGTCATGCTCGGAACGCTTCTGCAGCTCCATGTCCGCCACCAGCAGATGCACCGGCTCGTTTTCCTCGTGGTTGGTGTTGGACAGGAAAACCGAGGACAAGCGGTCGAAGGTCAGCACGCCATCGGCCTTGGGATAGTCTATTTTCTTGTGCTTCGCGGCGGGCTCTAGCGTGGCGTAGTCGGCCTTGCCATGCTTCAGCGTGCCGAAGGGCGAGAAGCCGAACAAAGTGTTCAGCCACATGTCCAGGCCGCCGATGGCGACGCCGGCGATGGTGCCGAAGCGCGACCACAGCGGCTTGACGTTGCGCACCTTCTTCAGATCCTTGCCGATGTCTGTCGCCCGCCACGCGGCTTCGTAGGCGGAGAGCTCGTCATTGGCGCGGCCGGCGGCGATTGCCTCGGCGACATGCTCGGCCGCCAGCATCCCCGACAGCACGGCATTGTGCGAGCCCTTGATGCGCGGGACGTTTACGAGGCCGGCGGCGCAGCCCATCAACGCGCCACCCGGGAAGCACAGTTTCGGCACCGACTGCCAGCCGCCTTCAGTAATCGCGCGCGCGCCATAGCCCAACCGCCTGGCGCCCTCGAAAGTACCGCTGATCGCCGGGTGGGTCTTGAAGCGCTGGAACTCCTCGAACGGCGACAGCCAAGGGTTCTTGTAATTGAGGTGGACGACGAAGCCCACCGCCACCTGATTGTCGTCCAGATGATAGAGGAAAGAGCCGCCACCGGTCTTGAGATCGAGCGGCCAGCCGAAGGAGTGCTGGACGAGACCCGGCCTGTGCTTCTCCGGCTTGACCTGCCACAGTTCCTTGAGGCCGATGCCGTATTTGCCCGGCTCGCGGCCCTCGGAAAGCCTGAACCTGGCGATCAACTGCTTGGCGAGCGAACCGCGCGCGCCTTCTCCGATCAGCACATATTTGCCCATCAGCGCCATGCCCGGCGCGAAACCCGGGCCGTGTGTGCCATCCTTTTCGACGCCCATGTCGCCGGTGACAACACCGGTGACGGCGCCTTCCTCGTTATAGAGCAGGCCGGCCGCGGCGAACCCCGGATAGATTTCCACGCCGAGCGCCTCGGCCTTGGCCGCCAGCCAGCGGCAGACATTGCCAAGCGAGACGATGTAGTTGCCGTGATTGTTCATCAGCGGCGGCATCATCATGTTGGGCAGGCGGAAAGAGCCGGCGGGGCCAAGCACCAGGAAATGGTCCGCCGTGACCGGCGTTTTGAATGGATGGTCTTGTTCGTCGCGCCAGCCCGGCAGCAACCGGTCGATGCCGATCGGATCGACGACGGCGCCTGACAAGATGTGGGCGCCAACCTCACCGCCCTTTTCCAGCACGACCACGGAAAGCTCGGGATTGACTTGCTTCAGGCGGATGGCGGCGGCGAGGCCGGCCGGGCCCGCACCGACGATCACCACGTCGAATTCCATGCTTTCGCGTTCGATATCGCTCATCAACCCCTCCGCACTGGCTTGTCGCTATTGCGCGTATCTTGCTGGCTCCTGCGCTGCATAGCGCATCAAGTCGCGACAGGAAACCGGCGCGTCTGTGACAACGTGGATTTGGCCAAAAAGTCGCGCATCGTGCCGAAGGACACCCGTTTTGCGCCGGCCTGCCCGCAACGCGTACGTTTTTAATTGTTCGACGGCTTGCTTATCGGCCATACTTCGCACCATGCGCATTCCTGGGCCAGCCGGCTTCTCATCAACGCGCTTCCCATCGACGCCCGGCAGGGCCTGCCGGGCGTTCCTTTCGGCCCTCCCCCTGCTGGCGCCGGTCCATGCCTTTGCCGACGAGGTGAAGGTCTGGGCCACCGGTGCCTACTCCTTCTCCGACGAGCTTGGCGGGTTCGAAATCACCGGCGCTTCCGGCACCGGCACCAAGGACGATCCGCTCGTCATCACCGAAGAGCTGAATTCAGCGACGCCGGTAACGTTGACCATCCGTGCAACCAAGCCGATCCAGGCGTTCGGCAAGGCGGGCGAGTTCGCCAACGGCATCATGTATTTGCGCTTGGACGTGCTCAACAACAGCGGCCAGGCCTGGATCGAATTCCAGTTCGAGCTTCAGGAGGTCCTGAATCAGCCGAGCGTCTTCGGCGATGGGCTTTCGTTCGACCAGCGCAACAAGACGCCTGACAACATATGGTCGAGCAATTTTGCCGATTTCGACCGCGATTTTGAACCGTATGACCGTCTGCTGTTCAAGAACGGCAAGGTCGACCCCCTAAAGACCGCCAGGTTCGAATTCCTGATCACCGACTATACGCCGCGCTGGACCTTTTATCTGGTGCAGGACCCGCGAATACCGACGGGTTAGGTTGCGGTGAGCGTATGACGCCGCCACAGACAGGCCGTCATTGCCAATGTCCCCAATCACCAACTTGCAATATGCGACCAGTCGAACGATGGTGGCGCCATGACTGCCGCTTCCCCAAACAGCCGACCTGATATCGCCGAGTTGCTCGCCTTCTATGCCAGCGCGGGCGTCGACGAGGCGTTGGATGACGCGCCGGTGAACCGCTTCGCGGAAGCCGCGCCCAAGCCGGCGGAGCGGATGCCGGCTGCCGCGCCCAGCGATAGCAGAGCACCGGAGCGACCCGCGGCCCAACCGCGTTTCGATGCGAGCGCCGTGCCTAACGCTCCGCCGGCGCGCCCGCCCATTTCGGCGGTACCCGACGGGGCGCAGGCGGCGCTGGCGCGTGAATTGGCCTCGGCTGCCTCGACGCTGGACGAGCTTCGCCAGCACATGTCGACTTTTGATGGCTGCAACCTGAAGTTCACCGCCAAGAACCTGGTCTTTGCCGACGGCAACCCGGATGCATCGGTGATGCTGGTCGGCGAGGCGCCCGGCCGCGACGAGGATATAGAAGGCCTGCCCTTCGTCGGCCGCTCCGGCCGGCTGCTCGACCGCATGTTGGCCGCGATCGGGCTAGATCGGACATCCGTCTATATCGCCAATGTCATCCCTTGGCGGCCGCCGGGAAACCGGACGCCGACGCCGCACGAAACCGAGATCTGCCGGCCGTTCATCGAAAGGCAGATCGAGCTGGTCAGGCCGAAGGTGCTGGTCAATCTCGGCGGGCCCTCGGCCAAGACCCTTCTCAATACGAGCGAAGGCATCTTGCGGCTGCGCGGCAACTGGCGCGCGCACACGACAGCGTCCGGCGTCGTTATTCCGGCGATGCCGACGCTGCACCCGGCCTATCTATTGAGGACGCCGGCGCACAAGAAGCTGGCCTGGCGGGATTTTCTCGAGGTGAAGGCGAAGCTAAGAGCGCTCACCTCTCCATGACCTCGCGGGTAATTGAAATGCGCCTGCCGTCGCCCTAACCATGCCCTCATGATATCTCCTCAAACCTCCGCCGGGCGCCTCATCCGTGAATGGCGCACGCGACGCCGGATGAGCCAGCTCGACCTCGCCACGGAAGCCGAGATCTCGCAGCGGCATCTGAGCTTCGTCGAGAGCGGGCGGGCCGCGCCCTCGCGCGACATGGTGCTGCACCTGGCCGAGCAGCTTTCGATCCCGCTTCGCCAGCGCAACCAGCTCTTGCTGGCGGCGGGCTTTGCGCCGAGCTTCAGCGAAAGGCCGCTGACCGACATTTCGCTGGCACCGGCCATGGCGGCGGTCGAGACGGTGCTTCGAGGGCACGAGCCGTTCCCGGCGCTCGCGGTGGACCGGCACTGGAACCTCGTTTCGGCAAACACCGCCATTGGGCCGTTTCTGGCCGACGTTTCCGAGCCCTCGCTGCTCAAGCCGCCAGTCAACGTGCTGCGGCTCAGCCTGCACCCTGGAGGTGTCGCGCCGCGCATCGTCAATCTCGCGGAGTGGCGGGCGCACCTGCTGGAACGCCTGAAGCACCAGAACGACGCGTCAGGCGATCCGGTGCTGATCGAACTGGAGCGTGAGTTGCGCGGTTATCCCTCCGGCCTGAAGAGTGGGCGGCCGGCGCCGGTCGAGCCGAGCGGCATCGTGCATCCGCTGCGGCTTGCCCATGGGGATCAGGTGCTGTCGTTCATCAGCACCATCACCGTGTTCGGCACGCCGCTGGACGTGACGCTGTCCGAACTGGCGATCGAGTCCTTCTTTCCGGCCGACGAGCAGACGCGGACGGCGCTGGTAAGATTGGCGAAAGAGCGGGCCTAACGGTGCTGATCACCCCTGCGGTGGGGCAGCCTTGCGCGTGCGGGTGCGTTCCAGGCCGAGTTGACGTTCGCGCCAGATGATGAAGATGCCGGCGGCAACGACGATCAGGCCGCCGGTCAGCGTGTTCAGCGTGGCGACATCGCCGAAGACGAGGTAGCCGACCACGACGCCGAGGATCATCGAGGTGTATTCGAACGGGGCCACCACCGATGCCTCGGCATGGCGATAGGCCGAGGTCATCAGGATCTGGCCGAGGCCGCCGCAGAAGCCGGCGGCGACGAGAAGGGCCGCCTGCCCCGGCGTCAGCGCCTGCCACCCAAACGGCAGCGACAGCAGCGCCATGACGCTCGCGGTCACCGAAAACCAAAGCACGATCGTGGCGGTGCGCTCGCTTTGCACGAGATTGCGCACGAGCAGCATGGCGACGGCCGAAATCGCCGCCGCTATCAGTGCGGCGATGACGCCGAGCACCTCCTGGTCGTCGAGCGCCTCGCCGGAACTCAGGAGCGTCAGCTCCGGCCAGGAGATGATCAGCACACCGACGAGACCGACGGCGACCGCGCTCCAGCGATAGACACGAATGGCTTCGCCGAGGAAAATCGAGCTGAACACCACCACCAACAGCGGCTGGGCGTAATTCAGCGTGATTGCTTCCGGCAGCGGCAACCGCGTCAGCGCGAAGAAGCCGAGCCCCATGGCGCAGACGCCGACGACGCCGCGCGCGATGTGGTTGAACGGACGGCTTGTACTGAAAGCCGTGCCGAGATTTCCCTTGAAAGCCAGAAAGGCAATGATCGGAAAGATAGCGAAGAAGGAGCGGAAGAAGACGATCTGTCCCGCCGGCACAGTACCCGCCGCCTTGATGCAGGTCGACATGCCGACGAAGACCGCCACCGAGACGATCTTCAGCATAATGCCAGTGAGCGTGTTGTGCCCTACGGTATTGTCACTGTTGCCGGGGCCTGCTGTCACGCTCCCGCCGCTTCCCGCATGGTTGCCCAGGTGCGGGCCGGTGTTGCCGGTCTCTCGATATGCCTGACGTCGTAGACGGCGGCCATGACTGCCTCGCGATGCTGGAAAGGTGGGTCTGAATAGACCTTGTCGCAGTTTTGTCGAGGCGCCGGTTCGTGTAAAGAGCGCGGACTTCAATTTTTGAACGGGCAGGACAGGCCCGGAAAGACAGGAACCACGGAATGCGCACCGACACTGGCCAGGTCTTCAAACTCGAAGACTATCGCCCCAGCGACTATCTCATTCCGGAAACGAGCCTTGAATTCCGTCTTTCGCCAGGGGCGACGATCGTCACGGCAATTTTGACCGTCGAGCGCCGCGATGGCGTCGCGGCCTCTGCGCCGCTTGTGCTGGACGGCGACGGGCTGACGCTCAGGCGCGTCGAGATCGACGGCAGGAAAGCCAAGCCGACGGATTTTGCCGTGACGCCCGACCGACTGACCATCGTCACCCCCCCGGCCGCGGGTCGCTTTCGGCTGTCGATCGAGACCGAGCTGGTGCCATCGGGCAATGAAGCGCTGATGGGCCTCTACCGCTCAAGCAACGTCTATTGCACGCAATGCGAAGCAGAGGGCTTCCGCCGCATCACCTACTTCCTCGACCGCCCCGACATCCTTTCCGTCTACACCGTGCGGATCGAAGCCTGCCGCGACGAGGCGCCGCTGCTTCTGTCCAACGGAAACCCGGTCGACAAGGGCGATCTCGGCGATGGCTGGCACTATGCCATTTGGCACGACCCCTTCCCCAAGCCATCCTATCTGTTCGCGCTGGTCGCCGGCAATCTCGGCCGGGTCGCCGACAGTTTCGTCACCATGTCCGGCCGCACGGTCGAGCTCGGCATCTATGTCGAGCCGGGCAAGGAGAAGCTCGCCGGCTACGCCATGGATGCCTTGAAGCGATCGATGCAATGGGACGAGGAGGCATTCGGCCGCGAATACGACCTCGATGTCTTCAACATCGTCGCCGTGTCCGACTTCAACATGGGCGCGATGGAGAACAAGGGCCTCAATGTCTTCAACGACAAATACGTGCTGGCCGACCGGGAGACCGCGACGGACGCCGATTTCGCCAATATCGAGGCGATCATCGCGCATGAGTATTTCCACAATTGGACAGGTAACAGAATCACTTGCCGCGACTGGTTCCAGCTTTGCCTGAAGGAAGGGCTGACCGTTTATCGCGACCACGAATTCTCCGCCGACCAACGTTCGCGTGCGGTCAAGCGCATCGCCGAGGTGCGCACGCTGCGCGCGCATCAATTCCCCGAGGACCAGGGGCCGCTGGCGCATCCGGTCAGGCCGCGCCGCTATCGCGAGATCAACAATTTCTACACGGCGACCGTCTACGAAAAAGGCTCGGAGGTGGTGCGCATGATCCGTACCATCCTCGGGCCTGATAGCTTCCGCGCCGGCATGGATCTCTATTTCGAGCGGCACGACGGCACGGCGGCGACGATCGAGGATTTCCTGACAGTGTTCGAGGAGGTGTCCGGCCGCGACTTGTCGCAATTCGCGCTCTGGTACCATCAGGCCGGCACCCCTAACCTGGCGGTGAGCTCGACCTATAACCGGGCGGAGCGGGAATTCACGCTGGAAATCGAGCAATCGGTGCCCCCGACCCCGTCGGAAAGCCGCAAACGGCTGATGCACATACCGCTCGCCTTCGGTCTGATCGGCGCCGGTGGCGAGCCGGTCGCCTATGACGCGGTCGACGGCGCCAGCGTCGAGGACGGCATCATCCACATCCGCAAGCGCCGGCATCTGGTGCGCTTCTCAGGCGTCGCCGAGCGTCCGGCGGTTTCGCTGAACCGCGGCTTCTCGGCGCCGATAACGCTTGCCGTCGAGCAGAACACCGATGACCAATTCTTCCTTGCCGGCCACGATAGCGACAGCTTCTCGCGCTGGCAGACCTTCAACACGCTGCTTACGGATGCATTGATCTTGGCCTTCCGCCAAATTCTCGGCGGCGCTGAGCCTGGCTTCACCGCGCGACTGACCGAGCTTGCCGGCAGGATCGCGAGCGACGAGACGCTGGAGCCGGCCTACCGGGCGCTGGCGCTTTCGCTTCCGGGCGAGACCGACATAGCGCGCGACATCGGCAAGAACATCGAACCCAACGCCATCTTCGCTGCGCGCGAGGCGCTGGCGCTGGCAATCGCCAAGGCGAACCGGGACGTGTTCGCAGGCCTCTACGAGCGGCTTGCCGACGAACGGCCGTTCAGCCCGGATGCGGCTTCCGCCGGTCGGCGGGCGCTGCGCAACATCCTGCTCGATTATCTCTCGCTGCTGCCAGGTGGCGCCGAACTTGCGGCGGAGCACTTCCGGTCGGCCACCAACATGACTGACCGCGCGGCCGCGCTGACCGTGCTCGCGCATCGCCACCATGGTTCGCCGGAGGCAAACACGGCACTGGCGGCTTTCGAAGAGACATATGCGTCCGACCCGCTTGTGATGGACAAATGGTTCCAGATTCAGGCCAGCGTACCCGGTCCGCAGGCGGTGGAGACGGTTCGCGCCCTGACCGCGCATCCGGCCTTCTCGATGGCCAATCCGAACCGGGTGCGCTCGTTGGTCGGCACATTCTCGAGTGCCAACCAGACCGGCTTCCACCGCGCCGACGGCGAAGGCTACCGATTCTTCACGCAGACGGTGCTCGAAGTCGAAAAACGCAATCCGCAGGTGGCGGCAAGATTGGCAACGGCGCTCCGGTCGTGGCGATCGCTCGAACCTGGCCGGCAGGCCAAGGCCAGGGAAGCGCTGCTTTCGATCGCCAATGCCGAAAACCTGTCCGCGGATTTAAGCGATATTGTCGAGCGTACGCTGGCGTGAGCCAGACCCAAGCGGCCACCATGGTGGTCGGCGGCAATGCCAAAGCAACGCCACCGGCCTGTCGGGGTGTGCCTCTGCTGCTCGAACGGATTCCCGCCTCCCTACGCGGATATCAACATGGCGATGCGATGCACGCCGACCTCGGCGCTCGTATTCGTCGCCTCATCGGTCTTGCCTTTGGCGCAAGTGTACATGTCGCCTTCCTTGAGCTTGAACTCCTTGTCGGCCTTCTTGATCGTGAATTCGCCCGCAGTGATGGTGCATACCATATCGTTGTCCATAACCATCGCCGGAGCATGTGTGCCGGGCTGAAACACGACATCGACGATTGAGATGCTTTTGTAGGCAGGAATGTCTGAGTTTCCCGTACCGACCTCCACCACTCTGATGCCGGGCGCAATTTCCTTGCCCTCCTTCGGGCCGTATGTCTTCGTTTTTGCCGACGCCGCCAGGGCGAACAAAGGCGTTACCGCTGCCGCTGACACGCCGAGAGCAATTGCAGATCTGCGATTCATGCTTTCCTCCCAATGTGCAATCCGCACGGAATATGCGTGATCTCTAATATTACTCCCTTTCAACGGTGATCGCCATCGCATGCCGCTGCTCGGTTGGCGGAAAAGCCACTATTTTAGTCGATTTTTAATCTTTTTTCGCCGGACCACTGGACAAGGCGAATCACCTTTGATTCTTTAATGACGATTCGGAAGTGCGGCGTTTGCCGGATCATCAGACAGCATAGGCAAATCGGGGAGTGCCATTTATGGCGAAGGCGGACGCGTGGGGCGCGCCCGGAGGGATAGCTTTTGCGCGTCGCGAGACGCCGCGAAGCGACGGCCTTGCCGGGAATGCGCGACTCATCGCCGAACCGGCCTACAAGCGGCTTCTGGCCGCCGAGCCATTGCTGCGCCGATCGATACCGGCTCTCATCGTCATCTTCCTGATCGCGATCGCGGCGCTGCGCGTCCTGTCGCTGATGAACGAACGCGACGATATCGAGCGCAACGCCAAGGCGATCCTGATGCTGGCGTCCAGTCAACTGGCGAGTTCGCTGGCCACCATGTCCGACACCGCGCCGGGCGCTATCCAGGACCTGTTGGAAACGACCAGCCGTCAGGGCGCAATGAGCCGCGGCCACGTTCTTGTCATCACCGACAGCGCCTTCAAGATCACCGCGGTGACGCCGCGCTCGATGTCCTGGCAAGGCCGTTCGCTGGATAGCCTCGCCCAGGGCGGCCAGCCTCTGTTCATGTTCGGCGACCGCGCCGGAGTGATGGAGGTCGATATTGGCGGGCAGGACTGGTATGCCGCGGTCAGCCTGGCGAACGGTCGCAAAGGCGCGGCAGCGGCGCTGGTGCCCCAGGACGCGGTTTTCGACGCCTGGCGCAAGACAGTCTCGCTGAATGTGACGCTGTTCGTACTGACGGCCGGCGTGCTGATCATCATCCTCTATGCCTATTTCGGCCAGGCGGCGCGCGCGCAGGCTGCCGACCGCATCTACCTCGAAGCGCATCAACGCATCGACATGGCGCTGGTACGCGGCCGCTGCGGCTTGTGGGACTGGGACATGGTGCGCGGCAAGATGTATTGGTCGCGCTCGATGTACGACATGCTGGGCTACGAGCCATGCGACACGATGCTGTCCTTCGGCGAGGTCGACGAGATCATCCATCCCGATGATGGCGACCTGTTCCAACTCGCCAACAAGATCGTCGCGCGCGAGATCGATCATATCGATCAGGTGTTCCGGATGCGGCATGCCGACGGGCAGTGGGTATGGATGCGCGCAAGGGCGCAGGTCATGGATCCGGAAGCGCCCGAAATCCAGTTGATCGGCATCGCCGTCGACGTCACCGAGCAGCGCCACCTGGCGCTTCGTTCCGAGGCAGCCGATCTGCGCCTGAGAACGGCGATCGAGAACATCAACGAATCCTTCGTGCTGTGGGATGCCGCCGAGCGGCTGATCATGTGCAATTCCAAATACCAGAAGGACAATGGCCTTTCGGACCGTGACGTGATGCCAGGCGCCGTGCGCGCCACGCTGGAAGAGCGCATGCTCGCTTTCGCTTCCGATCGGCGGCTTGCCAACAGCAATGGACCGCAGGGCGGCGCGACGTTCGAACGGCAGCTGGCCGACGGCCGCTGGTTGCAGGTCAACGAACTCAGAACCCGCGACGGCGGCATTGTCTCGGTCGGATCCGACATCACCCAGATCAAGCTGCATCAAGAAAAGCTGGTCGACAGCGAGCGCCGGCTGATGGCGACCATACACGATCTCAGCCTCGCCCGCCGGGCCGAAGAGGAGCGCGCGCGCGAACTGGTCGAGCTCAACCGCAAATACATGAAGGAAACCGAGCGCGCCGAAGCGGCGAACCGGGCCAAGTCCGAATTCCTGGCCAACATGTCGCATGAACTGCGCACGCCCTTGAACGCCATCATCGGCTTCTCCGAGCTGATGGAACAGGGGCTGTTCGGCCCGCTGGGATCGGAGCGCTACGAGGAATACGCCACCGACATCAACAGCAGTGGCAAATATCTCCTGGGCGTCATCAACGACATTCTCGACATGTCGAAAATCGAGGCCGGCCAATTCTCGCTCGACCGCGAAGAGATCGATCTCGGCCCGCTGATCAGCGAGACGGTCAGGGTCGTCTCGCTGCAGGCCGCACAGAAGGCGATCACCGTGGAGACCCGCATCGCCGACGCGCTGACGCTGTTCGCCGACCGCCGCGCGATCAAGCAGATCGTCATCAACCTTTTGTCCAACGCAGTGAAATTCACCGGCCAGGGCGGCCACATATCGGTCAGGGCCCGCAATACCTCAGGCGCGCTGGTGCTGACGATCGAGGACAATGGCTGCGGCATACCGAAGGAGGCGCTCGGCAAGCTCGGACGGCCCTTCGAACAGGTGCAGAACCAGTTCTCCAAGAGCCATGCCGGGTCCGGCCTCGGCCTTGCCATCTCGCGCTCTCTGGCCGAACTGCAAGGCGGTGCCCTGAAAATCCGCTCAACCGAAGGTGTCGGCACGATCGTGTCGGTGCGCATTCCGGTGAAGAAGGCGACGCCCGTGGTCAAGGTCGCAGCTTGAGCAACGGGCTCCGGCGATGTCGCCGAAGCCCGTGCCGGAAGGCGTTATTGCATGCTGCCGTCGTCGCCTTCGTCATCCCACTGGCGGTGTAGGCCAAAGCGGCCGCCCTTTGGCAGTTCGCCCTTGTTGATCTTTCCGTCGTTGTTCTTGTCGAGCAGGGCAAAGAGCTTCTTGTCGCGACCGGCGATGTCCTCCGTCGTCAGCATACCGTCGCCCTTGGTGTCGTAACGCGCGATGATGCGCCTGGCCATGCGCTCGAAGCGGGCCTTTTCCAGCGCCGCGGCGAGCTGCTCCACCGTGAGCTTGCCACCACTGTCGGCAACCAGCTTCTTCAACCGCGAATCCATGACGCTTGAGAACTGGTCGAAGCTGATGGTCCCGTCATTGTCCTTGATCGCCTTGTTGAGGCGCATCATTGTGCGCTCACGCCTGTTTGCGCTGTCGCTGTTCCCGGCATAGGCCGCAGTGCCGACGGCTCCTGCCAACGCGATGAAGGCGAATGCGAGCTTGGTTGTCTTTCTCATGGTCTTCTCCTGTTGCATCGTCACCCCCGATGCGATCCGCACGGCCGTTGATCACAGCCGCCCGGCACGAAGCAGAAGGTCGAAATCCTTCCTGACCTTCCGCGACGTCTCCTTGAGATGTGCTTCAAGCACACCGAAATCCGGCAAGTCGGTGACCGCCAGAAGCAGATCCGAAAGCCCCGGCGGCACATCGTCCCGCTCGAACTGGCCGGTGAGGCAAAGCCTGATCATTTGGGTCAGCGCCAGATAGAGCCGGTAGGCCTCGCCAAGCTCCTCCCTGACATCGGCGGCTGCGAATTGTGGCGCAAGGCGCGACAATACCTCTGCGGTTGCCGTGACCCTGCGGCCGGACTCGACATTGCCCGTGACGACGGCTACCTGGGCGATGAATTCGAGATCGATCAGGCCGCCGGCAATGAGTTTGATGTCCCAGAGGTCGCGCGGCGGCTTTTCCTTCTCGATCATGGCGCGCATGTCGGACGCTTCCGCTTTCACCTTTGCTGCGTCGCGCGATTGCCCGAGCACCGCCGCGACGTCGGCTTCGACCTCGGCACAGAGCCTGGCATCTCCGGCAATGGCGCGCGCCCGCGACAGCGCCATGTGCTCCCAGGTCCAGGCCGCCTGGCGCTGGTATTTCCTGAAGGCGTCGACGTGGGTGGCCACCGGCCCCTTGTTGCCCGACGGCCGCAGCCGCAGGTCGAGTTCATAGAGTACGCCTTCCGCGGTCGGCGCGGAGACGGCCGAGATCAGGCGCTGTGTCATGCGGGTGTAGTAATGCGAGGGCGCCAGCGGCTTTTCACCGTCGGATTCCTCGGCGTCCGCATCGTGGTCGTAGAGCAGGATAAGGTCGACATCTGATCCCGCCGTCAATTCACGGCTGCCGAGCTTGCCCATGCCGAGCAGCGAAACCACGCCGCCGGCGATTGTGCCATGGCGCGCCTCGAATTCGGCCATAACCGCGCGCAACGCGGCCTCAATGGTGAGATCAGCCAGGTCAGAAAAGGCGTGGCCTGCACGGGCCGGATCGATCGAGCCGGCGAGCAGCCGCACGCCGATCAGGAATTTCTGCTCGGAGGCAAAGATGCGCAAACGATCGAGAACGTCCTCATAGGCGCGGTCGCCTTCGAGGAAAGCGGTAAGCCGTGCCGATAGATAGCCACGGTCCGGCAATTCGGTGAGAAGAGCGGGATCGAGCAGGCCATCGAACACATGTGGCCGGCGCGTGATGATCGCGGCCAGCCGGGGTGCTGCGCCCATGATCGTCGCCATAAGCTTCAGCAACGCCGGATTGGACTGGAGCAGCGAGAAGAGCTGGATCCCTGCAGGCAGGCCGGCGAGGAACTCGTCGAAACGGATCAACGCCTCATCGGCCCGACGCGTCTGGCCGAAAGCCTTGAGCAGCGCCGGCGTCAGTTCCGTCAGTCGCTCGCGCGCCTCAGCCGACTGGGTGACGCGGTAGCGGCCGAAATGCCAGCCACGGATCACGCGGCAGATGTCGCTCGTTCGCTGGAAGCCGAGGCCGTGCAAGGTCTGCAGCGTATCGGGGTCGTCGACGTCGCCGGTGAAGACCAGATTGCCGATGCCTGCCGAGAGCTCCGGCGCCGTTTCGAACAGCGCCGCGTAGTGACGTTCGACCTGCTGCAGCGAGGCGCGAAAGCCCAGGGAAAAAGCAGCCGCATCGGCAAAGCCCAGCATACGGGCGATTCGCTCCAGCCCTTCATCATCCTCCGGCAAAGTGTGCGTCTGCTCGTCGGCCACCATCTGGATGGCATGCTCGACCCGGCGCAGGAACCAATATTGCCGGGCCAGTGCGTCGCGTGCCTCGGCGGTGATCCAGCCGCGCGCGGCCAGCTGGCCGAGCATCGGCACGGTCTCGCGGCCGCGCAGTTCCGGGAAGCGGCCGCCGGCGATGAGCTGCTGCGTCTGGACGAAGAACTCGATCTCGCGGATGCCGCCGCGCCCGAGCTTGACGTTGTGGCCCTTGACCGCGATTTCGCCATGCCCCTTGTGGGCGTGGATCTGGCGTTTGATCGAATGGACGTCGGCGATCGCGGCATAGTCCATGTATTTGCGCCAGATGTAGGGTTGGAGCTCCTTGAGGAAAGCGGTGCCGGCGTCCAGATCGCCGGCCACAGGACGCGCCTTGATCATGGCGGCGCGTTCCCAGTTCTGGCCGCGCGCCTCGTAGTAGCGCAGCGCCGCCTCGACCGGGATCGCCAGCGGGGTCGAACCGGGATCGGGACGCAGCCTGAGGTCGGTGCGGAAGACATAGCCATGTTCGGTGCGATCCTGCAGGATGCGCACCAGACGGCGCGTCAGCCGCGAAAACAGCTCCGTCGCATCGAGCGGATCGACGACGGCCGACGCTTCCGGGTCGAAGAAGACCACGAGGTCGATATCGGAGGAAAAATTGAGCTCATGCGCGCCAAGCTTGCCCATGCCGAGCAGGATCCAGCCCGACCGGTTCGAGGGATTGGCGGGATCCGGCAACTTCAGCTTGCCGTGGCCATGCGCGTCGCGCAGCAGGAAATCGACGGCGGCGCGCGTGCACGCATCGGCAAGGTCGCTCAACCGCCGCACCGTAAGCGAGGTCTCGGCCTCGGCGGCCAGATCGGCCAGCGCTATCAGGAAGTGCGCATCGGCCTTCCATTGCCGCAGTTCCATCATCAATCTGGATTCGGATATCGTCTCGGAGAACGATGCCCGGTCGATCGCCACGAGGAACGCCTTCAGCCGGGCCTCGACCGGCTGATCGAAAAGCCCATCCAATATTTGCGGTCGGCGACGCGCCATGTCACGCAAGAACGGCGACAGGTCGAAGACGGCGGCCAGGAAGTCCTGCGCCTCACCCGTTCCAGCCAGGAATTTCGCCAGCCGCGTCAACCCCTCTTCGCGTGCCAAGGTGGCGATCTCGGCCAGCTCCTGCCGGGCCCGGCTGTCATCCAGAGGAGCAAGCCTTGCCGCCGGCTTCAACAGCCAGTCCCTCGCCATCCGCTTTGCAGCCGCCGTCATCAATGATCCTCCCGCGCGGGAAAACTCATGACCACGGATAATCCGGGATTACCAGGCAACAGATCAAGCCGGCCATAGTGGAATGTCATGACCGCCTTTGCGAGGCTGAGGCCAAGCCCGGAACCTGGCTGGGAACGGCTCTTCTCGAGCCGCACGAACCGTTCCGTCGCCCGGGCGCGATCGGCATCGTCCGGAATGCCCTGGCCGTTGTCGGCGACGGCGAGCCTGATCTCGCCATGCGTGCGTTCGAGCGTCACGCGGACCGCCGGCTTGGAGGTGGAATCGGTCGAGTACTTGATCGCATTGTCGACGATGTTGGACAGCGCCTGGCCGATCAGCTCGCGGTTGCCGTCGACAAGGAATGCGCCATCGATCGCGGCTTCGAGCGAAACGCCAGCCTCTTCCGCCACCGGCTCGTAGAGTTCGACGACATCGCGCACGGCTGCGGCCAGATCGACGCGGCTGGTGCTTTCGGAGGAATAACCCGCCTCCAGCCGGGAGATCATCAGGATGGCGTTGAAGGTCTTTATGAGCTGGTCGGACTCGGCGATGGTGCCTTCCAGCGCCTGGCGGTAGTCCGACGTCTTGTGCTTGCCCGAAAGCGTCGCCTCGGCGCGGTTGCGCAGCCGGGTCAGCGGCGTCTTCAGATCATGCGCGATGTTGTCGGAAACCTGTTTCAGCCCCTCGTTGAGCATGGCGATCCTGGCCAGCATGGCGTTGAGGTTTTCGGAAAGCCGGTCGAATTCGTCACCGGCGCCGGTCACCGGCAGCCGGCCCGAAAGATCGCCGCCCATGATGCGGCGGCTAGCTTCCGAAACGCCATCGATGCGCTTCAGCGCGGCGCGGCCGACGAAGAACCAGATCAACAGCCCGCCCAGCCCCATCATGCCGAGCGCCAGCATCAGGGAGCGGCGGATGACGGCGCGGAACCGCTCAGGTTCGCCGAGATCGCGGCCGACCAGCATGATCATCTGGTTCGGCAGGCGCAGCACCAGGGCGATCGCATTGTGGCCCTTCTCGCCTTCGGATCGGACCGCCGTATCGCCGGCCTGCGGCGTGGCCTGATCGGAAGGTGTGCTGCGCTGCCGGTCGAGTTCGCCTTCGCCGAAACGACGGTAGGAGAACGGCTCGGTCGTCCAGCCTTCGGTTTCGATGACCCCCGGCTCCAGGCTCTGCACATTGCCGGTCAGGATCTGGCCGTTGACATCGGCGATCAAATAGAGATTGGCGCCGGGCTGGCGCGAGCGCTGCTCCACCACGCGGACCAGGACTGGCAGGCCGCCGCGCTGGTAGGCGCGGGCAAGGCCGAGCACCTCATCGTTGATGGTCTCCTGCGTCTGCGCGGTCAGCATGCGCGCCGAAAGCGAGGTCATGTAGAGGACAAGCAGCACGGCGCAGAGCGCGAAGAGCAGGAGATAGAGCGCCGAGAGCCGCGCAGCCGTCGTCTTCATGATGGCAGGCACGGAAAGGGCCATGCCGCCGCCTAACCGGCCCTAAGCATGTAGCCGGCGCCGCGAATCGTATGCAGGATGGGCTTGTCGAAGCCTTTTTCGATCTTGCCGCGCAGTCGCGAGACATGGACGTCGATGACGTTGGTCTGCGGATCGAAATGATAATCCCAGACATTTTCGAGCAGCATGGTGCGCGTCACCACCTGGCCGGCATGGCGCATCAGATATTCAAGCAGGCGGAACTCGCGTGGCTGCAGCGTGATCTCGCGTCCGGCGCGCCTGACCGAATGCGAAAGCCGGTCAAGTTCGAGATCCCCGACGCGGTAGACGGTTTCGGCTTCCTTGGCGCTGGCCCGGCGGTTCAGCACCTCGACGCGGGCGAGCAGTTCCGAGAAGGCATAGGGCTTGGTCAGATAATCGTCGCCGCCGGCGCGCAGGCCGGTGACCCGGTCGTCGACCTCGCCCAGCGCCGACAGGATCAGCACCGGCGTGGCGTTGCCCCTGGAGCGCAGGCCGGCGATGACCGACAGGCCGTCGCGGCGCGGCATCATCCGGTCGATGA
Organism: Mesorhizobium sp. BR1-1-13; assembly: GCF_020165515.1. Lineage (NCBI taxonomy): Bacteria > Pseudomonadati > Pseudomonadota > Alphaproteobacteria > Hyphomicrobiales > Phyllobacteriaceae > Mesorhizobium > Mesorhizobium sp. BR1-1-13. The sequence continues at coordinate 33,658 of NZ_JAIUIH010000002.1, forward strand.
CCATCACGTCGTAGTCGCCGGCATCGGCGAGCGCGAAGCCGGTCTCGCCGTCACCTGCGACATGCGCGGTGTGCCCGGCCTCGGTAAAGGCTTTCTGTAGATAATCCGCAGCCTCGCGATCGTCTTCTATGACGAGAATCTTCATAGGACCGTTATACGCGATTTCGCTGGAAGATTGAGTAGCCGGCATCTGCATTTTAGCCTTCGCCAAAGCGCATCGCGATCAAGATGATCCAGGCCGCGCGCGATAAAGTCTTGGTTCTCTGGTGTTACTGTCCCAGCATGCTGCCGGCATGCCGTTGCCACCAAAGCGCTCCGCTTGTTCGCTCAGCCTGAGCGCATGGTCTGCGGGTGAGTGCGGCAGCGGGCGATGGGAAGCCCGCTGCCGCCGGAGGGGAGCACGATGACTGACTAACGCGCTCGGCTCCATGCTTTCCCGTGCGGCGGCTCGGGGGTGTTTGACACCGCCGCGCCGGAAAGTCGTCGTCAGCCCTTGGCAACGGGCAGCGCCACGAAGCGGTTGTTGTCGTCGCGGGTGATCTGCATCAGCACAGCCTTGCGCCCGGATTTCACTGCTTCATCCATGGCCTTGGTAACGTCGTCGGTGCCGTTGACTTCCATCGAATTGACCGCGGTGATGACGTCGCCCGGTTGGATGCCGCGATCGGCGGCATCGCTGTCGGGATCGACATCGGTCACCACCAGGCCCTTTCCGTTCTCGGATTTGGTGACGGTCAGACCGAGATCGGCAAGCGTATCGGCCTTGGCCGGAGCCGCCGGCTTGTCGTCGGCCGAGGCCTGCTTGTCGCTTGAAGGCAGCTTGCCGAGCTCCACCTTGACGCTCTGGCTCTTGCCGTCGCGCCAGACCGTGACGTCAACCGACTTGCCCGGCGAATAGGCGCCAATCAGGCGGGCGAGCTCCTTCGGCGAAGCAACATCCTTGCCGTCGACCTGGGTGATCACGTCACCGGCGGTGATGCCGCTCTTCTTGCCGGGGCCGTCGTCCTGAGCGCTGGATACCAGTGCGCCGTTGTTCGACTTCAGGCCGAGCGATTCGGCGATGTCTGATGTGACCGGCTGGATCTCGACGCCGAGCCAGCCGCGCTGCACGGCACCGCTCTTCATCAGATCCTCGACGACCTGCTTGGCGGTCGAGGCGGGAATGTCGAAGGCGATGCCGACGCTGCCGCCGGAAGGCGAGAAGATAGCGGTGTTGATGCCGACCACCTGGCCGCTGAGGTTGAAGGTCGGGCCGCCAGAATTGCCGCGGTTGACCGAGGCGTCGATCTGGATGAAGTCGTCATAGGGACCGGCGCCGATGTCACGGCCGCGCGCCGAGACGATGCCGGCGGTGACGGTGCCGCCGAGACCGAACGGGTTGCCGACGGCCACGACCCAATCGCCGACCCGAACCTTGGAGTCATCGGCGAAGTCGACATAGGTAAACTTGCCACCACCCTCGACCTTGAGCACCGCGAGGTCGGTGCGCGGGTCGGTACCGACCAGCTTGGCGTCGAGTTCCTTGCCGTCATTGGTCACCACGGTGAAGGCGGTGCCCTCTTCGACCACATGGTTGTTGGTGACGAGATAGCCATCCTCGGAGATGAAGAAGCCCGACCCTTGAGCCACCGGGCGCGGCTCGCCGTGGCCGCGGTTACGATGCCCGAACCGGCGGGGACCGTCGTCGTTCTGGCCCTGATCGCCAAAGCCGCGGAATTCCTTGAAGAATCGGCGCAGCTGCGGATTGTTGGGCAAATTGTCGAAGCCGTCCTGGTCGTCGGAACCGTCATCGGCAGTGGGCTGGACCTTGGCCTTGACCTTGACGCTGACCACGGCGGGCGAAACGCGCTCGACAACATCGGCGAAGCTGGGGACCTGCGGCGCCTCGACGCGCACGGCATCGGCCAGAACGGGGCTGGTTCCGCTGGTCAATGCGCCGACGCCGATCGCGCCGGCAACGGCGACGGAAGCGACGGCAGCCAGGAGACGCTTGCGGGTGCGGGAATATGAATTGGGGGCAATATTCATGGGGTCTCGTATCCTCTTTTCGAAGGGACGCGCCTTGTCGGCATCCTGACGAAGAGAATTAGAGCGGCGTACATTACGACGCCATTTCCGACGCATGAAACTTTGGTAATGTTGGCGAACGATCGCCGCCTGCACTCAATCGCGGCGCAGGATCGCCTCCAGTGCCGCCCGTTCGTCGGCGGAGAGGGATTTTGTCGCCAGTGACCGGCGCGATCTCGCGCTGAGAACGACAAACAGGCCACCGGCCAAAAGCAGGATCACCGGCGTGCCCCAAAGCAGAGCGTTGCGCAGATCGAAGCGCGGCTTCAGCAGCACGAACTCGCCGTAGCGCGAAACCACATAGTCCATCACCTGCTTGTCGGTATCGCCAGCGACCAGGCGCTGGCGCACCAGAACGCGCAGGTCACGGGCAAGATCGGCATCGGATTCGTCGATCGACTGGTTCTGGCAGACCATGCAGCGCAGCCCTTCCGACAGCGCTCGCGCCCTCGCTTCCAGCGTCGGATCGGCAAGCATCTCGTCGGGCTTCACCGCCAACGCCGTGCCGGCAAAGGACAGCGCCAGCACCATCACGAGCGACGCGATGGACAACTTCGCCTTCATGGCAGGCCCGCGGGGCTCATGGCGCCGGCCTGCTTGCGGCGGCGCGAGGGTGCGCCGACGCGCAGGCGCCTGTCCATCAGCGACATGGCCGCACCGACCATCATGACCAGGCCGCCGCCCCAGATTAGCGTCACCAGCGGTTTCCACCACAGGCGCACCACGACCGATCCGTCATTGCCCTCGTCGCCGAGCGAAATGTAAAGCTGTGAAAGGCCCATCGTCCTGATGCCTGACTCCGTCGTTGTCGTCTGGCGTACCGGATAGAAGCGCTTGGCCGAGCTGATTTCGCCAACGGGACTGCCGCCGACACCGATCAGCTCGAAGCGACCGCGATCCTCGCTGTAATTCGGTCCCTGCGCGGGATGGAGCCCGACGAAACGCAGAGTATGGCCGGACAATTCGACGGTTTGCCCGGCATGCATTGACAGGATTTTCTCGGTGCCGAAGCAAAGCGTGCCGACAATGCCAAGCGTGGTCAGGCCAAGACCGAGGTGGGCAAGCGCTGTGCCGAAGACCGAACGCGGCAGGCCGAGCAGGCGCCTGACCATGACTTTTGCTGCCACATTGCCGAACCCCGCCTTGACGGCGAGGTCGGTGAGAGCGCCGAGGATCAGCCAGACGGCAAGACCCACGCCAACGGCTGCGAATACCGAAGCGCCGTCGATGAACAGGGCGGTGACCAGCGTTGCCAGAAGCGCCGCCGCGAAGGCCGCCATCAGGCGCTGCGCGACGGCGAACATGTCGCCGCGCTTCCAGGCCAGCAGCGGCCCGAACGGAACCATGGCCAGCAACGGTAACATGAGCGGTCCGAAGGTGAGGTCGAAGAACGGCGCGCCGACCGAAATCTTGTCGGCCGAAAGGGCCTCGACCGCCAGCGGATAGAGCGTACCGACGAGTACGGTGGCGGTGGCCGTGGTCAGGAACAAATTGTTCAGCACCAGCGCGCCTTCGCGCGAAACCGGATGAAAGAGGCCGCCGGCCGTCAGCTTCGAGGCACGCACCGCAAACAGCGCCAATGATCCACCGATGAACAGCGTCAGTATGCACAGGATGAAGATGCCGCGCGTCGGGTCGGTGGCGAAGGCATGCACCGAGGTCAGGACGCCCGAACGCACCAGGAAGGTGCCGAGCAACGACAGTGAAAAGGTCAGGATGGCGAGCAGCAGCGTCCAGATCTTCAGCGCCGAACGCTTTTCCATGACGATGGCCGAATGGAGCAGCGCGGTGCCCGCGAGCCAGGGCATGAAGGAGGCGTTCTCGACCGGATCCCAGAACCAGAAGCCGCCCCAGCCGAGCTCGTAATAAGCCCAGTACGAGCCCATGGCGATGCCGCCGGTCAGGAACATCCAGGCGACCAGGGTCCATGGCCGCACCCAACGTGCCCAGGACGCATCGATGCGTCCGTCGATGAGGGCGGCTACCGAGAACGAGAAACAGATCGAAAAGCCGACATAGCCGAGATAGAGCAGTGGCGGGTGAACGGCGAGGCCGAGATCCTGCAGGATGGGATTGAGATCGCGCCCTTCGATGGGCGCCGGTGAAAGCCTCGCGAAGGGATTGGACGTTGCCAGTATAAACAGGAAGAATGTCGCGCCGATCGCACCCTGCACGGCAAGCACGTTGGCACGTAGCGTCGCCGGCAGGTTGGAGCCGAAGGCGGCGACCAGCGCACCGAAAAAGGTCAGGATCAGCACCCAGAGCAGCATCGAGCCTTCGTGATTGCCCCAGGTTCCAGTGATCTTATAGATCATGGGCTGCAGCGAATGGGAATTTTCCCAGACGCTGGCGACCGAGAAATCGGAACTCGCATAGGCGCTGAGCAGTGCGGCGAAGGACAGCGCCGTCAGCGCAAAGCTGGTGATCGCGACTGGAGCGCCGACCGCCATCAGGCGCTGATTGTTGGTGCGGGCGCCAAACAGCGGCACCACCGTCTGCACCAGGGCCAGCGCGAAGGCCAGGACCAGCGCGAAATGTCCGGTCTCAACCATGATCGCCAACCCGGCTATATCGAGCCTGCCTATTCACTCTTGCTCTCCTGCCAAACGCCCTTGGCCTTCAGCCCATCGGCCACTTCCTTGGGCATGTAGCGCTCGTCGTGCTTGGCCAGAACGCTGTCGGCCACAAAGACGCCATCAGGGCCGAACGTGCCCTCGGTGATGACCCCCTGCTCCTCGCGAAATAGGTCAGGCAGGATGCCTGTATAGGTGACCTTGACCGATTTATGGGTGTCGGTCACCGAAAACGCCACTGTCGCCCCCTGCCCGCGCTGGATCGTGCCTTTTTCCACCAGGCCGCCCAGCCTGATGCGCTGGCCCGGCTGCACCGTCGCCGTGGCCAGATCGGCGGGCATGTAGAAATAGGACGCCTTCTGGCCGAGCGCATAGAATGTCAGACCGGTGGCGGCGCCGAGGAAGGCCAGGCCGCCCGCGATCACCGACAATCGTTTCTGTTTGCGTGTCATTGTCCGGTCAGCCCTATTGCGTCGCCGTCAGGCCGAGCGAAGCGGCAAAAGCGGTGAATTTCCTGGCTTCGTCACTGTCGGCTCCAAAGACGGCAATAGCGCGGCTCAGCGCCTCGCGCGCCTGGTCGGCCTTGCCCAGCACGATGTAGGAACGAACGAGCCGCATCCATCCGTCCGGGTCGCGCGGATTCTGCCGCAGCTTCTCGTCGAGCCCGGCGACCATGGTGTTGATCATGGCTTCCCTGTCCTGCGGCGACATCGATGAAGCGGCATCGATATCGCCCGCGGTCGGTCCGTTTGCCGGCTCGCTCGAAGCGACGCGTGCATTGCCGGCGCCGGAACCACCGGACTTGGCCAGCGCCTGCTCGATCGCGCCGCGCCATGGCGAATCCTTCGGCAGCGTGCCCAGCATCGCCTGCCAGGCCGCGGCCGCCTCCTTGCTGCGGCCCTCCTGTGCCAAGGCCATAGCCAGGTAGAAGCCGGCCTTGGCATTGGCCGGGTCAAGTTTCAGGGCCGCCTCGAAGGCCTCCTGGGCATCCGCCGAAACGATGCCGCCGGCCTCGCTGGCGATCGCCTCGCCGAGACCGGCCCGGCGAACAGCGCTGTCGCCGTCGAGGCGAATGGCGTTGCGATAGGCGGCGACCGCGTCGGAAAAGCGCTGCATGCGTAGATAAACCGGCGCCAACACGTCCCATCCCCTGCCGTCGGACGGATTGGCGGCAAGGTGGGCTTCGGCGCGAGCCACAAGTTCGTCGACCGAGCTGTCGGCCGGACTCTTGGCCAGGCGCTCGCTGAGCGGCTGCGAGGGCAGATCGGGCGAGCCGATATTGATGTACAAGCCCCAACTGACCAACGGCACCGCCAGCACGGCCGCGGTGGCGACAAGCCGCGTCGCGACGGATGTGCGTCCGACGGATGCGCTGCCGGCCTGGTCCGCATTGTCGAGGCGAAGGATGCGCCGGGCGATCTCGGCGCGCGCCTCATCGGCTTCGGCAGGCTTGATCAGGCCACGCGCGGCATCGCGGTCGAGTTCGGACAGTTGATCGCGATAAACTTCCAGATCGTGCTCGCCGTTCGAAGACGCGCTTCTGGCGCCACCGGCCAGCGGCAGCAGCACCGCCAGGCTAGCGCCCAGCGTTAGGATTGCGGCTATGACCCAGAACAGCATGGTTCTTCCAATAACGGCAGAGCCTTGCCCTGCCAACACAAGCATACTGCGACGCTTTGACGGCGGGCGCGCTGCATATCCTTCATCGACATCAACCGGCCGGGTCCGAAATGGACCGGCTAGGCCGTCAGGTGAGCGGCGTCCAACTGCCATCGGCGTTGCGGCAAGCCGTTCCACGCGCCGTGACGCCTGCCCCGCCGGTAAAGACGGTCTGCGTGTACTGGCGGCAGTCTTGTGAGCCGACGCGGTAGGGCTGAGCCGGAACCACTTCGCCATAGCGGGACGCCTGGGTGCCCTTCCACGTCACCTTCTGGCCGCTCGTGGTGTATTCGAGCGCCTTGTATTCCGCCTCGAGCGCGCTGCGCTTCTCGGCGTCGCTAAGCCCGCTGCCGATCGACCCGCCAATGAGGCCGCCGCCCATCGCCGAAATGATCGTCGTGGCGACTTTGCCGCTGCTGGGTGGCGTGGAGGCCGGCGTCGCAGCGATGGTGGGAGCCTTGCCGCCCAAGGTGGTGCAGCCGGAAACGGCCATTAATGCGGAAACAAGTGCGACGCGAATCTTCATGCCAACAACCGGTTTTCTTGAGCTGGAGCCTGTCATGGATGAGCCGGGGGCCGCGTCATCGGAGAAGTCCGCGGGCCTATAATGTTGATATTTGTCGGAAATTTGGCCGTTGGGCCCGCTACGGAGCCGATCGGTGCGCCGCCGTGACATGTTCCGTCCGTCAATGTCGATCGGGCCGGGAAAGGCATCACTGAAGGCTCCGCAATCGCACTACCGCCTTCAATCCGCCCATGCCGGATCGTTCGAGCAGCAGTACGCCTCCATACTCGTTGACGAGGTCGGCGACAATGGCCAAGCCGAGACCCGTGCCCGGCTTGGTCTCGTCCAGGCGTCGTCCGCGTTTCAACGCTTCGCGCGCTTTTTCCTCGGGTATGCCCGGCCCGTCGTCTTCGATGGCGATCTCGAATATGTTGTCGTCCTTGTCACCCACGGGAACGACGGAGACCGAAACCGCGCTCTTCGCCCATTTCATCGCGTTTTCGAGCAGATTGCCGAGCAACTCCTCGAGGTCCTCGCGCTCGCCGGCAAAGACGATCTCGATCGGCGGCAGCGACAACGACAAGCTGGTCTGCGGATTGAGCTTCTGCAAAACCCTGACCATGCGCTGCACCAACGGCGCTATCGGCGTGCGGTAGACGACGCTGTCGCGCTGCGCCGCGACGCGGGCGCGCTGGAGATAGTGATCGACCTGCTTCTGCATGGAAGCGGCCTGTTCGGCGATCAGTTGCCCCTTGGCGCCGCCAAGCGCCCGCCCCTCGTTGAGCAGCACCGCCAGCGGCGTCTTCAGGGAATGGGCGAGATTGCCCACCTGAGTCCGCGAGCGCTCGACGATACGCCGGTTGTTCTCGATCAAGGCATTGGTTTCGTTGGCAAGCGGTTCAATCTCGGCTGGAAACTGGCCGTCAAGCCTTTGCGCGGTGCCTTCGCGCACCATGGCGAGCGCGTTCCTGACCCTTCGCAGCGGTTGCAGGCCGAGCAGGATGGCGATGGCGTTGATGGCGATCATGCCGACGCCGAACAGGGAAAGGTAGGTCAGGAGGCGGCGCTGGAAGGTGGCGATCTCCTGTTCCAGTTCGGTCTTGTTGCCCATGACGCGAAAGCGGGCGGCGCGATTCTTGGCATCGAGAACGAATTCGCTCTCGAACACGACCAACTCCTCGCCATCGATGCCTTGCGCCGCGTAGCTGCGCTGGAAATTGGCGTTGAAGGGAACGTCCGCCACGTCGGGCGACGGGATCGTCCTGGTCATCGATGATGAGTGGAGATTGCCGTGCACGCCTTCCGAGGCGGGTTCGACGGACCAGTACCAGCCCGAATTCGGTTCCGAGAAGCGAAGATCGCCGAGATCCGGAGCGCCGGTGAGCGCGCCGGTATCGGAAATGCCGATGGAGCCGATCAGGTTGAACAGATGCGCAGAAAGCAGGCTGTCGAAACCGCGCTCGCTGGCTTGTCGGTAGAGCGTGGTAATGAGGGTGAAAATGACGATGAGGGTCAGGATCGCCCAGACCGTGGAAAAGGCGATGACGCGGAACGTCAGCGAGCGCGGCCACAAGCGCAGCGAGAGCCGCTTACTCACGGTTGGGTTGGTAGGGAGCGGTTCCGCCTTACGCCTCCGGCTCACGCATGCGATAACCCATGCCGCGCACGGTTTCGATCATGTCGATGCCCATTTTCTTACGGAGCCGTCCGACAAACACCTCGATCGTGTTGGAATCGCGGTCGAAATCCTGGTCGTAGAGATGCTCCACCAGTTCGGTCCGCGAGACGACCTCGCCCATGTGATGCATCAGGTAGGCAAGCAGGCGGAACTCATGCGATGTCAGCTTCAACGGCACGCTGGCGACATCGGCCTTCGAGGCCTTGGTGTCGAGGCGCAGCGGCCCGCAGGTCAGTTCGGACGAGGCGTGGCCGGCGGCGCGGCGGATCAGCGCCCTGACCCGCGCCAGGACCTCCTCGATGTGGAACGGCTTGGTGACATAGTCGTCCGCGCCGGCGTCGATGCCGGAGACCTTGTCGCTCCAGCGGTCGCGAGCGGTCAGGATCAGCACCGGCATCTTGCGGCCGCCGCGCCGCCAGCGCTCGACCACGCTGATGCCGTCCATCTGCGGCAGGCCGATGTCGAGCACGACCGCGTCATAGGGCTCGGTGTCGCCGAGGAAATGGCCCTCCTCGCCGTCATAGGCCCGATCGACGACATAGCCGGCGTCGACCAGCGCATCCGATATCTGCCGGTTGAGATCCTTGTCATCCTCGACGACCAGTACGCGCATGCGGGGACCACTGCCTGTTGACCGATGGCTTCCAGCTATAGGCCGATTCCGCCGGTCTGGGAAACGATGGGTCAGTTCTGCGGGACGACAATCTCGGAGCGGCGCGGACGCTGCCCATCCTTGCCGGGGACAAGCACGACGATGACGCAGACCGGCTGCCCACCTCGCGTCGACTGCGAAGCCTTGGCAAGGGTCCCGCCATTCTGCTCGGCCACCTGCTGGCCGATCGCGTAGCAGTCGGCCGCCGCCACGACGATCGGTTCATCCTGCGCGGCTGCCGGCGCTGCGCTTGCCGGCGCCGCAATCAGCCCGGCGCAGAGCGCCAGGGTCGCGGTTCGGAAATGGGAGCGAAGCGTTCTCATGGCCAGCGTTGTAACGCATCGGCGCTGAACGTGAAATGAACGGTGATCGCCGCTGAAACCATGCTCGCCACACCCCTGCAACGCGAGACAAACAATTGAGATTTCATCGCCCAACTCGATGAAACCCATGAAGTTCCAGTCTAGACTCCGTTTCGTTCATATTGAAAGCGCGCGTCAGGCGTTTTCCTGGGTCAGCGCCCGAAAACGCAGCAGGCCGTGATGGACAAGCAGTTCCTCGTCGTAGCGTGCCTCGCTGAATTCCAGCGACAGGCGTGTCTGGCCGCGAGCGCCGACCTCCAGCACCGCATCGGCAAGGCGGGCCTCGATGGCATCCATGATGGCGCGCGTTTCGGCGTCGCCATGGGCTTTGGACCAAACATGCAGCGTAATTAGTTGATCGTCGCTGTTCTCGGCGCCAGTGTCCCAGTCAAAGGCGCAGGTCTGGCCGCATGTCACATAGGGAAAGGCGGCGTTGTCGGTTGGTTGTTGCCGCAACCCGGCACCGCCCAGCAGTGCCGACAGGGACGGATCGCTTTTCAGCCTCAGAAACAGTCCCTGCTGCAAATCGCCGGGCGCCGTCATCGTTTTTCTCCCTCGCCCGTTGCGCTACCGACCCTTGCATGCCAGAAGCTCTTCCGCGTTCTAGACGCTTTGCCATATATAGCGATTTACCGTACGGACACGATTGCCGATTCGTCGTCACGATGATGAATGTCGATGATTTCGAAAATACGACTTCCTGACAATCTCGTCAGCGACGACGCATAGCGGATACCCATTGCGCACCGCAAGCATCAGCAACGCCCGGCAGCGGCCCATTTTCCTAGATTTCAGGAGCTGATCATGCTCGATCCAGAAAAGGCCAGGGCCGCGTCGCGCCTCCTGGTAGGCCATTGGGACCAGGGCACTCGTCTCGACGCCATACCCGAGGAATTGCGGCCGAAGACGCGGGCCGAAGGCTACGCCATCCAGTCGCATGTGATGGATCGCTCAGTGGGTCCGCTCTTCGGCTGGAAGATCGCGGCAACCAGCCTGGCCGGCCAGCGGCATATCAATGTCGATGGCCCGATGGCCGGGCGCCTCCTCGCCGAGAAGGCAGTCGAGGTCGGTGGCTCCGTTTCCCTGGCGACTAGCAAGATGCGTGTCGCCGAGATCGAATTCGCCTTCCGGTTCGGCCGTCAGTTGCCGCCTCGCCCCGCGCCTTACGAAATCGCTGATGTGATGGACGCCGTGGCGAGTTTGCATCCGGCGATCGAAATACCGGACTCCCGCTATGAGGATTTCTGCGCTGTCGGCGCGCCGCAGCTTATCGCCGACAATGCCTGTGCCAATCTGTTCGTCATCGGCGGGGCGGTGGAAGATGATTGGCGCGACGTAGATCTCGCGAAGCACCCGGTGGCCGCTTCTGTCCCTGGAAAGTCGCAGCATATCGGATCAGGAGCAGCCGTGTTGGGCGATCCGCGTATTGCGCTGACATGGATCGTCAACGAATTGTCGGGGCTGGGTATAGCGCTCCAGCCGGGGCAAGTGGTGATTACAGGCACTTGCGTGACGCCGATCAGCGTAGAGGCTGGCGACGAAGTCATCGGCGATCTTGGCAGGTTCGGACGGGTCTCGGTGTGCTTCTGCTAGCAGTTTTACCTCGGTGATAATCCCCTGAGGCAGACAGGCCACCGATCATTGTCCTCCGCGCAGCCGCACTACGACGCTGCGCACTGCAAGCACCAGCACGGTGATGACGATCAGAATCACCGAGAGAGCCGCGATCGCCGGGTCGATATTGTCGCGTAGGCCCATCCACATCAGCCTGGGCAGCGTGATGGCGTTGACCGAGGTGATGAACAGCGTCACGCCGATCTCCTCCCAGGAGAGAACGAAGGACAGCAGTGCCGCGGTGACGATGCCGAATTTGATGTTGGGCATGATGACGCGCGTGGCGCGCTCCCACACGCTGGCGCCAAGGCCACGCGCGGCGAGGTCGATACGACGGTCGAGCTGGCTGAGGGAGACCAGGATCAGCACCGTGGCGAAGGGCACCGTCATCACCGAATGCGCCATGGCCACACCCAGCCAGGTGTCGTAGCCGAAAAAGGAACTGACGCCGGAGATCGAGGTGAGCAGGAAATAGAGCGTCACCGCCGAGACCACCGGCGGCACCACCATCGGCAACAGCACGAAGCCGACCAGAGCCGCGGTGAAGCGCGGCTGGAACATCCACACACCAAGGCTGAAGCACAGTGCCAGCACCGTCGAGATGACACTGCTGACGATGCCGATCCTGATCGAAAGCAGGATGGACTGGAGCCAGCGCGGATCCTCGACCAGCGAGCGGTAGTGGCGCAGCGACAACTCGCCCGTCGGCATCGCCAGCATGCGGCTCGGCGTCAGCGAGACCGGGATCACGGCCAGCAGCGGCAGAAGCAGGAACAGCGCCACCAGGACGGCGAGGGCCAGCGAAACGGGACCGGGGCGATAGGTCGGCATAGGCTACACCAATTGCTTCGGTCTGACGTAGCGGAAAAGCAGCGCCATCAGAACGCCGACGAACAGCACCAGCACCACGCTGATCGCAGCACCCAGCCCCCAGTCCGGGCTCTGGAAGATGCGGAGATAGATCAATTCGGCGATCATGACGCTGCGGCCGCCGCCAAGGATCGCAGGCGTGACGAAGAAGCCGAGGGAGAAGACGAAGACGATCAGCGCGGAGCCGATGATGCCGGAGCGGGTCATCGGCACGAACACCGTCCAGAAGGTGCGCATGCGGCTGGAGCCCAGCCCGCGCGCGGCCAGCAGCACACGCTCATCAAGGCTGCGCATGGAAGACGCCAGCGGAAAAACAGCGAAAGGAATGAGAAAGTGCGTCATGCCGACGATGACGCCGAATTCGTTGCGCACCAGCGTCAGCGGTTCGCTAATGAAACCGATCGACTGCAGCCAGGTGTTGATCAGGCCGCGGTTGGAGAGAAGCGCCACCCAGCCGAAGGCGCGCGTCAGCACTGATATCCAGAACGGCACCAGGATGCAGAATTCGGCCAGCACCCGCTGCGCCGGACTGCCGCGCACCCAGACGACGGTGATGGCATAGGCAGCGGCAACCGACACAACGGTGACGATCGCCGCGATGCGCAGCGTGCGGACGAACACCGACTGCACCAGCGGGTCGGTCATCAGCGCGCCGTACTGGCCAAGCCCGGGCGTCGGCAGCGTGAAGCTCCACTTCACCACGCCGAGGAAAGGCCAGGCATAGGCGAGGCCAAGGAACAGGAGCAGCGGCGCCATCAATAGCGCCGCGCCCATCCTGTCGGAGAGAACGCCTCTCATATCAGCCCCGCGCCGGTCAGGCGGAGATGATCTTGGTGTACTCGTCCAGCGCCGCGCCGTAATTCTTGGCGTACCAATCCATGTCGAGCGGGATCTGCTTCTTCATATTCTCGGGATCGACCGGATTGATGCGCTTCTTATCGGCCGGGACCAGCGCATCGGCGGCGGGGTTGGCCGGACCCTGGCCGAGCTTGTCGAACATGACGAGCTGCTTTTGCGGGTCCTGCGCGCTGGCGATGAACTTCATCGCCGCGTCCTTGCCGCCGGGGTTGTTCTTCAGCACGGCCAATGCGCCGGGCGAGATCAGGCCCTGGTCCCAGATGAATTTGATCTGACCTCCCGAATCCTGCTCGATCAGCGAGGCGCGCGTCGACCAGACGATGGCCATCGAGGCTTCTCCGTTGAGCAACACGCTCTGGCTTTCCGCGCCGCCGCCCCAATAGGCGACGACGTTCTCCTTGAACGCGGCGATCTTGTCATGCGCGCGCTTGAGGTCGAGCGGATAGAGCGAGGCCGGCGCGATGCCGTCGGCGAGAAGAGCCGCCTCCCAGCTCGACACGCCCCATTTGTAGAGGGAGCGCTTGCCGGGGAATTTCTTCACGTCGAAGAAATCGGCCATGCCGGTCGGGGCATTGCTGCCGTATTTCTGCGAATCGTAGGCGATCACATAGGAGAAGAAATAGGTCGAGGCGGCGTAATCCCAGCCGAAGCCCGGCCGCATCTTCTTCTTGTCGACTATTGTGTAGTCGATCGGCTCGAGCATGCCTTGCGCGCCAAGCGTGATGGCCGAGAACGGGTCGACGTCGACAAGATCCCAGGTCGGCGCACCGCTTTTGAATTGTGCCGCGATGGCCCCTTCGGTCGGGCCGGAGCCATCCATCTTCACGGTGATGCCGGTGTCCTTGGTGAAAGCCTGGCCATAAGCCGCGTCATAGGCCGTGATGGCGTCGCCGCCCCAGTTGACCAGCACCAGTTCCTTCGCCGCGGCGAAGGAACTGGTCGAACGCAGCAGCAGCGGCGTGCCGGCAAGCACGAGGGCTGCAAGTTGCGTGAATTGCCGGCGCGAGATCTCGCCGCGCCTTGTCCTTTCGGAGAGCGTTTCGAGGGCCTGTTTCTTGGTATCGTTCATGTTAGTTCCCCTTTGTTTTCGTTGATCAAATCCGGAATCCGGTGCGGCGAATTCAGGCCGCGCCGGTGCTCATAGTCCTCCGTCCGGAAGGAGGAAGCCCTTTTCCGCCGGCCAGGTCAGCCAGACGGAATTGCCCTTGCTGAGTGCCGCGGCCGCGACCTCGTTCGGCACCGAGACGGTCACTTTCGCACCTTGGCGTGTCGTAAGGTCGAGTTTGGTCGCCGCGCCCAGATAGGTCGACCCGATCGCGGTGGCGGCAATGCCGTTCTCGTCTGCCGCCGCCTCGCGCGCTATCGACATATGTTCTGGCCGGATCGCCAGGATGGCGTCGCCGTCCACCGCTTCGGCGTTGCCGCGCAGCTTGATTGCCCGGTCTTCGCAGAGCGCGGTCGCGCCATGATCGGCGGCGCGCACGCCCTTCAGCGGCAGCATGTTGATCTCGCCCAGGAACTCGGCGACGAAGCGGTTGGCCGGGCGGTCATAGACCTCGTCAGGCGCTCCGACCTGCAACAATTTGCCATGGTTGAAGATGGCGACGCGCGACGAGAGCGCCAGTGCCTCGCTCTGGTCGTGGGTGACGAAGACGAAGGTGGTGCCGGTCTCCTGGTGCAGGCGCTTCATCTCGGCCTGCATCTGGCCGCGCAGGCTCTTGTCCAGCGCCGAGAACGGCTCGTCGAGCAAAAGCACGCCCGGCTCGAACACCAGCGCGCGGGCCAGCGCCACGCGTTGTTGCTGGCCGCCGGAGAGCTGCGCCGGCAGCTTCTTCTCGTGGCCGAGCAAACCGACGCGCTCGATCATCTCGCCGACGCTACGCTTGATCTCGGCGGCCGATTTCTTGCGCACCTTGAGGGGAAAGGCGATGTTTTGCTCGACGCTCATATGCGGGAAGAGCGCATAGCCCTGGAACACCATGCCGGCAGCGCGCTGCTCGGCCGGCCGGTCGGTAATGTCGACGCCGTCGCTGAACAGGCGGCCCTCGCTGGGCTGCAGGAAGCCGGCCAGGATCATCAGGAAGGTGGTCTTGCCGGAGCCGGAGGGGCCGAGCAGCGTCAAAAACTCGCCGCGACCGATATTGAGCGTCAGATTGTCCAGCGCACGGAACGAGCCGAAGCTCTTGCCGATCCCGTTCGCCTTGATCTCTGCGGCCCGGCCGGGTTGCTGCATCCTGCCTCTTCCTTGGTGGCTGGGGAAATCGTAGGCAGCGCGAAGGCTCACCGCAACCGAATAGTTTTCGCCTGATCGGCAAATTTGATTCAT
Source organism: Mesorhizobium sp. BR1-1-13 (assembly GCF_020165515.1). Taxonomy (NCBI): domain Bacteria; kingdom Pseudomonadati; phylum Pseudomonadota; class Alphaproteobacteria; order Hyphomicrobiales; family Phyllobacteriaceae; genus Mesorhizobium; species Mesorhizobium sp. BR1-1-13. The sequence continues at coordinate 48,822 of NZ_JAIUIH010000002.1, forward strand.
CTATGGCGAATGCCGGCAACGCTGGAGCCGCGAAATTCACCTCTCCTGGGGGAGATCAGTTGATCTCAATATGTCCGCAGCCTGTTCTCCGATAGCTTCGATCTCAACCATCCCCCAAACGCCTCCAGCACAGGGTGACCCGCCTTGGCGTGCTCGGAAACCAGGAAATAGGAACGCGGCGACGGGATCGAGGTCTCGAACGGCTTGACCAGCCGGCCCTCACTTAGCGCCCGGCGGCTGGTCAGCTCGTCCCCCATGGCGATGCCCTGGCCGGCGATCGCCGCCGAGAAAACGAGGTTCATGTCGGAAAAGAAAATGCCGCCCTCGGTGTCGGGGTTCTCGACCTTGGCCAGCGCCAGCCAGCGCGCCCAGTCCTCCGTATCGCCAAGATGCAGCAGGTTGGCGCGCAGGACGTCGGCCGGCTTGGAAAAGCCGCCCACTTTGTTGAGCAGCGTCGGGCTGCAGAGCGGCGTGAACGAGATCTCGCACAGCAGTTCCACCACGCGGTTCGGCCAGTTGCCGACGCCAAAGGCGATGAAGGCGTCGGCGTCCGGATTGCTGACGTCGTCGAGCCGCCGGGGCGTCAGTATGCTCAGCGCCACATCCGGATACATCTGCCGGAACTCGCCGATATGGGTGCACAAGAACAGCGAGGCGAAGCCTGGCGTGCACGAGACGGCGAAGGAGCCGCCGACGCCGGTGCCGGCGTTTTGCGCCACCGCGTCGCCGAGCACGGTCAGCGCCTTGCGCACGTCCGCGGCATAGCGCTGGCCGCGTGGCGTCAGCGCCACGCCCTTGCCGATGCGCTCCAGCAGATCGAAGCCGAGGTCGCGTTCGAGCAAGCGCAATTGATGGCTGACCGCACTGCGGGTGAGGTGGAGTTCGTCGGCGGCGCGCCAGACGCTGCCATGACGGGCGAAACTGTCGAGGGCGCGCAGCGCCTGCGTCGATGGAATTCTCAAGAGGTGAACCGAATTTGCACGAACCGGGAAAACATATCACTTTTTGGCAAGCCGCTTCACTGCTTTCTTTGGCGTATGGAGAAACCGGTAACAACATCGGCGCAAGAAACCGCTCTTGCCTGCCTCGACGGCATCCAGCCGCTGCTGTCGGCCTGGACGCGCACCATCTTCGAGTTCGGCGAGACCGCCTGGCGTGAGTACCAGTCGGCCGCCTGGTATGTCGATCGGCTGAAGCGCGAGGGGTTTGCGGTCGAGGAAGGCTCCGCGGGCATGCCGACGGCCTTCTGCGCCCACTGGACCAATGGAGACGGTCCGACCATCGGCATGTATGCCGAATATGACGCCGTGCCCGGCAACTGCCAGGACGCCGCCACGGTGAAGCGGCCCCGCCCAGGGCTCGGCTCCGAAGCCGGCGGCCATACCGATCCACATTCGGGCCTGGGCATGGCCAGCCTGGGCGGTCTGCTCGCCACCAAGGCCGCCATGCAGCGCCACGGCATTGCCGGCACGCTGCGCTTTACCGGCGAGCCGGCGGAGAAGGTGCGCGGCTCGAAACCGATCCATGCAGCCAAAGGTTACTATGACGGCCTTGCCGGCATGATTTCCTTCCATCCCTTTTACATGCTGCCGCTCTGCAACACGGCGCGCTGGGATACCCATTGCGGCGCGGCCTACGCGATGATCTATCGCTTCATCTGCGATGAGCCCGAGAACTGGGCACGCGCCGCGGGCGACGGCGCCCCGATCCCGCAGGCACATTCGGCGGTTCGCGCGCCCGGCGCCAACGACGCGCTGATGACGATGTACATGGCCTGCAAGGCGCTGCGCGATTCCATGCTGCCGCACCAGGGCGGCTGGTCGATCAGCGAGGCGATCCTGACGGCGGGCCAGGCCACCGCCGACAATCTGCCGGCGGGCCTTGCCGAGATCCAGTACATGATCCGTGTTCCGACCATCGCCATGGCCGAGCAGGTCACCGCCGTGCTCGACCGAAACGCCTCGGCCGCCGCCGCGATCAGCGGCTGCCGGTACGAACGGCACTGGGTTTCGAAGTCGCGGCCGGGGCTGGCCAATCATGCGATGGCCGGGATCGCCTATGAGGCGTTGGCGAGCGTCGGCCCACCCCGCTGGAATGAGGCGGCGAAGAAGATAGCCCGCGAGATCCAGGCCAATGCCGGTGGGGTGGCGAGCGAAAACCCGTTCATCGACGAGCTGGAACGGTTGATTGCGCCGCAGGAGGCAGAGGCGATCCTGCGCCGCGACCTGCCGCCGTCGCAGGCGAACTCGACCTCGGACGACTACACCGACATGAGCTGGCACGCGCCGACGGCGCGTTTCTATGTCGCCCGCCCTGCCCTGCGTTCGGCAAACGGCCATGTTTTTCCAGCTTGGGCGATGAACGCGCTGGGTGGCATCCCCGCGACCATCGACCCGATGGTCATCTGCGCGGCGAAGACCGTCGCGCTATCCGCCCTTCGCCTGCTGGAAGACAAGTGCGCGCGCGACATGGCGATGGACGAATTCGTCACCCGAACCGGCGGCGGCATTGGCGGTTCGACCTGGGTCGCGCCGCTCTGCGACTACGATCCGCCCATCAACTTCCGCTGGCCGGAATATGTCACCACGCCGCGCGGCCGCGACTGGTGGATACCAAGCAAGCAATGACCGCAAACGCCCATACGAGGAGAACCGCATGACCGTTCATGACCGCATCATCGCCGAGCCGTTTTCGCTGCAGCGCCGCAACCCGGCCGGCGGCACCAAGCCGCTGACATCGTGGGGTTTCGCCAACGAGACCGACGTCTTGACCGACGTGCTGCTCGGCTCGCCCAATTTCCTGCGCCATCTCTCGACCAGCTCGCTGTCGCGGAAACACCTGCGCGAGGCACCCTGCAACGTGCAGATCGCGCAGGCGCAACACAAGGATCTTGTCGCGGCCTATGAGCATTTCGGCGTCAACATCCACTGGCACGAGCCTACGCCGGAGCTGCCGATGCAGGTCTACTCCCGCGATTCCAGCGTAATGACGCCCTACGGCGCCATCATCACCGCAATGGCCAATTGGTGGCGGCGCGGCGAGAATTACGCTGCCATCCGCACCTATGAGAAACTCGGCATTCCGATCTACGACATGGTCACCGCAGGCACCTTCGAGGGCGGCGATTTCAACGTCATCGAGAACGGCGTGGTGTTGATCGGCTGCGGCGGCGCCCGCACGCAGGAAGAAGGCGCCCGGCAGGTGCAGGCCTGGTTCGAAAAAGAAGGTTGGGAAACACGCATCGCCTTCATCGACGAGTATTATGTCCATATCGACCTGATGGTGGTGCCGATCGCAGAAAAGCTCACCGCCGTCTGCCTCGCCTGCACCGAGCCGGGGATCGTCGACTGGCTGAAGGGCAAAGGGCACGAGATCATCGACGTGCCGTTCCAGGACACGATGGCGCTCGGCTGCAACTTCATGTCGCTGGGCAAGGACAGGGTGATCGCGCCGACATCCAGCCAGACGCTGATCGGTCAACTCAAGGCGCGCGGCTTCGAAGTGGCGGCCGTCGACATGAGCGAGATCTCCAAGACCGGCGGCGGCATCCACTGCATGGCGCAGGCGCTGAAGCGCGAGGCGGCCTGAGCCCGGAACCGCAACTCCCATCTTCGCCCGCCTGATCAGCGTCAGGCGGGTGAATGGCGGTTTGTGACCGCCCCCATCAACAAACCCTGCAGGTGTGTCCTCGCCACCCTTGTGGGCGTCCGCAAATGGATGAATAGTCAGGGCGGCGTCGCCCTGAAACTGCCCGCTTGGTTTTCAGCCGTGCCATAGCCGTCCGGGTTTTTGAATGGTCAGTCCTGAACCACGCAAGAGAAGAGGTGCGATCGCCGCCCGGCTGCTGGCGCTCGACGCATGGATTGATTCCTCTCTCTACGAGATCGGGTTCAAGGCGCGCCAGTTCTGGGAGGGCGCGACGATTTTCTCCCGGCGCTTTCGCGTCGACGGCTGGCGCCGTGGCATCGTCGAGCTGTTGAGCGAAAGTTTCACGCTTGGCGCCGGTGGCATCGTCGTCATGCTGGCGCTGGCTATCCCCGCCTTCCAGGACACGGCCGGCGACTGGCGCGCCCAGGGCGACTTCGCCGTTACCTTCCTCGACCGTTATGGCAACGAGATCGGCCAGCGCGGCATCATCCAGCGCGATTCCGTGCCGGTCGACGAAATGCCGGACCACGTCATCAAGGCGGTGCTTGCCACCGAGGACCGGCGCTTCTTCGACCATTACGGCATCGACGTTCTCGGCCTGTCGCGCGCAATCTTCGAAAATGTGCGGGCAAACTCCGTCGTCCAGGGCGGCTCCAGCATCACGCAGCAGCTGGCCAAGAACCTGTTCCTGACCAATGAGCGCACCTTCGAGCGCAAGATCAAGGAAGCCTTCCTTTCGCTGTGGCTCGAAGCCAATCTGTCCAAGAAGGAAATTTTGCAGCTCTATCTCGACCGCGCCTATATGGGCGGCGGCACGTTCGGCATCGAGGCGGCGGCGGACTTCTATTTCGGCAAGAGCGTCAAGGACCTCAATCTCGCCGAGGCGGCGATGCTTGCAGGCCTGTTCAAGGCGCCGACCAAATACGCGCCGCACATCAACCTGCCGGCGGCGCGCGCGCGCGCCAATGTGGTGCTGTCCAATCTCGTCGATTCCGGCTTCATGACCGAGGGCCAGGTGCTGCAGGCAAGGCTGCATCCGGCCGATGTCGTCGACCGCGGCGAACAGAAGAGCCCCGATTATTTCCTCGACTGGGCCTTCGACGAGGTCAAGAAGATCGCCAAGCCCGGGCAGCACTCGCTGGTGGCGCACACCACCTTCGACGCCAACATCCAGAAGGCTGCGGAAGAGTCGGTGGAGTTCCACCTGCGCCAGTTCGGCAAGGAGTACAATGTCACCGAAGGCGCAGTGGTGGTCATCGAGACCAACGGCGCGGTGCGCGCGATCGTCGGCGGCCGCGACTATGGCGCCAGCCAATTCAACCGCGCCACCAAGGCGCTGCGCCAGACCGGCTCCTCCTTCAAGCCCTACGTCTATGCAACGGCGATGGAGCACGGCTTTACGCCGAATTCGATCGTATCGGGCGGGCCGATCAGTTGGGGCAACTGGTCGCCGCACAATTACGGCGGCGAGTCGGCGGGCAAAGTCCCGCTCATCGTGGCCATGGCCAAGTCGATCAACACCGTGCCCGTGCGTCTTGCCAAGGACTATCTCGGCATCGGGCCGATCAAGGCGATGGCGGAATCGTTCGGCGTGGAATCGCCGCTCGAGGCGCACAAGACCATGGTGCTCGGCACCTCGGGCATGACCGTGATGGACCAGGCGACGGGCTACAGCGTGTTCGCGCAGAACGGCTTTGTCGGCTCCAGGCATGGGATCACGCAGCTCGTCACCCGCACCGGCGAGGTGGTCTACGATTTCGCCAAGGATGCGCCGCCGCCGCATCGGGTGCTGTCCGAGCAGGCGCTGAAATCGATGAACACCATGCTTGTGGCGGTACCGGCGATGGGTACCGCCAGGCGCGCGCAGATTCCCAACATCGTCGTCGCCGGCAAGACCGGCACGACGCAATCCTACCGCGATGCCTGGTTCGTCGGCTTCACCGGCAACTACACGGCGGCCGTCTGGCTGGGCAACGACGATTTCACCCCGACCAAGAACATGACGGGCGGCTCGCTGCCGGCGATGGTGTGGCAGCGGCTCATGGTCTATGCGCATCAGAACATCGACCTCAAGCCTATCCCCGGCATCGACAAGCCCTTCGTCGACGAGGAGATCGCGGCCAAGGCCGCGGAAGCGCAGAAGAAGAGCGAGGAACAGGCAGCGGCCGATGCCGCTGCGGAACGGCCGCCGGTGCTGTCCAGCCGGACGACACAGACGCTCAGGGACATGACCCACCTGTTCGAAACGGCGCGCAGGCTCGGCGCATCGGCTCCGCCCGAAACGCTCTCCGCGCTGTGATCGCGGCGTCTTTTCCCTTCTGTCTTCTGGAAGAACGAAAAGCCGCACCTTCCGAATCCGCGTCCTGCGGCTTGCCACACGACCCCGCGCCGCGATATCCCCGAGCGGCAATTCTTCATACGCCCGGCCTTTCATGCTCAAGAACGCCTTCCTGACGCTGCTTTCGCTTGCCATAGCCATCGGCGGCGGCGGCGCCAGCGTCTGGTATGCGCTGAAAATGCAGGACGGCGTCGGGGCGATCAGGATCGGCCAGTGGACCGCCTTTCCCGATATCGGCACACCCGCGGCCGACCCCTATTCCAAGGCCCGCGTGGCGCGCGAGGGCGTGCTCGCGCTCGGCCGCGCCGAAGGGCTGTCCTTTGTCGCCGAGGACGACGCAGCTGGCGGAGAGCTCAGGCGCGAATGTACCTACACGATCGAAGGCGGATTTCCGACCGCCCGATTCTGGACCCTCTACGCCGCCGACCAATCGCTCAGCGTGGTCGAGACCGGCAAATCGCGGCTTGCCGCGCTTCAATCCTATGGCGTGCTGCGCCAATCCGACAATTCGGTGCTCATTTCCGTCGGCCATCACCCGATGCCCGGCAATTGGCTGCTGACCGACGGTTCCGGCAGGATGTATTTCGTTTTGACATTCTACGACACGCCGATCGCCAGCAGCACCGGCCTGTCGGATGTGTCGCTGCCCAAGATCACCAAGGTCGGCTGCGATGCGTAGTGTCTACGCCGCGACGCGCAGACTTGTGCATGCCGTCCTGCTCGGCCTCGTCGGCGCCGGCATCGTGCATATCGTCGTGCTGCTTCTGGTGCCTGAATTCTCGGAACGCGATGCCTGGTCGCGGCTGTCATTGGCGTCGGATCTCTACCGGATGACCCGGCTCGATGCCGAGGCGGGTGGCGCACCGGTGGTGAAATCCGTCGACCCGCTGTTTTATGCGACGGCTTGCCGGTTCGACCTGGATGAGGGCATGGTGAGGATCAGGGCGCCGGGCAATGTGCCCTTCTGGTCGGTGTCGGTCTATGACCGCAACGGCCACAACATCTATTCATTCAACGACCACACGGCGACCGGGGGCAAGCTGGATGCCGTGGTGCTGACGCCGGCCCAGATGATCGACATGCGCAGGGACCTTCCCGAGGAGCTTCAGGGAGCGATCTTCGTCGAAGCGCCGATCGACGAGGGCATATTCGTCATCCGCAGCTTCGTGCCGGACGACAGCTGGAAGTCGATCGTCTCGCGCTTTCTCGAGCAGAGTTCGTGCGAGCTGCAGGACTTTTAGACCGCGGCCCGGACAATCCGCATCAGTTCAGTGATGCGGCACTGGCGTGCGTGGCGATCCCGGCTTGTCAGGGCCGGCAGGCCGTGCTTCCCCCGCGGTGGACCGCTCATAGCGGATGCCGGGAAAGATGATCACCGCCGCCGGTATTTCGGTGGTTTGCTTTGCTCGATTGGTCGGTGCCGTTCTCGGCACGAAAGACAGTACCATGCCCATGGTTCGCGTATTCCTCTCGGTTGCCCCGGAGCACAACGCAACGCCTCCAATGTCATTAAGGCCGGCAGAGGGTTAACGGAGCGCTAACGGATCCCGGCTAAATTGATCTTTGTTCTAAGGTCAGGACATCCTGACCGAGGCAATCGCGAAACCGACATGGTTCCGGTCGAGCATGGTCAAGCGTGTATAGAGTATCGAGCGTATCCCTCGTGTCATCTTCGGACTTCAGGCAAATCGCGGCAGGGACGGAATCGGGAAAGGCCGAAAGGCTGTTCCGCGCAGCGGTGTCTGCGTTCTGCTCGCTTACGCGGCCGTCCCGCCGGGAGATCGGCCAGCTCGAAGATCTGACGCTGCCGCTGTTCGACAACGTGTCCGTCGAATCGCGCCGCTACGTGGCGGCGGCCCTCTCTGAATGCGAATATGCTCCGGCCGGGCTGGTGCGGCGTCTGTGCGAGGAGCCGGTAGACATCGCCGCCCCCTTGCTCATCCGCTCGCGCGCAGTCAGTGACATCGACCTCATTGCGCTGATCGGCCGGCACGGGCTGCCGCATGCGCGCGCGATCGCGCGCCGCAAGAACCTTAATCCGACCATCGCCGATCTGATCAGGGCGCTGGAAAGACCGACGCTGGTGCGGGTGCGCGATCCGGAAGCGGAAGCCTCCCCGGCACAAACCGCTCCCTTGGAGGCGCCGGCCGCCGACAGCACGGCGAAGCAGCAGACGCCGGGCGTTGGTGCCGAAAATGCCCGGCGCAGGCTGCGCTCCATGATGCGGACCGGCGAGGAGGCGCAGGCGGCGCAGGTCGATCCGTTCACCGGAGCCGACACCTACGCCAGATTGCGGGAGACGGCGCTGACCGGAAACGCCGCCTTCTTCCAGACCGCGCTCGCCGATGCGCTCGATATCGATTTCTCAACTGCCAGGTCGCTGACGGCGAACCAGAATTACATGCCACTGCTGGCGGCGCTGCGCTCGCTCGACCTCAGCGAGGACCGGGCATTCCTGATCACGGTTGCCGTCTACTCACGCGAGTTTCCGCATCCGCAGGCGATCCGCACCTTCCTCGATCGCTACCGGCTCCTGCACCACGACGCGGCGCTGGACAAGGTGCGGGGATGGAAGGCCGAGACCCCGTCCGATGTGGTTCGCGGCGCCGCCCCCACCAACAGCGCCAGCCGCAAGGCGTCGAACAGTGACGATGCAGCGGCCTTCCCTGGCCTCACGGCATCTTCACGGAAATAAGCTCCTCGAGAGGAACAGCGCCGGCCTCGATCTCAACCACCCAGATGTCGGGATCGAATTTCTTCTCGCGTTCCAGCCTGGCGTCCAGCGCCGAAGCATCGGGGGCGGTGGCGAGAAGGCTGAAGAAACGGTCATCGGGCTTGGCCGAATCGTAGCTCGTCTGTGGCGCCGGCCCATAGAGAGCGATTTCACCAAGCCGGCTCCGCGTCAGGACGAACACGGCGCCGGCTTCGGTCGCGCCGCGCTTGACCACGGCGGCAAATCCGCCCGCGCCGAAAACCCGACGCAACAGGGCCGATACCCACAGATCCGTGGTCACGCGCATGGGGAAATTCCGGACAGCATGCGGGCTATCTATCGGTATTTAAACCGCTGGGCGAGCCGTTTTCAGCGTCAATTGGTGAGGCCGATCTCGCGCATCTTGACGTAGACCACTTCGTCGGGCTCGCCGGTCTGCGGCAGGCCGAACAGCGACTGGAACTCCTTGATCGCGGCCTTGGTGCGCGCGCCGACGACGCCGTCGAGCTGCATGTCGTCATTGCCGAAGGCCTTGAGCCCGGCCTGTATCTTGACAATGCGAGGATCCGGCGCTTGGGAAGCCGTATCGGTCTGCAGCGACACTGGAACCGCCTGCGACACTTCGGGACGCGGTTGCGGTTTCGGCACGGCGGCGGTTTTCGGGGTCGCGCCCAACTGATCGAGCAGCAGCGCGTCGATCTCGCCGGACGTGCTGAGTCCGACCTTCTGCTGGTAGGCTTGGATCGCCTTGCGCGTGTTGGGTCCGGAAATGCCATCGACCGTGCCGGCGTAAAAATCGAGATCCTTCAAAATGCCCTGCACCTGCTCGACCACCGGATCGCCCTTGACCGGCGCCGGCGCGGTACCTGGCCGCACGATGTTGAAGGTGGTCTCCGGCTCATCAGCAGCCGCATGCGGAACGCCCTGCATGCTGCGGGTCGCGAAGAAGGCGCCGGCATGCGGAAAAGGCTGGTACCATAGCGCATTCGCCGAAACGTAGAATAGCGTCACCAGGAATGCCGTCGACCCTCCCACCAGGACGGGGTTGCGCGAAATCATACCGCCGATGGCGACGGCGCCGTCCTGGAAGGCGTTGCTGCGGCGCTTGGCCGCCACCTTAGGCTGTTTTGCGGAGCGCGCCATTTCCGTCCCCTTTCGCCCTGGCCAGCGGCATCGTCAGCACTCCGGCCTTGTCCGCCGGGCGCCCTTTCGGGCCGTTCACCGGCAGGCTGATGGTGACCGTGGTGCCCTCGCCCGGCATGCTTTCGATCGACATGGTGCCTTCGTGCAGCGCCACCAGTCCCTTGACCAGCGAAAGGCCAAGGCCGGTCCCCTCGAAACGGCGGGTATAGTCGTTCTGGATCTGCATGAACGGCTTGCCGAGATTGGCGAAATCTTCCTCGGCGATGCCGATGCCGGTGTCCCGCACCCAGAAATGCAGGCGCGAGCCGATCCGCTTGGCGCCGACGACGACATCGCCGCCGTCGGGCGTGAACTTGATCGCATTGGAGACGAGATTGATGAGGATCTGCTGCACCGCGCGTCGGTCGGCATTGATTTCGCCGGCGTCCGGCGCGATCTGCGCCTTGAGATCGATGTTCTTGGCCTGCGCCTGCAGCCGCATCATCGATTGGCACATGTCGACGGCTTCCATGAAGCGGAATGGCTCCGGTTCGGTCGCATAGACACCGGATTCGATCCGCGACACGTCGAGGATGGAGGTTACGACGGCAAGCAGATGCTGGCCGGAATCGCGCACCAGACCGACATATTCCTTCTGCCGCGGGTCCTTGAAGGCGCCGAACATCTCGTGCAGCAGCATGTCCGAGAATCCGATGATGGCATTGAGCGGCGTGCGCAGTTCGTGGCTCACCACCGCCAGGAAGCGCCCTTTCGCCACTTCGGCGGCTGCCGCGGCGTCATTGGCGGCGCCGAGGTCTTCGCGCAAGCGGGCGACCTCTTCGTTCTCGCGCAGCACAAGCGTGAAAACGTCGCCCTGCTCCTGCGCGCGCATCAGTTCGAGCGAAAACGGCCGATAGTTGTCCGCTGGGCCACCATTCTGTCCATTGCCGTCCTGCGGCAGCCTGACGCGCAACTCCAGCCTGCGCGACAGCGCCCCGTCGCGCATGTCCGCCAAGGCACTGAGATAGGAGACGCGATCCGACAGATGCACGCGATCGAAAAGCCCGGTTCCGCAAAGCAGTTCCGGGGGCAGCTTCAACAGCGTACGTGCCTTTGCCGAGGCATCGAGAACCTCGCCATGGCGGGCGACGCGCAGGACCACCGCGTCGATCATGTCTTCGAGACGATCGCCGGTGTCCCTTACGTCGGCCGCAGCCGCCGCGTTGCGAACCGCCGATATACGCGGCACCAGCGTCAGCGCCCAGGCCAATGGCAGCAGCCAGTGCCACGCGGCGATCGGCACCCCGGCGTGGGGGAGGACGGTTGCCGCCACAGGCTGCAACAAAATGGCGACGACGGCGCAGACGGCTCCCCACAGCGCCGCGCGGCGCGAGGCGCCGATCCACCAGGCTTCGAACGGCAGCGCCACGACAAGCATCGCGACCGGCGAGCTCAGCCCGCCGGCAGCGGCAACAAGACCGGCGAGCGCAAGTCCCGCGATCGCCAGCGCGGCCCGGCCGGCCACATCCATCCTGCCGGTCGCGGCCACCAGCAAGGCGATGAACCAGCAAAGACCAAAGGCCGCGAAGATGGCGGCCACGGTGACGGCCGCGCCCATGCCTGACGTGACGAGCGTGACCGCGGCACCGGCGGCAAAGAACGGAGCGGCCAGCATGGCGCCGATAAAGCGCCGCTGACGCTCGCGGTCGTCCAGCCCAAGAATGGAGGGATGGACCATACGTTCGCAACCGGCCGCCATTGCGCCAGGCAATTCAACGTATCTGGCCTTGATCGGCATCAACTCAACGCACCCGCACTCGTCGTGAACAGCTCTGCTTTTGCAGATCGTTTTGATTGACTCTGAAACTCGCACCCAGCCTTTAAAGAATGGATAAGGCAGGGCCGACCCAAGGCCCGGCCCACGGCGAATATCGGGATGGGAGCGCCCGAAAACCCGGGCAAATGCCACCATAGTAAACGGAGGGTTATCCGCAGGGACCGCCCGTGGCGTGGCCGGCCGCAGCGCACCGACCGCCTGATTTTGCGGAAAATGCAATAGAAACAAGGGAGTATATGGCTAATGGATGATAAAAAAAATGATCCCAATCTGAGACAAATCGACAGCAAAACGCTTCGTTTCGAATTTGCCTCAAATTTGAAGAAAATTCTCGGCTAACCCGCAAGCCGTCCTTTGCGCCTGTGTGCCAATATCCCGCCCACAAAAGAGGTCATGCTCATGGATGCATGATCCGGTCACGACGAGAGGCGAGCATGTTCTTCCTGATGAGAATGGCTTTCTGGTTTTCGCTGGTGCTGCTGGCACTGCCGCTGGGCGTCGGTCCCAGCGAGCCGGGCCAGGAAAGCGTAGGACCGATCCAGGCCCTGTTCGCGGCCCGCGACGCGGTCGGCGACATCGCCGGCATTTGCGAACGCAAGCCCGATGTCTGTGAGACCGGCAAGTCGGCAATGCACACCATCACCGCAAGGGCCAAGGAGACAGCCAAGATCGCGGCCGCCATGCTGGACGACAAGTCTGCCGGCCCCGACATCTCCACAATGACCGGCAGCGTTCCGCAAGAAGTCGTCTTGCCCGAGACAGTCAACCTGCCGGTAAAGAATTAAGCCGTTTCGACGGCGCACCGCGGGCAGTCTGCCTCTCGACGCCCGCGGTGTCCTTGTTTTTCCGTGACGCGGCGGCGGTGGATGACTATATCCCTGTCATGACGACCACGATCCAGACGATCCGCGACGACTTCTCATTCCTTGACGAATGGGAGGACCGCTATCGTTATGTCATCGAACTCGGCGAGGCACTGCCGCCATTCCCGGATGAGGAACGCACCGCCGCCAACAAGGTGCCGGGCTGCGTCAGCCAGGTCTGGCTGACCACCGAACGGGGACCGGGTGGCGATCCGGTCATCACCTTCAGGGGCGATTCGGACGCCCATATCGTACGCGGGCTGGTGGCGATCATGCTGGCGCTGTTCTCCGGCAAGACCGCCAGCGAAATCCAGAAAATCGATGCGGAAGCGACGCTGAAGGCGCTCGGCCTGGACGAGCACCTGTCGCCGCAGCGCGCCAACGGCCTTCGCTCGATGGTCAAGCGCATCAGGCGCGACGCAGAGGCCGCGCTCGAGCAGACGGCCTGATACCGCCTCCGCGATCAGCCGATCGCATCGTACCGCGCACTGTTACCAGCGCTGTCCCGGCCCGGCCGGCAAAGTAAAACGGCGCCCGAAGGCGCCGATGTCGATCCGGTTGAACTGTCCGTCCGGCTCTATCTATCGTTTGAGCCGCATTCTGCGATACCAAGTGTACTCACCTGGCGACAAATGCCTAGCGGGCCTTGCGCTTGCGGCCGAGGCCCATCTTCTTGGCGAGCTGGGAGCGGGCGGCCGCATAGTTCGGGGCAACCATCGGGTAGCTCGGGTCGAGGTTCCACTTTTCGCGATACTGATCCGGCGTCAGATCATAGTGGGTCATCAGGTGACGCTTGAGCGACTTGAACTTTTTGCCGTCTTCAAGGCACACGATGTAGTCGTCATGAACCGAGCGCTTCGGGTTCACTGCCGGCTTCTGCTTGTCGGCGGGCGGCTGTTCGGCGGTTCCGCCCACACGCCCGAGAGCAGCATGGACATCGGAGATGAGGTTCGGCAGTTCGCCGACCGGCACGGGATTGTTGCTGACATAGGCGGCCACCACGTCGGCGGTCAGCTCGATCAGCGCGTCGCTGTTTCTGGAAGGTGTTTCGACAATATCCATGGTCTTCAGGCCCCAACGAGAGTTAGTTTAGTGCGCCCTTTTTTACAGGCAAGGCATTGCACGAATTTTGTGCAGACAGAGCTTCTGCGATTCGTGTCGCGGGGGCATCAATGAACCTACCTAGCAAGTAAGTCAATTCGATCCTTGCACTATATTGAACAATGTTGATCAGATATTTCCGGATCAGCTTCAATCTTTCGTGCACGATGTAATTTTTCGATATTTCGCAGGCGAAACCAGCTGCCGGTGACGCAGCGTTAGCTAACCGTTACATTCTCGCTAACTCACAAAGCATCTCCGAGTGCTTTGCTTTGCTTGGCGATCGCGCCGGCAATCTTGGTTGCTCACCCCCTTTCGCAAAACCAGAGGTTGCCCCACCTCGGCCATTGCCGGCCCTCACGCGTCGTGCAGTCGACCAGATCGGATCACTCAATACGGGGCGATGTATTTGCCATAGGCCCACCCGGTGACGAAACCGCCGTTCTTGGCCGGATCATGCCAGACTTCGCACCAGCGATAGCGAACCGCCTGCTGCTGCTTCCATGCCGGCTGATTGGCGATATCGAGCAGGTTCGTCCCGCCGGTGCATCGTCCGGTCATCTGCAAAACGGTGCCGTTCGGATATGCGGCCTGTTTCTGGGACGTGCCCGAGGGATATTTGCGCACGTTGAGCGTGTCGCCGAACGGCACGTTGGCCACTTGCCAAGCGGCGAATACGGTCGCATGAGATTGGCCGGCGATGGCCATAGTTGCGGAAACGACGGCGAGAGCCGCGACGGTGCGAGCATAGATATTCATCATTTCTCCTCCCGGCCCACTTTCTGGAGCCCGGTGCAGCAATAAGGCCCGGCTCTTGAACCCGCGCTGATCGGCGTGTTCATTGGCCATCGACATTTCCAAAGCGAGACGCAATGACCAAAACTTCTGCATTCCCGGATGTCACCCCGCCAACGCCCGAGAAGCGGCCGGTTTTCGACACGCATCACGGTATCACGCGAACGGACGACTATGCCTGGCTGCGGGCCGACAACTGGCAGGAGATGTTCAGGGATCCCGCATTGCTCGATGCGGGCATCCGCGCCCATCTCGAAGCCGAAAACGCCTACCAGTCGAAGCTGATGGCCGACACGGCCGATTTGCGGAAGCGGCTGTTCAAGGAGATGAAGGGTCGCATCAAGGAAGACGATTCTTCCGTGCCGATGAAGGACGGACCCTACGCGTATGGCTCCTCCTTCAAACTCGGCGGCGAGCAGCCGCGCTATTTCCGCATGCCGCGGGACGGCGGCGCGCAGCATATCCTGCTCGACGGCGATGCCGAGGCCGAAGGCAAGGCCTATTTCCGGCTTGGCGGCGTCGATCATTCGGCCGACCATGGCAAGCTTTTATGGGCGTTCGACGACAAGGGCTCCGAATTCTATACGCTTCGGGTGCGCGACCTCTCCGACGGCAAGGAACTCGCGGACACGGTTCCAGACACAGGCGGTTCGGGGGTGTGGAACGCCGCCAATGACGGGTTTTTCTACACCCGGCTCGACCCCAACCACCGTCCCTCCAAGGTGCTGTTCCATGCGCTTGGGCAGGATCCGGCAATCGACCGGCTGATCTATGAGGAAAATGATCCCGGCTTCTTCATGAATGTCGGCGGCACGCGCTCCAATGACTGGATCATGATTGCCATCAACGACCACGAGACCTCGGAATACCGGCTGCTGAGCGCCGGCGAGCCGTTTGGCGAGCCGAAGCTGGTGGCGGCGCGCGAGACCGGTCTTCAATACGAGATGGAGGAAGGCGGCGACGTTTTCTTCATCCTGACCAACGCCGATGGGGCCAAGGACTTCAAGATCATGACGGCGCCGGCGAGCGATCCGATCCGCGCCAACTGGCAGGAACTGGTCCCGCACGAGGCCGGCCGGCTGATCCTGTCGGTGATCGGCTTCAAGAACCATATGGTCAGGCTGGAGCGCAAGGAGGGCCTGCCGCGCATCGTCGTGCGCGACCGGGCAACCGGCGACGAACACCTGATCTCCTTCGAC
The DNA here is from genome assembly GCF_020165515.1 of Mesorhizobium sp. BR1-1-13. Taxonomy (NCBI): domain Bacteria; kingdom Pseudomonadati; phylum Pseudomonadota; class Alphaproteobacteria; order Hyphomicrobiales; family Phyllobacteriaceae; genus Mesorhizobium; species Mesorhizobium sp. BR1-1-13. The sequence continues at coordinate 64,438 of NZ_JAIUIH010000002.1, forward strand.
GAGGAGGCGTTTTCGCTCGGCCTGTCGGGATCCCTGGAATACGACACCGAGATCATGCGCTTCACCTATTCATCGATGACGACGCCGGCGCAGGTCTTCGACTACAACATGCGCACCCGCGAGCGCGTGTTGCTCAAGACCCAGGAGGTGCCGTCAGGCCACGACCCCGAGCACTATGTCACGCGTCGGCTGATGGCGCCCGCGGCCGATGGCGAATTGGTGCCGGTCTCGCTCTTGTACCACCGCGATACCCCGCTGGACGGCTCCGCGCCTTGCCTGCTTTACGGCTACGGTTCCTATGGCATCACCGTGCCGGCGGCCTTCAACACCAACTGGTTCTCGCTGGTCGACCGCGGCTTTGTCTTTGCAATCGCCCACGTCCGCGGCGGCAAGGACAAGGGCTATGGCTGGTACGATGACGGCAAGCGGGCGCACAAGATGAACACTTTCACCGATTTCATCGCATGTGCACGCCATCTGGTCGCCGAACGCTACACTGTGCATGACCGCATCGTCGCGCAAGGTGGATCCGCCGGCGGCATGCTGATGGGCGCGGTCGCCAACATGGCCCCGGACTGTTTCGGCGGCATCGTTGCCGAGGTGCCTTTCGTCGACGTGCTCACCACCATGCTCGACGCCAGCCTGCCGCTGACCCCGCCAGAGTGGCCTGAATGGGGCAATCCGATCGCGTCGGCGGACGACTACCGGACGATCGCCGCCTATTCGCCCTATGACAATGTCGCCGCGCTCGGCTATTCACCGATCCTGGCGCTAGCCGGTCTCACCGATCCGCGCGTCACCTATTGGGAACCGGCCAAATGGGTGGCGCGGCTGCGCGAGCGCAAGACGGGCGACAATCCGGTCCTGTTCAAGATCAACATGGAATCGGGCCATGCCGGCGCCTCCGGCCGGTTTTCCCGGCTGGAGGAGATCGCCTACACATATTCATTCGCCTTGAAAGTGACAGGCAAGGCAACAGGGCCGCAGGGCTGAAGCGGTCATTACCTTCGGCCCCTGGCGTGACTTGATCGGCGACGAACGCCGAGGAGGATGCGAGCAATGATCGACCTGGCCACATTGACCACCTATGTCGCGGTGGTCCTCGGTTTTGTGTTTATTCCCGGCCCCGCCACGCTGCTGACGGTCGCGCGGGCAACGAGTTCGGGAACCAAAGCCGGCATCGCAACCGGCGCAGGGATCGCGGCCGGCGACGTGTTTCACACCTTCACGGCCATGGTCGGCATCTCGGCGGTCATCGCCGCATCGGCGGTGTTGTTCAGCGCCGTAAAATATCTCGGTGCGGCATATCTCGTTTATCTCGGCATTCGCGCGATCATGGAAAAGACGCCGGCCGATTTCGCCGCCGGCAGGCTCCCAATCTCAGCGGGCAAGGCGTTTCGGCAAGCCATACTGACTGAGATGCTCAACCCCAAGACGGCGCTTTTCTTCCTCGCGTTCCTGCCACAGTTCGTGCGGCCCGAAAACGGATCGGTCATGCTCCAGCTGGCGGTATTGGGGATCATCTTTGTTCTGCTGGGCCTCTTCAGCACAGTGGTTTTCGCGGTGAGCGCAGGCGGGCTTGGCACTTTCCTGCGTCGAAATCCCACGGTGCTGAAATGGCAGGGCAAGATTGTCGGCGGCATCTACTGCGGCCTGGGCGTGCGGCTGGCGCTTCAGCAGCGCTGATGCGAAACGGTGACCGGCGCGACCTTCTCGGCGAACCGGGCAATCATTGGTTTTTGAATTCCATGTTGCTGGTTTTCGCTCGCAATTGCGATGCCCGCGCGCTACCCAGGGCGGGTTTTGTCCCGGGCCATCACAGCCCACAATCGCACAAGGGCCTGCCATGCTGCTCGTCGACGTCTATCTCGACAAATCCCCCATCCAAGGCATTGGTGTCTTTGCCAAAAATCCCATTTCCCGCGGCACGATGATCTGGAAGCTGGATCCGAGATTCGACCGGCTCATCGAGGTCGGGACCTATGAGAGCCAGACAGGACCGGTGAAGAGTTATCTCGACCGCTATGCCTATCCGGACAGGCGAGATCCGAACTACATCGTCTTCGAGGCCGACGATGCACGCTACATGAACCACGCCGACGAGCCGAATTGCGACGTATCCTCGCCCGAGGAAAGCTTTGCGTTACGCGACATCGCGGCCGGCGAGGAACTGACCTGCAACTACAATCATTTCTTCGAGGCGGGCTTCGACTTCCTGGGCGATCGCCACCCGTAGTCAGCTCGCCGGTTTTTTGCGCGCCGGATAGCCATTCGGATGCGGCGGAATCGCCTTGAGATAGGCCGCGATCGCCGCGCGGTCCTCGGGCGCCAGTTCGGCCATGTTCCTCTGCACGTCGACCATGGCCCCGCCAACGGAATCGAAATCGGGCGTGAAGCCGGTTTCGAGATAGTTGGCGATGTCGGCCTGCGACCAGTCGCCGATGCCGCCCTCCCCGGAGGTGATGTTGGGGATGATGCCGCTGCCTTCGGCGGCAGTGGCTCCAGCCAGCCACTCGCTCTTCTTTGTCCCCCCTGCAAGATCACGCGGTGTGTGACATTCGCCGCAATGACCCGGTCCCTCGACCAGGTAGCGACCGGCAATCACAGGACCAGGCGCGCCTTCGGGCAGGGACACAACAGGCTGCTCGCTGAGATAGAGCCGTTTCCACAAGCCGATGCCGCGACGGATGTTGAACGGGAAACTCAATGAATTGGCCGGCGCTCGGCCAGCAACCGCCGGCAGCGTCTTCAGGAAGGCATAGAGATCGGCAATGTCGGCAGGCTTCATCCGCGCGTAGGACGCATAGGGAAATGCCGGATAGAAATGCTCGCCCGACGGCGAGACGCCCTTCAGCATGGCATTGGCGAGATCCTCGGCCGACCACGCGCCGATGCCGTCCTTCGGGTCTTGCGAAATGTTGGGCGGCACAAACGTGCCAAACGGGGTCTTGAGTTCAAGGCCGCCGACAAGTTCGAGCCGCTCGTCGCCTTTCGAACCGGGTTTTGCATGGCAGGAGGTGCAGCCGCCGGCATAAAAAATGCGCTTGCCTCTGACCGCGTCACCAGGCGCGAGCTTGGCCAGGGTTTCCGCATCGAGCTTCACCGGCGCCGAAAGCGTCCACGCAGCAACCGCGCCGGCGCCGCCGAGCACGAGTGCGGCGCCGACAAACTTCCTCAGCCATGCCATGGCCGGCGATCAGCCTTTCTTGACCCTGTAGCCCTTGTGGCAGGTGCCGCAGTCGGAGCCGATGACGCCGATTTGCGTCTTCAGGGACTCCACGTCGGCCGGGGCCGCGGCGACCGCGGCCTTGACGTCGGCAAGATACTTGTCTTCCGTCGCCTTGAAGCCGGCCATGTCTTGCCAGATCTTCGGCGCCGCCGTGGTGTCGCCCGTGTCGCTGCCCGCCGGGAACAGGACGTCGGCGTCGAATTTTTCCGCGTTCGCCTGGAGCGCCTGCAGCGCAGTCAGTACGGCGGAGGCATCAAAGGGCTCCTCACCCTTGACCACTTTCGACAGGCCGCCGACGATCTTCCCGCGTTCCTTCATCAGGGCTTGGCGGTCGAGGATCGGGTCGGCAAAGGCCGCCGAACCGGCGAACGCGAGCATAGAGATGGCGACGACAAGCTTTCTCATTCAATTGGCTCCATGATGAAGGCATTTCGGGACAGGACGTTAACGGACGTGGCGGGAGGAATATTCCCTTCCCTCGACGATTTTGCAGACCTTGCTGTGGGATCTCGGCACAGAAAAAGAAAAGCCCCGGGTGCCGGGGCTTTCTGAATCTCGATCAGGCTTTCGCTTTTTCGTAGAGTTCGAGAACATGATCCCAGTTGATCAGGCTGTCGACGAAGGCCTCGAGATATTTCGGCCGGGCGTTGCGATAGTCGATGTAATAGGAGTGCTCCCAGACATCGACGCCGAGGATCGGCGCCGCGCCATGGACGAGGGGATTCTCGCCGTTCGGCGTCTTCGAGATCGCCAGCTTGCCATCCTTGACCGAAACCCAGGCCCAGCCGGAACCGAACTGGGTCGTGCCGGCGGCGATGAAGTCGGCCTTGAACTTGTCGTAGCCACCCAGATCGCTGTCGAAAGCCTTCTGCAACGCACCCGGCAGCTTGTTGCCGCCGCCGCCCTTTTTCATCCACTTCCAGAAATGGATGTGATTGTAGTGCTGGGCGGCATTGTTGAAGAGGCCGGCATTCTTGCCGAACGACTGCTTGACCACCTCTTCTACCGACAGATCGCCAAGGCCGGCTTCCGCGGCAAGCTTGTTGCCGTTGTCGACATAGGCCTTGTGGTGCTTGTCGTGGTGATATTCCAGCGTCTCTTTCGACATGTAGGGCTGCAAGGCCTCATAGTCGTAAGGCAGAGCGGGCAATTCAAAAGCCATGGAAGGTACTCCCTCAAGGAAAATCCGGTGTCGATACCGGACTAAGATAGGTCTGGATTGGGTTCGGACAACTCCGAAAAGTGAAGCGCCGGGTGCTCTTTCTAAGCGGGTTCCGGAGAACTGTCACACAGTTTCCCGAAACCGGGCGCATTGCGACGAAAAGCCTGGACGGATCAGCCCGCCGACGTCGAATGCGCCCAATCCCAATAGAGCTCCCGTGCCTTCTTGGCCACCGGCCCGGGCTGCAGGCTGCGGTCCTCGATGCGCGTGATCGGAATGACCTTGGAATGGTTGCCGGTCGAAAAAATTTCATCCGCTTCGAGGAATTCACGCACCGAAAGCGCCTTTTCGGTGGTCTTGAACCCGTACTCGCCAAGCAACGTCATCGTGCGCGAGCGGGTGATGCCGGACAGGAAGGTGCCGTTGGGCGCCGGCGTCAGGACGTGGCCGTCCTTGACCAGGAAGATGTTCGAGGTTCCGGTCTCGGCGACGTTGCCCAGCATGTCGAGCACCAGGGCGTTGTCGAAGCCGCGCATCTTGGCTTCGAGGATGGCACGGCCATTGTTGGGATAGAGGCAGCCGGCCTTGGCGTTGGTCGGCATGGTTTCGATAGTCGGGCGCCGGAACGGCGAAACCGTCACGGAAAAGCCGGTCGGCGAGATCATGGGCGATTCGTAGAGGCACAGGCAGAAACGGGTCGAGGCGGGATCGGCCGGCACGCCCATATAGCCGCCGTGCTCGGCCCAATACATCGGCCTGATATAGACAGCCGTCTTGCCATCGAATTTCTTCAATCCGTCCCAGGTCAGCCCGACGATCTTCTCGGCCGTCATCGAAGGCTTGAGACCGAGCGCGATCGCCGAGGCATTCACGCGCGCGGCATGAAGGTCGAGATCGGGAGCGACACCCTCGAACCAGCGGGCGCCATCGAACACGCTGGTGCCGAGCCACATTGCGTGGCTGCGCGGGCCCAGAACGGCGACATTGCCCTCGTACCAGTCGCCGTCGACGAAAGTCCATGTCGCGGAAAGTGCTGCAGCCGCCAGTGTCATTGCTTTGTCCCGTTCCGATCAATCTCGTGTTGCAGCATTGGATGACGCTTTGGCCGGCGTCGTCAACCAGCATCGGGGAGTTTTGTTGAGGCCACGAACGGCGCGCTGCAATCAAGACTTGCACCTTGCCCCGCCTCGCCTCAAAACTGTTGCCATGCAATACGCCGCCTATGTTTTCGACGCCTACGGCACACTGTTCGATGTTCATGCCGCCGTGCGCCGCCACGCCGACGCCATCGGACCGGACGGCCAGTTGCTGTCCGAGATCTGGCGCGCCAAGCAACTCGAATATTCCTGGGTGCGCACGCTGATGGGCGCCTATGCCGATTTTTGGCAACTCACCGAGCAGGCACTTGATTTCGCGTTGCACAAGGTGCCCTCTGCCGATCCCGGCCTCAAGGCGGCATTGCTGGATGCCTATTGGCGGCTGGACTGCTATGCGGAAGTGCCCGCCGTACTGAAGGCGCTGAAGGCGTCCGGCGCCAAGCTGGCAATCCTGTCCAACGGTTCGCCGGAAATGCTGGAGGCAGCCGTTAAATCCGCGGCGCTCGATCAGGTGCTGGACGATATCTATTCCGTCGATGCGGTACGGCGCTTCAAGACCGATCCGTCGGTCTACGACATGGTCACCACGGGCTGGCGCCTTTATCCGGGTGCAGTCTCCTTCCAGTCGTCCAACCGCTGGGACATTGCCGGCGCGACCAAGTTCGGCTTCCGCACCGTGTGGATCAACCGCTCCAACCAGCCGGAGGAGTATCGGGATTTTCCACCGGCCCTGATCCTGCCGTCGCTCGATGCCCTTGTCACAGGTGGCTAACGCATGCGGCCCAAAAGTAATCCTTGTTTTCGCTCTAGCCGCACACCCCTGTGACCGTAGCGCCACAGTGGCGACGCGGTCACAGCTTCGCCTTTGTTTGTCCACCTTGAGGCCAGATTCGGAACCGCCTATCACGCCCAAGTGTTGATCAGGCACCCTCGCAACGGTCGGTATATTCATGCTTTGTTGCGATTTCAGACTTAAAGAAGGCAACCATGTTCCCAGCCGAAATCGAATCCTATCGCCTGAGCCGTCGCGGCTTTCTTAACGCCGCAGCCTTGGGCGCCGCCTCGATCGCGGTTTCCGCATGCGCCACCACCGGATCCGGGCCAGTCGAGCCACCACCACCGGCCTATGTCGAGCCGCCGCTCGCCGACTACGTGACGATGTACGCCGCCGTCAGCGATGGCGGTTTCGAAGTGCCGGCCATTCCCGTCGACAGGATCGATCCGCAATTCCTGCGCCAGATCGTGCCCGACCCGACCGGCCAGAAGCCGGGAACCATCGTCGTCGATACGACCGGCCACTTCCTCTATCTGGTTCGTCCGGGCGGTCAGGCGATCCGTTACGGCGTCGGCCTCGGCCGCGCCGGCTTCGAATGGTCTGGCGATGCCGTCGTCCAGTGGAAGCAGAAGTGGCCGAAATGGACGCCGCCGGACGAGATGATCGCCCGGCAGCCGGAACTGAGGCAATACAGCGCTGACAATGGCGGCATGCCGGGCGGGCTGAAAAACCCGCTCGGTGCACGTGCGCTCTATCTCTTCCAGGGCAACGTCGACACGCTCTACCGGCTGCACGGCTCGCCGGAATGGCGTTCGATCGGCAAGTCGGTGTCGTCGGGCTGCGTGCGCCTGATGAACCAGGACATTATAGACCTCTATGACCGCGTGCCTTCGAAGACCCCGGTCATCGTGACCAGCGACGCCAGCCAGCCCATGGTGGCGACCGCGAACCACAAAGCCATCCCGATCGATGCCGGCGTGCCGGACGGATCGGTGCTGCTTGGCCCGGTGAAAGCGGTGACCGACGCGATTTTCTGATCGGAGCGAGGGTGAATGCGGCGACTCACCGCCTTCACCCTCCACATCAACCTGTCCCTGCGTGACCGTTGCGCGATCGCGCTCCCTATCTGCCTCTCGACAGACTTCCGAGTATCCCGCGCACGATGGCGCGGCCGACCGACGAGCCGACGGAGCGCACTACCGACTTGATCGCGGCTTCCGCCACCGTCTGGCGGTTGGATGGGCGCGGTTGAGGCGAGCGTCTGCCGCCGGGCTGCTGCGGCGGGGCATCATTGCCGAAGCCCGGAATGGTCCAGCGTGAACGGCCTGCGTCGGCCTGTTGTGCCTCGGCATCCGCCGCGTCCTTGGCCTTCTTCTGCAGCATCTCGAAAGCCGATTCGCGATCGACACGCTCATCGTACTGGCCGATCACCGGGCTTTCCTGGATCAGCTTCTGCCGCTCGGCTGGGGTTATGGGCCCGAGTCGTGACGATGGCGGACGGATCAGCGTGCGCTGGACCATGGACGGGATGCCCTTGGCTTCCAGCATTGAAACCAGCGCTTCGCCGGTGCCCAGTTGCGTGATCACGGTCGCGCAATCGAAATCCGGATTTGGCCGGAACGTCTCGGCCGCGGTCCTTACCGCCTGCTGCTCGCGCGGCGTGTAGGCACGCAGCGCATGCTGGACGCGGTTGCCGAGCTGGGCCAGGACCTTCTCAGGAATATCCAAAGGGTTCTGCGTGACGAAATAGACGCCCACACCCTTCGAGCGGATCAGGCGCACCACCTGCTCGACGCGGTCGATCAGCACCTTCGGCGCGTCGTCGAAAAGCAGATGTGCCTCGTCGAAGAAGAAGACCAGCTTCGGCTGGTCGGGGTCGCCCACTTCGGGCAGTTCCTCGAACAGTTCCGACATCAGCCAAAGCAGGAACGTCGCGTAGAGTCGCGGATTCATCATCAGCTTGTCGGCGGCCAGCACGCTGATGGCGCCGCGGCCGTCGCGGGTGGTGCGCATGATGTCGGCGATGCGCAATGCCGGCTCGCCGAAGAAATTCGCCGCCCCCTGCTGTTCCAGCACCAGCAGCGTGCGCTGGATGGCGCCGACCGAGGGTTTCGTCACATTGCCGTAGCGGGCGCTGATCTCTTCGGCGCGCCCGGCGATATTGGCGAGCAGCGCCTGCAGGTCCTTGAGGTCGAGCAGCAGCAGGCCTTCCTCATCGGCGATGCGGAAGGCGATGTTCATGATGCCTTCCTGGGCTTCGGACAGATTCATTAACCGCGACAAGAGCAGCGGGCCCATCTCGGAGATGGCGGCGCGGATGGGGTGGCCCTGTTCGCCGAACAGATCCCAGAAGATGACGGGGAATTCCTGGAAGTCATAGGGGTCGAGCTTGACCTGCTCGGCGCGCTTGACCAGGAAATCCTGCGCCGTGCCCATCATGGCTATACCGGAGAGATCGCCCTTGATGTCGGCGCAGAACACCGGCACACCGGCATTGGAGAATCCCTCGGCCAATATTTGCAAGGTGACCGTCTTGCCGGTGCCGGTGGCACCGGTCACCAGGCCGTGACGGTTGCCATATTGCAAAAGCAGGTTTTCGGGACGCTGATAGCTGTCGTCGGGCTTGCGGCTGGCGCCGATGAAAATGGTGTCGTCAGCCATATGTCCGGTCTCCGCAAACTGCCGTGTATAAAACCAGCCCCTTGCCCGAAGGTATAGTGGGGCCCTTGCACAGCGACAATGGCGATCAGCGAAAATGGCCTTTTTTGGAGCTTGCGGATTTTGCCCATGTTTGGCAATCGTTCATGCTTCGTGCTCGAAGGCTGGTGTACGCTCGAGGGATCGAATTCGAGTCTTGGAAGCGCATTGCATTGCGGTATCGCACCGGGACCCGTAGACTGAAGTGCTCCAGGCTGATGCGGCCGCATAGTGACGAGGACAGTGGATGAGCGCCGGAGCCTTGACCAGGGATAACGAAGTTCCGAATGCCGACCGGCAGCGATGGCTGGCCTTGGCTGAAAGGGCGCTCGCCGGCGCATCTTTCGAGGAAAAACTGGTCTCGCACACTGATGACGGCATCCGCGTGGAACCGCTTTATGAGCGCGCGGCGGCGGCCGAGCCGATCGTGCGCGCCAACCCGGGATCGCCGTGGATCGTCAGCCAGCGCATCGACGATCCCGACATAGGTCGCGCCAAAGCCCAGGCGCTGGAGGACGTCGCGCAGGGTGCGACGGGATTGTCGCTCGTCTTCGAAGGCGCCCCGAACGCGTTCGGCTACGGCCTGCCGAGAACGGCGCAGGCGCTGGAGACGGTTCTGGACGGCATACCGTTAAACCGCGTCCAGATCCGCATCGACGCCCATCCGTGGAGCCGCCCCATGGCCGACTGGCTGGTGGCGTTCCTTGGCAAGCGCCGCTCCGACCCGGCAAAGCTCAACCTCTCCTTCGGCATCGATCCTGCGGCTATCCTGGCCGGAACCGGCCGGTTGCGCATGTCGATCGAGGCGCTGCAGGAATCCATGCCGCAATCGCTGGCGCATTTCTTTTCGATGGGCGTACCCGGCGTGCTGCTCGAGGCGGACGGGCGGGTGTTCCACAATGCCGGCGCCACGGAGGCGCAGGAGCTTGGCATCATGCTCGCTTCGGCCGTCTCGTATCTCAGGATGTTCGAGAAAGCGCGGCAACCGCTCGTCTACGCAGCGCCCCATATCGGGTTTGCGCTGAGCGCCGACCAGGATCAGTTCCTGTCGATTGCCAAGGTCAGGGCCTTGCGCAAGCTGTGGGCTCGCGTCCAAGAGGCCTGCTCGATCCCGACTTCGACGGCCAATATTCACGCCGAGACGTCGTTTCGGATGATGACGGCATTGGATCCGGAGACCAACATCCTGCGCACGACAATCGCCTGCTTCGCCGCGGCGGCGGGCGGAGCCGATTCGATCGCCATCCTGCCGCACACCGTCGCGCATGGCCTGCCGGCGCCTTTCGCACGCCGCGTGGCCCGTAACGCGCAGTTGATCATGGCCAATGAAAGCCACATCGATCAGGTCGCCGATCCTGCCTGCGGCTCCGGTGGCGTCGAAGCGCTCACCGCTGGCCTCTGCGAAGCGGCCTGGGCCGAGTTGCAGGCGATCGAGGCCGAGGGCGGCGTGCTGTCCAGCCTTCAGGACGGACGCATACAGGAACGCGTTCGCACCGCCGCCGCCCAGCGTGCTGCCGCCTTCCGATCCCGCGAGCGCGCCATCGTCGGCGCCACGCTCTATCCGCAGAAAACCGAGCGCGCTGTCGAGACGCTGGCCGCGGAGCGGCGACCTGCCTTCACGGAAGGCATCGTCATGTGCGAGCCGCTGTTTCCGGTCCGCATCGATCAAGCGATCGGAGCCGCTTCTTGATTCCGGATTTCAGCCAGGTCGGCTGGGCGCCGCCGCGGCGGGCGCGTGTCGAGATCAAGGGCCAGCGGATGACGCCGGAAGGCCTTGCCGTCAAACATCTGTACAATCAGGGCGACCTCAAGGGGCTGCCCCATCTCGACACCTATCCGGGCATGCCGCCCTTCGTGCGCGGACCCTATCCGACCATGTATGTCCAGCAGCCGTGGACGATCCGGCAGTATGCCGGTTTCTCGACCGCGGAAGAATCCAACGCCTTCTACAGGCGCAATCTTGCCGCCGGCCAGAAAGGCCTGTCGGTCGCCTTCGATCTCGCCACGCACCGCGGCTATGACAGCGATCATCCGCGGGTGGCCGGCGATGTCGGAATGGCGGGCGTGGCCATCGATTCCATCCTCGACATGCGCCAGCTCTTCGACGGCATTCCGCTCGGCGAGATGACGGTGTCGATGACCATGAACGGCGCGGTGCTGCCGGTCATGGCGCTCTACATTGTGGCGGCCGAGGAACAGGGCGTTGCGCAGAAGGACCTCACTGGCACCATTCAGAACGACATTCTGAAGGAGTTCATGGTCCGCAACACCTATATCTATCCGCCGAAGCCCTCGATGCGGATCGTGTCGGACATCTTCTCCTACACATCCAGGCATATGCCGAAATTCAACTCGATCTCGATCTCCGGCTACCATATGCAGGAGGCCGGCGCGACGGCGGACCTGGAGCTCGCCTATACGATTGCCGACGGAATCGAATATGCCCGCGCCGGCGTCGCCGCCGGGCTCGACATCGACCGCTTCGCCCCGCGCCTGTCCTTCTTCTGGGCTGTTGGCATGAACTTCTTCATGGAAGTCGCCAAGCTCAGGGCGGCGCGGCTTCTGTGGTCGAGCCTGATGATGAAGAATTTTGCGCCGAAGGACGAGCGTTCGCTGTCCTTGCGCACCCACTGCCAGACCTCTGGCTGGTCGCTGACGGCGCAGGATCCCTACAACAACATCATTCGTACGATGATCGAGGCGATGGCCGCCACACAGGGCCATACACAATCGCTGCACACCAATTCCTTCGACGAGGCCATGGCGCTGCCGACCGATCATTCGGCGCGTATCGCCCGCAACACGCAGCTGATCCTGCAAAAGGAATCCGGCACCACGCGCATCATCGATCCGTGGGGCGGTTCGGCTTATCTCGAGAGGCTGACGCATGATCTGGCGGCGCGTGCGCTTGCCCATATCGAGGAGGTCGAGGCGCTCGGCGGCATGGCCGCGGCGACCGAGAAGGGCATTCCCAAGCTGCGCATCGAAGAGGCCGCCGCCCGCACCCAGGCGCGCATCGATTCAGGCGAGCAGATGCTGGTCGGCGTCAACGCGCACCAGCCTGGTACGGATATCGAAGTCGACGTCTTGAAGATCGACAATGCCGAGGTAAGAGCCCGGCAGCTATCGAAGCTGCAGCGGCTGAAGGGCACGCGCGACGTCGCAGTGCTCGAGAATGCGCTCGCAGCGCTCTCCCGCGCGGCCGAGAGTGGCGACAACCTGCTCGAATTCGCCATCCATGCCGCGCGCGCCAATGCGACGGTCGGGGAGATTTCGCTGGCGCTGGAAAAGGTCTTTGGCCGCCACGTCGCGTCGGTGCAGACGATTTCCGGCGTCTACCGCCAGGCGCTCGGCGACAATCCGGCCGTCGACCGGCTGCAGCAGAAGATCGGCGCGTTCGAAAAGAAGACCGGCGGCAAGCCGCGCATCCTGGTCGCCAAAATGGGACAGGACGGACATGACCGCGGCCAGAAGGTGATCGCCACAGCCTTTGCCGACCTGGGCTTCGATGTCACCGTCGGCGCCATGTTCCAGACACCGGAGGAGATCGCGAAGCTCGCCCACGAGCAGGATGTGCACATTGTCGGCGCGTCATCGCTGGCGGCGGGACATCTCACGCTCATCCCCGAACTCAGCGATGCGCTGAAGAGGCTCGGGCACAGCGACATGCTGATCGTTGCCGGCGGCGTGATCCCTCCGCAGGACTATGATGCCGTGCTGCAAGCGGGTGCGGTGGAAATCTTCCCGCCCGGTACCGTGATCCCGGAAGCAGCGGAGCGGCTGATCGACCGGCTGCTGGTATCGTGAATTATCGGCAATGAGCGTGTCCGCGCCGACTCCCATTCGTAAGTTATAATATCTGTAGCAACGGCGCGGCGGTCGAGTTATAATTGACGTTGCAACAGGAGCACTCCAGCATGAACACCACCATTCGCAAGATCGGTAATTCCGAAGGGGTGATCCTGCCCAAGGAGCTACTCGCCCGCCTGAATCTCAAAGCCGGTGATCAGCTTCAGGTTCTCGAAACGGACAAGGACATCGTCCTCAAACCGGTCGACGATAGTTTCGAGCGGCAGATGGAAGCTGCTCGCAAGGTCATGGACAAGTACAAGGTCGCGCTTCAGAAGCTCGCCGAATGAACTGGGAGTTTCTGTCGCGCCGCGCGGTCGAAGCGATGCATGCCGAGCAATTGCGCCGGCATGGCGGCGCACAAGGTTTGCGGAATGAAAATGCACTCGAATCGGCGCTGGCCCAGGCCCAGAAAAAGGCTAATTACGGCACTCCGTCGATTGAAGATCTTGCAGCAGCCTATGTCTTCGGCATTGCCAGAAATCATGCCTTTGTCGACGGCAACAAACGCACGGCGATTGTCGCCGCCGGCGCCTTCCTGATCGTCAACGGTCACGTCCTGACGGCGGACAACGGCACGCTTTATGAATTCGTGATGGCTATCGCCGCCGGCGAGATCGATGAAGCGGGTGCCGCCGCATTCTTTCGCGACCATATCGTGAAGACTGAGGACTGACGTTGGGGTTCAGCCGCCCGCGCTCAGCTTGACGATTTCCCATTCCTTGCCGTTGACGGTGGCGACATCGCCGACCTTCTTGCCAAACAAAGCAATCGCCATTGGCGACACATGGGAAATGCTGCCTTTCGACGGGTCAGCCTCGTCCTCGCCGACGATCTTCCAGTGCACCTTCTTGCCGTCCTCCGCTTCGAGCGTGGCGCCCATGCCGAAGCGAATGACGTCGCTCCCGGGCTCGGGCACCGAAAGCTCGGCACTTTCGCGCCGCGCGGTCCAGTAGCGCAGGTCGCGAGATACCAGCGCGATACGCTCGCGGTCTCCCCGACGCTCGGCTTTGGCCAATATGTCGCGCAAATCGGCCAGATTCTCGTCGATCATTGCCAGGCCACGCTCCGTCACCAGGTTGCGGTGTTGGCTGATCGGCCGTTCGCCGACGCCTGCGATGGCGTTTTCGCTGTCTTCCTCGCGGGTAAAGGCTCTGCTCATTCCTTGAACTTATGCCTGCCCTCACGACTTCACAAGTGATTGCCCCTCGCCGGGGACGCAGGTGCCCGGCTGGCACGAATCCTGCCACGGGATGGGCAAAATGCCAGGACCTGTGCCGATGTTGAACAGACGCAAGCTGCTTGTCCGGACAGCCGGTTTTGCCGTGTTCGGGCTTTCGCTGGGCAAGGCAGCGGCCGCGGGCTTGCCCGGCATCGAGAAAGCCTCGATGCGCGGATCGATCAACGCCGCCGAGCTTGGCGTGCAACCCGGCACTTTTGACGATCAGAGCAAGGCTTTCGCCAAGCTGCTGCGCGAGGCCGGCGATCGCGATATGCCGGTGTTCCTGCAGCCCGGCACCTACGTCGTGTCCAACCTGACGCTGCCCGGCCGGGTGCGCCTTACCGGCGTGCCTGGCGCAACACGCATCGTCTATGGTGGCGACGGCCACCTGTTCATGGCCGAACAAGCCGATCACATCGAGCTCAGCGGCATAGTCCTCGACGGCTCAAACCGCTCGATGGGCGACTACGCGCAAGGACTGCTGGATCTGCGCCGCGTGGCGCATCTCATCGTCGACAATTGCCAGATAACCGGCAGCGGCAAGAACGGACTGGCGCTCGAGCACGCGGCGGGCCGGGTCGAGCGCACGGAAATATCCGGAGCGGCGGACGCCGGCATCTATTCGGTCGAGGCCGCAGGGCTGGCGATCACAGGCAACACCGTCTCCGACTGCGCCAATGGCGGCATCCTCGTGCACCGCTGGCAGGCGGCGGAGGACGGCACCATCGTCACCGGCAACCGGGTCGAACGCATCGCGGCGCGCGGCGGCGGCACAGGCCAGAACGGCAACGGCATCAATGCCTTCCGCGCCGCCAACGTGATCATCTCCGGCAATATCGTTTCGGACTGCGCATTCTCGGCCATTCGCGCCAACAGCGCCAGCAATCTGCAGGTATCGGGCAACACTTGCATGCGCTCCGGCGAGACCGCGGTCTACTCCGAATTCTCGTTCGAGGGCGCCGTCATCAGCAACAACGTCGTCGATGGGGCCGCCAACGGCATCTCGATCGTCAATTTCAACGAAGGGGGCCGCATGGGTGTTTGCTCCGGCAATATCGTGCGCAATCTGTCGACATCTGGCCCCTACCCCGCCGACCCGCCCGGTTTCGGCGTCGGCATCGGCGTCGAGGCCGACACCACCGTGTCCAACAATGTCGTCGAGAACGCGCCGCTCTACGGCATGCAGATCGGCTGGGGACCGTATCTACGCAATGTCGTGGCCACCGGCAACATCATCCGCAAGGCGGGCACCGGCATCGTGGTCAGCGTGGTCGACGGTGCCGGAACCGCCATCATCTCCGACAATGTCATCGACGGAGCGCGCAACGGCGCCATTGTCGGGCAGCGCTGGGCCGAGCCGGCGACAGGCGATCTGACATCATCGGACAAGACCGGCTTTACGCACCTGACGGTCGAGCGCAATCACGTCAGTTGAGCCCTGCTCTTTTCAGGCCAGCGCCGCCGTTGGCCTGAGCGCTCCGACCTTGGCGCCGATCCGGCTTTCGATGGGTGCGTTTGCCATTTCGAGCAGCTTCGCCGCCAGGGCTTCGTCCGCGCGCAACAGCCTTGCGAGGATGGCAGCAACCATAACTTCACTGGCACGGCTGGCGCCATCGTCGCATTTGAGCGCGATGCCGAGACCGAGTTCGGGAATTGCGGCACAATGAACGCCTTCAGCGCCGCCTTTCGCAAAAATCCGCCCGGGGGCGGCTTCCATCAACGCGACGTCTTCGCGGTCCGTTCCGGCAACAAAGAACGGCTCTGCCATGCAGGCGGCCAGCAGACGGTTTGCAGCTTTGGCTCGCACCGGTGCAAAACCCGTCCCGGTCGCCATCCGGGCAAAGCCCAGTGCGAAACTCCTGAGCGGCACCGCGTAGGTCGGGATCGAACAGCCATCGGTCGCGCGCTCGTCGGCGCCGTGGCGGGCTCCCGTTACCGCTTGCATAGCGTCGCGCACCATTTCCTGCAAGGCGTGATCCGCCCTGACATAGCCGCGATGCGCGATGCCCGCGTGGACGCAGGTGCAGAGGAAGCCCGAATGCTTGCCGGAGCAGTTGTTGTGCAGCGCGCTGGGCGAGCCGCCGGCACGCGCAAGTGTTATCTCCGCATCATGGTTTGAGGGCCAGTGCGTGCCGCATTCAAGCGCCGACCCGTCCAGCCCGGCCCTGGCGAGCATCGACCTGGCCAGTTCGACATGGGCCGGTTCGCCCGAATGGGAGGCACAGGCCAGCGCCAGTTCGCGGTTGCCGAAGCCATAGGCATCGGCAGCCCCCGTCTCGACCAGCGGAAGCGCCTGGATCGCCTTGACCGCGGAGCGCGGAAACACCGGCCGCGATGTGTCGCCGATCTCCAGAACCGGCTTGCCATCGGCGCCGAAAACCGCGACAGCGCCTCGGTGGGCGCTCTCGACGATGGCGCCACGCAGAACTTCGATCAGAACCGGATTTGTCATGTTGCCCCCGCGGATGCGGGTCGCTTTTACCGAATCCGGTCGAGAATGGAAACGTAATTGGCGACCGCCGCACCGCCCATATTGAAGATGCCGCCGAGTTTGGCGCCCGGCACCTGGATGCCGCCGGCCTCGCCGACAAGCTGCATGGCGCTCAGCACATGCATCGACACCCCGGTGGCGCCGATCGGATGGCCCTTTGCCTTCAGCCCGCCGGAAGGGTTGACCGGCAGCCGTCCGTCCTTTGCGGTCGTGCCGTCCAGCGCCAGTTTGGCGCCCTCGCCGGGCTTCGCCAGGCCCATGGCTTCATATTCGATCAATTCGGCGATGGTGAAGCAGTCATGCGTCTCGACGAAGGAGAGGTCGTCAAGCGTCACGCCGGCCTTCTTCAGCGCCCGGCTCCAGGCCTGCTCACAACCTTCGAAGGTCAGGATGTCGCGCTTCGACATCGGCAGGAAATCCTGCACGTGCTCATTGGCGCGGAAGGTGACGGCGCGGCGCATCTTCAGGGCGGTTGCGGTGTCGGTGAGAACAAGCGCGGCGGCACCGTCAGAGACCAGCGAGCAGTCGGTGCGCTTCAAGGGACCGGCTACGAAAGGGTTCTTCTCGCTCTCCTGGCGGCAGAACTCGTAACCGAAATCCTTGCGCATCTGTGCATAGGGGTTGTCGACGCCGTTCTTGTGGTTCTTGGCGGCGATCATGGCAAGCGCGTCGGACTGGTCGCCATAGCGCTGGAAATAGGCCTGCGCGATCTTCCCGAAGACGCCGGCAAAGCCTGCCGGCGTCTCGCCGTCTTCGGGGAGATACGAGGCCTTGAGCAGGTTCTTGCCGATCTCGGGACCGGGCGTCGTCGTCATCTGCTCGGCGCCGACCACCAGCACGATGCGGGCGGCATTGGCATCGATGGCGCGGATGCCTTGCCTGACCGCGGCCGAACCGGTGGCACAGGCGTTCTCGACGCGCGTCGCCGGCTTGAAGCGCAGCCGGTCGTCGGCCTGAAGGACAAGGCTGGCGGTGAAATCCTGCGCGGAAAAGCCGGCGTTGAAATGCCCGAGCACGATCTCGTCGACATCGTCCGGACCAATGCCGGCATGGTCAAGCGCCTCCGTTGCCACTTTGACGATCAGGCTCTCCAGCGTCTCGCCTTCGAGTTTACCGAAGCGGGAATGCGCCCAGCCGACGATGCATGCGGTCATGACAACCTCCGTTTGCCGCGAAGCCTAACACGTCATGTCGCGGCATGAGCACTCAATATTGTTCAATAATGAACCGTTTTCCAGTCCCTGGGATGGGCCAGAATGGATAATTGGTTATTCGCCTCGCCCGATTTTTGTTGATTGACCCGTCAATAAAAAATAATCTTCGGCAAACATCGGGAACGGCATGCCGAAAGTCGGAATGGAGCCACTGCGCCGCAAGGCGCTCATCGACGCAACGATCTCGGCGATCGGCGAGCGCGGCTCGCTTGACGTGACGATGTCGGAGATCGCCGGGCGCGCCGGCGTGTCATCGGCGCTTGCCCATCACTATTTTGGCGCCAAGGATGAACTGCTGTTCGCGACGATGCGCCACATCCTGGCCGAACTGAACACGGACATGCGGCGCGCGCTCCAGTCCGCTGGTTCCCCCCGCGAACGGGTCTCGGCTGTGGTGGCCGTCAATTTCTCCGACATCCAGTTCCGGGCCGAAACGATCGCCGCCTGGCTCGCCTTCTATGTCGAGGCACAAAAATCGGCGGCGCTGCGCCGGCTGCTCAGGATTTATGCGCGGCGGCTGCATTCGAACCTGATGAGCGGGCTGGCCGGCATCCTGTCCCGAGCCGAGGCCGATCGCGTCGCCGAAGCGACGGCGGCAATGATCGACGGGCTCTACATCAGGCGGGCGCTCAAGGACGGCGTGCCCGATGCCGCGACCGCGATCGCATTGGTCGAAGACTATCTCGAAACGAAACTCAGCGGACGGCAGACGCAGTGACACGCAAGCAACCAAATTTCCTGGTCGTCATGGTCGATCAGCTCAACGGAACTTTCTTTCCCGACGGGCCGGCTGACTTCCTGCACGCGCCGCATCTGAAGGCATTGGCCGCCCGCTCGGCGCGCTTCCGCAACAATTACACCGGCTCGCCGCTCTGTGCGCCCGGCCGTGCCTCGTTCATGAGCGGCCAGTTGCCGTCGCGCACCGGAGTCTATGACAACGCCGCCGAGTTCGCCTCGTCGATCCCGACATTCGCTCATCATCTGCGCGCCGCCGGCTACCATACTTGCCTGTCGGGCAAGATGCACTTCGTCGGGCCGGACCAGTTGCACGGCTTCGAGGAACGGCTGACCACGGACATCTACCCCGCCGATTTCGGTTGGACGCCGGACTATCGCAAGCCCGGCGAGCGCATCGACTGGTGGTATCACAATCTGGGTTCGGTGACCGGGGCCGGCATCGCGGAAACCACCAACCAGATGGAATATGACGACGAGGTCGTGTTCCTCGCCACGCAGAAGCTCTATCAGCTTTCCCGCGAACAGGACGATGAGGAGCGCCGGCCATGGTGCCTGACCGTTTCGCTGTCGCATCCGCACGACCCCTACGTCGCGCGCAAGCAGTACTGGGATCTCTACGAAAATTGCCAGGCGCTCGACCCGGAAACCGGCTTTATCGCGTATGACGCACAGGACAGGCATTCGCAGCGGCTGTATGTCGCCAGCGATTATCCTTCGTTCCAGATCACCCCTGAGCAGGTGCGCCGTTCGCGGCGCGGCTATTTCGCCAATATTTCCTATGTCGACGACAAGCTCGGCGAGCTCCTGGACGTCCTCAAGCGGACGCGCATGCTCGACGACACCACCATCCTGTTCTGCTCCGACCATGGCGACATGCTCGGCGAGCGCGGCCTATGGTTCAAGATGAGCTTCTTCGAGGGCTCGGCGCGGGTGCCGCTGATGGTTGCCGGCAGGGGCGTTGCGGCCGGGCTGATCGAAGCGCCGGTTTCCAATCTCGACGTGACTCCGACGCTTTGCGACCTCGCCGGCATCGACATCGATGCCGTCGCGCCATGGACCGATGGCCAGTCGCTGCTGCCTCTGATCGACGGTGAGCGGCGCAGCGCGCCTGTGCTGATGGAATATGCGGCTGAGGGTTCATACGCGCCTCTGGTGGCTATCCGCGAGGGCCGATACAAGTTCGTCCATTGCGAGCTCGATGCGCCGCAACTGTTCGATCTCCAATCCGATCCGCTGGAGCGGGAAAACCTCGCTGCCGATCCGGCCAACGAACCGCTGGTCGCGGCGTTCATGGACAAGGTGCGGGCGCGCTGGGACATGGCCGCTTTCGACGCTGCGGTTCGCGAAAGCCAGGCGCGCCGCTGGGTCGTGTATCGGGCGCTGCGCAACGGCGCCTACTACCCCTGGGATTTCCAACCGCTGCAGAAAGCGTCCGAGCGCTACATGCGCAACCACATGAACCTCGACAATCTCGAGGAGAGCAAACGGTATCCGCGAGGCGAATGATGACTACTACGCTTGTTCCCTCACTCGACCACCTGAAGCAAGCCTATGCGGTCACCGCCAAGGCGACGCAGATCACGCCGCTGCTGGAATCGGCGGCGCTCGCCAGGGAAACCGGCGCCGCTCGCGTCTTCGTCAAGGCGGAATCGCTGCAATGGGCGGGATCGTTCAAGGTGCGGGGCGCCTATTGGCGGCTGAAGCGGCTGTCGCCCGACGAAGTCAAGAAGGGAGTCGTCGCTTATTCTTCCGGCAATTTCGCGCAAGGACTGGCGGCTGCGGGCCAGGTGCTCGGCATTCCCGTCACCATCGTCATGCCGATCGACGCGCCGGCCGCCAAGCGCGACGCCACAGCAGGCTACGGCGCGCGCGTGGTGCTTACCGATCACGGCGAGCGCGCGCGTGAGGAAGTCGCGGCCGCCAAGGCGCGCGAGATCGCCGACACCGAAGGGCTGACATTGCTGCATCCCTTCGACGATCCGGAAATCGTGGCCGGCCAGGCAGGTGCCGGGTTGGAGGCGCTGGAGCAGCTTTCTGCCAAGGGCGCGAAGGCGGACGTGCTGTTCTGCTCGGTCGGCGGCGGCGGCCTGATCGGCGGCGTTTCGCTCGCCTTTCACCACCTGTCGCCCGCCACAGAAATCATCGGCGTCGAGCCCGAAGGTTTCAACGGCATGGGCGCCTCGTTGGCGCATGGCAGCATCGAGACCATGCCGCTCGCCCCGAATTCGATCTGTGACGGGCTGATGTCGCGGCGGCCCGGCGACGCGCCGTTCGCGGCGGTCAGAACCGCCGGCGTTCGCGGCATCACCGTCGACGACGCCTTGGTGCGGCGGGCAATGAAAATCGCCTTCGAGCGGATGAAGCTGGTGCTTGAGCCGTCCGGAGCTGCCTCGCTGGCAGCACTGCTCGGCGGCAAGGTGGATGTGGCCGGCAAGACCGTCCTTGTGGTGGCTACCGGCGGCAATGTCTCGCTCGCCGATTTCATCACACATATGAACGATGGGCGCATATGAACAATGCTTGAAGCGGATTTCGTCATCATCGGCTCCGGCTCCGCCGGCTCGGCCATGGCCTATCGCCTGTCGGAGGATGGCAAGCACTCGGTCATCGTTATCGAATTCGGCGGCTCCGATGTCGGGCCGCTGATCCAGATGCCATCGGCGCTGTCGATCCCGCTCAACATGAGCCTCTACGACTGGGGCTTCGCCAGCGAACCGGAGCCGCATCTCGGCGGCCGCGTGCTGGCGACGCCGCGCGGCAAGGTGATTGGAGGCTCGTCCTCGATCAACGGCATGGTCTATGTGCGCGGCCACGCCCGCGACTTCGACCACTGGGCCGAACAGGGAGCCGCCGGCTGGGGTTTTGCCGACGTGCTTCCCTATTTCAAGCGCATGGAAGATGCGGATGGCGGCGAGGACGGCTGGCGGGGCCATGGCGGGCCGCTGCATGTGCGGCGCGGCACGCGGAAAAATCCGCTCTATGGCGCCTTCGTCGAAGCGGGCCGCCAGGCCGGCTTCGAACTGACCGACGACTATAACGGCTCCAGGCAAGAGGGGTTCGGCCCGATGGAGCAGACCATTTTCGGCGGCCGCCGCTGGTCGGCGGCATCAGCCTATCTGAGGCCGGCGCTCAGGCGCAAAAACGTAAGCCTGGTCAAGGGCTTTGCGCGACGGGTGATCATCGAGAATCAACGCGCCACCGGGGTCGAAATCGAAGCTCGCAAACAGATTCAAGTCGTTAAGGCGCGACGTGAGGTGATCGTCGCGGCATCGTCGATCAACTCGCCGAAAATCCTGATGCTGTCGGGCATCGGGCCTGCAGAGCATCTCAGGGAAAACGGCATCGCGGTGGTGGCCGATAGACCCGGCGTCGGCCGCAACCTGCAGGACCATCTGGAACTTTATATCCAGCAGGAATCGACAAAGCCGATCACGCTGAATTCGGTGCTCAACCCGTTCTCCAAGGCGATGATCGGGGCGCAGTGGCTGTTCTTCAAGACCGGCCTTGGCGCCACCAATCATTTCGAGGCGGCGGCTTTCGTGCGCTCGCGCGCCGGCGTCGACTATCCGGATATCCAGTACCACTTCATCCCGGCGGCGGTGCGCTATGACGGCAAGGCGGCGGCGAAGTCGCATGGTTTTCAGGCGCATGTCGGGCCAATGCGCTCGAAGTCGCGCGGCTCGGTGACGCTGCGCTCGCCGGATCCGAATTCGAAACCGGTGATCCACTTCAACTACATGTCGCATCCCGACGACTGGAGCGAATTCCGCCACTGCATCAGGCTGACGCGCGAGATTTTCGGCCAGAAGGCCTTCGACGGCTTCCGTGGCCAGGAAATTTCCCCCGGCAGCCACGTGCAGTCGGACGACGATCTCGACATCTTCATCAGGGATCACGCCGAAAGCGCCTATCATCCCTGCGGCACCTGCCGGATGGGCCGCACCGACGACGTCAAGAGCGTCGTCGATCCGGAATGCCGCGTGATCGGGGTCGAGGGCCTACGCGTGGCCGATTCCTCGATCTTCCCGCGCGTCACCAACGGCAATCTCAACGCGCCGTCGATCATGACTGGCGAGAAGGCATCCGACCATATCCTTGGCCGCACGCCGCTGGCGCCTTCCAACCAGGAACCATGGATCAATCCCCGCTGGCAGGCGTCCGACAGATAGAGCATGATCGTGCAACCGCACGATCGGCATGCCGCGAAAGACGATTTGGAGAAGCCCATGCGCGCCCAGCCAACGGCATCGCACTATGTCAACGGACGCTACATAGACGACGAGCAAGGCGCGCCACTGCCGGTCGTCTATCCGGCAACCGGCGAGACCATCGCCCTTTTACGCTCGGCGACGCCGAACGTGCTGGAACTCGCCATCGAGGCGGCGCGTGCCGCGCAACCGGCTTGGGCGCGGCTGAAGCCGGTGGAGCGCGGCCGCGTCCTGCGCCGCGCCGCCGACATCTTGCGCGCCCGCAATGCCGATCTTGCCCGCCTCGAGACGCTCGACACCGGCAAGGCGATCCAGGAAACGCTGGTGGCGGATGCCCCATCGGCCGCGGATTGCCTGGAATATTTCGGAGGCGCGGTTGCCGCCTACAATGGCGAGGCTGTCGATCTGGGCGGACCTTTTGCCTACACGCGGCGTGAGGCACTCGGCGTTTGCGTCGGCATAGGCGCCTGGAACTACCCGATCCAGATCGCCGGCTGGAAATCCGCGCCCGCGCTCGCCATGGGCAACGCCATGGTGTTCAAACCATCGGAAAACACGCCATTGTCTGCATTGGCACTGGCCGAGATCTACAGCGAGGCAGGCCTGCCCGACGGGCTGTTCAACGTCGTGCAAGGCTATGGCGATGTCGGCGCCAGCCTCGTCGGCCACGACGTCGTAGCCAAGGTGTCGGTGACCGGCTCGGTGCCGACCGGCCGCAAGGTGCTGTCGCTCGCCGGCTCGAAGATGAAGCACGCGACGATGGAACTCGGCGGCAAGTCGCCGCTGATCGTCTTCGACGACGCCGATCTCGAGAATGCCATCGGCGGCGCCATGCTCGGCAATTTCTATTCGACGGGGCAGATCTGCTCCAACGGCACGCGCGTCTTCGTCCAGAAGGGCATCCATGACCGCTTCGTCGACCGGCTCGTCGAGCGAACCAAGAAGATCCGCATCGGCGATCCGCTCGATGGCGAAACCCAGATGGGGCCGCTGGTCAGCAAGGCACAGCAGGAGAAGGTCGTCTCCTACATCGCGGCGGGCAGGCAAGAAGGCGCCACGCTCGCCTGCGGCGGCAACGTGCCTTCGCTGCAAGGTTTTGAAGACGGCTTCTTCGTCGAGCCGACGGTGTTCACCGGGGTGATCGACAGCATGCGCATCGCGCGCGAGGAAATCTTCGGGCCTGTCATGAGCGTGCTGAAATTCGACGGCGAGGACGAGGTGGTCGAGCGCGCCAACGACACCGAGTTCGGCCTCGCGGCCGGCGTGTTCACGCGCGACCTGCCGCGCGCGCACCGTGTCATCGCCGAGTTGCAGGCCGGCACGTGCTGGATCAACGCCTACAACCTGACGCCGGTCGAAATCCCCTTCGGCGGTGTCAAGCAATCCGGCATCGGGCGAGAAAATTCACTGGCCGCGCTGGCGCTCTATTCGCAGCTGAAGGCGGTTTATGTCGAGACCGGGGATGTGGCGGCGCCTTATTGAATTGGCGAAAGCCGACGTGACTGCCAATCTCTCTTGCTAGCGCGGAGATTGGCAGCGCCGACATTACCGTTAGCTCGCCTCAGCCGCTCTTCTCCACGGTTCCATCCAGATACTGTGTCAGCGCGCAGACGAGATGATAAAAAATGCTGGCCGGCACATCTGATGCCAGCGAGCGGCCGCGCTCGTCGATGCGGTCGATCCAGAGACCCAGCGGTGCCGGATCGATGTGCCAGCGGAACAGCCGGCCGACGCGCGCCTCGATCTCGGGCTTGAGGTCCGGCCCGCCGGAGCCGTCCAGCGCCATTGCCGCCTTCACCGCCTCCGCCTGCGGCCAGCTGCGCGATGTCTGGTCGATCGGCAGGCCCTGGCGTGACACGGCGCCATAGGCAAGCCCGGTGGCGCGGTTGAGACCGTTGGCGACGGCCGAGGCATAGAGCTTGCGGGCGAAGCCGGCGAGTTCGGTCTGGCCGCTGCGGGCGGCGAAATCGACAAGCAGCGAGGCCCATTCGAAATGATGGCCGGGCTCGGTCCGGGTCCCTTTCTCGCCGGAGGCAGGTTTCCATTCGGCGTCGAAATATTCACCCAAGGTCCAGCTTTCGGGATCGAAGAAATGGCTGCGGAACAAGTCGATGATACGCGCCGCGCGGCGCAGATAGGCGCGCTCGCCTGTCGCCTGATGCCAGGCGAGGAAGGCTTCCAGGAGATGCATATGTGGATTGGAGCGCCGCTCGCCCTGCCCGTCCGAGGTCTCGAGGAAGCCCGTCATGCGGCTGTCCTCGAGGTGGGCATCGAGGAAGTCGAAGGTCTCCTGGCCAAGCCGCAGGGCGCCCGGATGGCCCGATATATGGGCATGCGCGAGGGCCAGAAGCACGCAGGAATGGTCGTAAGCATCCTCAACCGGGTCGGCGACCGAACCGTCGATGTTGAGGGTACGAACCCAGCCACCCCTTTCCGTTCGGCCGCTGCCGGCCATGAAGTCGATGCCATGGGCGATCAGCCGGTCGGCCGGGCCTTCCCAGCCGCGTTGCTTGGCGACCGCAAAGGCGTAGACTTGGCGGGCCTGCGTGCGCATGCGCTTGGGTTTCATCAGCGGCGTGGCGTCGAAGCCAAGCGCCTCGTGGAAGCCGCCATGGCGTTCGTCCACACCCGATGTCGACCATAGCGGCAGCGTCTCCTGGAACAGCCAATGATGGACGCGGCGGCGCCAGGCGCCGCTTTCGATGACCCGGTCGTGGGCAGGCGTGAAGCGGGTTTCCAGCCGGCCGGATTTTTCGAGCTGCTCGACGATCTTCTTGACGTGCTGGCTGTGGCTGACCGGGGCGACGAAAGTCGCGTCCGATGTCGAGACGATGGCGACATCCCTCATGCCGATGGCCGACAGCAGCCGGCCATCGCTGCGAATGTAGGAATTCTCGCAGTCGATGGCGACGACGTCGCCGACGATGACGTTGCCCTGGCCATCGGCAGGTCCGACATCGAGCAGCGACTGCCAGGAGCCGAGATCGTTCCAGCGAAAGCCGGCCGGCACCATGGCGATGTCCTTTGCCCGCTCCATGATGGCGTAGTCGATCGAGGTCGAAGGAATGGCGTCGTAGAGGTCCACCGGCATGTAAAGGCCGGAAAGATCCGATGTCGCCGCCCTGTAGGCCACTTCGGTCGCCTGCCAGATTCTCGGCTCGAAAGCCGCGAAGGCATCGCGCATCGCGCCGGCGCGAAACAGGAAGATGCCGGTGTTCCAGTGGAAATTGCCGGCTTCGAGATAGGCCTGCGCGGTGGCAAGGTCGGGCTTTTCGACGAAGCGCGAGACATCGAACACGCCTGCTCTTTCGGCGGCGACCTCGATGTAGCCGTAGCCGATCTCCGGCTGTGTCGGCCTGATGCCGAACACCACCAGCCGCCCGGCGCTGGCAGCGGCAGCGCCCGCCTCGACGCTCTGCCAGAATTGCCGCGCGGTCGAGATCTCGTGATCGGACGGCACCACCAGAACCAATTCGTCGCCGAATTCGGAGAGCGTGCGCATGCTTGCCAGCGCCACCGCCGCGGCAGTGTTGCGGCCCGCAGGCTCGAACATTGGACCCCCGCCGGCAAGATTTATACCCGCGAGATCGGCATGGACGCGCTCGGCATGCCGTTCAGAAGCGATCAGGAAGATGGGCGTCTCACCCCCCGGCCGTGACGCCAGCCGGCGCAAGGTCTTTGCCAGCATCGAGCCGTCGCCCGAGAGGTCATGGAACTGCTTGGGATTGTCCTCGCGCGACAGCGGCCAGAGCCGCGCGCCGACACCGCCGCTCATGACGAAACTGACGATGCGCTGGCTCATGGACACCCTTGTCAAAAAGTCTGATTGTAGGCGCCGACTTCCGGACTGCGGCGCAGCACGGCGTCGACGGCCTCGAACATCTGCCGGCGCCGTCGCGACGATACCGGGCTCTCCACCACCACGACAAGCTCCGGCTTGTTGGAGGAGGCCCGCACCAAGCCCCAGGTGCCGTCCTCGGCGACCACACGCACGCCATTGACGGTGATCAGCGCCGCTATCTTGTGACCGGCGAAGGCTTCGCCCTTGCGCTGCATTGCCTGGAAGTCCGCCACCACCCGGTCAACCACGCCGTATTTGACCTCGTCCGCGCAATGCGCCGACATGGTCGGCGTGCCAAAAGTCAGCGGCAGCGTGCGGTAGAGATCCGCCATCGAACGCTTCGGATTGCGGTCGAGCATCTCACAGACAGCGATCGCAGTGGCGAGGCCGTCGTCGTAGCCGCGGCCGATCGGCGGGTTGAAGAAGAAATGGCCTGATTTCTCAAAGCCGGCAAGGGCGCCGAGCTCGGCGACGCGCCGCTTGATGTAGGAATGGCCGGTTTTCCAGTAGTCGATGACGGCGCCGTGGCCCTTAAGCACGCTGTCGGTGGCGAACAGCCCGGTTGACTTGACGTCGGTGACGAAGGTCGAGCCCGGATGGAGCAGCGAAATATCCCGCGCAAGCATGACGCCGACCTTGTCGGCGAAGATCTCTTTGCCCTCATTGTCGACGACGCCGCAGCGGTCGCCGTCGCGGCCGAGACGCTTATCCCTGGTCAGATCGTCGAGATAGATCTCACGGACACCGGCGACGAATTCATAGGCGCCGCCGCCGGGAAGGTCGAAGTCGCCGGCCAGCACGATCGCCTTCAGCGCGCTCATCTCCTGCGGACCGAAGGTCAGGGGCCGCGCCGCGCCCATCTTGACGCCGGTCCAGCCATTCTCGTTGTGCGACGCCGTGACCATGGCGACGGACGGCGTGTCCAGCGCGAATTGAGCAAAATAGGCCATTGGCGACAGCGCCAGACCGATATCCCTGACCCGTGCGCCGGCGGCCATCAGGCCGGAGACCAGCGCCAGCTTGATGGACAGCGAATAGGAGCGGAAATCATGGTCGGTGACAATGTCGGGCCCGGCACCCAGCCGGCGAATCAAGGTGCCGAGTCCCATGCCCAGCGCCTGGACGCCGATCAGATTGAGCTCCGGCGGCTGCGACGAGGCAGGATGTCCGAACCACCAGCGCGCGTCATATTCGCGGAAGCCAGACGCCTTGATCAGCGCTTGGGTTTCGAATCCGAAACTGTTGGGCCGGGCTTCGCCAACGATCCTGAGGGTCAAGACTGCAAATCTCCGAGCGGCTGGAAAACACAAATCGCGCAAACGGTTGCCGACCGGTCCCTAACACGGAAGCCTTTAAGTGACGTTTATTCGAGGCGCTGAAACAGGCTCGCGAAGAAAGCTGGCGAAATGCGACAGAAGTGCTGCCATTGACGCTTGCAGGAACCAGATGCGGCGGCTATAAGCCCGCGGTCTGGTCACGGAGTGTAGCGCAGCCTGGTAGCGCACCTCGTTCGGGACGAGGGGGTCGCAGGTTCAAATCCTGCCACTCCGACCAGAAAAACAAAGCGCCAGGCGTGTTTGTTGTTCCCGCTGCAGCGGCTCGATGTTTGATCGTCGCCTGCTCCAATTCATCGCGTTACGCAATTCCGGACGGAAAAACCGCTGCGCAGTTTTCCTGGAATTGCTTTAGCTGACGCGTTCTATGAGTTCGATTGCCGCTTTTGTGACGTCGGCGGCATCAAGCCGTTGAACGCAATAAACGCCCCCTGCATTGCCCACCTTGCAGAGGCCCGGCGCTATGCACTTGCATGGCATCGGAGGCTGCAGCGTACGGTTAGGAACGCCAAGAGGGCCCCAGATGTCGGGTTGGGTCAGACCGAACAGGCCAACGACGGGCGTTTTCATCGCCGCGGCCAGGTGCATGGGTCCGCTCTCGTTGCCAAGGAAGATCAGGGCCTCGCCCAGCAGGGGCAAAAGGGTTGTCAGGGGTGCCTGGCCAACGAGATTCACGATCGGCGATGTTGCCGCATCCAACACCTTGCCTGCGATACCTGCCTCGTCGGGGCCGCCAACGATGACTGCCCGCAGACCCTTTCGCCGGTAAATCTCTCCCAGGACCGAAGCGAAACGGTCCGGCTGCCAGCAACGCCCTGGGAAACTGGCGCCGGCATGGACGGCGACAAACGATTTCCTTTCCAATTCGTGTCGGGCAAGCAACTGTTTTGCCTGACGCGAACCGGATTCGGTTGGCTTGAGGGACGGGATAGGATCGGTCACAGGAATGCCAAGGGCAAACAGCGGCGACAGGTACCGATGCAGATAATGCTCACCGCCATGGCCGTATGTGGCGGCAAAGATGTTGGCGCTTTGGCGCTCCCAGAATTTCAGGGGCTGCTCCGATGGAACATAGCCTACGCGAAAAGGCGCCTTGACGAAGCGCATGACAAGCCGTGATGTCTTGGAGTCGGACAGATCGATGATAAGATCATAATCCGACTTCCTCAGATCGTGCAGGAGCCTGGACATTCCGGACATGCGCTCGAAAGGGGAGCCGCGCATTTTGCCGCGATCGAGCGAAACCACGCTGTCGGCGATGCCTTGCTCCAGAACGAATTTCGCCAGCGCCGCCTGGCATAGCATGGTGATCGTCGCGTTCGGAAACTCTGCCCGCAGATGCCTGACCAGAACCGAAGTTAGAACAACATCCCCGATAAACTTCGTCTGATTTATGAGTATTGATTGTACGTTGTCAGCCTTCGGCAGCGCCTTTGCCGGCTCTTTTGAATTCTTGATCCAACTTTTCATGGAATGACTATTCCATTTCAGCCAAAAAGAATCCAAAATTTTCGACAAACGATCGATCTAGGCAATAGCCGCGCAATGACAAGCTCGTTCTGTCCGCTGATATAGGATATCGCCTCAGCCATCAACCAGCCAGGAATATTTGTCAACGCAGATGGGGCTCGCAGGCTCTCTTTCAAGGGTTCCGCCGAGGCCGAACTCGTGACCGTCGTGAATGTGAATGACCCCGGTTCGTTTCGGCGTACGTACGAATGCGGGCATATCGGAGGGTGGCCATGGTCGCTTACGCTGGAGTAAGGTCGTGGACATGAAATTGCAGTCGACCGCCAGCAGGCCGTTCATCCCCGTGCTCCTTCTCGCCCTTGTCGGAGGCTGCGCGTCGACCAGCGGATCGATCGACCG
Organism: Mesorhizobium sp. BR1-1-13; assembly: GCF_020165515.1. Classification (NCBI taxonomy): domain Bacteria; kingdom Pseudomonadati; phylum Pseudomonadota; class Alphaproteobacteria; order Hyphomicrobiales; family Phyllobacteriaceae; genus Mesorhizobium; species Mesorhizobium sp. BR1-1-13. The sequence continues at coordinate 94,164 of NZ_JAIUIH010000002.1, forward strand.
GGCGAATTACGACAAGATGACATGCGCCGAACTGAACAGCGCCATAGGCGAAACCGCCAGAGGCATCTCGCAGACAGCCATCACGCGCGGCAAGGTCGCCAGCACCAGTGTTCCGAGATGGCTGCTGGGCGGCTCAAGCGTCAAGGCCGCGGTCGCCAATCGCGAAACAGCCAGGATCGACCAGCTAAAGCAGCAGCAAGCGGCCATGGCCGCCGCCAGGGCGCGCAAATGCCCAGGGCTGGCGAATTGAGCTAAGGCGCCGCTGCCGGGCTCGCCTCACGCACTCAAACGAAACCGCGTGACATCGATTGCGGCGCTCATCAGCGTCTGCGTGTAGCTGGCCTGCGGATTGCTGAAAATGTCTTCCGTCGGCCCTTCCTCGACGATCTTGCCCTGCTTCATGACGATGATGTAGTCGGCCATGGCGCGCACCACGGCGAGATCGTGACTGATGAAGAGGTAAGACAGCTCATGGTCGGCCTGCAGCTTGCGCAGCAACTCCACGATCTGCTTCTGCACCGAACGGTCGAGCGCCGAGGTCGGCTCGTCCAGCACCACCAGCTTGGGCTTGAGGATCATGGCGCGGGCGATTGCGATGCGCTGGCGCTGGCCGCCTGAGAATTCGTGCGGATAGCGATTGCGCGAGTTGGGATCGAGGCCGACTTCGCGCAGCGCCTCGACGGCGCGCTGGTCGCGCTGCTTGCCCGAGAGGTTCGGTTCATGCACCAGCAACCCTTCGGTGATGACCTGGCCGATGGTCATGCGCGGCGACAGCGAACCGAACGGATCCTGGAAGACCAGCTGCAACTGACGCCGCAGCGGCCGCATCGACTGGCGGTCGGCGGTCGAGATATCGCGGTCGCCGAAGCGGATGATGCCGTCGCTCGGCAGCAGCCGCAGCAAAGCGCGGCCAAGCGTCGACTTTCCCGAGCCTGATTCACCAACGATGCCGATCGTCTGATTGCGCCTCAGCCTGATCGAGATGCGGTCGACGGCGCGCAGCATCAGCGGCTCGCCGGCCAGAAAGCCGCCGCCGATACGGAAGGTGACCTCGACGTTTCTGCCTTCGAGCAGGACCGGCGCGTTGGCCGGCGGCGGCGCCTTCGTTCCGGTCGGCTCGGCCGCCAGCAGCATCTTGGTGTAGGCATGCTGGGGACTGGCGAAGATCGCTTGCGCGTCCCCCTCCTCCACCACCTCGCCGGATCGCATGACGTAGACCCGGTCGGCAAAGCGCCGCACGATGCCGAGATCGTGGGTGATGAAGACGATCGCCATGCCGAGCTTGCGCTGCAGCTCAGCCAGAAGCATGAGGATCTGCGCCTGGATGGTGACGTCGAGCGCCGTCGTCGGTTCGTCGGCAATCAGGATGTCGGGATCGTTTGCCAACGCCATGGCGATCATGACGCGCTGGCGCTGGCCCCCCGACATTTCGTGCGGATAGGATTTCATGCGCCGTTCGGGATCCGGAATATGCACCAGCCTGAGCAGCTTGAGCGCCTCCTCGCGCGCTTGCGCCGCATTCAAGCCCCGGTGCCGGCGAATCGGTTCGATCAGCTGGTTGCCGATCGAATAGAGCGGATCGAGCGAGGTCATCGGCTCCTGGAAGATCATGCTGATCTTGCGGCCACGGACCCTGTTCAGCTCGGATTTGCTTAGCGTCAGAAGATTGCGGCCGCGATAATCGACGCTGCCAGTGGCTTCTCCATTGGAGGCCAGCAGGCTCATCGCCGCCATCATTGTCTGGCTTTTGCCGGAGCCGGATTCGCCGACCACGGCGACGGTTTCGCCCGCCTTGACGTGGATGTTGATGCCTTTCACCGCCTCGACCGCGCCGTCGAGGGTGCGGAAGCGCACCCGAAGATCCTTTACGCTGAGAATGGTCTCTGCTGTGTCCATCTTAGCGGTCCTTGGGGTCGAGCGCATCGCGCAGGCCGTCGCCGACGAAGTTCAGGGCGAACAAGGTGGAGACCAGGAAGAAGGCAGGGAACAGAAGCAGCCAGTTGGCGGTGCCGATGTTCTTGGCACCGACCGAGATCAGCACGCCCCAACTGGTCATCGGCTCCTGGATGCCGAGCCCGAGGAACGACAGAAAACTCTCCAGGATAATGACCTGCGGCACCAGCAGCGTCATGTAGATCACCACCGGCCCGAGCAGGTTGGGAATGACGTGGCGCAAAAGGATGCCGCGCTGGCCGACGCCCATGGCCTCGGCCGCCTGGACATATTCCTGCCGGCGGATGGACAGCGCCTGGCCACGCACGATGCGGGCCATGTCGAGCCACAGCACGGCGCCGACCGCCAGGAACATCAGCACGAAGTTGCGACCGAAGAACACCACCAGCATGATGACGAAGAAGATGAAGGGCAGCGAATAAAGCACGTCGACGATGCGCATCATCACCTCGTCTACCCTGCCTCCGGCAAAGCCGGCAGTGGCGCCGTAGAGCACGCCGATGGCCACGGCCACGACGCCGGCGAGCAGACCGATGGCCAGCGAAACGCGCCCGGCCATCAGCGTCCGCGACAACAGATCGCGGCCGGTGTTGTCGGTGCCGAAAAGAAAATACTGCTGCTTGACCGAGGCGCTCATCGTCGCTTCGTGGCCATCGGGCGACTTGCTTTCGATCCTGGTGTCGTCGAAGGCGTCGGACCGGTCGAGATAGCGGATGTTGCGGTCGTCGATCGCCTTGCTGGAGGTGACGGTCACGAAGACGCGATTGCCGTCCTGGCGCCAGTCCTTAATGTCGACACGCATGCGCCTGATCGCCTCATCGAGCGCGGTCTCGATCATGTCCGCCTTCGGATAGGCCGACAGGCTCGGCGGCGTACGCACATAATCACCATAGATGGTGGTGTATTGGTGCGGCACGAACCAGGGTCCGAACACGCTGATCACAGCGATCAGGATCAGGTAATAGAGGCTGAACATGGCGGCGCGGTTGGCCTTGAGGCGCGCCCAGGCGTCGCCCCACAGCGAACGGCCGACGACCGGTGCGGCGATCGCGATATCAGTCATAGCGCACCCTCGGATCGACCACGGCATACATGACGTCGACGATCAGGTTGAAGACGATGGTGAAGATGGCGATGACCACCACTGTCCCCATCACCAGCGTGTAGTCGCGGTTGAGCGCGGCATCGACGAAGTAGCGCCCGACGCCGGGAATGGAGAAGATCGTCTCGACGATGATCGAGCCGGTGAGCAGTGCGGCGGCAGCCGGACCGGTGAAGGAGACGATCGGCAGGACGGCGCCACGCAGCGCGTGCTTGACCACCACCGACCAGTCGGACAGGCCGAGCGCGCGCGCCGTGCGGATGTGATGCGAGCGCAGCGATTCGATCATCGAGCCGCGCATCAGGCGGGCGACGATGGCGATCTGCGGCAGGGCAAGCGTCAGCACGGGACCGATCTTGTTGATGAGCGCGCCATCGCCCCAGCCGCCGATCGGCAACAGCTTCCAGGTCAATCCGAACACAAGCTGGATCACCGGCGCGATGACGAAGGTCGGGATGGTGCTGCCCGCGGTTGCCAGCGCAATCACCGTGTAGTCGCCAAGTTTGTTCTGGTTGAGCGCCGCAATGGTACCGAGCACGCTGCCGAGCAGCAGCGCCAAGATCAGCGCGGAGGCGCCGAGCTGAATGGAAATAGGCAGGCCCTTGGCGAAAAGCTCGGTGACGGTAAAGTCCGGCATATTGTAGCTCGGGCCGAAATTGCCGCGCAGGAGATTGCCGAGATAGTGGACATATTGCAGCCAGAGCGGGTCGGCGAGCCCGAACTGGGCTTCAAGATTGGCCCTGATCTCGGGGCTCAGGCCCCGCTCCTGGTTGAACGGGCCGCCCGGTGCGACGCGCATCAGGAAGAACGCCAGGGTCACGATGACGAATAGCGTTGGAATGGCGGTCAGAAGCCGCCTGAAAATGTAGCGTAGCATCGGCGGTGCCCTGCTTCGGCCAGGGTGACGGGCATCCAACCGGACGCCCGCAGCGCTCTGGCACCTCTCATCTTCGCACCGCGGCCTGCGAAAATCGATTTCGACTTTCGGACCCCATGCGACGACAGATCGAACCGCCGTCCTGAACGGGCGGCGGGTCGATCAAGGTTTTCAGTCCTTGGAGATGAAGCGGGACGGGTGCACGTCCATGACGTTGTCGACGAAGCCGTGCAGCTTCGGGGAAACGATATCGTGATAGCTATAGTAGAGAAGCGGAATCTGGCCGACGTCGTCGACGAGGATACGTTCGGCGGCGGCGAGTTCCTTCATGCGCTCTTCCGGCTTGCCGCCGGCGGCGGCCGCCTTGTCCATGGCCGCCTCGTATTGCGGGCTGTCATAGACCGAATAGTTGTTGCCGCTGGCCTTGCGCGAGATGCCCAGGAAGGTTTCCGGATCCTTGTAGTCGGCAATCCAGGCGGCGCGCGCCACGTCATAGTCGCCCCTCTGCTCGAGGAAGGAGTAGTGGGTCTTGGTGTCGGTGTTGAGCAGCGTGACGTCGACGCCGAGCGGCTTCAGCTGTTCCTGGATGGCGACCGCGGTATTCTTGTGGTTCTCCGACGTGTTGTAGCGGATCTCCATCTTCAGCGGATGCTCCGGCGTGTAGCCGAGCTTCTCGAGTATCTTCTTGGCTGCGTCCTCACGGTCGATCTGCGACATGTCGGCATATTTGGCCATTGCCGGCGTGTAGCCCTCGATGCCCGGAGGGACCATCGAATAGCCCGGCAGCATTGAGTTCTGCCAGACCTTCTCGGCGATGAAATCACGGTCGATGGCCATCGAGATGGCATTGCGCAGCTCGACATTGTCCCAAGGCTTCTTGTCGGTCTTGATCGCGTAGTAATAGGTGCCGAGATACGGCCCCACCTTGATCTGGTCACCGAACTTGGCCTTGAGGTCGGCTAGCTGCTCGGTCGGGAGATCGTCATAGCTGTCAAGTTCGCCGGCCTCGAAGCGCTTCATCGCCGACGAGCGATCCTCTGTCGGGATGTAGTTGACGACGTCGATCTTGACGCTTCCGGCATCCCAGAATTTCGGATTCTTGACCAGTTTCATGTGATCGTTGGGAACCCACTCGGCCAGCGTATAGGGGCCGTTGGAAACGAGATTGCCCGGCTTGATCCAGTCGGCGCCGAGCTTGTCCATGGACGCCTTGTTGACCGGATAGGTCGCCTGGTGGGTCAGCATTTCGAGGAAATAGGGCGTCGGCGCTTTCAGCGTCACTTCAAGGGTTGTTGCGTCGATCGCCTTGACGCCCATGTCCTCGGGCTTGCCCTTCTTGGTGTTGACTTCCTCGGCGTTCTTGACGGGATAGAGCATCGAGGCATATTCGGCGGCCGTGGCCGGGTCTTCGAGGCGACGGAAAGCGAAGACGAAGTCTTCGGCCGTCACCGGGCTGCCGTCGGACCACTGGCCGTCCTTCCTGAGTTTGAAGGTGTAGACGGTGCCGTCATCCGACACCGTCCAGCTCTCGGCGGCGCCGGGGATGACGTTGGCCTTCTCGTCCTGCATCACCAGCCCTTGGAACAGGTCGCGCAAGACGTTGGCTTCATAGACCGTCGAGGTCTTGTGCGGATCAACCGACTCGGATTCGGCAGCAGTGCCCCTGTTGTAGACGACCTCGGCAAAGGCCGGCGTGTAGAATGTTCCGGCGGCCAGCGCCATGGTCGTGGCGAATGCCGTCGCCTTCAGCATGTTTTTCAGCATGAAGTTTCTCCCTGTCGGCGCTGCCAACGGCGCGCCTTTGCGTGTTGACGCCCCGGGACCGATGTCTGGCCCCTTTGAGCGCGCCGCCGGTTCCCTCCGTCGGCTGGTGGCAGGAGACTAGACAGGCGGCAAGCTCTTTTCAACCGAGTACTGATTGACCCTAAGTCAATAGCCAGGAATCAAAGAAGCCGCGGCTAAATTAGCGCAGCTTTTCAATCATACGCACTTCCAGGTGCGCCTAGAGTTTTCGCTTTTTGCATGCGAACTTTGGCATGCTCGGCGGCATGGTTCAGAACCTCTGACGGGGCTGACCTATTCGGACGTTCTGGCCTCGAAGGTACAGTCGGCCAGATCGCCACCGCCATGGCCAATGTTCCCGGGCTCGGCAACCTCGGTGAAGCCGACGTCCGGGTCACCGGCACAACGTGCGGACGTGCCGTGCTTGTCCAGTAAGGTGGCCGGCACCGTGCTGAATCAGGCAAGCTGTCCAAGAAAGCATCCGAGTGCCGGCAGCAAAAGCACAGCTTCTCTGGCGAGCGAGGCATCGCCGCCAAGTTTCGCAACCACTGCTAAGTCTTGCGGCAGCGGCCAATTGGCCGGTTCCCCGGCGAAATTGAAGGCACAAAGCAGCCTCTCATCGCCACGCTCGCGGACAAAGGCCAGCACGTCGCCTTCGGCGTCGAGAAAGCGGATCGAACCGCCGACCAGCGCTGGATGCCGCTTGCGCAAGGCGAACGCCGAACGGTAGGCGGAAAGTACCGATTGCTCATCGCCGCTCTGTACATCGACCGCGCGAGCGCGATGGCTTTCCGGCACCGGCAGCCAGGGTTTACCGGTGGAGAAGCCCGCATTGTCGGCGCCGGACTCCCAGACCATGGGTGTGCGGCAACCATCCCTTCCCTTCACACCGGGCCAGAAGCGGATGCCGACAGGATCGCGCAGGTCCTCATAGGCAAGTTCCGCCTCCTGCAAACCGAGCTCCTCGCCTTGGTAGAGTGAGATCGAGCCACGCAGGCACGAGAGCAACATGATCGAGAATTTGGCCACCACGTCGGGATCGCCGCCCGTCCGCGTCCAGCGGCTGACATGGCGCACGACGTCATGGTTGGAAAACGCCCAGCAGACCCAGCCCTCGGCGACAGCATTTTCGAAAGCCTCGACACAGCCACGCACATGCGCCGCCGAAAATTGCGGGCCGAGCAGATCGAAGGTGTAGCACATCTGCAGCTTGTCGCCGCCGGAGGTGTAGGTGGCCAGCGTCTGCAGGGAGCGCCCCTCATCGCCGATTTCGCCGACGGCGGCGCGATCCCCGTACTCGTCGAGCAGCGCCCGAAAGCGCCGCAGGAACGCCAGGTTTTCGGGCTGCGTCTTGTCGAACAGGTGCTCCTGGTAGAGGTAGGTGTTGGTCTCGGTATTGGTGCCCGCAACGCTTGACGCCAAGGGCGGATTGCTGCGCAGCCAGCGGTCGTGGACGTAGTAGTTGACGGTGTCCAGCCGGAAGCCGTCGACGCCGCGCTCCAACCAGAACCGCACCGTATCCAGGAGCGCGTCCTGGACCTCGGGATTGTGGAAATTGAGATCCGGCTGCGAAGCGAGGAAATTGTGCAGGTAGTACTGCCGGCGGGTCGCATCCCACTCCCATGAGGGGCCGCCGAAGACCGACAGCCAGTTGTTGGGCGCGCCGCCATCGGGCCTGGCGTCGGCCCACACATACCAGTCGGCCTTTGGATTGTCGCGGCTGGCGCGGCTTTCGACGAACCATTCGTGCCTGTCGGAGGAATGAGACAGCACCTGGTCGATGACGATCTTCAGGCCGAGCCGGTGTGCTCCGGCAACCAGAATGTCGAAATCCTCCAACGTCCCGAACATCGGATCGACGTCGCGATAGTCCGACACGTCGTAGCCCATATCGGCCATCGGCGACTTGAAGAAGGGCGAAAGCCAGACAGCATCCGCACCGAGCGAGGCGATGTGGGCGAGCCTTGATGTGATGCCGGGGAGATCGCCGCTGCCGTCGCCGGTCGTGTCCTGGAAGGAACGCGGATAGACCTGGTAAATGACGCAGCCGCGCCACCAGTCGGCCGGCCGCTCGGCATTATCGTCAGCCATCACGATCCTTTCCCTGTGTCGGCCATTCTGCCCTGCGCTCGATCATGAAATTCACGCTGCGGCCCGGCAGCGCGCGAGAAAGATCAACTGCTTGTGCTTCGATGGCGGGATGCCATTGAAATCCGTCTCGCGCGGGCAAAGTGAAGATGCATTGGCGGCGATCGCCATTGATCATGACGGCAAGCCGGCCATCCACGCCGCCGAGCAGCATGACGAGGCGATGCCGGGCGGGATCGTTCCACTCCGCCTCGCCGAGCGGCGCCCCCGTCTCCGTGAGCCAGGCGACGTCGGGCGTGTCCAAACCCGCCAGCGGCTGTCCGGTGAGGAAATGCGTATTGGAGAGCGCCGGCACAGTGCGGCGCAACGCGGCCAGCGCACATGCGTAGCCTTCCAGCGCCTGGTCGCGGCCTGCCCAGTCGAGCCAGGTGATGGCGTTGTCCTGCGCATAAGCGTTGTTGTTGCCTTGCTGGCTGCGGCCGAATTCGTCGCCTGATGTCAGCATGATGGTGCCGCGCGAGGCGAACAGCGTGGCGAGCAGCGCACACTGGTCGCTGAAGCGCGCCTTCCTGATTGCTGCGTCGTCCGTCTCGCCCTCGGCGCCGTTGTTCCAGGACAGGTTCTCGTTGTGGCCATCGCGGTTCTGCTCGCCATTGGCCTCGTTGTGCTTCTCCTCATAGGCGACGATGTCGGCCAGCGTCATGCCGTCATGCGCAGCGATGAAATTGACGCTTCGGCTGGTCGGCTGCCCAGCCCTGCCGAAAATATCGGACGAGCCGGCAAGCCGTGTGGCGAGCACGCCGACACCGTCGGCATCGCCGCGCCAGAAGTGCCTGACATCGTCGCGATAGCGGTCGTTCCATTCGAGGAAAGGCGGCGGAAAATTGCCAAGCTGATAGCCGTCGGGGCCGATGTCCCAGGGTTCGGCGATCAACACACGGCCGGCCAACAGCGCATCCTCCCGCACCATCTTCAGCAACGGCGCTTGCGCTTCGAATGCGCCGTTGACGCGCCCCAGCACTGGCGCCAGGTCGAAACGAAAGCCGTCGACGCCGGCGCGGCGGACGAAATGGCGAAGCGTGTCGAGCACCATTTCCCGCACCACCGGGTGGTCACACGCGACCGTGTTGCCCGTGCCGGTGTCATTGACCAGCCTGCCATCCGGCTGGTGCAGGTAATAGGCCTGATTGTCGAGGCCGCGCAGCGACAATGTCGGACCGAGCCTGTCGCTTTCGCCCGTATGGTTGAAGACGAGGTCGAGAATGGTGCCGATGCCGGCTGCACGCAGCGCGGCAACGGTGTCGCGCAATTCGGCCAGGCCGCCAGGCGCCAGGCGCGGGTCGAGCGCCATGAAGGTGACAGGATTGTAGCCCCAGGCGTTGCTCAACCCGAGCGGCGGCAGATGCCGCTCGTCGATCGACGCGGTCACCGGCATCAGTTCGACGGCGGAGACGCCGAGCCTTTGCAGGTGCTCGATGACAGCCGGATGAGCAAGTGCGGCGATCGTGCCGCGCTGGCTTTCCGGCACATCCGGATGCAGCTTGGTGAAGGCGCGCACCGGCACTTCGTAAATCAGGCCGCCGGGACGGAACAGCGGCGGCAGCACAGGCACAGCCGTGTGCAGGGCTTTCGCCACGGCCTTCGGCATCAGCGGCGCGGTGTCGGCACCCTCGTTGCGGCGCGCAGCGAGGCGCCAGTGACAGGCATAGGGTCGGTCGATTTCGATGGCGTAGGGATCAGTCAGCAGCTTGTCGGGGTCGAACCAAAATCCGCGCTCGGGCGCGTAGTCGCCATCGGCACGGAAACCGTAGCGGGTGCCCTCGGCAAGGCCGGAGACGAAGAGTGCATGCACCCCCTCTCCTTCCGGTTTCAGCTCCAGCCGGTCAAGTTCGCGGTTTCGCTGTTCGTCGAAGATCGAGACCCAAAGGCGACGGGCCGACGACGACCAGGCGGCAAAGCGGATGCCGTCCTGGGCGACGGTGGCGCCGAGTGAAGTCATGCAGGTTTCCCCTTCTCCCCTTGTGGGAGAAGGTGTCGCCGAAGAGGACGGATGAGGGGGGTTCCAGCTTGGCACCGGCGGCGATCTGTCACGCACCCCTCAACCATCTCGGCGCTACGCGCCGATCCACCGCCCTGGGGCGAGCCACGGGTCTCGCCCCGTCCTTCGGACCCCATAAGGGGAGAAGGAAGGGAGCACTCCGCCACGCTCAAGTAATCACGCTCGGCTTGTTGCGGCCGGTGTGGCTCCTGATTCCCGCGATGTCATCCGCTGCCGCGATCAGGTCGGCGAGCGCCTTCTGCGTATCGAGATCGTGCCTCGCCTTGTCCGGCTCGTAGCGCTCGATGTAGACGCGCAAGGTGGCCCCTGAGGTGCCCGTGCCGGAGAGCCGGAAGACGACGCGCGAACCGCCTTCGAACAGCACCCTTATGCCTTGATGCTCGCTCACCGAACCGTCGACCGGATCGTGATAGGCGAAGTCGTCCGCCTTGGCGATCTTCAGGCCGCGCACGCTGGTGCCCGGCAATGAGCCGAGCTTGGCGCGCAGTTCGTCGATCAGCGCATTGGCGCGCGTGCTCTCGACTTCCTCGTAGTCATGGCGCGAATAGTAGTTTCGGCCGTAGGTCGCCCAGTGCTCGGTGGCGATCTGCTTACAGCTCTCGCCGCGCGCGGCGAGGATGTTGAGCCACAGGAGCACGGCCCACAGGCCGTCCTTCTCGCGCACATGGTTGGAGCCGGTGCCGGCACTTTCCTCGCCGCAGATCGTCGCCATGCCGGCATCGAGCAGATTGCCGAAGAATTTCCAGCCGGTCGGCGTCTCATACATGCCGATGCCGAGTTTTTCGGCGACGCGGTCGGCGGCCCCGCTGGTCGGCATCGAACGGGCGATGCCTTTCAAGCCTTTCTTGTAGCCCGGCGCCAGGCGGGCGTTGGCGGCAAGCATGGCGAGAGAATCCGACGGGGTGACGAAAATACCCTTCCCGATGATCAAATTGCGGTCGCCGTCACCGTCGGAGGCGGCACCGAAATCCGGCGCGTCCGGTCCCATCATCTCGTCATAGAGATGTTTGGCATGGACCAGGTTCGGATCCGGATGATGGCCGCCGAAATCCGGCAGCGGCTTGAAGTTGCGGCAGGTGCCGGCGGGCGCGCCTAGCCGGTGTTCGAGGATCTCCTTGGCGTAGGGACCGGTCACCGCGTGCATGGCGTCGAAGCGCATGCGAAAGCCCGACTTGAACAGTTTGCGCAGCGCGTCGAAATCGAACAGGCTTTCCATCAGCTCGGCATAGTCGGCGACCGGGTCGATGATCTCGACGGTCATGCCGGCGGCCTTGACGGTGCCGATCGTGTCGATGTCGATCGGATCGATGTCGGCGGTCTTGAAGCTGGAAATCGCCTTGCTCCTGGCGAAAATCGCATCGGTCAGCTTTTCCGGCGCCGGACCGCCATTGCCGGCATTGTATTTGATGCCGAAATCCTCGTGCGGGCCACCCGGATTGTGGCTGGCCGACAGGATGATGCCGCCGAACGTTTTGTATTTGCGGATGACATGCGAAGCGGCCGGCGTCGACAGGATGCCGCCCTGCCCGACCATCACCTTGCCGAACCCGTTGGCGGCGGCCATGGCGATGGCCTTCTGGATGACCTCGCGATTGTAGAAGCGGCCGTCGCCGCCGATCACCAGGGTCTTGCCCTTGAACCCGTCCAGCGCGTCGAAGATCGACTGGATGAAGTTCTCGGCATAGTGCTCCTGCTGGAACACAGGCACCTTCTTGCGCAGCCCCGACGTGCCGGGCTTCTGGTCGGAATAGGGTTTAGTGGGAACGGTGCGTATCATGCTTCAAGCAACCCTTTTCGAAAGCAGCAGGCGATAGAGTTCAACGTACTTGTCAGCGCTTCGGTCCCAGGACAGGTCGGTCTTCATGCCCTGGCGCTGGATGGCCTCGAAGATCGCGGGGCTGGCATGGGCCTCGGCCAGGCGGCGGATGGCGTGAAGCAGCGCGCCGCCATCGTTGGGAGCGAACTGGAACCCGGTCGCCACGCCGGCGGCAATCGCCGCCTCGTTGGCGTCGATGATGGTGTCCGCGAGCCCGCCAGTGCGGGCGACCACCGGCACGCAGCCGTAACGCAGCCCGTAAAGCTGCGTCAGTCCGCAAGGCTCGAAGCGCGACGGGATGACGATGGCGTCGCAGCCGCCCTGCATGACGTGCGACAGGCCTTCGTCATAGCCGACGACGACGCCAATGCGGCCGCGATGCCGCGCCGCCGCGGCGAGCAGCGCGCCTTCGAGACCGGCATCGCCCGAGCCGAGAATGGCCAGCCGCGCGCCCGTCGCAACGATGCCGTCGACCGCCGTCGCCAATATATCCATGCCCTTCTGCCAGGTCAGGCGGCTGACGACGCAGACGATCGGGCTACCGTCGCGATCGAGCCCGAAACGGTCCTCGACAGCGGCCCTGTTAGGCGCGCGCGCCTTGAGCGAGGCGGCTGTATAGTTTGACACCAGATGCTTGTCGGTCTCCGGGTTCCAGATGGCGGTGTCGATGCCGTTGACGATGCCATAGAGATCGCTGGAACGCATGTTGATCAGGCCGTCGAGACCCATGCCGAATTCCGGCGAGCGGATTTCCTGCGCATAGGTCGGGCTGACGGTGGTGATTGCCCAGGCAGCCTGCAAGCCGGCCTTGAGGAAGCCGACGCCACCATAATATTCCACACCGTCAAGCGCCATCGCCGCCGCCGGCAGGCCGAGTTCGCCGAAGATACCGGCGCCGAACTGCCCCTGGAAGGCGAGATTGTGGACAGTCATCATCGACGGCGTGCCCACCGCCTTGCCATAGCGCATATAGGCCAGCGTCATCGCCGACTGCCAGTCATGGGCATGCACGATATCGGGCATGTAACCGGAGATGGCACCGCCGGCGATATCGGCGCCGGCCTGGCTGAGCGCTGCGAAACGGCGCCAATTGTCCGGCCAATCGGCACCCGCGGCATTTCCGTAGGGACCACCGGGACGATCGAACAGATGCGGCGCGTCGAGCACGAAAAGATCGAGCCCGGCAAGCTGGACAGAATGGACCGAAGCCTTGCCGCCCTGCAGCAGCGGATACTTGTAGACAGCCTTTTTTTTCTTGGAGGCGTCCATCACCGTGGGAAAGCCGGGAATAAGCGTGCGCATGGTCACGCCTTTGGCGGCCAGCGCGACGGGCAGCGCGCCGGTCACATCGGCAAGCCCGCCGGTCTTGATCAGCGGAAAGATCTCGGGCGTGACCGACAGAACCTGCATGCGCTTACCGAACCAATCCTGGTGCATGTAGCCCAAACCGTGCAGCGGTTCTTGGGCAAGGACATGCACAAACCACCCTAAAGTGACAGCTTGTTGATCAACCTGATCAGCTTGACAACTTGTTGATCAACCCGATCAGGTTGACAACTTGTTGATCATGTCCTGCGTGATCAGGCAGATGCCCTTTTCCGAAACGCGGAAGCGCTTGGCGTCGAGCACGGGATCCTCACCGACCACCAGCCCTTCCGGTATCCTTACACCGTGGTCGATGACGACGCGCTTCAACGTTGCGTTCCGGCCGACATGGACGTCGGGCAGCATGACGACCTCTTCCAGCGTCGAATAGGAATTGATACGCGCGCCGGTGAAGATCAGGCTTTTGCGGAGCGTCGCGCCCGAGACGATGCAGTCGCCCGACACCAGCGAGGACACGGCCGAGCCGCGCCGTCCATCCTCGTCATGGACGAACTTCGCCGGCGGCTTCAACTCGGCATAGGTCCAGATCGGCCAGTCGCGGTCGTAGAGGTCGAGTTCGGGCGTCACGTCGGTCAGGTCGATATTGGCTTCCCAATAGGCATCGACGGTGCCGACATCGCGCCAGTAGGCCTCATTTTCCGCGGTCGAGCGCACGCAGGACTTGGCGAAGCGGTGGGCGATCGCCTTACCGTGCTCGACGATATAGGGGATGATGTCCTTGCCGAAGTCGCGGCTCGAACCGGGCTCGGCCGCGTCGCGGCGCAGCTGCTCCATCAGGAACTTGGTCTTGAACACGTAGATGCCCATCGAGGCCAGGGCAAGCTCGGGTTTGTCTGGAATGCCGGGAGGATCGGCCGGCTTTTCGACGAAGGCGATGATGTTGTCCTTGGCATCGACATGCATGACGCCGAAGCCCGTGGCCTCCATGCGCGGCACTTCGAGGCAGCCGACGGTGACATCGGCGCCGGCGTCGACATGCTGGCGCAGCATCAACTCGTAGTCCATCTTGTAGATGTGATCGCCGGCGAGGATGACCATGTATTCGGGGCCATAGGCCTCGATGATGTCGATGTTCTGGTAGACCGCGTCGGCCGTGCCTTCATACCACTGGGTTTCCGACACGCGCTGGCTGGCCGGCAGGATGTCGAAGCTTTCGTTTCGTTCGGGCCGTAGGAAGTTCCAGCCGCGCTGCAAATGGCGGATCAGCGAATGCGCCTTGTATTGGGTTGCAACCCCAAGGCGGCGGATGCCGGAGTTGAGGGCGTTGGAGAGCGCGAAATCGATGATGCGCGTCTTGCCGCCGAAATAGACCGCCGGCTTGGCGCGCCGGTCGGTCAGTTCCTTGAGTCGGCTGCCGCGCCCGCCGGCCAGCACATAGGCCATGGCGTCGCGGGCCAGCGGCTGGGTTCGTTTCGAGTTTGCCATTTCTACCCTCCCAAATTACCCGGTCTCGACATGGCTTGTTCCGCGACCAGTTCAAGCATGATCGTCGACAGCGGCGGCAGGAGCATCGTTGCGGAGATGCCCCCTTCCTCCGCCCGCGCTTCGACGGCGCCGCCATTGCCCTTGCCGGAGCCGCCATATTCGGACGCGTCCGTGTTGATGATCTCGCGCCATGTGCCGGCTTTCGGCAGCGGCACGCGGTAGTTGTCGCGCGGCACCGGCGTGAAATTGGAGATGACCGCGACCGGATTGCCTCCCGGCGCGCTGCGCAGCCATGCAAAGACGGAATTCTGGCTGTCGTCGACGATCAGCCAGGAAAAGCCTTCCGGCTCGCAATCGCGGCCGTGCAGGGCCGGACGCGAGCGGTAGAGATAGTTGAGGTCGCGCACCACCTGCCAGACGCCGCGATGCGAGCGGACATCGAGAAGATTCCAGTCGAGCGCGCGCGCCTCGCTCCATTCACGGCGCTGGGCGAACTCCTGGCCCATGAACAGCAGCTTCTTGCCGGGGTAGCCCCACATGAAAGCGTAGTAGGCGCGCAAGGTCGCGAATTTCTGCCAGTCGTCGCCGGCCATCTTGCCAAGCAGCGTGCCTTTGCCGTGCACGACCTCGTCATGCGAGAGCGGCAGCACGAAGTTTTCCGAGAAGGCATAGACCAGGCCGAAGGTGAGGTCGTTGTGGTGGTGTTTGCGGAAGATCGGCTCCTTGGAAAAATACTCCAGCGTGTCGTGCATGAAGCCCATGTTCCACTTGAAGCCGAAGCCCAGCCCGCCTTCATGGACCGGCGCCGAGACCTTCGGCCACGAGGTCGATTCCTCGGCGATGGTCATGACACCCGGATGGTGGCCGTAGAGCTCCTTGTTCATCTTCTGCAGGAAGCTGACCGCCTCGAGGTTCTCGCGGCCGCCCTTCTCGTTGGGGATCCATTCGCCTGCCTTGCGCGAATAATCGAGGTAGAGCATCGAGGCGACCGCGTCGACGCGCAGGCCGTCGACGTGGTATTTTTCCGCCCAGAACAACGCATTGTTGACCAGGAACGACGCCACTTCGCGGCGGCCGAAATTGTAGATCGCGGTGTTCCAGTCGGGGTGGAAGCCCTTGCGCGGATCGGCATGCTCATAGAGCGCTGTGCCGTCGAATTGAACCAGGCCGTGTTCGTCGACCGGAAAATGCGCAGGCACCCAATCCAGGATGACGCCGACGCCGGCACGGTGGGCGCCGTCGACAAAGCGGGCAAAGCCGGCCGGGTCGCCAAAACGGGCCGACGGTGCGTAGAGGCCGGTCGTCTGGTAGCCCCAGGAGGGATCATAGGGATGTTCGGAGATCGGCATGAACTCGATGTGGGTGAAGCCGGTCTCGACGACATAGGGGATCAGCCGGTCGGCCAGTTCATCCCATGACAGAAACGTGCCGTCATCGCGAAGCTGCCAGGAACCGGCATGGACCTCGTAGATGGAGATGGCCTCGCGCCGGGGATCGGCATTGCGCCAGAAAGTCCGGTGCGCCTCATCGCCCCATTGATGGGCGGGCGACGAAGCGGTCACCGAAGCGGTCGCCGGGCGCAGTTCGGACTTGAAGGCAAACGGATCGGCCTTGAGCGGGAGCCTCACGCCATCGGGGCCGATGATCTCGTATTTATAGGGCCTGCCGGCGCCGATATCGGGGATGAACACCTCCCAGATGCCGGTGTCGCGGCGGTCGCGCATCGAATGACGGCGACCGTCCCAATCGTTGAAATCGCCGACCACCGAGACGCGCCGGGCGTTTGGAGCCCAGACGGCGAAATGCACGCCGGTGGCGCCTTCGTGTTCGATGACATGTGCGCCGAGCTTGTCGAACAGCCTCAGATGCGAGCCCTCGGCAATGTAGTAATCGTCCATCGGACCGAGCACCGGGCCGAAACTATAGGGATCGGTCAACCACCAGTCGCCGCCGGCATTCCTGGCGTGATAGCGCAACGGCTGGCGCTTCCTGATCGACAGCTTGCCTTCGAAAAAGCCGCCATCGTCACGCCTGGAGAGTTCACCAGCAATCATGCCGGTCAGCGTATAGGCGGTGACGAACTCCGCATGCGGAACGAAGCAGCGGGCAAACAGGGTCTTGCCCACCTCATGGACGCCGAGGACCGCAAACGGATCGCCGTGCGTGCCGGCGACAATCGCCGCGACATCGCTGGCCGGCGCCGATCCGTCCGGCCCGCTTGTCGCAGCGGTCGCGCGCGGTTTGCTCATCGGGCAGTGTCCCTCCCCGGGCACCAAATGTTTGTTTTAAGGTATAAATTCGGCGTTCGAACTCACACCCAGGACCACATCGTTCGTCGCTTCATGCAATCACATCAGGCAGGCACGTTCCAGATGTCTTTCGCGTATTGGCGGATCGTGCGATCGGAAGAGAACCAGCCGACGCGCGCGACGTTATGGATTGCCCTGGCGTACCAGTCCGGGCTGTTGCGCCAGACGGCGTCGACGTCTCGCTGGCAAGCGGCATAGGCGTCGAAATCCGCCGCGACCATGAACCAGTCGCTGTCGTAGAGACCATTGATGAGATCGCGGTAGCGGTTGGGATCATCGGGCGAAAAGACGCCCGATGAAACGGCCGCGAGCGCCTGCGACAGTTCGGGCGATGCCTCGATGACGCCACGCGGATCGTAGCCATTGTTGCGGCGCTCGGTGACCTCCGCCGTGGTCAGGCCGAAGATGAAGATGTTGTCGTCGCCGACGCACTCCTTGATTTCGACATTGGCGCCGTCGAGCGTGCCGATGGTCAGCGCGCCGTTCAGCGCGAACTTCATGTTGCCGGTGCCCGAAGCCTCCATGCCGGCGGTCGAGATCTGCTCGGAAAGGTCGGCGGCCGGCATCATGATCTCGGCGAGGCTGACATTGTAGTTCGGCACGAACACCACCTTGAGCAAGCCGCGAACGGCAGGATCGCGGTTGATGACCCTGGCGACGTCGTTGGCCAGTTTGATGATCAGCTTGGCATTGTGGTAGCTGGGCGCCGCCTTGCCGCCGAAGAATTTCACACGCGGCATCCAGTCGCGCTCCGGATGCGAGCGGATCTGATCGTAGAGCGCGACCGCCTCGAGGATGTTCAGGAGCTGGCGCTTGTATTCGTGGATGCGCTTGACCTGGATGTCGAACAGCGCCGAGGGATCAAGCCTGATACCGAGCCGGTCGGCGACGAGATTGGCCAACTTCACCTTGTTCTGCCGCTTCACGCCGGCGAATTTTTCGCGGAAAGCGGTATCGTCGGCAAAGGCATCGAGCCCCTTGACGGCCTCGATGTCATCCAGGAAGCGGTCGCCGATCGCCTCGCGGGCGAGTGCGGTCAGACCTGGGTTGCACTGGATCAGCCAGCGCCGCGGCGTGATGCCGTTGGTCTTGTTGTTGATGCGGTCGGGATATAGCGTGTGCAGGTCGGCGAACACCGTTTCCTTCATCAGCTCGGTATGCAGCGCCGAGACGCCGTTGATCGAATGCGAGCCGACGAAGGCGAGATTGCCCATGCGCACGCGGCGGTCGCCATTCTCCTGGATCAGCGAGATGCGGCTGATCTGCTCGCCGGAGAACTGGTTGGTGGCGCGCGCCTCGAGCAGCACCTGCGCATTGATAGCGTAGACGATCTGCATATGGCGCGGCAAAAGCCGCTCGAACAGCGGCACCGGCCAGCTTTCCAGCGCCTCCGGCAGCAGCGTGTGGTTGGTGTAGCCGAAGGTGCGTTTGGTGGTGTCCCAGGCCTGGTCGAAATCCATGCCGTGGACGTCCATCAGGAGGCGCATCAGCTCCGGCACGGCGATCGCCGGATGGGTGTCGTTGAGGTGGATTGCCGCCTTGTCGGGCAGCGACTTCAGGTCGCCATATTGGCTGAGATGCCGCTGCACGATGTCCTGCAGCGAAGCGGTGGAGAAAAAATATTCCTGCCGCAGCCTGAGTTCCTGCCCTGCCATATGGGAATCGGCGGGATAGAGCACGCGCGACAGCGCGTCGGCCTTGTTGCTTTCGGCGAGTGCGCCGATGTGGTCGCCGGCGTTGAACTTGTCGAGCAGGATCGGATCGACCGGCATGCCCGACCACAGCCGCAGGGTGTTGACGCGGTTCCCCCGCCAGCCGACGACGGGTGTGTCGTAGGCGACGGCCAGCACATGCTCGGTCGGCTTCCAGACATGGCGTTCCAGCCGGCCATCCCTGGTGGTGACCGATTCCACCGAGCCGCCGAACCCGACCTCGAACGACCGTTCGCGGCGTTCGAACTCCCAGGGATTGCCGTGATCGAGCCAGGTCTCGGGCAATTCTACCTGCCAGCCGTCATGTATCTCCTGGCGGAACATGCCGTTGGCGTAGCGGATACCGTAGCCATGCGCGGGAATATCGACGGTGGCCATGCTTTCCATGAAGCAGGCGGCGAGCCGGCCGAGGCCGCCATTGCCAAGCGCTGCATCCGGCTCAAGCGTGGCGATGAGGTCGAGTTCCACACCCAGCGACGACAACGCCTCGCGCATGTTCTCCATCAGGCCGAGATTGGAGAAGGCGTCACGCATCAGGCGGCCGATGAGGAACTCCAGCGAGAGGTAATAGACGCGCTTTTCCTGCTGGGCGTAGGCCTCTTTCGTTGCCTGCATCCAGCGATCGACGATGCGGTCGCGCACGACCTTGATCGAGGCGGTCAGCCAATCGTACTGGGTGGCGACGGTGGTGTCCTTGCCGACCCTGTATTTGAGGGCCATCAAGACTTCCCTTGCGAGCGTCTTGGGGTCGGGATTTTCAAGCAGTGGCGGGAGGGGGTCGGATGTCATCGTGCGCGTCATGCTGCCTCTCGTGCGATTGCCACGATCATACCGGCTTTCATCATTGATCCCAGCCCATGCTACCGCATTGCAGCAAAAGTTCAATCGATTTAAGTGAGCCGGGGGCGACTTACCCAGCGGCAATTTGGCAGTTCAGGCGGCCAGCGCCGCCTCCGGCGGCGTCTTTGCCCCGGTCATGAAGGCGACGGCATCGGACATTGTATGTTGTTTGGGATCGATGACGCACAGCCGACGACCCAGCCGATGGATGTGGATCCGGTCTGCCACTTCGAAGACATGGGGCATGTTGTGCGAGATCAGCACGATCGGCAGGCCCCGCTTCTTCACGTCGAGGATGAGTTCCAGCACGCGGCGGCTTTCCTTGACGCCAAGTGCTGCCGTCGGCTCGTCCATGATGACCATCTTAGAGCCGAAAGCGGCGGCGCGCGCCACTGCCACGCCCTGACGCTGGCCGCCCGACAGCGTCTCCACCGCCTGGCTGATGTTCTGGATGGTCATCAGGCCGAGTTCAGTCAGCTTGTCGCGGGCGCGCTTTTCCATCGCCGGACGGTCGAGCATGCGAAGCCATTGGCCCACAAAGCCGGGCTTGCGGATCTCGCGGCCGAGAAACATGTTGTCGGCGATCGACAGCGCCGGCGACAGCGCCAGGTTCTGGTAGACGGTTTCGATGCCGGCTTCGCGGGCCTCCATGGGCGACTTGAAGGCGACCGGTTTGCCCTCAAGCCGGATTTCGCCTTCATCGGGCACGACAGCGCCTGAAATCGCCTTGATGAGCGACGACTTGCCGGCGCCGTTGTCGCCGATAACAGCGAGGATTTCGCCGGGGTAGAGGTCGAAATCGGCATTGTCCAAGGCGGTGACGCGGCCGTAGCGCTTGACCAGTCCACGAGCGGTGAGGATAGGGTCCTGGGTCATGCCGAAACCTTTCTGATCCATTGATCGACCGCCACGGCGCCGATGATCAGCACGCCGGTGAGCAGCACCTTCCATTGCGGATCGGCGCCCAGCATGTTGAGGCCCATGGAGACGACACCGACGATCATCGCGCCGAACAGCGTGCCGAGGATCGAGCCGCGGCCGCCGAAAAGAGAAATACCGCCGATCACCGTGGCGGTGATCGCCTGCAGATTGTAGTCGGTCACGGCGGCCGACGGCGAGATCGACCCATTGCGGCCGATGGAGACCCAGGCGGCGAAAGCGGCGATCAGCCCGGCCAGGGTATAGACCGTCATGAGCACCTTCTTGGTCTGGATACCCGACAGTTTCGCCGCCTCCTGGTCGTCGCCGACAGCGTAGACATGGCGGCCCCATGCCGTGTGATTGAGCACGTACCAGAGGAGCAGCACGAGCGCGACCATCGCAATCACGCCGGCCGTCAGCACAGCGGTGCCGACCTTGAAGCTGAGCGCGAACAGATGCAGCAGCGGCGCCTGAACGTCGACATCGGTGTCGCGGATCGTCTCATTGGCCGAATAGATGAAGTTCGTCGCCATGACGATGTTCCAGGTGCCGAGCGTCACGATGAATGGCGGCAGTTTCATGTAGGCGACAAGCACCCCGTTGAGCAGCCCGCAGGCAGCACCCGCGGCAAGTCCGATCGCCACGGCAAGGACGCTCGGCAGGCCGTAGCTGACGGCGCAATTGCCCATGATCACGGCCGAAATCACCATGATGACGCCAATCGAAAGGTCGATGCCGGCCGTGAGGATGACCAGGGTCTGGGCGGCACCCAGAATGCCGACGATGGCGATCTGCTGCAGGATCAGCGTCAGCGTGTAGGACGAGAAGAAACGCCCGCCAATGGTGAGGCCGAACACGATGATCGCCAGGACCAGAACGATCAGCGGCACCGCGGCCGGCGTCGAATGCAGAAAATGCTGGATGCGTCTGACCGCCGATTTATGCTCGTCAAACGCGGCAACGCTCGTGTCGCTGCCCGAGAGAACCTTCTCGAATTCCTGAGCTTGAGACATGTTTCCTCCCCGTAGGGTATCAGCCACGCGGCGACACCCGTCCACGCCTTTCCGGTCTCCTGCCGGGATTGTTCGCGGTCACGCGACCATCGTCCACCCGAAGCGGCCGGGGATCAAGTCCGGCCGCTCCGTTTTTCGTGCCAGTCAGACCGGCATCAGCCCCAGCACTTGGCGAGGCCTTCCTTGGTGTCGATGGACTTAACGCCATTGGCCGGCTTGTCGGTCACCAGATTGACGCCGGTGTCGAAGAAGTTCTTGCCTTCGGTCGGCTTCGGCTTGGTGCCGTCCTTGGCGAAGTTGGCGATGGCCTCGATGCCGAGCGCCGCCATCTGCAGCGGATATTGCTGCGATGTCGCGCCGATGACGCCTTCGGCCACCGACTTCACGCCGGGGCAGCCGCCATCGACGGAGACGATCAGCACCTGGCTTTCCAGGCCGACGGCCTTGAGTGCCTGATAGGCGCCGACCGCGGCCGGCTCGTTGATGGTGTGGATGACGTTGATGGTGTTGTCCTTCTGCAGAAGGTTCTCCATCGCCTTGCGGCCGCCCTCCTCATTGCCGTTGGTGACGTCATGGCCGACGATGCGCGCGTCATCCTCGTCGCCGATCTTGTTGGGATCCTTCACGTCGATGCCGTAGCCCATCATGAAGCCCTGGTCGCGCAGCACGTCCACGGTCGGCTGCGAGGGGGTCAGGTCGAGGAAGCCGATCTTGGCGTCCTTGGCCTTGTCCCCCAGCGTCGCGGCGGCCCAGGCGCCGATCAGCTTGCCGGCCTCCAGATTGTCGGTGGCGAAGGTCGCGTCGGCGGCGTCGATTGGATCGAGCGGCGTGTCGAGCGCGATCACCAGCAGGCCGGCGTCACGCGCCTTCTTCACCGTCGGCACGATGCCCTTGGTGTCGGACGCGGTGATGAGGATGCCCTTGGCGCCGTCGGCGATGCAGCTCTCGATCGCCGCGACCTGGCTTTCGCTGTCGCCGTCGATCTTGCCGGCATAAGTCTTGAGGTCGACACCAAGCTCCTTGGCCTTGGCGGTCGCACCCTCCTTCATCTTGACGAAGAAGGGATTGGTGTCGGTCTTGGTGATCAGGCAGGCGCCGACACCGGCCGCGGATGCGGACGAGGCGAATGCCATCAGGCCCAGAGCAGCCGCCGCAAAAACGGTGGACTTCAACAGTTTTGTATTGGTCACGATTTCCTCCCAGTGGAACATTTCAGATGCCGGCCAACCGGCACCCCTCCGGCATCCAAGCAACCTCTCCCGGTACGGATGCCTGCCTCAAATGACACCAGACCAATCTTTCTGTCAATAATTAAATCACTCTTATTTATTATTGACAGCCTTGCGCCGTTCGCACATTCTGCCCCAAAAGCATCGAGGGGAAATAACGGGAGGAACAGGGTGGAGACGGCCATTGCCAGGCATGGTTCGCCCGAGGCGAATGAGAGCCTTATTCACCGCGGCACCAACCAGAGCGGCATGCGGGACCACAATGAGCGGCTGGTGCTGTCGCTGGTGCGCCAGCATGGCAGCCTGGCGAAGTCCGACATCGCCCGCATGACCGGACTGTCGGCGCAAACCGTCTCCGTCATCATGCGCGAGCTCGAGGAGGAAAGCCTGCTGCTGCGGCAGGCGCCGCTGCGCGGCAAGATCGGCCAGCCCTCCATCCCCATGGCGCTCAATCCCGAGGGCGCGTTCTTCATCGGCCTGAAGATCGGCCGCCGCAGCGCCGAACTCGTGCTGATCGATTTCCTCGGCAATGTACGTTCGATGCTGCAGCATTCCTACCGCTACCCTGCCCCGCGCGAGACGGTGGAATTCGCCACATCAGGCATGAAGAAGATGCGTGGCGAGCTTTCGCCCGCGCAGGACAAGCGCATAGCGGGGCTCGGCATCGCCATGCCGTTCGAGCTCTGGAACTGGGCCGATACCGCCGGCGCGCCGCGCGACGTCATGGACGAATGGCGCCATCGCGATATCCGCGCGGAGATCCAGGCGCAATGCGATTTTCCGGTCTATCTGCAGAACGACGCCACTTCGGCCTGCGGCGCGGAGCTGGTCTTCGGCCAGGCAGGCGCCCCGCGTGATTTCGTCTATTTCTATATCGGCGCCTTTGCCGGCGGCGGCATCGTCCTCAACGGGCGGCTCTTTGGCGGTCCGACCGGCAACGCCGGCGCGCTGGGCTCCATGCCGGTGCCCGGACCGGAGGGAAAGCCGACCCAATTGATCGACGTGGCCTCGATCGCCATGCTCGAAAAAGCGCTCAATGCGCGGGGCGTCGAGGCGTCGCATCTGTGGACGTCGCCCGAGGACTGGGGCGAGATCGGCGCCGAGCTCGACGACTGGATCACAAACGCCTCGCGGGCGCTCGCTTATGCCATAGTCGCGGCGTCGTCCGTGATCGACTTCGAGGCGGCGGTGATCGACGGCTGGATGCCGACGCAGGTGCGCCGCAGGCTGGTCGACGCGGTCATCGCAACCATCGACACGATCGATGCCGAGGGATTGAAACTGCCAAACGTCCGCGAAGGCACCGTCGGTATTCACGCGCGCGCTCTCGGGGGCGCCAGCCTGCCACTATCCGAGCGCTTCCTGATCGGTTCGACCACGATTTCCAGGAGCATCTGAATGCTGATCGGAATTCCGGCGCTGCTCGGTCCGGAGCTTCTGGCGATCCTGCGCGCGATGGGGCATGGCGACGAAATCGCCCTGGTCGATGGAAACTACCCGGCCGAAGAGCAGGCAAGGCGGCTGGTGCGGGCCGACGGCCACCATCTCATGCCGGTGCTGGACGCCATATTGAGCGTGCTGCCCGTCGATGACGTCGTGCCAGAGGCGCTGTTTCGCGCCTCGGCCAAAGGCGACCCTTCGCTCGCCGATCCCGTGCATCATGAAATTGAAGTGCTGTGTGCAAAACGCGCGCCGGGGCGCAAGGTGGTTGCGCTGGCCGGTGCCGACTTCTATGCACGCGTCAGGGCCGCGCACGCCATCGTCGCGACCAGCGAACCCAGGCTCTACGCCAACATCATCATCCGCAAGGGCGTGATCCATCCGCCGGAGACGACAAGACAATGATCCTTTGCTGCGGCGAGGCCCTGATCGATATGCTGCCGCGCACGACGACGGAGGGAGAACGGGCCTTCGCACCCTATGTCGGCGGCGCGGTGTTCAATACCGCCATTGCGCTCGGCCGGCTGGGCGCTCCTGCCAGCTTCTTCTCGGGCCTGTCGTCGGACCTGTTCGGCGGCCAGCTCCGCGAAGCGCTCGGGGCGAGTAAGGTCAGTTCCACCTATGCGCACACTTCGCCCCGGCCGACGACGCTCGCCTTCGTGCGGCTGAACGATGGCCAGGCAACCTACACTTTTTACGACGAGAACACCGCCGGGCGCATGCTGACCGTCGAGGATCTGCCGCAACTCGGTCCGGAGATCGAGGCCATGCTGTTCGGCGCCATCAGCCTTATTTCGGACCCGGCGGGGGCCGCCTACGAGGAATTGATGAAGCGCGAGCATGGTCGTCGCGTCATGATGCTCGACCCCAACATCCGGCCGAACTTCATCCCGGACAAGGCAAAGCATCTGAAGCGTATTCGCGAGATGATGGCGATGGCCGATATCGTGAAACTCTCGGATGAAGATCTTCACTGGTTCGACGAAGCCGGCTCGCACGAGGATGTCGTGCGCAACTGGCTCGACCGCGGCCCCAAGCTGATCGTCGTGACCCATGGCGCCGAAGGCGCCGTCGGTTACACCAGGGATCACATGGTCAGCGTGACGCCGCAAAAAGTCGAGGTAGTCGATACGGTCGGCGCCGGTGATACGTTCAATGCCGGCATCCTCGCCTCCCTGCACGAACAAGGCCTGCTGACGAAGACGGCAACCTCCGGGCTATCGCAGGACGCTATCCGCAAGGCGCTGGTGCTTGGTGCCAAGGCAGCCGCTGTAACCGTGGCGCGGGCCGGCGCCAATCCGCCCTGGCGGCATGAGGTCGCCTGAGTAGCGCTCCAGGGCAACGAATCCGAATTAACGGGTTCCTTCGAACCTTCCCCGGCGCGCTGTTGATGAAGCATTAAAGGAAAACCCGCCTGTGCCGCGGGTCCCTGGCGCAACTCAGCACCATGACTAGATTTCTACCATAGCTGCCTTCACCCAGTCAAGAAAAAATTCCTATCCTCGGATAGCGGCGCACAGAGGACTGGCCGTTCTCAGGCCTTGGCTGACCCAAGTTCGAGCCTCGGTAAGGCCCAACATGGATTGAGCCGGTCGATCACTTTATGTTTCGCAGGGTCGACTCTGGGGTTCTAAGGCCGTAATTGCGCCCGACGAAGCGCGGATTTCCGGCGTCTGGCTGACCGACACCGGGAAGATGCGGTAACAGGCTGCCACGACCAGGCAATTTGCCGCTCCGCGCGCCCGGCTTTCTCGGCAGGCGCAATTCTGATACCAGCGGGCCGAGGCTAGACCGCTTGGTTAAAATCGTTTGAGGACGACATGCAGTTCATCGATCTTGGCGCACAGCGCGAACGAATCCGCGACCGGCTGAAGGCAGCGATCGACCATGTCGTTGAGGACGGCCGCTATATCCTCGGTCCCCAGGTAGCCGAATTCGAGAAAAAGCTCGCCGCCTATGTCGGCGTCAAGCATGTCGTGGCCTGCGCCAACGGCACCGACGCACTGCTTTTGCCGCTGTTTGCTGCCGGGATCGGCCCGGGCGATGCCGTGTTCGTGCCGAGCTTCACCTTTGCCGCCACAGCGGAAGTGGTAGCGCTGGCCAAGGCCGAGCCGGTGTTCGTCGACGTCGATCCCAACACCTACAATATCGATATCGCCAGCCTCCAGGCGGCGATCGCGATGATCAAGAACGAAGGCCGGCTGAAGCCCAGGGCGATCATTCCGGTCGACCTCTTCGGCCTTGCCGCCGACTACGATGCCATCATGGCGATCGCCGACCGGGAAGGCCTGATGGTGATCGAGGATGCCGCCCAGTCGATGGGCGGTTCGGCGGACGGCAAGATGTGCGGGTCGTTCGGCACGGTCGGCTCGACCAGTTTCTATCCAGCGAAGCCGCTCGGCTGCTACGGCGACGGTGGAGCGATGTTCACCAACGACGATGCCTTGGCCGACAAGCTGCGCTCCTTCGCCTTCCACGGCAAGGGCGAGACCCAATATGACAACATCCGGGTCGGCATCAATTCACGGCTCGACACGCTGCAGGCCGCGATCCTGATCGAAAAACTCGCCATTCTCGAGGACGAGATGGTTGCCCGGCAAATGGTGGCGAACCGTTATGCCGAAGGGCTTGGCGATGTCGTGACGGCAGCCCGCAACCTGGACGGCAGCCGCTCGGCCTGGGCGCAATACGCCATCGAGACGCCCAAGCGCGACGGGCTGAAGGCTCATCTCGGCGAAAAAGGCATTCCGTCGGTCATCTACTATGTGAAGCCGCTGCACGAGCAGATCGCCTATCGCGACTATCCGAGAACGCCGACCGGCCTTGCCGTATCCGAGCAATTGCCCAAGCGCATCCTGTGCCTACCGATGCACCCCTATCTCAGCGAAGCCGATCAGGACCGGATCATCGAGACAATCCGCAACTATGTCGGATCGAACTCGGCGCAGGCTGCGGCCGAGTAGTCAGCAACCAATATCAGGCGGGGCCCGCCCCTGCCCGGCCGCTGGCGATGAAATGCGGATTGGCGAAATCCGCATCGCCGTCCTGGTTTCGCTTGCCATACATCAAGGGCTGTCCGTCCAGCGTGCGCGTGATGCCGCCGGCGGCGCGCAGCACGGCATCGCCGGCTGCGGTATCCCACTCCATGGTACGACCGAAGCGCGGATAAATGTCCGCCTCGCCATTGGCGACCAGACAGAATTTCAGCGACGAGCCGACAGAGACGATCTCAGCGACGCCTAGGTCGCGAATATAGGCTTCGGTTTCGGGCGTGTTGTGGGAGCGGCTCGCAACCACAGCCAGCGGCGTCGCAGCCGCTCTCACCGAAATCGGCCGGCGAGAAGCGATGCGGTAGTCGCCATCCATTTCGAGGGATTCCGCCCTCCCCGGCAGCCCGGAAAAGAAGCGCCCCGTGCAGGGTGCGAAGACGACGCCGACTTCGGGCACGCCATGACGGACAAGCGCGATGTTGACGGTGAAATCGGTGCGGCGGTTGACGAATTCTTTGGTGCCGTCCAGCGGATCGATCAGAAAGAAAGCCCCGTCCAGGTCCGGCGGCACGATGCCGGCGGATGCTTCCTCCTCGGCCACGCAGGGAATGTCGGGAAAGGCGGCACGCAATCCGGCCAGAATGATCTTCTCGCTCTCGCGGTCCGCCTCGGTCACCGGCGAGGAATCTGATTTCTGGTCGACCGCGCAGCCGGCGTGGAACACACGCATGACCTCGCGGCCGGCCGCCAAAGCGAGCCCCTCGAAAATTTCGAGCATCGACCTGTCGTCAGATGCCGCCGCCATTGTCGTATTGGTCTTCGGCAATGTCACGCTCGTTCAGCCAGTGTTCCAGGGCATCTACCATCTCCTCGGCCGATTTGCCGAGTGTCTTCAGATGGATTTCCGGTTTTTCCGGCGCTTCGTAAGGCGAGTCGACACCGGTGAAGTTCTTGATCTCGCCATTGAGCGCGCGGGCGTAGAGTCCTTTCGGGTCACGCCTGGCGCATTCCTCGAACGGCGTGTCGACGAACACTTCGACGAACTCGCCTTCGGCCATCAATTCGCGGGCCATGCGCCGCTCGGCGCTGAAGGGCGAAATGAAGGAAACGATGACGATCAGCCCTGCATCGGCCATGAGGCGGGCCACTTCGGCGACGCGGCGGATGTTTTCGACGCGGTCGGCGTCGGTAAAGCCGAGATCGCGGTTGAGGCCGTGGCGGACATTGTCGCCGTCGAGAATGTAGGTATGGCGCCCGGAGGCGAACAGCTTCTTCTCGAACAGGTTGGCGATGGTCGATTTGCCCGAGCCCGACAGCCCGGTGAACCAGAACACGGCGGGCCGCTGGTTCTTGATGTCCGCACGTACCCGCTTGCCGACATCGAGCGATTGCCAATGGATGTTCTCGGCACGGCGCAGCGAATGCAGGATCATGCCGGCGCCGACCGTGGCGTTGCTGATGCGGTCGATCAGGATAAAGGCGCCTGTTGTACGGTTCTCGGCGAAGGTGTCGAAAGCGATCGGCGTGCGCGTCGAGATGTTGCAGATGCCCACTTCGTTCATCTCGAGCGACTTGGCAGCTTCACGGGCAAAGTCGTTGACATTGACCCGGTATTTCAGATCGGTGACGGTGACGCTGGTCTGGTCGGTCTCGGTGCGCAGGATATAGGAGCGGCCCGGCAGCAGCGCATGTTCGTCGAACCAGACGATGTTGGCGGCGAACTGGTCGGCAACCTGCGGGCGTGCGGCAGGCGCCACCAGCATGTTGCCCCGGGAAATCTCGACCTCGTCATCGAGGACAAGCGTGATGGCCTGGCCGGCGACCGCCTGGGCAAGATCGCCGCCCTGCGCGACGATGCGCCTGACGCGGGAGGATTTGCCCGACTTGGCGACGACGACCTCGTCGCCTTGCGAGATCGCGCCCGAGGCGATCGTTCCGGCGAAGCCGCGAAAATCGAGATTGGGACGGTTGACGTACTGCACCGGAAAACGGAACGGCAACTCGGCCGCGGCCTCGTCGACCGAGACGGTTTCGAGATGTTCGATCAGCGTCGGGCCGGAATACCATTCCATCCTGTCGGAGCGGCCGGTGACGTTGTCGCCGTAGCGCGCCGACATCGGGATCGGCACGATGGTCTCAAAGCCGAGATCGCGCGAAAATTGCAGATAGTCCTGCGTGATCCGGTCGAAGACCGCCTGGTCGAAATCGACGAGATCGATCTTGTTGACGGCCAGCACGATATGGCGGATGCCGAGCAGCGAGGCGATGATCGAGTGGCGCCTGGTCTGACGCAGCACGCCTTGCCGCGCATCGATCAGCACGATCGCCAAGTCGGCGGTGGAGGCGCCGGTGGCCATGTTACGCGTGTACTGCTCGTGGCCGGGCGTGTCGGCGACAATGAATTTGCGCTTTGGCGTGGCGAAGAAGCGATAGGCGACGTCGATGGTGATGCCCTGCTCGCGCTCGGCTTCGAGACCGTCGACCAGCAGTGCGAAGTCGATGTCGTCGCCGGTCGTTCCGTGCTTGCGCGAATCGCGTTCGAGCGCGGCGAGTTGGTCCTCGAAAATCTGCTTGGTGTCGGAGAGCAGACGGCCAATCAGCGTCGACTTGCCATCGTCGACGGAGCCGCAGGTGAGAAAGCGCAGCAGCGATTTCTTCTCCTGCGCCGCCAGATAGTCGCGGACGCCGTCGGTAGGTGCGAGGCTCTTTGCCATGATGTGGCGCATGGTCAGAAATACCCCTCGCGCTTCTTCTTTTCCATCGAGCCGGCTTCGTCCCGGTCGATCAGGCGGCCTTGCCGTTCGGAGGTGCGCGCGGTCAGCATCTCGCCGACGATAGCCTCCAGCGTGTCGGCTTCCGATTCGATGGCGCCGGTCAGCGGGTAGCAGCCGAGCGTGCGGAAGCGCACCAGCCGATTCTCGATCGTCTCACCGGGGCGCAATTTCATGCGATCGTCGTCCTTGAGGATGAGCATGCCGTCGCGTTCGACGACCGGCCGCTGCTTGGCGAAATAGAGCGGCACGATCGGGATGTTCTCCTGCAGGATGTACTGCCAGATGTCGAGCTCGGTCCAGTTGGACAGCGGAAAGACGCGGATCGATTCACCCGTGGCGATGCGGGTGTTGAATATCTTCCACATTTCGGGGCGCTGGTTCTTCGGATCCCAGACATGCTGGGCGTTGCGGAAGGAAAAGATGCGCTCCTTGGCGCGCGACTTTTCCTCGTCGCGGCGGGCGCCGCCAAAGGCGGCATCGAAACCGTATTTGTCGAGCGCCTGGCGCAGCGCCACGGTCTTCATCACATGGGTGTGCGTGTTCGAGCCATGATCGAACGGATTGATGTTGTCGCGCACACCATCCTGGTTGACGTGAACCAGGAGATCGAAGCCGAGTTTTTGCGCCATCTGATCGCGAAAGGCGATCATCTCGCGAAATTTCCACGTCGTGTCGACATGAAGGAACGGAAAAGGCGGCTTGGCGGGATAGAACGCCTTCATCGCCAGGTGCATCAGCACGGACGAATCCTTGCCCACGGAATAGAGCATGACCGGCTTGGCGAAGGCGGCCGCGACTTCACGGAATATGTGGATTGACTCGGCCTCAAGCCGCTGCAGGTGCGTAAGCGCTGTTGTCATGGCCTGTCTAGCGTTCTCTCGTGCCTTCCGACAGAAGACCTGGCATCAAATCATCGGGCTTCACGCCCGGTTCAAGCTTGCTTCTGGACAATGTTATTCTTGCGGGCGTTCTAGCAGATCGCCGCTGCCCAGAACAATGCAAGACGCGCCTGGCAAGGAGCGGTTCGGGAATGAATTTTCCATCCATGCACCAAAATCCGGAAATTCCTGCTTATCACGCCGGCGGCTGAGAAAATGCGGGGGAAAAAATTGCTTGATGAAAAGTACGCGGTCTTCGCCGCGCCCAATCCGATCGTCTGCCAGCGGCTGCCGATTTTCGGTGGCAATCGGCCTTGATGCACTTTCAGAAAAAGACCCAAGCCGCTATACCGGCCCCTGAAAGCGGGCAGATGCACGATGCGACACGGGCAATTTCGGCAGGGCTATGTTCGCCGCCGTCAGACAATCCGCCGTATGAAGCGTCCGAGAATGGTGAGCCGCCCTTGAGCCAGCTTTCATCGATAAGACGGCAGTTCTCGCCCTCGCGGATCAACATCTATTTTTCCATCGCTTGCTTCTTTTTTCCACCGGTCCTGGGGTCGGTGGTGAGCTTCGTATTCAACGGCGGCGGCCTGTGGTCGGTTCTTTTGATCGCCTCGAAAAAGAGGCGTTTCAACATCGACCGGGCGATGATGGCGCTCACGGTCGCGATCTATGCCTATTGCGCGGCAAATCTCCTGGCTTCGCTCGCCAACAACACAGTTGTCAGGGATGCGCCGCATCTGATCCCGCTCGTCACCTTCCTGTTTTTCCCCCTCTCCTATTCAACCTGGAGCATTACGCAGAAAACAACCCTTGTCCGGATCATAATCCTCAGCAGCATGGCCGCCTGTTTCGTCGCGCTGCTGTTGGCGATCATCCAGCAATATTGGATCGGGATGAGGGCGGAGGGCGGAGCGGGAAATGCGATCGTGTTCGCCACGGTCGTCTGCCTTGCAGTGATGGCCTGCGTGGCCGGTGCCCTGTCGGGCATCGAAAAACACAAGAGTGCGCTGATCTGCGCAGCGCTCGGCGGAACGATCGCCATCATCTATTCCGGCACGCGCATCATCTGGCTGGCGCTGCTGATTGCCGGCATCGCCGTGCTGCTGATCAACCAGCATAGGCTGAAAGGGAAGAATGCCGTCCGTCTGCTGCTTCTGCTGGGGGCAATCGGCGTCGCGGTCGCCGCTATCGGCTTCCATACGATCTCCGACAGATTCGATTTTCTGCGCTCTGATTGGGACGCGCTTGGGGCGCACGGCAATTCCGACACCTCGCTTGGAATACGTGTTGCCCTCTGGGACATCGGCCTGAAGGCATTCCGCGACATGCCCTTGTTCGGACACGGAGTGGGTGCCAACCAGCTCTTGATCAGGCAGGGCTTCCAAGACCTGTTCGCGAAAACAGCAGGTTTCAATCATTTCCACAATGGCTTCCTGACGGCATTGGTACAGGCGGGCATTCTGGGCGCCGTGACTTTGGCGGCGATCTTTGTCGTCGCCGGCAGAAACGCCGCCCTGGTCCTGCGCAACAGCGCCGACCCGATCGAGCGCTTTGGCGCCACCATGGTCGTCGTCCTGGTGATCACCTATCTGACGGCCGGAATGACAGGCATCCTGATCGGCCAAGACATCCTGGATTCGGTGTTCATGGTCTTCCTGGTGTCCGGGACCTATCTTGCGTCGGGCCGCCAGGCCCCGCTGCCGGAAGAGATGCCACATCCGCCAGTCACGCAATAACGGCTCCGGGCAAGGCAATGAAGGTCTTGGTCACAGGCGCATCGGGCTTCATCGGACGTCTCGTCGTGCAAAGGCTTTGCGAGGCAGGCGTGGAGGTTCGCCTCGCCTCGCGCTATCCCGAAAGGCTCGGTTCGGGCAGCGACATCGTCGCCTTGCCGCGTTTCGATGCGCCGGCCAAGGCCTTCCTTGCCGTCACCCGCGATGTCACGGACGTCGTTCATTGCGCCGGCCTGAACAATGATCAAGGCGGTGCCACCGAAGCCGACTACCGAGCCGCCAACGCGGAACTGAGCGCGCGGCTGGCGCATGCGGCTGCCATGCAGGCAAGCGGACGTTTCATCCAACTGTCATCGGTCCGGGCCGTGATCGGCGCCCGTGTCAGCGCCACGATCGACGAGCATACGATCCCCGATCCGCAATGCGCCTACGGGCGCTCGAAACGCGAAGGCGAGATCAGGGTTCTGGACGCCTATGCATCGCGCGGCCGCGCCGACGCCGCCGTGCTGCGCCTGCCTGCCGCCTACGCAAGCGGCATGAAAGGCAATCTGGCAATGCTGATGCGCCTGGCCGATACGAGCCTGCCGCTGCCGACAGGTATCCTGACAGGAACCCGCTCGCTGGTGTCGGCCGACGCAGCGGTGCAAGCCGTGCGGCATTTGTTGGCTCATCCGGGGCCGCTTAGCCCTGCCTATATAGCCAGCGACGTGCCTCCGGTGTCGATGGCGGCCGTCGTAAGCGCCTTCCGTAAGGGACTTGGGCGGCCGGCGCGCCTGGCTGCCGTACCGGCCAGCCTGATGCGGATGGCCGCGGTGGCGCTAGGCAAGCGGGCGTTTTGGGAGAGCATGACGGCGACACAGATATGCGACCCTTCCCTGCTCATCTCGCAGGGCTGGCTGCCGGAAACAGCGACGCTTGATCGTCTAAGCGAAATCGCGGCGCGCAGCAGGCAAGCTCAACCTGGATAAATCGTCGCGAGCAGGATGCGAAGATCAAGACCGATCGACGCGACCTTGAGATAGTCGGCATCGGTTTCGGCCAATAGGGCCGGGTCCGACATGTCGATGCCCTTGACCTGAGCCAGGCCGGTGATGCCGGGAAGCGCCGATGAAACGCCCAGCCGTCGGCGGCACTCGATCAGCTCGGTTTGCGTCGGCAGACAGGGACGCGGTCCGACCAAGCTCATCTCGCCCTTCAGAACATTCCAGAACTGCGGCAGCTCATCGAGCTTGAACTTCCGCAGGGTCTTTCCAGCCGGCGTCACGGCATTCGCCGGCGCCTCGTGCGAAGGCAAGGATGGCGTGCCGACATACATCGTGCGCAATTTGTGACAGCGAAAGAGCACGCCATCGCGGCCAACCCGCGTTTGAGAAAAGATGGCCGGACCGGGCGACGATATACGAACAGCCAGGACAGCGAGCGCCAGGACGGGTGACGTGACCAGGAGCAGCAGCGCCGCGCCGGCAAAATCGAAGATTTGCTTGGCTGTCTTCATGAACCGCCGATAGTGCTCGTTGCCAAAACCAAAGACGAAAATACGAATCCGCTCGACGTAGCATGAGGCTATCGCTCGACCAAGCTCGACCCCTCGCCTGCTCAGATGCGCCCGCAGAGGAATGCCAACCAGAGCCCCGGGGCCCCGGAGGGTCCGCCGATAAATGCCGCTCTTGCGCAGACTGCTCAAGCGCCGAAGAAGGCCGGGGTCTTTTGAAGCATCAGTTCGCCTGCCCGGCGGCTTTCGGGATCACGGCCTCAGGCACGTCCCCTCTTACTTTCTTGGTATGGTCAAGACCCGCAAGCACTGCGAGCGAGGATGCCTTGTCCTGGCTCTTCACGGATTGCTGCAGGGCCGCAAGCGCCGCCTGGACATCGGACCATTCCGCGACATCGGTGCTCAGGCCAAAAATCTTGGAAATGCCGAGTTCGACCAGTTCCTCATCCTCACCATGCAACGTTTCATGGAGTTTTTCACCCGGCCGGATTCCGGTGAAGCGAATGGGGATGTCCGTGTATGGGCTTTTTCCGGACATGCGGATCATCGTCTCGGCAACTTCGAGGATCGGCACCGGTTTGCCCATGTCGAGCATGTAGACGGCGTAGTCGTCGCCGGCTTGCCGCGAAGCGGCATCGGCCGCCGACATGATGACGAGGTCGACGGCTTCGGCCACGGTCATGAAATAGCGCGTCATGCGCCGGTCGGTTATGGTGACCGGACCTCCGGCCTCGATCTGGGCCTGGAATATGGTTGCGACCGAGCCATTGCTGCCAAAGACATTGCCGAACCGAACGGCTATGAACTTGGTGGCAGGGCGCCGTGCGCCGGGCTCGCCGGCGGGCGTTTCATGCAAGGCGCTGACGATCTGTTCGGCCGCCCGCTTCGTCAGGCCCAGCACGGATGTCGGGTCCACGGCCTTGTCGCTCGACACAAGCACGAATTGCTTGACGCCGCATTTGGCGGCAACCTCGGCACAGACAAGCGTTCCGAAGACATTGGTCTGGATGGCCGAATCCCAGTTTTCCTCGAGCAAAGGCACATGCTTCAGTGCTGCGGCGTGGAAAACGATGTCCGGCTTGAACTCGGTGACGACACGCGTCATCTGGCGCCGGTCGGCGACATCGACAATGCGGACCTTGAGGCGGTCGTGGTCCTTCTCTTCGACATATTGGCTCAACTGGAAAATGCCGAACTCGGAATTGTCGGCAACCAGCACCGCCTCCGCGCCCAGTTCCAGCGACCTCTTGACCAGGGTGCGGCCGATGGAACCGGCGCCGCCGGTGACCAGGACGCGCTTGCCGCCGACGAAGGCCCCGATGCGTTCGATGTCGGACGGAACCGTGGGGCGGCGCAGAATCGTTTCCATCTCGACCTCGTCGAGAACGAGCTTTCCTTCCTGACCAAGCTGCGAAAGCCCCGAGAACTGCACCACCGCTATGTCGCCTTGCCGGGCAACACGGACGAGCTCCGAATACTCCTCGATCTCATGTTCGGCGCCGCTGCCGAAAATCAGCAGGTCCAGGCTTGTCGTACCCTTGGCGTATTCTTCCAGCACCTCGATCAGGCGGGGGCGGGTGGCCACGACGGGAACGCCCTGGATCCGAGTGCCCTGCGGAACACCGTGCTCAATCGCCATAATCCCTGCAATTGAATACTCTACAGGCTGCGTCGTGCGCGTGAAACGGATGATTACGTCGGCCTCGCTCAGCCTGCCGACAAACACCGCTCGCTTGGTCGAAGCCTTGCCGCGACTCAGAATGCGCCAGCTCGCGCCGTCGCGAAAGAACCGGTAGAAAATCCGGGGCGCCGAGATGATAGTGAAAGAAACGAGGAAGAAGACGATGAACTGGCGCTCATTGAGGCCCGCCACCGGCTGAAAGGAACGAACAAAAAGCGAAACACAATAAAGAGTGATGGTCAGTATCGCGCAGCCCTTCAGGATGTTGAAGAAATCCGGCGTCGAGGCGAACCGCCACACAGTATTGTATAGGCCGCAATATCTGAATAACAGGTGACTAAGAATAATGATGCTCGCCCAGCAAGCGAAACCCGCTGGAGAGAACGCTTCGAACGATAGCCTCGACTGCGATAAAGTCAGGCTAAGCGCCACCGCCACCAAAACCATGGCGATGTCTTGAATCATGATGATGGCGCGACGCATTGTGGGCCGGAGTCCGGGTACAGCTTCTACATAGAATGTCATCGGACGGTACTGAACTCCAGGCGCGAAGACTTCAATACTAAAGTGGCTCTAGAGCGAATACCATCCGTCATCGGCGGCTTCTTTTTAGTACCAAATCTTCGGCCCCCGCCGCCTGTATCGCATAGCGTGGACTTGAAATCATCGCCAGAGATTTTTTCGTAGGTCGGCGGGTGAAGAGGAAGTCCGTTTGATCAAGATCTTGCATATCAACCCCAAAGAGCCCTGGAAGCCGGCAGCAACTCAGGATAGAGAGAAGGCGGGCCGGAGGGACCGTTTCAATCTTTTACCCTTTGCCGTGGCGGCGGTCTGCTCTCGATCTATGCGCCTATGGTTCCGCGGATATCAAGCGATTAGAGAATCGCCAGCAGCGCGATCGTGAGGCTATCTACTCGTGACGCCAAACGGCTATCACCTGTCGACGCGGCTGGGAATGCGCTGTGGGTAGCTGGAAGGAAAGGTGAACCGCTCGAAGCGATTTTGCGGTTGACAGCGAAGTCTGCTGCAATATGACGGTCTTCCCTTTACCAGCCAAAGCGAAGTGATGAAGTTTGGATCAAGTGGCCTGCGAGGGTTGGCTTCAGAATTAGTCGGGAAACCCAGCGGCCTTTATACGGAGGCTTTCGCTTGGCGTCTCGTTGCCGATGGGGTTCGATCGAAGGCCAAGGTGTTCGTAGGTCGCGACTTGCGCGATAGCAGTCCGACGATCGCCGCCAACTGCATGGCTGCCTTGGCGGCAAGTGGGTTTCAACCGATCGATTGCGGTGCCATCCCAACGCCAGCCTTGGCGTTGTATGCCGGGCAGCATGACGCAGCGGCGCTCATGGTTACGGGTTCGCACATCCCTGCGGACCGCAATGGCATCAAGTTCTACAGCCCGCGGGGCGAGATCACCAAGGCCGATGAAGCCGCTATGGCACACTATGCTGCCGAACGGCTAGACGCCTATTGCCCCCCGCCGCCAACAGGTACGGCTTTGCCGGGACATCACGACAATGCGATCGCCGCCTATCGCGCGCGCGCTAATGACATCTTGGAGCCTGGGTCCCTTTCGGGCCTGAGACTTGGCGTCTATCAGCACAGTTCGGTCGCGGCGGATCTTCTGGTGGAGGTTCTCCGATCCTTTGGCGCAGATGTGACACCTGTCGGGAAATCGGAGACCTTCGTACCCGTCGATACCGAAGCCGTTGACGAAACCACAATTGCAAAGTTCAAGGGATGGGCGCGAGAATTCCACCTCGACGCCATCGTGTCGACCGATGCCGATGCTGATCGGCCACTGATTGCCGACGAGAATGGCGACCTGTTTCGCGGCGACCTGATCGGCCTTGCCACGGCTTTGTTCCTGCGGGCTGACATCGTGGTGACGCCCGTGACTTCCAATTCAGGCATTTCGAACGCCTTCGGCTTTACGGTTCTGAGAACGAAGGTCGGATCTCCCTTCGTCGTCGAAGCCATGGAAGCCTCTTACCCCCCCGGGAAAATCGTTGTGGGCTTTGAAGCCAATGGTGGCGTTCTGTTGGGGTCGGACTGTTCGCTACACGGCAAGACACTGACGGCATTGCCGACACGGGATTCAATGCTCCCCATCCTGGCTGTCCTCGGAACGGTCGCGTCAACAAGAAAATCGCTGTCAGGTCTGCGCGCGTTGTGGAACCTTCCGGCCTGTGCAAGCGAACGCCTTGAGAATTTCCCAGTGGAGAGTTCGCGCAGCTTGATGCGTCGGCTCGCGGATCGGCCTGCACTGCAGCGATTTCTGGCCCCGTTCGGGACTGTTGCTGACGTTGACGAGACCGACGGCCTAAGGACAAAAATGGAAAACGGCGAGATCATCCATCTGCGGCCGTCCGGCAACGCGCCTGAACTTCGCTGTTATTCGGAGGCAGCAGACCCAGGCAGAGCGAGAGCGATTGTGGCGCTGACGCTCGAGAGGGCGCTGGCAATCGCATCCACAAACGAAGCAGAGGTCATTTCATGAAAGTGGTTCCCGTCATCATCAGCGGTGGAGCCGGATCGCGACTATGGCCTGCCTCCAGGCAATCGCACCCCAAGCCTTTTCTTAAAGTGGCGGACGGGCATTCGCTTATTCAGCACACAGTGCTACGCGCTGCTTCGATAGAAGGCGTCGTGGAACTCGTTGCTGTGACGTCCGGCGACCATCTCTTCCTCACGAAGGACGATTTCGACGAACTGGATTCGGTTGTGTTGCCGCGTACGTTTCTGCTCGAGCCGGAAGGCCGGGATACGGCCGCTGCCGTGGCGGCAGCAACCGTGCATGCCAAGGCAACGCAGGGCCCCGACGCTATCCTATGCGTCTTTCCGGCCGATCACATGATTGGCAATCTGCCCGCGTTTCTGGGTGTCATGGACCGGGCCATCGAGCATGCGAAGCAGGGGCGCATCGCCACGTTGGGCATCAGCCCGACCAGACCGGACACGGCATTCGGCTACATCGAAGCCGATGGTGAGAAAGTCGTCCGCTTCGTTGAAAAGCCGGATCTCGACACAGCCGAGGCCTATGTCGCCTCCAAACGCTTCTTCTGGAACGCGGGGATTTTCTGCTTCAGCGCGCAGCGCATGCTCGACGAGATGGCTTTGCATTGTCCCGAAGTGATCCAGGCGGTTTCCGCCAGTTATGAGAACGGCCGATTCAGTCAAGGTGAAGGCTTTGCCAAAATCGAACTCGCGCCCGAGCATTTTGGCTCCGCTCCGCGAATCTCTCTCGATCACGCGGTTATGGAGAAGGCAAGCAATCTTGCCGTGGTTCCTTGCGACATGGATTGGAACGACATCGGATCTTGGAACGCCATGGCCGATTTGATCGCTCCTGACGAAAGAGGCAATAGGCTGCGCGGCGATGTTCACATGGTCGACACCACCGGCAGCTATGTAAGTTCCGACAAGCGCGTCATCGGCACGGTGGGAGTCAGCGATCTGGTGATCGTCGATTCTCCCGACGCATTGCTTGTCGCCTCCCGCGACCGCGTCCAGGACGTCAAGAAGTTGTTCGAGGGCCTCAAGGCTTCCGGGCACGAGGCACATTTGATCCACAGCACCGTACATAGGCCGTGGGGCACCTATACGGTTCTGGAGGAAGGCGAGCGCTTCAAAATCAAACGCATCGAGGTGAAACCCGGCAGACGTTTGAGCCTGCAGATGCACTACCATCGCTCCGAGCACTGGGTCGTGGTCAGCGGCTCCGCGAAAATAGTCAACGGCGACCAGGAGCTGTTCCTGGCGACCAACGAGTCAACCTACATCCCCTGCGGTCATAAACACAGGCTGGAGAACCCAGGCCGGATTGACCTGGTGATCATTGAAGTGCAAAGCGGCGATTATCTCGGCGAGGACGATATCGTGCGTTTTGACGACGTATACGGCCGCGCCTGACAATCCATTGGCTCACGGTGCTAAGGACCGCAAAGCCTTAGGGGCTGGGCGGACACAAATCGGATACATCGAGAACATTGATGAAAAAAAAAGCACTGATAACCGGCATCACCGGGCAGGACGGCGCCTATCTGGCGGAACTCCTGCTGGAAAAGGGTTATTCCGTTCACGGCGTAAGGCGCCGCACATCCCTTTTTAATACGGATCGCATCGATCATTTATATCATGATCCGCATGAAAAGGGTGTAGATCTGACGTTGCATCATGGCGACCTGACTGACTCATCAAGCCTGATGAGGATTATTCAGCTCGTTCAGCCGGATGAGATTTATAATCTGGCGGCACAGAGCCACGTGGCCGTTTCGTTTGAGGAACCCGAATACACCGCAAATTCAGACGCTCTAGGAGCGTTGAGAATTTTGGAAGCCATTCGCATCCTCGGTTTGGCGCAGAAAGTCCGTTTCTACCAGGCATCCACCTCCGAGCTCTACGGGCTAGTGCAAGAGACACCCCAAACGGAAACCACACCTTTCTACCCGCGGTCTCCATATGCCGTGGCCAAATTGTATGCGTATTGGATTACCGTCAACTATCGCGAAGCATACGGTATCTACGCGTGCAACGGCATTTTGTTCAATCACGAGTCTCCGATGCGGGGCGAGACATTTGTGACGCGCAAGATTACGCGAGCCCTCGCGCGTATCAAGCTAGGCATCCAAGACAGACTCTACCTGGGCAATCTCGACTCCTTGCGCGACTGGGGGCACGCCAAAGACTACGTCGAGATGCAATGGCTTATGCTGCAGCAGGAGACGGCCGAGGATTACGTTATCGCAACCGGCGAGCAACACTCAGTGCGTGAGTTTGTGACCCTCGCGGCTGCGGAACTGGACATCCAAGTCCGGTGGGAGGGAAAGGGTGTCGACGAGAAGGGATATGACACGAATGGCCGGTGTATCGTGGCTGTGGATCCTGCCTATTTCCGGCCGACGGAAGTTGAAACCCTTCTTGGTGATCCCAGCAAAGCTCGAAGGAACCTTGGCTGGGAACCTAAGACCAAGTTTATTGATCTTGTGAAAGAAATGATCCGCGAGGACTTCAAGAGCGCGCAACGCGAACAGCTCCTTACGGAGCATGGTTATCAACTCTTCACCCGCAAAGAATAAACTGTGAGAAAAATTCCAGTATACGAGCCGCACCTCGGCGGAAACGTGTCGGCATATGTCAATGAGTGCCTGACGACAGGTTGGATCTCCTCGCGCGGAGCTTTCATATCCCGGTTTGAAAAGGCGTTCGCAGAGTATGTCGGCGCTCAACAAGCGACAAGCGTAGCAAACGGCACCGTAGCCATCCACCTTGCTTTGGTTGCATTGGGCATCGGTCCCGGCGACGAGGTCATCGTTCCAAGCTTCACCTACATAGCGTCGGTCAACACCATTTTGCAGACCGGCGCGACGCCGGTCTACGTCGATTCGTTGGAAGACACGCTGCAGGTGGATCCGCAAGCAATACGTGACGCTATAACCCCGAGAACCCGCGCGGTCATGGCGGTGCATTTATATGGCCATCCTTGTGATATGGATGCGATCTCGGCCCTTTGTCGCGATCACGAGCTTTTGCTCATCGAGGACTGCGCGGAAGGCTTCGGAACCCGCTGGCGGGGTCAGCACGTCGGCACGTTCGGCGATGTTGCCACTTTCAGTTTCTTCGGGAACAAGACAATCACAACCGGCGAAGGCGGAATGGTACTGGCGCGATCGACTGATGTGATGGACAAGTGCCGGCGCCTGAAAAGCCAAGGTGTCTCGCCGACCCGCGAATACTGGCACGACATGCTCGCCTACAATTATCGGATGACCAATATCCAGGCGGCGATCGGGCTTGCCCAGCTCGAGGTGGCTGAAGAGATCATCAAACGCAAGCAGCAGATTGCAGAGATATACCGGACCCGACTGTCCCGGCTTCCATTGAGGACCCACGATCCCGTCGGCGACGTTAGTCACTCGCACTGGATGTGTTCGATTATCGTTGATCAAGTCGAGGATCGAGATCAGCTGCGTGCCCATCTTGCCGACGATGAAATCGAGACGCGCCCCTTTTTCCCCTTGGCCAGCCACATGCCGTACTGTTATTCCGACCAGACGTTCCCGATTGGCGACAGCGTGAGCAAGCGTGGCATTAATCTGCCGAGCTATCCCGGACTGACCGAGGAACAGTTGAACCGCATATGTTCTTCGATCATCGGTTACTTCGAGGATCGACCGCGGTGACGTTGCGTTAAGGAAATGGCCTGTGAACGAGTATCTTAGGGGCATTTGGGCCGCGCGATATTTTTGGATGCATCTCGCGATGTCGGACCTGCGCGGGCGCTGGAGAAGATCCTTCTTCGGTGTCCTGTGGTCGATTATCCAGCCTCTGGGCCTAACGATCCTGATCTCCATCGTATTCAGTCGCATTTTCGATTCCGCGATCTCGGAATATGCGCCCTACATTCTCTCCGGGGTCATCATCTGGGAGTACATCGTCTTTAATGTAAGTGGAGGCGCATTGGCTTTCGTCCAAGCCGACGCATACATCAAGCAGACACGTCACCCGTTAGCGATATATACGCTTCGAAACGTCATTTCCGGACTTATAGTGCTTGCCCTGGCCAGCATCAGTCTCATCGGCTGGGTGCTTGTCGTCATGCCGCAGAATTTCGGCTGGTCTTGGGTTGCCGCCCTCACGATATTCCCGATCATCGGTCTGATTGTCTGGCCGTGGGCGACGATAATGGCATATTTTTCTGCCCGTTTTCGCGATCTGCCGCATGCGCTTGGCCTGATATTGCAAGCCGTATGGTTTGTCTCACCAATCTATTTCGAGACGTCGGTGTTCCGCAAAGGCAATTTGCATGTCCTGCTGGACTACAATCCGATCTATCACCTCCTCCAGATCGTACGCGCTCCACTCCTGCATGGTGAATGGCCCGTCGCTGCCAATTACCTGTGGTGCTTCGGGACTATCGCAGTGCTCATGCTGATCGCAGCACTCGTGGGCAGGTCCGCCGAAAAGAGGGTGATCTTCTACCTATGACAAACCGGATTCACCTCGAGTCGGTAAACCTCCATTACGCATCCGTGGGCTTCAGCGAGCGGTCGCTGAAATCCATGCTGGCGTCGCTGGCGACGTTGAACGGAGGAGGCAAGAAGATCGTCGACATCCACGCATTGAAGGATGTTAGTCTGGACATTGGTCCCGGCGAACGTGTTGGCCTTTTAGGACACAATGGGGCCGGCAAGAGCACGTTCCTCAAGATGGTGGCAGGCTTATACCCGACATCTTCCGGAAAGCGCGTGGTCGAGGGAACCGTCCGGTCTTTGTTCGACCTGAGTTTGGGTTTCGAGCCTGATGCCACCGGCCGGGAGAACATCCTGTATCGCGGACTTCTCCTCGGTCTCTCGCCCAAATTCATGCGCTCGATAGAAGACGAAGTTGTCGCCTTTGCCGATATCGGGGAGTTTATCGACTATCCGATCAAAACCTATTCCGCCGGCATGCAGGTGCGCCTCGCCTTCGCGATTTCGACAGCGGTCGGCGGCGACATTCTCCTCCTCGACGAGGTGATCGGTGCCGGTGATGCGAATTTTATGGGAAAAGCGCGCAAACGCATCCTGGATCTTGTCGAGCAAGCGGAGATTCTGTTGCTCGCTTCACATGACTTTGGCACGCTGAGCTCAATTTGTGAGCGAGGTGTTGTTTTTCATCACGGAGTCGTCGCTTTTGACGGCGCAATAGGGCCCGCGATCAAGGCATACAAAAAAGTGAATGGATTGGCGCAGTGATATCGATGCCCACCCAATCTGCCTTGATCGGCGTTCATCCACGGGGTCCGGTAGCATGAGATTGGATAGCACACCTCGAGTCATGTGGATTCTAAATCACACTTCCGCACGAGCCTTCGAAGTGCCGATGTTGAAGCGTATA
Source organism: Mesorhizobium sp. BR1-1-13 (assembly GCF_020165515.1). Classification (NCBI taxonomy): domain Bacteria; kingdom Pseudomonadati; phylum Pseudomonadota; class Alphaproteobacteria; order Hyphomicrobiales; family Phyllobacteriaceae; genus Mesorhizobium; species Mesorhizobium sp. BR1-1-13. Next base: position 137,548 of record NZ_JAIUIH010000002.1, read on the forward strand.
GGGTTCAAAGAAATCTTTCTTCCGAAGATATTTCCGCAGGACCATAATTTTCGCTCAGCCAGCATTGACTATTCCGAAGATACGAATCTTTCGATACCGTCGCATGATCTTGATAAACTTAATCAAGTCGACTGGTACAAGCCCGTTTCAAAGGAATACTGGGACATCGCCAACCGATATTTCGACGTTCTATTCTTTATAATACACGACCTAGATGCCGTGCAGAGTATGAGTAGTAGTTTTCATGGCGCAGTAATTCTGCGAGCCTACGGCCTCCCGCGCCCCTTAACTTATACATACCTTCTAAGCCAAACTGAAAACGCGCTTCTTTCGATTCAAAAACCGGTTGGAAATTTATGGTTCGGTCACGCCTATTCAGGGGCGCAAGAAGTGGAGAGTACATTCCTATCTAAACACGCACTATACCTCCCGCTAGGACTTCCAAATGACGAGGTTAATGACAAATGGATAGGTGACGACAAGCGAATACTGTTTTTTTGCCCTGATATCGGATTCAACCCGTACTACAATTCGATCTATCGAAAATTTAAATCGGATTTTAAAGGCCTCCCATGGGTTGTTGGCGGAGCTCAGCCAGTGGCCGTTAAAGATGACGCCGTGCTCGGATTCTTGCCACAGGCCCAGCATGAGAGGAATATGCAACACCTGCGAGTGATGTTCTATCACTCGCAAGAGCCCAGGCATGTGCACTATCATCCATTTGAGGCGATCCGAATTGGTATGCCACTTGTATTCATGGCAGGCGGATTACTCGACCAACTCGGCGGAGCCAATTTGCCCGGCCGAGCGAGAAATATGCATGAGGCACGGGCGAAGATAAAGCGGATACTTAACGGGGATACGCGTTTTATTGCTGAGGTGAAACGTTCCCAGACCATTCTTCTTCGACCAATGTCGGCAGATGTGTGCGATCCATACTGGCGTTCGAACTTAGAGAAAGTTATGACACGCCTGGAACAATCGAGGAGAACTCAACACAATCGGCGATCGCGGAGAAAGCGTCTAGCTGTGATTGTTCCTGTTGCTTATCGAGGCGGTAGTTTGCGTGGCGCAAAACTGCTCGCAGAAGCTCTCCTTCAGGGAAGCCAAAAGGCCGGCGAGGAAGCTGAAATAATCCTGGGTCACTTAGATGACAAAGGTTTATACTCCGACTCCGACTTTAAGGATATGCCGAAGGAAATCCTCCGGCGTCCGTTCAAGCTAAAATCGATAGATAGGCATACTGCCCAACGAGCAATGAAACTAATTGGATTTGACGCATGGGAGCCCAACGCTAACGAGTATTCTACATTTAATGACGGAATAAAATACTTCGATGATTGCGACTTACTAATAATTATTTCAGATCGCCTTTTAAGTCCTGTGCTGCGTTTCAAACCGGTTATCCATGTGGTATACGATTATATTCAAAGGTACATTGATATATTAGATAACAACCAGAACCAACAATTCATTAACGTGGCGCAGCGCGCAGATCAAATTTTCGTAACGACGGAATTCACCCGGCGTGATGCAATTGATTATGCTGGCTTACCGACCAACAAAGTTCTAAAGCTTCCGATGCTCGCGCCTGTATTTACCAAAGATCGGGCAATGAAGGACGCGCGAGAGAAATACTTTATTTGGACAACAAATGCTGCACCCCACAAGAATCACCGCAACGCCCTAGAGGCTCTGGCCCTTTATTATGAAGAGCTGGAGGGCGAGCTGGATTGTTATGTAACCGGGGTGAACACAAAGAAGCTATTCAAGGGACGAATGGAACATCTTAAGGATGCCAAAGAGCTTTTGCGAGCTAGCCCGTTGTTGCGAGAGAAGGTCAAGGTATTAGGAGAATTGCCGGAGAAAACCTATCGGCGCGTTCTTGGGAAAAGCCAATTCCTTTGGCATGCTGGCACGATAGATAATGGCACGTTCAGCGTAGTCGAGGCCGCCAGCTTGAGCGTACCTTCTTTGTCGAGCGATTATCCCGCCATGAGAGAAATGAACCAGCAGTTCTCTCTTGGCCTAACCTTTATGGATGCCAACGATCCAGAAGGTATGGCCACCATGCTCAAACACATGGAACTGAACATCCAGGAAAAGGTGGCGGCGCTGCCCTCAAGAACCGTGCTCGAAAAACAGGACATTAGTCGTTTAGCACCTGTTTATTGGAAGGCGGCAGCAGAATGGCTGTAAAGAAGTACGGCATTTTTCTGGCCTATCCACCAACTGTAAACCTTAGAACTGAGGGGCTAGGACGATACCTATCGGCGTTTGTGAAGGCAGCTTCGACTAGCCAAGACAGGCACTTGGTTATAGCGACACCGAGCTGGTTGCGGATTCAATTGTCCGATCTTTTTAAGGACGCCGAGGTCCCTGAAGCCTCCTACAGTTTTGTGGGGCCAGTAAAACTGCCGCTGCTGCTTAGAATGTACCTGCGGGCCAAGAGATCGCCGAAGCCACGGCGGGGCCCTCGATTTCGAAGGTTGCTGCGATATTCGTATCTTGTCGTAGCGGGCCATTTGAAATGGTTGACGTATGGTATCGCCAGTACGCGTAACCCGTTGATCTTTGTCGCTTTATGCTCCTATTTTGGAGTCATCTCCCTAGTCTCTTTGCCAATAGCAGCTCTCTTTGGCTTGTTTAAGTCCGCAAAAGTGACAAGAATCGTCTCTTTAAAAATTGAACGCAAACTTTACGCTCAGTTCGGAGAGCAGATTTTACGAGTGAGGCAAATCGTTACAGGTACACGGAAGAGGCTGCCAGCGTCTTCGGTCGGTAGCTTTTTCTTTGCAGGAATGCACTACTCGGAAATGAGGCAGATGGTTTCCGAAATTAACCGTACGAGACCGGCATCTGCGTGGTACTGCCCAACTGCGTTCTGGCCCCAGTTCAACGAACTGGAAGCGGCACGTTTGATGTGTGTGCCGGATATTGTTGTCTCAGATTTTGCCATAGATTTTGCAGAGTATGGGGAACCAGTGGTGATAACCTTTGATGATATCGGCTCAGCGATTGCCGGTGGATCGGATTTTGTCACCTACAGCCAGCATATCAAGACCGACACGTTGGTTCATCAGATGGGCGTGGACCCGGAAAGAGTATGGGTCGTGCCACATGCTCCGAGCACCCTCTCGCATCGTACAGATATTACTGGCTTCCCGAATAATGAAGCTGCCTCGAAAAGCCTGAGTCAAGCACTAGTCGTGCAAAGTTTGCACAAAGTCACGGGCTTGTCTCGGGCGGTTTTTCTAAGTAAAACCAACTTCAAGTTTTTATTTTATGCTAGCCAATTTAGACCCTCGAAGAATGTAATTACCTTACTAAGAGCTTATGAGCATCTCCTTAGGAAGCGGTTTATCGGTCATAAGCTGGTATTGACGGGAAACGGAGACGCAAAGAATGTCAGAGAGTTTATCGAGAGGTACGATCTTGCTGACGATGTCCTGTGTCTGTACGGGCTGACGGAAGTCGAGTTAGCTTCATTCTACAAATGTGCAGATCTCGCAGTGAACCCCTCGTTGTCTGAAGGCGGGATGCCTTTTACCTTCACAGAAGCGTTATCAGTCGGCACGCCCGTAGTAATGGCCGACATCGATGTGACGCGAGAGATACTAACCGATCCAGCACTACGCCAGGCCACGTTGTTCAATCCCTATGATTGGCGCAATATGGCTGACAAAATTGAATGGGCTCTTAAAAACCGGGATACGCTCTATCTGCAGCAGCGGCAATTTTTTGATGTGCTCGCGAAGCGTACTTGGGAGGATGTTGTGAATGAACATATCGGCATCCTTGATGCCATAGCCGAGCGGAACGACATGACAAAGTCGTCGTGAGCAAAGGCCTTTTCATTCTGGGCTTTGGCGGCCATGCGCGCAGCGTAGGAGACATAGCCTTATCGTCAGGATTCGACGATTTGATTTTCATAGATGACCAGGCAAAGGCCGGTGAGGAATTTGCGGGCTTTCCTGCTGTCGCCGTTCTTCCCAGCAATGCCGCCGGCGCCGGTTGGCTCATGTTTCCGGGCTCGGGTGACAATGCGCGGCGACGCGCGCAATGCGGGAGCGCCCTTCTTCCTCTTGCTCTTGCGACGCTGGTCGCACCGACTGCCTCTGTCGGGAGGCAATGTGAGATCGGGCAAGGCTCACTGGTCGCTCATCAGGCCCATTTGGGGCCGCTAACAAAGATCGGACGAGGCGTCATCATCAATAGCGGGGCAGTCGTCGACCACGAATGCCTGATCGGTGACTTTTCGCATATATCCGTCAATGCGACCGTCGCCGGCCGTTGCCAAATAGGCACGCAAGTTCTGGTCGGCGCAGGTGCGACCGTGATTGATCGGATCAGCATATGTGACAATGTCATTGTCGGCGCTGGTGCAACGGTCGTCCGAGACGTTGAAGTGCCTGGCGTGTATATAGGCACGCCGGCCCGTCGAGCCCACGGCTAGACAGCGCCAGCCGCATTTCTTACAGGCTCGAACAGAAAAATGGTCCGATTCATGAAAATCGGCATTGATGCCCGCAACCTTGTCCACAATCTCACAGGCATCGGCCGCTATGTGCTGGAGATGTGCCGTGGGTTGGCGGAAGCTGGTCACGAAACCTTTCTATATCTCCCGGAGCGACCGGTGTCGGATCTGTCTCGCCTATCGGGCGCAACGTTCCGGATATCTGGTCATGCAGGTAATTTCAGGCGCATGATCTGGTCTCAGACCACACTGCCGAAACAGGCGGCCGGCGATAAAATCGACGTCTTTTGGGGGCCTGCACACAGATTGCCCTTTAGCTTGGATCCGGATATTCCCCGCGTTGTGACCATTCACGATCTCGTATGGCACCATGCGGCGTCCACGATGCGTTTGCAGGGTTGGCTCGGCGATCGCTTCCTTATGCGACCAGCCATATTCTCTTCGGACGAGGTCGTCACGGTCTCGCGCTCCACGGCCGACGCTGTTCGAACGTTGTACCCATCAATCTCCAAGAAGCTGCGTGTCGTATATCCAGGGTTGACGAGGCTGGATGATGGCGGCACTAGCAGCGTGCTTGCAGACAACGGCATCGACCGCGATTACGCCCTTTTTGTCGGCACACTCGAGCCGCGCAAAAATTTGCGAAATCTGCTGGAAGCATATGCGCTGCTTGCCGGACCTGTGAGGAAAAATCTGCTTCTCGTGATAGCGGGAGGCCAGGGGTGGCGTCTTGGAGACCTGCGCGAGCACATAGTGCGTCTCAAGATCGAACCGGAGGTACGACTGGCGGGGTATGTCACAGACAGCGACCTCGCGGTCCTTTATCGCCGAGCCAAGTTTCTTGCCATGCCATCCCTATACGAAGGTTTCGGATTTCCAATTATCGAGGCTAATGCAGTGGGAGCGCCGGTCCTGACTTCGAATCTGTCGTCCATGCCTGAGGTAGCTGGCGAGGCTGCCCTTCTCGTTGACCCGACCAACATTCAAGATATCTCCACCGCCATAGAACGACTGGCGCTCGACAACACGTTGCGTTCGCGACTGGCTGAAAAAGCACCGCTTAACGCGCTCCGGTTCAACTGGAGAAAAAGCGCCTCGGAACTGGCCGCGGTATTTGAATCGGCCATCGCTGCAAGAAAGCGCTGACATGAAAGGCATGCTGGAGATTTTTGGGCAGGCCATCGAGCAAAGACGGAAGACTAACATTTGAAAGTCCTCCATTTCTTCAAGACATACTGGCCCGATACCTTTGGCGGGGTGGAGCGGACGATACATGCCATCGCTCAAAGCACCGCCAGCCGCGGCATTGAAACCGAAGTGCTCTCGTTGAGCCGTGCTCCGAACGAGAACACACGGGCTTTCGACGGGCATATGGCCCGTAAGGCCAGGCTGGATTTCGAGCTGGCATCGACCGGGTTTTCACGCGAGGTCTTTCGGGAATTCGCAGCGCTCGCCAAAAACGCCGACCTGATACATTACCATTTTCCATGGCCGTTCATGGACATCGTGCATTTTCACTCCCGTCACGGCAAACCGACTGTCGTCACCTACCATTCCGATATCGTCAAACAGAAACTCATCCTGCCTCTTTATCGACCGCTGATGCTGCGGTTCCTCAGGGATGTGGACGCTATCGTCGCGACATCTCCGGATTATTTGAAATCGAGCCCCGTTCTTAGGGCCTTGGAGGGCAAATCGGCGATCATCCCAATCGGCATAGATGAAACCGACTATCCCACGCCGACCGAAGCCGACAACAGATGGTGCCAATCGGCAGTGGCAGAGCCTTTCGTGCTCTTCGTCGGCGTCTTGCGCTACTATAAGGGGCTGGACGTGCTGATCCAGGCGGCCGACAAAGTCAGGTGCAAGATCGTTATTGCCGGATCAGGGCCTATCGAGGAGCGCCTGAAGCTTCAGGCCAAGACGTTGCGTCGCAACAATGTGATTTTCCTCGGCGAGGTGGCCGAGCGGCACAAGATGGCGCTCCTCCACAACTGCCTGGGGTTCGTTTTTCCGTCAAACCAGAGGTCGGAAGCCTACGGGCTTTCTCTCGTCGAGGCTGCGATGTGCGGCAAGCCGATGATCTCTTGCGAGATCGGAACGGGAACAAGTTATGTGAACAAAGCCGGCGAGACCGGGTTGGTCGTACCGCCTTCCGATCCAGCACGCCTTGCCCAAGCCATCAACCAGGTCGTCGATTCGCCGGTCGAAGCAGCGAACTGGGGGCGAGCTGCCCGTGATCGCTACGTTCGCCTCTTTACGGCTGACAGGATGGGAAAGGCGTATGCCGATCTCTATCACCAGCTCGATAACCGCCGACGCTGACATGCGGCTTCGCGCTGCGGCAGCCGGTGAATCCCCCGCCGGTTGCTGGTTGTTGATGCAGTCAAAGCCCGTCAGGTCACCTGCTCAGGAGACGACGGATCACCTCTCGCGCTGACTTCTGCAGTACCGGCGCACTCCATCCAAACACGGAGGCGAACTTCGCGCTCGACAGCCGTGAATTGGCGGGGCGGCGCGCCTTGGTCGGATAGTCCTTCGCAGCAATATCGCGCACCCGCGCGGAGGGGCCACCGAGCCCACCGCTTGTGTCCAGGATATAGCGGGCGAAGCCGCTCCAGTTGGTCTCGCCCGTGCCGGCCAGATGATAGATGCCCCACGCAGCGAAATCCTCGTTGCGGTGCAGCCGTGCTGCCGCATGCAGGATCGCGTCGGCGATATCAAGCGCGGAAGTGGGATTTCCCCATTGGTCGGCCACGACCGGTATCTCGTCGCGATCGCCGGCCAACCTCAGCATGGTCTTGACGAAATTCTTGCCGAACGGGCTGTAGACCCAGGCAGTTCGCAGGATGAGGTGGCGCGGATTGGCTGATGCCACGGCCTCTTCGCCGGCAAGTTTGGAGGCGCCGTAGACGCCAATCGGCGCGGTCGCGTCGGTTTCCAGATAGGGACCGTCCTTGGTGCCGTCGAAGACATAGTCGGTCGACAGATGGATGACGGGCACGCCGAGCCGAGCCGCCGCCTGCGCCACCTCGCCGGCGCCGGCGGCGTTCACCGCAAAGGCGAGCTCGGGTTCGTCCTCGGCCTGGTCCACCGCCGTGTAGGCGGCGGCCGACACGACGATGTCGGGCTTGGCGGCGGTGATGGCCTCGATCACGGTCCCGGGCCGCGCGAGGTCGAGTTGCGGCCGGCCGATGGCGACGACCTCGACGTCTTCGCGCCCGCGCCCAGCCTCCAGAAGGCTTGCCGCGACCTGCCCCTCGCGTCCGGTGACAACGAGCCTCACACCGCCTCCTTGCGCGCTCCGCCCAGTCTTTCGCCGGCATAGCGCTGTTCGCGGATCGGTCCCCACCACCATTTGTTGTCCAGGTACCAGTCGACCGTCCTTGCCAGGCCGCTGTCGAAATTCTCCCTCGGCGCCCAGCCGAGCTCGCGGCCGATCTTCGAGGCGTCGATGGCGTAGCGGCGATCATGGCCGGGGCGGTCGGTTACGAAAGAGATCAGGCCGCGATAGCTTTTGCCGCCGGCGCGGGGGCGCCTGGCGTCGAGCAGATCGCAGATCGTCTCGACGACACCCAGATTGGTGCGTTCCGAATTGCCGCCGACATTGTAGCTCTCACCCGGCTGCCCTTTCGTAGCGACGAGTTCCAGGGCACGCGCGTGATCCTCGACGAACAGCCAGTCGCGCACATTGGCGCCGACGCCGTAGACCGGCAGCGGCTTCTCGTCGAGCGCGTTGAGGATGACGAGCGGGATCAGCTTTTCGGGAAAATGGTAGGGCCCGTAATTGTTCGAACAATTGGACAGCACCACCGGCAGGCCATAGGTCTCATGCCAGGCGCGCACCAGATGGTCGGAGGCCGCCTTGGAGGCGGAATAGGGCGAAGAAGGCGCGTAAGGCGTCTCTTCCACGAACATGCCGCCATCGAAGGGCAGGTCACCGAACACCTCGTCGGTCGAGACGTGATGGAAGCGGAAACGGCCCTTCCTGTGGTCGGACAGGCCGCGCCAGTATTCCAGCGCTGCATTGAGGATCCGGTAGGTGCCGACGATGTTGGTCTCGATGAAGGCGCCCGGCCCATCGATCGAGCGGTCGACATGGCTCTCGGCGGCGAGGTTCATGACGATGTCGATATCGTCGCGGCGCAATATGTCGAGCACCGCCCTCTCGTCGCAGATGTCGGCATGGGCGAAGCTGTAATTGTGTGCATTTTCGATCGGCCGCAGCGAGGCCAGGTTGCCGGCATAGGTCAGCTTGTCGAGATTGGTCACCCGGTAGGCCGGGTTGGCGCACAGATGCCGGCACACCGCCGAACCGATGAAGCCGGCCCCACCCGTCACCAGAAAATTCATGCCGCTATCCCTTGGCATCTGGCAATGTTCATCAGGCAAACACCTCGGCGGCGGCGAGCAGCGGCGCCTTGAGGTCCTTGTCAGAAAGCTGGAAGCCGCCAGCCGGCGGCGGCCATTCGATGCCGATGGCGGGGTCGTCGAAACGGATCGAGCGGTCGTGTTCGGGCGAATAGGTGTCGGTCACCTTGTACAGTACCTCGGTATCGGGCACGAGCGTCATGAAGCCGTGGGCGAAGCCCTTGGGCACCAGGATCTGGTTGCCCTTCTCGGCCGAGACCTCGAGGGCAACCCATTTTCCGAATGTCGGCGAGGAGCGGCGGATATCGACGGCGACATCAAGGACACTGCCTCTGACAACGCGCAGCAGCTTGTCCTGGGCACGGGGCGGCAACTGATAGTGCAGCCCCCTGACGACACCGGCCGCGGCGGAATAGGAGTGATTGTCCTGGACGAAGGCGAGTTCGAGGCCGGCCTCGGCGAAGCGTGCGGCGTTCCAGGTTTCGGTGAAGTAGCCACGGGCGTCGCCGTGCCGCTTCGGAATGATTTCGAGCAGACCTTCGATGCCAAGGGGTCTCACTTCCAGCATCTAGTCCTCCGACAACTCGACCACCCGGCGGCGCAGATAGGCGGCATATTCATTTTTTCCCAATCGGGTTGCGCGCTGCAACACCTCCTCAGCCCGGAGCCAGCCCTGCTCGAAGGCGATTTCCTCCGGACAGGCGACCTTGATGCCTTGGCGACGTTCGATTGTACGCACGAACGAAGAAGCATCGTCCAGGCTGTCATGGGTGCCGGTATCGAGCCAGGCGTAGCCGCGCCCCAACCTATGCACCTGCAACTGGCCACGCTCGAGATAGGCATTGTTGACCGCCGTGATTTCGAGCTCGCCTCGAGCCGAGGGCCGAATCCTTGAGGCGATGTCGACAACCTCGTTGTCGTAGAAATAAAGGCCGGTGACGGCCCAGTTGGATTTCGGCTTCTGTGGTTTTTCCTCAATCGTGAGCGCGGTTCCAGTGGTCTTGTCGAAGGACACCACGCCATAGCGCTCCGGATCCTCGACATGGTAGGCGAACACCGAAGCGCCGCTTTCGCGCGATGCCGCGGTGCGGCAAAGCTTGGACAATCCGTCGCCAAAATAAATGTTGTCGCCCAGTATCATCGACACGCTGTCCGCGCCGATGAAGTCACGGCCGATAATGAAGGCTTCGGCAAGCCCGTTGGGCTGCGGCTGCTCGGCGTAGGACAACTCAAGCCCGAATTCCGATCCATCGCCCAACAGCTCGCGGAAAACCGGCAGGTCCCGCGGCGTGGAAATGACCAGAATCTCTCGAATCCCCGCAAGCATCAAAACGCTCAGCGGGTAATAGATCATCGGCTTGTCGTATACCGGGAGTATTTGCTTGGAGACCGCTAACGTTAGCGGATAAAGGCGCGTTCCACTGCCTCCAGCAAGGATAATTCCTTTCAAGAAACTCTCCTTGACATGCCTAAGTCCCCTCCCCTGACACAAGCCGCCCGTGCTTAGGTTTCATGCCGTGGCTTGTCAATCTGGTGCCCGACGAAGGCGCCGAGCGAGTGTCCCCGGCCCCGGCCAACCGCCCTTGCCTTGCCGGGCCCGAGGTCCTGGCCGGGACAAGCAGATTGTCTTCATCGTGATGGCCTATCTCGCCCATCTCGCGCCTTTGGTTCAGCCGCTCGGCAAAACCCTTGTGAAAGACGATCGCATTCAAATAGGCGAACGTCATCGCGAGTGCTGCGGTTCGCAAGGGATAGTCGACAAGAGAGTGAACGAGCAAAAACGACACCGAAAGAAATGCAGCCTTCTGTAACGGCTCCCGGCGAATCCGGACCGACGAGGCGAAAAGCAATATGGCATACACAATCATTAACAAAACGCCCGGTATGCCGCCCTCAAGTGCCAATTCGAGGTAGTCGTTGTGGGCATGATTTACATAAGTTCTGAAAATCATCTCTCCCTTTTCGTAAATTTGATAGACTTTCGGAAAACTGCCGAAACCAACGCCGGTCACCCAGTTCTCTTTAATCCCTTCGATCGTGGTGCGGGCAAACTCCGCCCTGCCGAAAGCCGGGTCGACCGCTTTCGCGTCGATCTTCGCCCATGCGCCGATCGTGTAGACGGAAAGACCGATGAAAACCGCAAGAATACCATATCCGCCCGCCCTTGAGCGAGCGGACAGGAAGACAACGGATATCGCGGTAATCGCCAGTCCGATCAGAATGCCGGCGCGCGAGCCGGCTGCCAGAAGAAGCAGCAAGAGCATCGTCAGCCCAAGCGATCCGGACAGAAGATGTCCACGGAACAAGCCATAATAGACCACGAATGGGATGGAGACGAAGAGCAAGGCCGAAAAGTGATTTTGATTGGCAAACAGGCCCGCATTGATCGTAAACGGCAGCAATCCTTCTATGGCGACCGTATCGGAGAGCGAATACTGGATCGCCGCGGCCAGGCCGTTGCAGATGACGCCCATGAAAAAGAATGGAACAAGGCCGTAGACCTGCTCGGCGCGCAGGCGGGTGACGCCGAGGAAAAATGCCGCGGCGGCGGCGAAATACAACATGCACTCGATCGTGCGCCCGACGCCGACGCTGACGAAGCGCGATTGCGTTTCACCATCCATCCAGGTTTTGGCAAGCAGCACCTCAGGCCGCAACCCATCCAGCAAGGCCGCGGGCAGCGGAACGATCTGGAAGCAGAACACGGCCAGGCCGAGAGCAATCAGCCACAAGATCGCCAGGGGAATTGTTTGTCCGCTGCGCCGCGACAGGATGGCCGCGGCCGAGAGAATCGCCGCGATCTCGATCAGCGTTTCGGTGTAGAGACCGCTCGCGGTGCCGCCGCCAATCAGCAGTGACAGGAAAAGAACCGACCCAAGCAGGTATTTGTCCCACTGCCCGGGCTGCCGTGACCGTGCTCTCACGACGGGACCCTTTCGATGCTCAATCTGTGCATGACCAGCGTGCCGACGTATCGAAACCGCCAGCTCTCGGCAATTGCGGCTGTTTCCAGCCTCAGCAATTGTATCGGACACGCAGCCGGTCCGACGGTGAAATCCAGGCTCAGGCTTCGCCGGTTGAATGTGCCTTCCGGTATGTTGAAGCGCGCTATCTCGCTTGACGGGTCCGCGCATCTGACGGACCAGAACAGCTGCTTTGGCAGTTTGAGATTTGTCGCGGACGCGGTCATGGACATCCGGTAAGAACCGGGGGGCAATTCGACATATTGCTGAAGCGCGGCGTTCTTGACCGGCGTGTTTAGAAATCGAACCGTCGCCCCGCTGTCGCTTTCACTTTCATCCGCGCCTTGCGATCCGGCAAAGGTGATCTCCAGCCCAGATCGGTCGTGTATCACCCAGTCGAACGGCTTGCCGCTGTAGAGCGGCTCGAAGCCGCCATTGAAGATATAGCCGCCCAGCTTACGCTCCTGATCGGACAGGCTGAAAAGAAACAGCCGATAGGCCGGGCCATAGTCCTTCTGCTTGATGTAACCGGTGATAACGGCGGACAATTCGCTGGAGGTCGGCGGCGCACCCGTGCGCCCGAGATCGAGCAGGAGCTGGTTTGCAGGTCCCAGGCTTTGCGGGTTCCGGCCAAGGGCGAGAAAAAGCTTACCACGCCACGGCGCCTCTGCCTCCAGGGCTGCCAGCACGGCCTGATAGCCGTTGGAATTGGAAAGGATGGCAGGCCAGCCTGGGGCGATGGCCGAAAACTGGTCTGGCCACCGGCGCAGCAAGGTGTCGATCTCGCCCACGGCCCTCGCCAGATCGCCTGCCGCGATCGAGCGATCGATGGACCTTTGCAGCGCATGGATTTCAGTCTTGGACAGTTTTCGCGCCTGGTCGAAAAGTTCGAAAGCCTGGGCCTGTTCGCCTTGCCGATATCTGATCTCGCCGATCAGGCTGTAGAGACGGGCGTCCGCGACATTGAAGCGAAGTGCGTTCTTGGCCTTGGCGGCCAGGGCGCTGAGATCGGCGCTCGTTTTGTTCAGCTCGCCGGCAATTTCGTCTATCAAGGCATCTGCGTTCAGCGGGTCCAGTGCCAGAGACACGCTCGGCGTTCCCTCCTCAAGGAGCCGACTTAGCCCGATCGACGAAGCCATCAACACCAGAACGGAGGCGACGAACCAAACGCTTGAACGCAGGAGATTTTGCATGAGCGGGCTGGCCTGCTCCGTCATCGACTTTGCCCTCAATCTTCGGCGTGCCCGCGCCATGTTCGTAATATTGGTAGTTCATGTATTTATAGGCGTAGTTGTAGTCGAACTTGTTCACCGCGAATTTCGACATTGCCGCCCCGATCACGTTCGCTCCGGCTGCGCGCAGGCGTTTCAGCGCCGTCTTGGCCGCCTTGCGCGTCACCTGGTTGGTGGAAATGACCACCAGCGTGCCCTCGGCGAGCCGGCTGAGAATGGGCGCATCGGACAGGCCGACGATCGGCGGAGCGTCGACGATGACGAGATCGAAGCGCTTGCCGAGATTGGTGACGATCAGCGCCATCTTCGGCGATGAAAGCAGATCCGCAGGGTTGGGCGGGATCGTTCCGGACGTCAGCACGGTCACGTTGGGATATTTGGTCGTCCTGAATATGCCCGCCACATCTTCCTTGCGCACGGTATTCGTCAGGAGATTGCTCAACCCGATCGCGTTGTCGAGACCGAACAGCCGATGAAGATTCGGTTTGCGCAGGTCGCCGTCGATAAGCAAGACCTTCGCACCGAGGGCGGCGAAATCCTGACCGAGCTTGAACGAGGTCGTCGACTTGCCTTCGGAAGGCTCGGAGCTGGTCACCAGCAGCGAACGCGGCGCGCCCTCCGCGCCGGAGAATTGCAGCGACGTTCGCAGCGAACGATAAGCTTCCGATAGCCCGGACTTCTGGTCGGCGATGCTGGCCGTCAGTTCGCGGTCATCGACGAGCGGCAGGATGCCGAGCATGGCCAGCCCCAGCTCCCTTTCGACCTGCTCGGGATTGGTGAAGGTGTTGTTCAGCAACTCGATGATGTAGATGATCGATGCAGTGAGGGCCATGAACAGCGCTAGCGCGATCGCCAGATTGATGATCAGGCGCGGAGAATAGGGACTTACGGGCAGGGTCGCGAAATCGACAATGGCTGCGCTTTGCGTCTTGAGTTCGGAGCTGACGCCTACTTCATTCAGCTTGGTGATGAGGCTGTCATATTGCGACCGGTTGGAATCGACCTCGCGCTTGAGGATGGTATATTTTATATTCTTGTCATTGAAGACAACCTGCTGCTTTTCCATCTCGGCGAGCTTGGATTTGAGGTCGGCTTCCTTGTTCTGCGCTTCCTGGTACTTCAGGCGCAGCGAATCGGTTATCGTCAGGACGCCGTTGTTATAGAGCCGCGTCAGCTCCTTGATCTGCGACTGGAGTTGCTGCATCTCCGGAAAGCCAGGCTTCAGAATGCTCAGTTTCTGCTGATATTGGCTCTTGAGGTCCGCGAGTTTTTCGCTGAGTTTTTGTAAGCCATCACTCTCCAGAACCGGCGACAGGCTGGAGCCCCGGCCCTTGTCTATCTGGTCCACGACGCGACCGGCATCAAGACGATCCTGAATAGCGGTCGCGAGCGCTGTGTTCAGCGCCTCGATATTCGATCCGATCAGCGATTTGTCGTCGCCGGTGACGGTGATGCCGGCATCCTTCGCATAGGTGACCAGCTCCTCCTCGGACTTCTGCAGCTTCTGCTTGACCTGCAGGACCTGTTCCTGGATGAACTGTCTCGCCAGATCGGACGTCTCGCTGGTCTGGTCGAGACGTTGATCGATAAAACTCTGCGCTACCTGGTTGGCGACGTCACTTGCGTATCTTGGCTTCTGGTCGACGAAGGTGATCGACAGCAAGCTGGTGTTGGTCACAAGGTTGACCGTCAGATCCTTCAGAACGCGCTTGATCGCCATTGCCTCTCGCTCTTCGGGGGTCTTTTCCTGGATCGAAGGCGATTTGGAAATTCCAAATGCACGGTAGAAGATGTTGCTGAGCGAGAAGCTCGGGGTTGGGAACAGGAAATCCGGTTTTTCGGAGAGCCCCAGCTGAAACACGACGCGCTGGGCCAGCGCCCGGCTCTTCAGTTTCTCGCGAGCGGTCAGAAACGCGCGTAAGTCGCTGTTTTCGGAAACCACTTCGATGTCCTGAAAAACCTTTGCCGAAGGGACCAGGACTTCCAGCTGCGTCGTTGCCTGATATTTCGGCGTCTGCATCATTGTCACTATGATACCGGCAACTAGGCCAGCCACCGCCATCATGACGATCAACCAGCGGTATTGCACAACATAGAAAAGCAGCTTGAGCGGATTGAACCTCTCGTCGCGAGCGGCATAGTCTCGACCGTAAGGACTATAATTCTGCGCCCCGTCATAATAGAGGTCCGCGGACAAAGCCTGGCCATGTCGAGGACCGGCGATTTGGGACTGCCTGTTGCGATCGAGCATGCGCGAGGTGATCCTGGTTGTCCTTATCCTGGCCGGCCAGGCCCTCCCTTACGGAATGACCGCAATTCGGGCCGCGCTCGATGCGAGGCCCAGGGCGTCCTTCAAATTGTTCATTGCGATTTTCGACTTCGAAGCGAAAACCACGACCACGTCGCCGCCATAGATGCGCGGGTTGCGATTCTTGCCGGCGCGGATTTCCTCGACATTGTAGTTTGCCACCAGCTTGTTTTGACCGACATTGCGGTAGACGAAGACCTTGCCGGCATCGCCGATGGCGTTGAAGCCTCCGGCAAGGGCGATCGCATCCAGCAAGGAGGCGCTGCTGGACACCGGGTAGATGCCGGCCCTGTTGACCTCGCCGTCGACCGTGATGCGCTGGCCTATCGATTCCTTGACGAAAATCGTCACATCCGGCGACTGCAGATATTTTGCGCCATAGGCGGTCTCGATATCCTTTTCGAGCTGGCGGACCGTCTTGCCGGCCGCTGTCATCGTCCCGATAAGCGGAAGGGAAATCTGGCCGCCGGCATCCACCTGAACCGTCCTGTTCAGGTTGTCGACCTGGAATACGCTGACTTCGAGTACATCGTTGGCAGACAGCGGCTGCTCGCTGCCGTTTTGTGTATTCTGCGGTGCCGGCAGATCCTTCACCATCCGTAGCGCGCCGCCCCCGGCAAGCGCCGTTGAGGACGATGTCGGCTGCAGCGCATCGACAGAGCTCGTGGACGATGATGAACTGCTCGCGCAAGCAGAGAGGGCGAGCAATACAAGCAGTGCCGGCATCCCCGCGCCACTTCCCTCAAGATCGAGAATGCCCATCACAGAGCCCCACTTTGAACAGCTTGGGCAGCCCATCGAAATGGCCCGCACAGCTGGCTCCCGGCTTCTTCGCTCGTTTTTCCGATGGCGTGAGCAACTGGTTCTGCACCATCACGCCCGAGCGTGCGCAAACCGGCGAGACCAGACCCTGGCTAGCGGCTGACTGCGTCGTCGTCATCCTGTAGTCCAATAGCCAGTGCTGCGGCGCCACCAACCGCGCCGGCGCCCAACAGCACCGGCAAAATGCCAGGTCCGGAATTGGCAGGTCCGGTAGCAGCCTGCTGCGCATCAAGCGAGACGCACATACCGCCTTGCACCGGATCGATGCTGACGGTCGCGTTGGCCGGAACATCAAGCGCGCAATTGGCGCCGACAGCCAAGGAAGCCGATGCTTGCGGCCCGGTCATGATGCGCGCGAGTGGATAGATCGGCGCTCCCGCGCCCACCCCGGCGTAACCGCCGGCCTGCGACATCTGCACATCACCCTGGACTTGGGTGAACTGGCCGACAATGCCAGACACGGGCGCAGCGGCCAGGCACGAACATGTCTGTGCCGACTGGGCAACAGCATCGAACGCTGCAAACAAGGCACCTCCCCCGGCGAGCGTGACAAAAGCTAAAACAACCCCAACCCGATGACGCTCGGTCATTTCTACCCCCATTCGAACCAACGACCCGCCCCCGGAGCGAATCGCTTACGCACCCCTTCGATCAACAACGCTCAAAGAACTCACCAGCATTCACGGTGATCCGCCCCTCAACGACTGACCGCTGTGTCGTCATCCTGCGTCGCCGCCAACACACCGCTGGTGACAAGCGCACCGACGAAAATCCCTTCGGGCAGGCCAAACCCACTTGTGCCGCCGGACCGCTGGATGGCCGCCGTCCGCTCCGAATCCACGAGTTTCAGACAGATGTTGCCACCCACGCGTGAAACATCCAGACTGGAATTCGCCGGTACATTCATGTTGCAGCCCCCAACAAGCACGGATGCCGAACCCTTGGCACCGACTACCACCCGACTGCCGAGACCGAGAGTGTTCCCCGCCTTTGCAGGACCATAGCCGACCGACTGCGACACCATCACGTCGCCATCGGCGGAACGAATGGATCCAATCGCACTCGCCGGGCCGCGATAGGCGGCAGCGCAGCTGCAGGATACATCCTGGGCGAAAGATGAAACCGAAGTGAAACCACTCGAGGCAACCAACGCGCTCACTGCGGTTCTAATGATGACATTCATCTGCTTCGCTTTTCCTTCAAATCGTCCAGGATATGCCAGATCAAAAGGTGTGACATCAGCGCCTAACATTTTTTTGCCACAATTCCAACCCGTGTCGCACGATGCGGAGAAGTTTGACCTGAACAACACGTCATTTTAGCAATTACGTATAAATAATCCCGAGCTGTCGGCGATGGATGTCTGGTCCTCCAAAGAGAAGTTACGATTCCCGTTTCATCCTGATTACACCGAGCCAACTTGATCAAAGCCGAGCACCCTCGAAAGCCGACTCCCGATCTGCAATGCAGCAAGACAAGCTTAGCGCCGCTCGAACTTCAACCGCGTTCAACTACACGCCGGCCCGGTTCATCGCATGGCGAGGCATTGAGCTTCCCTATCTGCTTCATGTAGCTCTCGATGACGATCCGTTCCGAAAACTGCCGCTCGGCTTTGTTTCGGCTCTCCGTTCCCATCCTGTCCCTGGATGCGGCATCCATCGTCGCGAATTCGAGCATCTTGCTCGCCAGGTCGCCCGCGTCTTTCACCCTGCACAGCAAGCCGTTGACGCCGTGGTCCACCACCTCCCTGCAGCCGGGCACATCTGACGCGATCAGCGGCTTGCCCATCGCGGCTGCTTCCAGCAGCGAGCGCGGCGTTCCTTCCCTGTAGGAGGGCAAGACGACGCAATCGGCAGCACCCAGGAAGGGACGGACATCGTCGGTGGTTCCGAGATACTCGACCAAGCCCTCGCCTGCCCATCGCTCGACCTGCGCACGGCTGACGGCCGTGCGGTTCTCGACATCGAGGAATCCAAGAAGCTGGAAGCGCGCGCCGGGCATGTCGCGGCGCATCTGACGAGCGGCCTGGACGAACTCGCCCACGCCCTTGTCCCAGAGAAGCCTGGCCACCAGCAGAAAGACGATCGCGCCGGACGATTGGCTCCGGCGGGGCGCCGGAGAGAAGCGAAGAAGATCGACTCCGGAGCCCGGCAGCAGCGCGGTCTGCTCCTCGCGGACCAGGCGCTCGCCGAGGAACAGCATCCTGTCGTCGTCATTCTGAAAGAAGACCATTTTCGAACGGGCCAGCGCCAGCCGGTATAGAACCTTGGCAATTTTCTGGAGAAGGCCGCCACGGACGAAAGCCGTGCCGAGCCCTGAAACATTGTTTATGACCGGGATGCCATTGAGGTTTGCCGCCAGCGATCCGAACACGTTGGGCTTGATGGTGAAGCCGACAAACGCCAGCGGCCTCTCGCGGCGAAGCAGGCGCCAGTAACGCCACAGAAGCACCATGTCGCGAAACGGCGAGGTGCCGGAATTATCCATCTCGATTTCGACATACCGGCAACCCATCGGCGGGATCAGGCGTGAATACTCATCCCTGGGCGCTGCAATCACTATCTCATAGCCCTGACCTTGCAGCGCCTCGATGAGGCCTTTGCGGAAATTGACGACATTCCAGGACGTGTTGATCGAGATGACTATCTTTCTTCCGGTTTCAAGCATCGTCCCCCCGCCTTTCGGATCCGCTCACCGTCGCGTATGCAATCGTGCCCTGCCCGGCCCAAAGGTCTCGAACAGCCGCAAGATTTCGTCCTCGTTGGCGAGCGATGATATGCGGGCGAAGCAGGCGTCCCTGGCAAGCCTCAAATCCCCGGGCCGGGCGATCAGCCCCGCGATCGCGCGTGCGATGTCTTGCGGATCGTCGGGGTTGAAATCGAAATCGGCCCCCTGGGGCATGTAGTGCCTCGTGCCGCTGTCTCGCGACATCAGCACGGCACATCCTGCCCAGGCCGCCTCGATGGGAGACACCGCCGCGGGTTCAGCCCGCGATGGCAATATCAAGAGATCATGACCGGAAAAAACCGAGATCATGTCGTCATGGGCAATGTTGTTCTGAAACCGAAGCCGGTCGGCCACGCCAAGCGCCTGAGCCTCGCGCCGCAAGGCCTGACAAAAAGCCGTGTCGGCATTCGTTGCCTCCTCGCCGCAGAATGTCAGGGAAAAGGGCATGGATGAAATCGCGGACAACGCCCTCAGAAGCAAACTATGCCCCTTGCGCTCCCGGTATTTTGCCACCACCAAAATTCGAGGCGGCCACTGCAATGGCCTGCTTTCCAGGCCTTCAGTCCGGGCCGGCTCGAAAGGGCTCCCGAATGGCAGGGATATGGCATCGCCGATCCTGAGCGGGCCAGGATTCGGCGAGAGCCGCGAGGTGAAATGCGGAATGCCCAGCCCCTGAAAGACGGCTCTTCGAACCCAAGTGCCGCTCCATGCCCGAGGCGTGGCGTCCTCCTGGTCGTAGATGACCAGTCTGCGCCCTTGCAGGATTGAACAGAGTGCCGCGACCCTGGAAAACCTTCGCGTCACACCGCGAACAATCACAATGTCGGGGTCTTCGGCCCGCAAGCGCTTCCAGTAGGAAAAGACGCCGGGAGAGGAAAAAGGCGAATTCGGAATGTTGCTCGAGCGCCGACGCATGATCATACGCGACAGCGCGGATGGAGCCATCACGTTGGGAGAAACAAGAGCGTGATTCTCCGTGACGCTCGTTTCGACCACGTCGACCGCAACATGGTGCCCCGCCGAAGTCAGAATGCGAACCCAGGGTACCGCATTGGTATGGTATCTTGGCAGGCAAAACAGGTATCTCAAAACATCAGCCTTCAGATATCTTTCCCAGGCGGATCCGCTTTTTCAACAATAGATGCGAAACCACTATCATCGCCGCATAGGCCGCCGCCGATACGAGCAAGCCGGCCCAGGCGATGCCTGAAATTCCGATCCATCCGGACAAAGCCAGGCAAAGCGGAACATAGACGGCGATCGCCAGCGCCGTGATTTTCAAAAGCGGCTTCGTGCCGGCCAGGACCTGGATCAACGGATTGAGATGCATTCCAGCGAGGCCGAAGCATTCGGCCGCGAACAAAATGGCAAAGAGCAGCGAAGCTTCGGCGTAGGCCGAACCGCCAGAGAGAAGGACGATGGGGTTTTGCAGCAGCACCCCCCCGACAGCCATGCCGGCGGCGGCGCATCCCGAAACCACGATGATGCGGGCGTTCAAGCGGTATAGACGAGAAGGAGGCTCCTGCCTGGACAGTTTCGCGATTTCGGGAAAGATCACCTGGTTCAGGGGACCGGTCAGCCGGGAAACCATCGTCGCCAGGCGCGATGCGAGCGAATAAGAGCCCGCGGCGACCTCTCCCAGCAGGCCCGCGACAAGGAACAATGCGAGATGCCGCCTGGCACTCACAAGCGTCGAGAGCAGACTGGTCCCCGTGGCCATGGCAAGAAACGCCCAGAAGAAACGGCGTTTGGACCGGGAGCGAAGCGGGTTGAACAGTTCGATGCCCCCCTGCCTGGCATAGAGCAGCATGCGAACGAACAGCGTGAGGTTGTAGAATGCGCCGACCGCTGCCAGCACGATTACATAAGCCGGCAATGAGGCATCGAGGATCCAAAGGACGAGAGAGGCAACCACCACGGCAACCCCTTGCATGAGTTGATTGCCGGCAATGACGTCGTACCGGCCGTTCAGCCGAAGCACACCTTTCGGCGTGCCCGAAAGACTCGCCAACAAGGTGAGGCTGTAGATAATCGCCAGAAGGCGATTATCCCGCGACACGCCAACAGCTTCTCCAAACAGCAAGGTCCCGCCTATCGCCAGGACCGTGGCGAGAAGGGCAGCTGAAACATCGAGGGCGATTCCGCAAGATGCCGCCGGCCCCAGACGCAAAGGCGACCTCGCGCACAGCCTGATCACTGGCTGCCAGCTCTCAAACGTGCAGAGGCCGGAAACAAACGCCACATAGGCCTGAATTACGGCGAGTGTGCCAAAATTCCCCGGTCCCAGCGACCGTGCGTTGAGCCCCAGTGCAAGGATGGAGCACAACGCGGCCACTCCGCTTGCGGACGTCGTAAACGTGACGTCGCGGGCGACCCGCCGCGCGCGCATCCATCCGGAAGGCTTGGCGACCGCCGTCACGTCCTCAGCCATTGTCTCGGCGCAAGGCTCGTGCCGCCTGCGGCATCACCTCGGCAGGGGCCGGCGGAAAACACTTCCGATGCACATAAACCAAGCCAAAAATGAAAAGCGAAACGAGAACGGCTCGCTTGGCGGAGATAAAGGCACCAAGCAGCTCCTTGCGCTGGATGTAGAATGTGAGATGGACGATAGCCACGATCAGCCCGGCCTTGAGGGCCGCGCTGCGCACGTTGCGGATTATCGCCTCGACGGCAACACAGACGAGCGACAGAATGACGACGAGCAGCGGAAATCCGGCATACCCGAAATTGGCATAGAACTCCGCCCAGATGTTTGCAGCGACGCCACCACTGTAACCCGGAAAAAGGAACGGCTGAACCTGCTCGTTGTAGGTGCATCCGTCCTTGCCAAAGACCGTATCCGAGAACGGAAACAGGGAAAGAGGCACCAGCCAAAGATTCGAGCACGGCAAGGTGTAGTCATATTTCACGACCAGATCCAGGTGAGCCAATGTCACGAACTGCTCCAGCCCCACGAGAGCGGAATCGGACAATTGGTCGAACTGTATTTTCTGACCTACAAGTTCAAAATTTCCTGCTTTTATTGCTGCATATACTGCTTTGTACACTGCAAGAAAAAAGAATGCGCCAATTCCTCCAATTATGTACCTTTTCCTGATCAAAAGCAGGGAAATGTTCCTGTATCTTATGTACAAACAAGCTAAAATCGCGATGGCAACCGAAGAGCGATGCCCGATATAAAGCGTAAGCACCAGCCCCAGGCAGCTCAAGATGATGACCAGCCTGGATTTCTTCCACCCCGACAGGGCTCCGAACACCACGCCGATGATGCAGCTGTTGTAAAATACATACTGGATCCGCCCGGTAGATGACAAAACATCGGCCTTTGAGGCCGAAAAAAGTGCCGGATTTACCATCGAAATCCCTCCGAACACCACCAGCATCGCAATTATTACGATCGACTCTCCCCGAACGTCGCATTCAACTTCGAAATCTTGTCGCCTTGGCATGAAGACCAGCATCGCAGCAGCAATGCAAGAAAGAGAAAGCGCAATGGCATATCCAGTGCCCGCGTTATATATGAAATCATACTTCCTTCTTCCGACATCAACATACTGAAATCCCCCGGTGACGAATGGCACAAAGTAGACCAAGCTCGACAAAAGCAACAACATTTGCGGCGTGAGCGCAAATGGCGAAACAAAATAATCTCGTTTGAGGTGCTTCACTTTCGTTCCATCGCCATCTGAATATTCGTATTGTTTTCACCCCTTAGCGACCCAGGGACGATTTCTCCCACAGCAAGCCATACGAGTGCGCCATCCGCTCAAGCGAGAAATCCGCAGCGATGCGGTCGCGACATGCTTGCCGCCTGCTCGCCCAAGACCGGGCATCCTGGATTTCCGAAGCCATGATCTCGATGGAACGCGAGAGCGCGTCAGGGTTCCGCGGCGGAACGATCAATCCCGTGTTGCCCACAAGCATCGCGATGTCCCCGACATCCGTTGCCACGCATGGCGTGCCGCATGCCATGGCCTCGGCAACCACGTTCGGAAACGCTTCGCTGCTGGAGGCCAGCACATGAATGTCGAATGCATTCATCAAACCGGCAATGTCGTCGCTCGGCCCGAGAAGCTTCACCTTGTGGCGAACATCATAGCGCTCCAACAGCACGGCAAGTTCAGTGTTTTCAACCGTCATACCCGGGCCGGCAAGAACACATTTGAAGGGAAAGCTCTTGTGCATCGACAGCCTGGACAAGGCAGCGAAGAGATTCTGGTGGTCCTTGTCGGGATGCCAGCGAGCGACATTTCCGATAACGAACTGGCCATCACCTATCGACCAATCCTGACGGAGCCGTGCGCGCGCCCGGTCGTCCGGCTCGAACACGGCCAGATCGTAGCCATTCGGTATGATCGTCCAGTTCGAGCTCGAATATCCTGCATGGATGTGGCGCCGCGATGCATTTTGCGAGCAACTGACAATCCGAGCCGGGATGATACCGGATATGAGAGCGCATATCCTGTCCACCGCCCTGGTCGTAAAGGAGGCCGCCCGCGGATCCAGTCCGCAATTGTGCATCCCCCAAAGAACCGGCCTGATGCCGCCAAGCCGCGCCAGGACGCCTCCGACGAGGTTGGCGTGATACATCCAGCACTGAACCACGTCCGGCCGATAGGTCGAGAACACGCGCCTGAGCGAGGCGAGCCCCTTGAGACTCAACCTTCCCTTTGGCATCGCCAGGCAGGCGAGCGGTATTTTGGCCGCGCGAAGCAACGGGCCATATTTTCCGTCACCCGAAAGCGAGACGACGAAATGGGAATGCCTGCGCTCGGCCGTGCACAGGCGGTACAGCGCTGCCTCGGCGCCGCCGTTCTCAAGTCCGGTGATGACGTGCAGGATCTTAATACGACCGCTCCTTCCCCACGGCGTTCGTGGGATCGACACCCATCGCGAGCAGGTAGGCGTCGGCCACCTTTTCGACACTGAAATCCCGCGCCCGACGCCTGACGTCCGGAGGATCAGCTTCATCAAGGGCGGCCATCACTTCTGCCGCAAAACCCTGGGCATCTCCGACCGCGGCCAGACGCCCCCACTTGCCGTCCTCCAGAATCTCGGCCGGACCGCTTTCGCAGTTGGTGCTCACCACGTTGGTCCCGCAAGCCATTGCTTCGATGAGCGTGTTTGGAAATCCCTCCCTGCGGGAGGATTGAAGAAACAACGCTGCCCGCCGCATCCACGGATACGGATTCTTCGAAAAGCCGACCAGAGCGACCGAAGAATTCAGCTCGAGTTCGTCGATCAGTGTTTGAAGCGATCCCCGCAGCGGTCCTTCCCCGACAATGGCCAATTTGACGGGCCTCTTCGTCGCAATCCGCACGAAGCTGCTTATGAGCGTGGCATGGTCTTTTGCGAAATCAAGCCGCCCAACGGCCACCAGCAAGACCCTGCCATCCTCGACCGCGAAGGGGTGATCGAGCGGTTCATCCGCCTGCTCTTCAACATGTTTGATGTCCAGCGGATTGTAGATCGTTTTGACGGAATTCCGGTCGAGCCCGATGCTCTGGATCAGGTCTTCCGCGACGCCATACGATACAGTGATGATTGTGTCGGCACGACCATAGGTCAGCCGCATGAGGAATGGCAGGAACTTCTCACGAACCAGCTTCGTATCGGCGACGGTCCTGGAAAGATTGCTCCTTTCGGATATCACGATCGGTATCCGGCGCAGCGACAGCATGGACGAGATGATGCCAACGATATTGGCATGGGGTAACGCCGTCAGCATCACCCGCGGCTGCTCCCGTCTCAAATACCGGATCAAGCCCAATACGGAAAACAGCAACCGCGAGGCTCGGAGGTCCTGTATCCTTATCGTCTTCGGAACCAAAGCGAGATACTCGCCCGTAGCACGTCCAAGCACCAGATCGATCGGCAAACCGCGCCGGCCAAATTCGCTGGCCAGGGTGAGCATTGCCCGCTCGGTGCCGCCAGCACGAAGAGAGGGAATGAAGACAGCAATCCGAGCGTCTGGGCTGCCTGACGATCTCTTGTCTTGGCGCGTGCACGTCACTCGGTTCGCCACCTTTCCTGGCCGGTCACGGCGAAGCTCCCTTGCTTGCGCCTGACATTGAGCGATGCGCGGTGCTCCACCCGGATACCGGGGAGACAGCCCGTCGCGTTCGGGTCCACCAAAGCGGAGAATATCCTCGGGTGATCAATGTCTTCGCCGAAAGACATAGGCGTAGGTTTCGGCCGCATCCTTCCCGATGAGAAGGGCCGAGAGACCTAGCCAGAGGCGCCAGACCAGGAAGGCCGGCACGAAAGCGTAGAAGTATGAACTCCTCCAGAACAGATGACGCTGGACAAGCTCCAGGCCATTTTGCGCTGCGATCCTTTCCACCTCGCTCGGCAGGCATCTGTCATAGAAGGCCGGGAAGCCGTCGTGCCCCCTACCCTTGTCGGGATAGACCGCAAACAGCAGGCGCCGCTTGATCGCCTCGGGCAAGACCCGATTGAGCCTGGCGAAAACGGCGTTGCGTGAAGGCGAGAAAATGGCGACCGTGCCGCCCGGTCTTACGCAGCTGGCAATGCCGCGAAATGCACCTTCGCCGTCGCGGACGTGCTCCAGGGTGGCCTGGCATATGACCAGATCGGCATCTCCCTTTCCCCTGAACGAGGTAAGATCCGCCTCGATCCGCTCGTCATAGATGTCGCCCGGAGCCTTCGACAGTTCCTTGGCATCGCGGTCCACCCCAACGACAACCAGCCCCAGACGACGCTTCTCGGCCAGACTTACAAGCGGCCTTGCTCCTCCGCCCAGATCATAGACCAGTGCGTTAGGTGTAAAGAGCACCGGTGCGATTTCCGCAGCAAAGGCGTGGTTGCCATCCACGCGCAGCCGTAGCGGCAAGGCTCGGTCCAGACACTCTGAGACCGCCACATTCGTGCGAACAAAGCCCTGCAGCAACGACGCTATCCCGTCATCGATTTCGTGGACAAGACGTGACCTCCCCCTACCTCCGCTCAAAATACGCCTGGTACCATTCGACGAACCGCCCGACGCCCTCCGTCACGGACGTGCCGGGACGATAGCCGACTGCCGCCTGCAGCGCCGAAGTATCGGCAAAAGTGTCAGGCACGTCGCCGGCCTGCAGCGGCAAGAGTTCCACGATGGCCTTGCGGCCAAGCGCGTTCTCAAGCGCCTCGACATAGGCGGTCAGCTTCACCGGGTTGTTGTTGCCGATGTTGAAAATGCGCCACGGCGCGCTGCTCGTCGCAGGATCCGGATGATCGGAATCCCAGGCGGGGTTAGCCGCGGCGGGGCTGTCGCTGGCGCGGATCACGCCTTCGGCGATGTCTTCGACATAGGTGAAGTCGCGTGTGTGATTGCCGTTGTTGAACAGCTTGATCGGCTCGCCGGCCAAGATATTCCTGGTGAACAGGAACAGCGCCATGTCGGGACGTCCCCAAGGGCCGTACACGGTGAAGAAACGCAAGCCCGTGGTCGGCAGCCCGAACAGATGGCTGTAGCTGTGCGCCATCAGCTCGTTGGCGCGCTTGGTTGCGGCATAGAACTGCAGCGGATGGTCGGCCGGGCGATGCTCGGAAAACGGCATGTCGGTATTGGCGCCATAGACGCTCGACGTGCTGGCATAGGTCAGGTGGCCGACACGGCTGTTGCGGCAGGCCTCCAGCATGTTGGCGTAGGCGATAATGTTGCTCTCGACATAGGCGTGCGGGTTTTCAAGGCTGTAGCGGACGCCGGCCTGGGCGGCGAGATGGATCACCCTGTCGAAGGCGTGATCGGCAAAGCAGCCGTCCACCACGTTTCGCTCTGCGAGATTGCCGTGGATGAAATGGTAGCCCGCATTGGTGTTGCGGCTTGCTTCGGCCAAAAGCCGCAGCCGCGCCTGCTTGATCTGCGGATCATAGTAGTCGTTGATGCTGTCTATGCCGACGACCTCGTCGCCGCGTTCGAGCAGCCGCCTGGCGACGTGGTAACCTATGAAGCCGGCAGCGCCGGTGACCAGAACCTTCATCAGAACCGCCCGTCCGTAACATCCCTGGGGAACAGACCCTTGATGTCGTAGACGACACTCGGGTCCTTGCAAAGTGCTCGCAGGCCGGCAACGCCCAGGGTGCGAAACTGCCCGTGCCCGACGGCGACGACAACGCCATCATAACGCGCGGCGGGCATCTCTTTAACGCTCGTTACGCCAAAGGCGCGCGCGCATTCCTGCGCATCGACCCAAGGATCCCAGATATCGATGCCGGCATTGTACTGCCTCAGCTGCGCGACAATGTCGGCGACCTTGGAATTTCGCAGGTCCGGACAGTTTTCCTTGAAGGCTGCGCCCATGACCAGAATCCGGCTGCCAACGACAGGTATGCCCTTACGCATCATAAGACGGGCCGTCTGGTCCGCCGCATGCCGGCCCATGCCGTCGTTGATGCGGCGACCGGCAAGAATCACCTCGGGATGATAGCCGAGTTCCTGAGCCTTGTGGGTGAGATAATAGGGATCGACGCCTATGCAGTGGCCGCCGACGAGACCAGGGCTGAAGCGCAGGAAATTCCATTTGGTGCCGGCCGCTTCCAGCACCTCCGACGTGTCGATGCCCAGTTTGCCGAAGATCAGCGACAATTCGTTCATCAAGGCGATGTTGAGGTCGCGTTGCGTGTTCTCGATGACCTTGGCTGCCTCGGCGACCGCGATGCTCGATGCACGGTGCGTGCCGGCGGGAATGATCGAGGCATAGAGGGCGTCGATGGCGTCCGCCACCTCCGGCGTGGAGCCGCTGGTGACCTTGACGATCGTCTGAAGCCGGTGCTCGCGGTCACCGGGGTTGATGCGCTCAGGACTGTAGCCCAGGAAGAAGTCTTCGTTGTAGCGCAGACCCGAATGTTTCTCGATCAGCGGCGCACACACCTCTTGCGTACAGCCGGGATAGACGGTCGACTCGAAGATCACCACCGCACCTTGGGAGATCACCTCGCCGACCGTGGCGGAGGCCATGACAAGGGGCTTCAGATCCGGCCGGTTGGCCCTGTCGATCGGAGTGGGGACAGTGACGATGAAAATTCCGCAATCCCGCAGATCGGCCTTGTCGCTGGTGAACCGCAGCCGTGTGGCGGCGTCGATTTCATCTCTGCTGGCCTCGAGCGTGTGATCCTCGCCACGCCTCAGCGCATCCACACGCGATTGGCTGATGTCGAAGCCAACGACGTCCCTGATCGCTCCGAGGGCCACCGCCAGCGGCAAACCCACATAGCCAAGCCCGATGACAGCTATTTTCCTGGAGCCGAGGTCCATTTGCTTCCTGTCCGGCAAGCCTTAATCAGCCACGGCCTCCGCTATCGCGCGCCATGGCCGGTAATCATCGTCTTTATGGTTCTGAGGGTGATGAGAACATCAAGCCAAGGCGAGAAGTTCTTTATGTAGTAAAAATCGTAGTGTAATTTCTCCATCACATCGTCGACCGCCGCGACATGACCCTGATTTACTTGCGCCCACCCGCTCACACCCGGCCTGACGATGTGCCGGTAGCGATAGAACGGCAATTCCGCCTCATACCAGTGCGACAGGACGACGGCCTCGGGCCGTGGTCCAATCCAGCTCATTTCGCCGCGCAGGATGTTGATGGCCTGCGGCAGCTCGTCGATCCTGAACTTGCGTAAAAAATGCCCTATCCGGGTGATGCGATCGTCGTCGAGTTTCGTGATCGCCTTGTCCTTGTCGCTGCCAATGCCGGCTTGCTGCCTCATCGAGCGAAATTTGTAGACCGTGTAGATCCGGCCCCTGTAGCCAATGCGGGGCTGGCGAAACAGCACCGGACCCTCCGAGTCCAGCCGGATCAGCAGCGCGATCAGCACCACGAAAGGCGAAAGGGCCACGACCACAACAAGCGCGGAGATCCAGTCGATTGCCTGCTTGATCTTGAGATAGGCCTGGTTCGGATTGAGCGAGCCGAGCGTGTTCTCCGACAGGTGTTCGATCGCGACGCGGCCGGTCAGCGATTCGCTGACCTGCTTGACGTGGTAGACCGGCGTGCCCGAAAGGGCCCGGTCCGCGATGTATCTTTCCCATTCGGCGTCAAGGTCGGCCCGTAGATCGACGACCACGCCATTGGCCCGTTCGATGACGGTGCCGGGCGAGGTGATCCAGAACCAGTGCACTCCCGGCAGTGTCCTTAGGCGCTCTACATCCCCGCCGGGAATGACGACCAGCCGGTACGGGTCGAGATGCCGCGTTATGAGGCTCAGGCCAAAATACCAGAGCGTGGATTGGGTGAAGCTAGCCGCCGCCTGAAACCGGCTGTACTCGAAGCGAAAAAAGAAAATGGTCAGGAAAACAAGCCCGTAGGACAGCACAAATGTCGGCAGTATGTAGCTGGCAGCGGCCACACCGGGGAAATTCCCAATGCGGCGATAGGCAAGGAAGCCTGCTAAATGTGCAATGACCGCGGCGGCGACGGTCACCTGAAGATTGGCGACGTAGACCGCATCGGGTTTGAAGGCAATCCGGATGAGGGCCGGCGCGACGATCGCGAATGTCAGTCCGCCAATAAGTTGAAAGCGAATTCTGAACAGGAAGTGCCGGCTTCCGACAAGAGTTGATGTTGCGACATTCAACTTCTTCCCCCCTCGAAGCTGCCATGTCGGCGATTGCCATTGCAATAATGCGCTTGGCTTGGCCGTTCATTCGCAAAGCGGAATCGGGCCTCTCGCTACTGGCTGTTCGACTCAGTCGAAGATCAAGAGCTACGACACTGTAACGATACCAGCAAGTATCTATTTACACTGTAGCAATCGGCAGGATTTTTTATCAATCGTGCCGCTGAATGCGGTTCAAAAGCTATCGCTAATAGATTGGCTTACTGCCCGTCATCGAGAATGTCTGGACGCATGAAGGTAAATGGATGTTCGTATCTCTGGTGACTGGCTGGCTGCTTGGCCACGACCTGCCAGTCACATCCGTCCGAGCTGGATGAACCAGGTTCTTCCCCGGAATGCCTCGGTGGATCGCTAAATTCAGTTGCGCTTCAGCAGCGACCAGACGGCGGGCACCAGGCTTGCGGCCAGAGCAACCTTGATCAGATCACCGACGATGAACGGCGCGACGCCGAACTGCCAGGATTTTTCCGGACCGATGAGCATCGCCAGCCAGGCAAAACCCATGGCCATCATGACGAACTCGGCAACCAGCATCGCGTTGAAAAGCTTGATGGGATGGCGATCCCAGCCGCGATCGGCGGCCCAGCCGACAATCGCCGCCATGACCACGAAGCCGGCGAGATAGCCGCCGGTCGAGCCGAGCATGTAGGCAATGCCGATTCCCTTTTCCGGCGTGCCCTGGAAGACCGGGAAGCCCATCGCACCCTCGGCCATATAGAGCAGCAAGGTGGCGACGCCGAGACGCAGGCCGAAAGCGGCCCCGATCAGCAGGACGGCAAGCGTCTGCATCGAAATATCGACGGGCCCCAGAACCACCTTGGTCTTGGCCGACAGCGTCAGCAACAGTGTTCCGGCTATAGCCAGGAAAAGCTGCGTTGCCAGCCGCCCCGCGCCATCTTGCGGCAGAGCCAGAGAAACAAGCGGGCGCATTGTCGTTGCAGTTGCCATGGTCTTCCCCATCCGATTGCCGCCATCCGATGATCGCGGTCTTGCGTTTTCCTATATTGGCTTGCGTGCTATGCGGCAATCGGTTTTGCCATTCCCGCAACAGGCATCGACACCGTCATGGCCCTCGAATTCGATACCAGCTTCGATCCCTGCTACGGCCGAGGCGTCAGCGTCGCCCCCGACGTGCAGCGCGTCACGGCCCGAAATCCCAGTCCCTTCACCTTCCACGGCACCAACAGCTACGTCGTCGGACGCGATACGCTGGCAGTGATCGATCCGGGGCCGGATGACGAAGCTCACCTCCGCACCTTGCTCGACGTCATCGCCGGCAGGCCGGTCAGCCACATCTTCGTCAGCCACACCCATCGCGACCATTCCCCTTTGGCGGCACGGCTGAAGCAGGAAACCGGAGCCCAGGTGCTGGCGGAAGGGCCGCACCGGCCGGCAAGGCCATTGCATATTGGCGAGATCAACGCGCTCGATGCCAGCGCCGATACCGCGTTCGTCCCCGATGTCGCGCTGCCGGACGGCGCGCTGGTCGCCGGCGACGGCTGGGCGATCCGTACGGTCCTGACCCCCGGCCATACCGCCAACCACGCAGCATTCGCGCTGGAGGGCACCGGCATCCTGTTTTCGGCCGACCATGTCATGGCGTGGGCGACCTCCATCGTCGCGCCGCCGGACGGGGCGATGGCAGACTACATGGCCTCGCTGGACCGGGTGATCGAACGCGGCGACCGCTTGCTGTTGCCCGGCCACGGCGGGCCGGTGACGGCACCGCGCGGCTTCATGCGCGGATTGAAGACGCATCGCAAAATGCGCGAGCGGGCCATATTGGAGCGGGTCAGAGCCGGCGACAGAACGATACCCGCCATGGTCAAGGCGATCTACAGGGACACCGACCCGCGGCTGCATGGCGCCGCCGGATTGTCGGTGCTTGCCCATCTGGAGGATCTGGTGGCCCGCGGCCTGATAGCGACAGACGCCGCGCCGGCCATAGATGGCGTTTTTACGCCCCCCGCATAGGTTCCAGCAGCTAGGCTATTCGGCCGGAGCCGCGCCGACCTGGCCGGCGACTTCCTGGTCCAACTCCGCCAGGAAGTCGGTGATGCGCGCAGCGTTGTCGCCGAGGTCGTGGCGGCCGTAGCGCGAAGCCGACCGCATGTCGACTATGACCGTATCCCCGTCGTCAGTAATGCGGATCGCCACGTCGGCGGGAAGACCCAGCACGAAGCTCCTGGCGACGGCGGTAATCGTCACGTCGCTCTGCCCGGCGAGCTCGGGATAGGGTCCGGTAAGATCCCAATTGCGGCGGTCGAGCACGGTTTCAACGGCAGCGACGACGGTCTCGAACGGCAGGTCGTAGCTACGCGCGGTGACAAGCGGGTAGCTGTCGGTCTGCAACCGCTGCTCGCCGGGCGTCGGCGGCGAGAGCACGTTCATGTCCTTCGTGCGACCGGTGACGTCGAGTGCCGGCGGCTCGTCAAAATCGGTCGAAATATCCCTGAGCGGCGGAAAGATTGTCGCCCAATAGGCGGCGATGCCATAGGGGGTCAGCACCAGCACTGCCAGCAAGACGCCGACCGTGATGTCGCGGCCGCCGTAGTCACCAAAATTCCACACCCTCGAGAAGGCAAATCCGGCGAACAGCAGCGCCAGTGCCGCCAACAGCGCGACAATAGCCAGCACCCACAGGAACACCGGCGTTTCAACGAGGTTGAAATAGTGGCCGACGAACACGGTCAGCAAAAGCACCGCCGAAAAAGCAGCCGTGCGCCGCGACCATCCGGCAGCCTTCGACGTTCGCCGTTCGGAAATGCTGGCCATGTTTCTCTGCGTTATCCCAAGCCGAACGAAGACTTATCGCATGGCCACCAAAATCGGAATCGATTTTCGAAAGAGATCATGCGCCCGTTGCAAATGCTATCGCGCCCCTTGCGCCTGAAAGGTGTGCGGCGCGGCGCTGTCCTCTTACAACGGCATCAGGCCGAGACGCGCATTATGGTATCAATCCGTCGGCAAGCGATAGTCGCTGAATTGCTGGCGCAGGGTGATCTTCTGGATCTTGCCGGTGGCGGTGTGCGGAATTTCGCTGACGAAAGCGACGTCGTCAGGCATCCACCATTTGGCCACCTTGCCGTCGAGAAAACCAAGGATATCGGTTTTGGTCGGTTCCTTGCCCGGCTTGCGGACAACCACCAGCAAAGGCCGCTCGCCCCATTTCGAATGAGGGACGCCAATGGCGGCTGCCTCGGCGACATCGGGATGACCGACGGCCAGATTCTCCAGGTCGATGGTCGAAATCCATTCGCCGCCGGATTTGATGACGTCCTTGGCGCGATCGGTGATCTGCATATAGCCGCCAGCGTCGATGTGGGCGACATCCCCGGTATCGAACCAGCCGCCGTCATCGAACTGCTCCGAGCCGGCGCCGCCGTAATAGGCGCTGGCCACCGCCGGGCCGCGCACCTTCAGCCGCCCGAATGTCATGCCGTCCCAGGGCATCGCGTTATCGTCATCGTCGGTCACCTTCATTTCGACGCCGAAGGGCGGATAGCCCTGCTTGGCCTGGACATCGAGCCGGGCTTCGCCCTGGAGGCCAGCATATTCGGGCTTCAGCGTGCACAGCGTGCCGAGCGGCGACATTTCGGTCATGCCCCAGGCGTGGACGACCTGGACATCGTAATTGTCCTGGAATTTCTTGGTGATGATCCGCGGACATGACGAGCCGCCGATGACGACCTTGTTCAGGTAGGGCAGCTTCCTGCCGGTCTCTTCCAGATATTGCAGCAGCATCATCCACACGGTCGGCACGGCGGCGCTGAAGGTCACTTTCTCGGTGTCGAGCAATTCATAGATCGAGGCGCCGTCCATCTTGCAGCCTGGCATGACCAGCTTGGCGCCGACCATCGGCGCGCTCTGGCCAAGGCCCCAGGCATTGGCGTGGAACATCGGAACCACCGGCAGGATCGTGTCGCGCGAAGACAGGCCCATCGCGTCTGGCATGGCGGCGATCATGGCGTGCAGCACATTCGAGCGATGACTGTAGACGACGCCCTTTGGATCGCCCGTAGTTCCCGACGTATAGCACATGCCGGCGGCGGTGCCTTCGTC
Organism: Mesorhizobium sp. BR1-1-13; assembly: GCF_020165515.1. Lineage (NCBI taxonomy): Bacteria > Pseudomonadati > Pseudomonadota > Alphaproteobacteria > Hyphomicrobiales > Phyllobacteriaceae > Mesorhizobium > Mesorhizobium sp. BR1-1-13. The sequence goes on from NZ_JAIUIH010000002.1 coordinate 171,127, forward strand.
GAAGCTCTTCCAGGCGAAATCGCCATCGGCCTCGTCGAGCCATTCTTCGTAGGCAACGACGTTGGGCAGCGTGGTCTGCGGCAGATGCGCCCTGTCGGTCAGCACGATCACCTGTTTCAGGGACTTGAGCGCGCCGGCGATCTTTTCAAGCAAAGGGAGGAACGTCAGGTCGACAAAGACCGCCTTGTCTTCGGCATGGTTCATGATCCAGACGATCTGCTCGGGAAACAGCCGCGGATTGAGCGTGTGATAGATCGCGCCGATGCCCATGATGCCATACCAGGCCTCGATGTGGCGCGCCGTGTTCCAGGCCAGCGTCGCAATGCGGTCGCCCAGGCGATAGCCGTCACGCTCCAGCCGCTGCGAGACCTTCAGGGCGCGACGATGAATGCTGGCGTAGGTCGTGCGCACGATCGGACCTTCGATCGAGCGCGATACGATCTCTCGCCCGCCATGCTGCCGCTCTGCGTTGTCGATAAGCTTATGGCAAAGAAGCGGCCATTCCTGCATCATCCCCAGCATTCGTTCCTCCCTTACGCTTCTCGCTTTTGTTCCCATTGTGAAGCGAACCGGTGGATTGTCCAGCCACCGCCGGGTGGCGAACGAAGTCCGGATGCCGGTCGCGCAGGCAAGCGATCAATCGCGTCTTTCTTGGAGTCCGAATGCCTGGCGCTCATGCCATCGGACCGGCGGCCTTGAAATCCATTATATCAGAGAAGGCTAAAATACTCGACCAAGAGGGGAATCCGCCACAATCCGGCCATCGTCGGCATTAAGTTTCGTTAATGGGCAAAGGGGTGCGATTGGCGACTGAAAGAGGTTCGCATGGACACGCAGCTCGACGATAAGGCACTGGAAAGTACGCTTGCCGAAAGCCTGGGCGATCTGGTGCCGGACACAAAGACTGTTTCCGAAGACGAATTTGTTGAAGTTGTCGGCGGTGCGCTCGAAGCGGTGGGCGGCACGCTGCTGTTCAAGATGTGCGTTCAGAGCGAAGGAGAAGGTGAGCACGTCGCCGCGGCATCCGTGGGCGATGGGGGCAATCGTCAATTCCTGCTGCTCACCCTGCCGACCGGCGGCGGCCACTTGAAAGTCGAGACCGCGTCAAGGAGCAGCAATCCGGTGGCCGGTATCGCGGCCGCCTATGCCGGCCTGATGGACGCGTTCAGAACCGCGGCCTGAGCCTCGCCGGACAAGGTCATCGCTAAAAATGCCGTCGGCAGCCCCCACGGCTGGAGATCGATTGCGGAATTGCTGGCAACAGTCGCCCTTGCGCAAACCACCTCGTCGACACACTTAAAGTTGAGACGAGGAGAAACAGCATGGACAAGATCGCCAATCCGGCACCCGGCTTCCGGCGCAATCCCGATAAGGTCATCACCGTCGAACCGTATAAGGGCACCGTCACCGTTCGTGCGGGCGACACGGTTATCGCCTCATCGACGAACGCCAAGGTGCTGACGGAAGCGCCCTATCCGGCCGCCTTTTACATCCCGTTCGCAGACATCGATTTCAGCAAGCTGAGCGGCACGCAATCCTCCACCCATTGTCCCTACAAGGGCGACGCGAGCTACTGGAGCGTGCTGCCTGCCGGCGAGGCAGGCAAGGATGCGATGTGGGCCTATGAGCAGCCTTTCGACGAAATGGCTGAAATCCGCAATCACGGCGCATTCTACGCAAGCAAGGTCAGCATCGAAAGCCAAGCCAGGCTGAACGGACCAACGAGGAAGGCCAGACGTCCTGCCGATCAGTCGGTGGTGCCGTTATTGCCGAAGCCGTCGGCATCGTCGAGCCGCACGAAGGTCAGCCCCTTCTGCTTGAGCGCCAGCAGCCCCTGCACGACGCCCTCCCCGGCGGCATGGGTCGGCTGGTTGATATGGGCGATGATGACGTCGCCGTCCTTGGCCGCTTCTATGCGCCTTGTGGTTTCCCTGGCGCCGAGCAGCGAACCGCCGTCGCCATTGATCGAAAAGCCGGCGATCTTGAAGCCCAGCTTGCGGATCATGGCGATCGCCGACGGACTATACTCAGCGGTCGCGCCACGAAACCATTTCGGCGCCGGCTCGCCAGTCCCGGCCAAGGCGGCGGCGCCCGACTCGACCTCGGCCAGAACCGCTTGCGGACTGCCGGCGCTGCGTATGCCATAGATCTTCTGCGGCGTGTCGACGGCCGGGATGTGATGGCCGCCATGGTTTTCCAGTTCGAACAGGTCGGGATGCGCCCGCATGATCTCGACGGCGGCGGGGTTCCGCTTCAGCCAGATGCCGGTGACGAAGATGGTCGCAGGTATCCTGTTTTCCACCAGCGCCGAGAGGATGCGGTTGTCGGTCCGTCCGCCGCAGGCGTCCAGGGTCAAGGCAATGCGGCCGGTTCCGCCTGCATCCGGCTTGATGTGCAGGATGGGTTCGACAAGCGATGCGGCATGGCCGCTGGACACCACGGCCAATGACATGGCGACAATGCAGAGATTTTTTTGCAGCGGGCGCATCAAATCCAATTCCAGTCGGGCGTTTCACCCAGGCATCCCAAGACCCGCATGAAGGCGGAAATCGGGAGCTGGATAGCAGAAGCAGCAGACGCGACAATCTGGCCGTTTTGCGGCAGTTCCTCGTTCCGATCGGCGGCAAGCGCTCAGCTGCGACCTGCCTTCGCCGCCTGAACGGCCGCCTGCGCGGCCGCCAACCTGGCGATCGGCACGCGGTAGGGCGAACAGGACACATAATCCAGTCCGACCTCCTCGCAGAAGCGGATCGAGGCCGGATCGCCGCCATGCTCGCCGCAAATGCCGAGTTTGATCCGTGGCCGCGTCGCCCTGCCCTTTTCGGCAGCCATGCGCACCAGTTCGCCGACGCCGTGGATGTCCAGCGAGACGAACGGATCCTGTTCGATGATGCCTTTCTGGCGATAGGTCTCCAGGAACGAGGCCGCGTCATCGCGCGAGATGCCGAATGTCGTCTGGGTCAGGTCGTTGGTGCCGAAAGAGAAGAACTCGGCCGATTCAGCGATGACATGGGCCCGGATCGCCGCGCGGGGTAGCTCAATCATGGTTCCAGTCAGATAATCGATCTTGACGCCGCTTTCGTCCATGACGCTCTTGGCCACCGCATCGATGCGCGCCTTGACGTAGTCGAGTTCCTTCACAAGCCCGACCAGCGGCACCATGATCTCGGGTACCACCAGCGCGCCGGCCTTGCGGCCGGCCTCGACGGCGGCCTCGAAAATGGCACGCGCCTGCATCTCGGCGATCTCGGGATAGGATACCGCAAGCCGGCAGCCGCGATGGCCGAGCATCGGGTTGAATTCGTGCAGCGCCTCGGTTCGCTGCCTGAGCTTGTCCGGCGCAACATTCATCGCCGCCGCGACTTCGGCTATTTCAGCCTCGGTCTTGGGCAGGAATTCGTGCAACGGCGGATCGAGCAGGCGGATGGTCACCGGCAGCCCGGCCATGATCTCGAACAGTTCCAGGAAATCCGCTCGCTGCATCGGCAGCAGCTTGGCAAGCGCGGCGCGCCGGTCCTTTTCGGTGTCGGCCAGGATCATCTCGCGCATGGCGACAATGCGGGCGCCATCGAAGAACATGTGTTCGGTGCGGCACAAGCCTATGCCTTCGGCGCCGAAGGAGCGCGCCATGCGCGCGTCGAGCGGGGTTTCGGCGTTGGTGCGCACTTTCATGCGCCGCACCGCGTCCGCCCATTCCATGATGGCCGCGAAATCGCCGGAAAGCTCGGGCTGCAGCATCGCCACGGCGCCCTTGAGGACCTGCCCGTTGCCGCCGTCGATGGTGATGATGTCGCCCTTGCGGAAGGTCTGCCCCATCGACATCAGCGTAGCCGCCTTATAGTCGACGCGCAGCGAACCGGCGCCCGAAACGCACGGCTTGCCCATGCCGCGCGCCACGACCGCGGCATGGCTGGTCATGCCGCCGCGCGTGGTCAGGATGCCTTCCGCCGCATGCATGCCGTGGATGTCCTCGGGACTGGTCTCGACGCGCACCAGGATAGCCTTGCGTCCTTGCGCCTTGAGATCCTCGGCGTCCACGGAGGAAAAGACGATCTCGCCGGTGGCGGCCCCTGGAGACGCCGGCAGGCCGACGCCGATGACGTCGCGCGCGGCCTTCGGATCGATTGTGGGGTGCAGGAGCTGGTCCAGCGAGGCGGGATCGATGCGGGCAACCGCCTCCTCTTTCGAGATCAGGCCGTCCCTGGCCATCTCGACGGCAATCTTCAGCGCCGCCTTGGCGGTGCGCTTGCCGGACCTCGTCTGCAACATCCACAATTTGCCGCGCTCGATGGTGAATTCGAGGTCCTGCATGTCGCGGTAGTGCTTTTCCAGCCTGTCGGAGATGGTGACGAAGGACTGGAAGGCGTCCGGCATCAGTTTCTGCAATGACGGCTTGTCGGAGCCGGCGGCGATGCGGGCCGCCTCGGTGATGTTCTGCGGCGTGCGGATGCCGGCGACGACGTCCTCGCCCTGCGCGTTCACCAGGAACTCGCCATAGAGCTGCTTTTCGCCGGTCGATGGATTGCGGGTGAAGGCGACGCCGGTGGCCGAGGTCTCGCCCATATTGCCGAACACCATGGCCTGGACATTGACCGCCGTGCCCCAGCTTTCGGGAATATCGTGCAGGCGCCTGTAAGTGATGGCGCGGTTGTTCATCCAACTCGAGAACACGGCACCGATCGCGCCCCAGAGCTGCTCGTGCGGATCCTGCGGGAACGGCCTGCCGAGCTCCTCTTCGACCTTGGCTTTGTAGAGCGCGATAACGCCTTGCCACTCGATAGCCGTCAGTTCGGTGTCGAGTTCATGGCCGAGGCTGGCCTTCTGATCCTCGAGGATCTCCTCGAACACCTCGTGGTCGAGCCCCATGACGACATCGGAATACATCTGGATGAAGCGCCGGTAGCTGTCATAGGCAAAGCGCGCATCGCCGGAATCGGCGGCCAGCGCCTCGACGGTTTCGTCGTTGAGGCCGAGATTGAGCACGGTATCCATCATGCCAGGCATCGAGGCGCGGGCGCCGGAGCGCACCGACACAAGCAGGAGTTTCGACGGATCGCCGAAACGGCGGCCGGTGAGCCGCCCGATATGGTCCAGCGCCACGGCGACATCAGCCTCGAGTCCCGCCGGATAGGTGCGGCCGTTGGCATAGTAGGCGTTGCAGACCTCCGACGTGATGGTGAAACCCGGCGGCACCGGCAGGCCAAGGCTACACATCTCGGCCAGATTGGCACCCTTGCCGCCCAACAGATTCTTGTCGCCGGCCCGGCCTTCGGCCGCACCATCGCCAAAGGTGAAAACCCACTTGGTCATGCTTTGCTCTCCGGTTGCAGGAGATTGGAAAGATTGACGAAACGGAAAGCCCCGCCATATCCCGACTTTGGACGGATATGATGCTGCAATGCGAAAGGCAAGGCGTCGGCAAAGCCGTTTGGCCGCTACAATCGATTAAGCAAAAGCTGCGGCAAAAGGACTTGCCAGTGCAACGGCGCGAGACTAGAACATACAGGGAACGAAGAGGTGCCCCATGAAGCTCACCGGAAAACTCGACTATCTGGAACTGCCGGCAACCGGCGCGACGCTGGACAGTGTGAAAGCCTTCTACAGTGCCGCCTTCGCCTGGTCGTTCACCGACTATGGACCGACCTATTCGGCCTTTAGCGAGGGACTGGACGGCGGTTTCCAGGCCGACAGCCGCGACGCCACCGCCAAGCCGTTGCCGGTGCTCTACTCCCAGGATCTGGAAGAAACACTGGCAGCCGTCGAGAATGCCGGCGGCATAATAATCAAACCGATCTTTTCGTTTCCGGGCGGCAGGCGGTTCCACTTTGCCGACCCGGCTGGAAACGAGATGGCAGTGTGGGGAGAATAGGCGACGCGATCGGCGCATGAGGCGACCATCGCCAACGGAGTCGTGGATCAGCAGGAAAGTCGCAATCTCCAGGCATTGAGCTTTCCACCGGCACAGCCTATAAGGCCGCGCGCAGTCGACGCATGTCAGCTGCTGGGGCGTCGCCAAGTGGTAAGGCATCGGTTTTTGGTACCGACATTCCCAGGTTCGAATCCTGGCGCCCCAGCCAAGCGCACAAGGTCCGTTCCGGACACATAGGTTACGGTTTGTACCGGCGACATGTTGTTGGAGCAGAATGAGAATCTATCCCGTCGCCGAGCGGATTGCCTTTGTCGTCACCCTCGTGGCCGTCCTCGTTCTCGCGCTGCTGCCGGTACATCGACTCAAGCAATTCGGGATCGATGTCGGTTTCCACTATGACAAGCTCAATCACGCCAGCGCATTCGCTGTGCTGGCTTTCCTGGGCAGCCTCGGCTGGCCGCGGCACAAGCCGGCGCTGATCGTCTTCCTCGCTTTTGTCGGTGCTGCCATCGAAGTCCTCCAGGGCACCACGGCGATAGGCCGCGATTTCGACGTGCTCGACTGGGTTGCCGATTGCGTTGGCATGGCATGCGGTCTATTGGCCGCGATCTGTGGGACCTGGATCGTGCAACGCGCAAGGTAAGAAGAAGTCGAACCGCCTGCCTTGCCAAGCGAACGACGACGCTCAAGATCAGGCTTCAGCATGGCACGTTGAAGGTGAAGTCAGCTTGCCTCGCGCATGGCTTCGGCTGCCTGCAGATCGACCGAAACGAGCTGGCTGACGCCCTGCTCGGCCATGGTCACCCCGAACAGCCGGTCCATGCGCGCCATGGTGATCGGATTGTGGGTGATGATGACGAAGCGCGTCTCGGTGGTCTTGGCCATCTCGTCCATCAGATTGCAGAAGCGTTCGACATTGTGATCGTCGAGCGGCGCATCGACTTCGTCGAGCACGCAGATCGGCGCCGGGTTGGTGAGGAACACGGCGAAGATCAGCGACATCGCCGTCAGCGCCTGCTCGCCACCGGACAGCAGCGTCATGGTTTGCGGCTTCTTGCCGGGCGGACGGGCAAGGATTTCAAGCCCTGCCTCGAGCGGATCCTCGGATTCGATCAGCTGCAATTCCGCCGTGCCGCCGCCGAAGAGATGCGAGAACAGCCGCTGGAAATGGCCGTTGACCACGTCGAAGGCCGCGAGAAGCCGCTCGCGGCCTTCGCGGTTGAGGCTCTGGATCGCTTGCCTGAGCTTACGGATCGCCTCGATGATGTCCTCGCGCTCCGAGACGATGGTCTCCAGCCGGTCCGAAAGCTCTTTCTGCTCTTCCTCGGCGCGCAGGTTGACGGCGCCGAGCCGCTCGCGCTCGATCTTCAGCCTGTCCAACTGGCGCTCGATCTCGGCCATTTCGGGCATCGGATCATCGGCTTCCAGCCCGGTATGGCGGATCACCAGATGTGGCGGAGCGTTCAGCGTCTCCTGGATGCGCGCCTCGACCTCCAGCCGGCGCTCGTCGGCCGCGGTCAAGCGCTCCTCGGCGCGGACACGGGTCTCGCGCGCCTCGGCCAGCGACTGGATGGCGCCGGTGGCCGCCTTGTCCAATTCGGCCTGCCTGTTCTCCGCTTCCTGCAAACGGTCGGCTGCCGCCTTGCGCAAGGTCTCGGCTTCGGTGAGCTGTGACAGCAAGGCGCGCCGCTTGGCATCGATCTCGTCGGGAGCGTCGGCCAATCTCTCGCGTTCGGCCTCGGCCTCCGCCTTGCGTTCGCCCAGCGAGGCGATCTGCGTCGAAGCGTTCTCGGCGCGCTCCAGCCAGTTGCTGCGCTCGGCGCCGATCGCATCGAGCCGGCGCGAACGCGCCTCGGCCTCCCGCCGCAACCCTTCATGGACGGCACGCGCATCGGCGAGCGTGGCGCGGTCGCGGGCGACATTGGCCGAGGACTGCTCAAGCTGTATCTGCAGGTCGCCGAGATCGGGCGCGTCCCGCAGCAGCATTTCCGCCTCGGCAAAGGCGGCCGACGTTTCTTCATGACTGTCGACAATACGGGCGCGGGCCTCGTCCAGGGCGGCGCGCCGGCTCGACAACTCGCCGCCGGCCTTTTCGGCTTCGGCCAGCGCGTTGCGGGCGGCGTCCAGCCCGTGCTGGGCGTCGCGTCCGGCCTGACGCGCAGCGCGCTCGGCCTCGCTGGCCTCGCGAAGCGCCTGTTCGGCCTGTGCGAGCACCGCCTCGGCCTCGCGCAGCACAAGCGTCGCCTGCACCGCTTCGGCATCGAGCTCGGCCAGCCGGTTCTTTTGCGCCAGGCGTTGCGCGGCCGCGGTCGGCGCGTCGGCGCTGGCGGTCAGCCCGTCCCACCGCCACAGCGCGCCCTCACGGCTGACCAGCCTCTGGCCGGGCGCGAGCAGCCCTTGCAGGCGGCGTCCGTCGGCGGCTTCGACAATGCCGATCTGCGCCAGCCGGCGGGCAAGCTGCGCCGGGGCACGTACCACGCTGGCCAGGCTCTTGATGCCTTCGGGAAGCGCGGCGTCGCCGGCCTGGATCGCGCTCTCGCCCCAATGCACCGGGGCGCTGCGGTCGAGCGGCACGTCGAGGTCCTCGCCGAGGGCGGCGCCCAAGGCCGTCTCATAGCCGCGCTCGACGCTGATCTGTTCCAGCACGGACGGGAAGAGATCGCCGCTGGCGGCGTTCAGGATCTTGGCCAACGTGCGGGCTTCGGTCTCGATGCGCGCCAGTTCGGCCCTGGCGTCTTGCAATGGCGGGCGGGCGGCATTTTCGGCCGCGCGCGCCTCTGCGACCGCCTGTTCGGCGGCAATCGCGCCGGCCTCGCTCTCTTCCAGCCGCGCCAGTGCATCCTCGACCAGAAGCCGCTTCTCGGCCGGGTCGGGCAAGCCCGCAACTTTGGAGAGGATTTCCGACAATTCACGGTCGACATCGGCGAGTTGGCGGGCGAAACGGTCCCGACGCTCGGCGGTCTCGCGCAGCGTCCGCTCGACCTGATTGCGCGAAGCGGCGGCCTCGGCCCGCTCGGCGGTTAGCGCTGCAAGCCTCGCTTCGCTCTGCGAGAGCGTCGCGGCTGCCTGTTCGAAGGCGGCTCGGGTGGTTGCTTCACGCTCGGCCGCGCCGGCATTTTCGGAATTGAGCGCTGCTTCCTCGGCGCGCAGGCGTTCGAGGATATCCGCATTGTCGCGCACCATGCGCTCCTCGCGGGCGATGTCACCGTCGAGCTGCTGCAGCCGGCGCTCGAGTTCCGCCTGGCGAGCGCGGATGCGGCCGGCTTCTTCCTCGATCTGCGATCTGGCGATCGACAGACGCTGGAAGGCCGCGGCCGCCGCAGCTTCGGCATCACGCAAATCGGGCAACCTATGCGCGCCGATGCCTTGCTCCCTGGCGGCGGCCATCTGAGCGGCGGCGCGTTCGCCAACCAGGGCAGTGGCGACGGCCAGCGCCGAACGTGCCTCGCCTTCCTGGGTCTTGGCCAGCGTCCAGCGCAGATGGAGCAGCGTCGCCTCGGCCTTGCGGATGTCGGCCGACAGGTTCTTGAAGCGGGAGGCCTGGCGTGCCTGGCGCTTCAGGCTTTCGATCTGGCTTTCCAGCTCGCCAACGACGTCGTCCAGGCGCTCGAGGTTCTGCTCGGCGGCCTTGAGCCTGAGCTCGGCCTCGTGGCGGCGCGTATGCAGGCCGGAAATGCCGGCCGCTTCTTCCAGCAGGGCACGCCGCGCCTGGGGCTTGGCCTGGATCAGCTCGCCGATGCGGCCCTGGCCAACCATCGAGGGCGAACGCGCGCCGGTCGACTGATCGGCGAACAGAAGCTGCACGTCCTTGGCGCGCGCTTCCTTGCCGTTGATGCGGTAGAGTGAGCCCGCCTCACGCTCGATGCGGCGCGACACCTGCAATTCGTCGGCGTCGTTGAAGGCTGCCGGCGCCGAGCGATCGCTGTTGTCGAGGAACAACGTGACCTCGGCGGTGTTGCGGGCCGGGCGCGTGCCCGAGCCGGAAAAGATCACGTCGTCCATGCCGGACGCGCGCATGTTCTTGTAGGAGCTTTCGCCCATCACCCAGCGCAGCGCCTCGACGAGGTTCGACTTGCCGCAGCCGTTCGGCCCGACAATGCCGGTCAGGCCGCGTTCGATCACGAACTCGCCTGGTTCGACGAAGGATTTGAAACCGAGGAGGCGAAGGCGTGAAAACTTCATTCACGCCGCCCTGAACGCGAAAACGCGCCGCGGGTTTGCGGCGGGGCGCACGGTCGCGGCACGGCAAAAGGGCCGCGAATGCCGAAGCGCTGCCGCTTCGGCATTGCCAGGACGTCAGAGCTGAGGGTCGATGATGGCCGACATTTCCTCAATCGACATCGCCCCTTTGTAGGTCTTTCCGTTGATGAAGAAGGTCGGCGTCGAGTCGACCTTGAATTCGTCGGCGCCGCGTTTTTGGACCGCCCTCACATCGTCCAGAAGTTTCTGGTCCGTCAAGCAGGCTTCGAAGGACTCCTGTGTAAAACCGGCGAGCTTGGAGATTTGCAGCAGCGCATCCTTGGTGTTGGACACGCCCACCCAGTTCGCCTGCTGCTTGAACAGGACATCCACCATCGGGAAGTAGTTGTCCTTGGCGCAGCGCGCCAGCATGAAACCGGCCTCGGCGCTCGGGTCGAACGGGAATTCGCGCAGAATGTAGCGCGCCTTGCCGGTATCGATGTATTTCTTCTTCAATTCCGGGAAGGTGGTTTCGGCGAAATGCGCGCAATGCGGGCAGGTCATCGAGGCGTATTCGACGATCGTGACCTTGGCGTCGTCCTTGCCGAGTTGCTTGTCGGGTAATGCGCCGGGCTTAAGCAGTTCGGCCATGTCGACGGTGCCTTGAGCCTCCGGCGCCTTGACGGCGGCCGGCGTAGCCGATGTCGCGGGCGCGGCGGGAGCGGCAGGCTTCACATCGGCCGCCTTGGCTTCCTCACCAGAGTCGCTGCATGCCGCTAGCACGGCCACCGCCGGAATGGCGGCCAGCGAAGACAGCAGGTTTCTGCGGGACAAGCTTTTGCCGAACGGAGGACGGTTCATACGAATCACCTGACAGGAGTTGGATTTTGCAACGCAAAGGCACGAAAAGGCGAGAGTTGGCGCGAATTAAGGCATCGCCGCCCCCAATCCAATCGTGAAACTTGAAGCTTATAATCACGAAAGCGAGAGATTGGCGACGGTGCTATGACTTTCTTTGTCCCAGAATAGTGGCGCCGAGCCGCTCCAGCGAGGCACGCAGGCCATCGTCTTCTATCTTGTCGACGATGTGCGAGAGTCTTGATTTTTCCGCCTCGTTGAGAGGCCTGACGGGCGGTTTCGGCCGCGCTTTTTCACTTAGGACCGGCTTCTGCACTATCCTGATGCGGCCGATGGCCGTGAAGCCGAGAAAAGCATTGACGCGATTGATGATCTCGCCGGCCTCGTGCTGCAGATGGAGCGCCGCCATCCCCTCGCAGGCGATCACCAGCACGGCAGGCTCGAACGGGTCGTCTTCATGCAGCCGCCGCGGCCATTGGATCTTTTCAGGGCGCGAATGGCCGGCCAGGCGCGAACCGGCAATCTCTTCCCACGACTGGACCAGGCTGACCGAAATGCCCGCCCGCTTGCGCAGCACCGGGTCCAGGATCGCGGTCGCGAGATCGCTCACCGGAACGGGATTGCCGAAGGGCCTTTTCCCTGCCATGTGCGTTCTCCAGCCACCCACCTCCACTCTTCCCGGCGGAGGCCGACACGAGATCAATGGCACCGCACGAGCAGACCCGCAAGACCATATCAGGCGACAGCAGCAAAGCTGCGTCTAGTGACAGCAGCGGAGCTGCGCCCGGAGACAGCGGCAGCGCTGCGTCGGGGGACAGCGGCAGAGCTGGGTCCACCGCTTCCCGCCTGCTCGCATGGTACGACGTGCATCACCGCGAGTTGCCGTGGCGCGTGCCCCCGCGCGACCATGCCCGTGGCGTGCGGCCCGATCCTTACCGGATCTGGCTGTCGGAGGTCATGCTGCAGCAGACCACGGTTGAAGCTGTGAAGGCCTATTTTCGCGTCTTTGTCGAGAAATGGCCTGATATCGCGGCGCTGGCGGCGGCGCCCGTCGAGGACGTGATGAAAGCCTGGGCAGGGCTCGGCTACTATTCCCGTGCCCGCAACCTCAAGGCCTGCGCCGATCTGGTGGCCGGGCGCGGCCGCCGGTTTCCGGATACGGAAACCGGCTTGAAGGAATTGCCCGGCGTTGGCACCTATACTTCGGCGGCGATCGCGGCGATCGCTTTCGATCGGCCTGCTGCCGTCGTCGACGGCAATGTCGAGCGTGTCGTGACCCGCCTGTTCTCCATTGCCACGCCGCTCAGCGAAGCCAAGGCAGGCATCCGCGCCCATGTCGAGCGCATGGTTCCCGCGACGAGGCCCGGCGATTTCGCCCAGGCGATGATGGACCTCGGCGCCACGATCTGCACCCCGCGCCGGCCGCGCTGCATGCTTTGCCCTCTGCGGGAAGACTGCAGCGCGGTCATTTCAGGCGATCCCGAACAATATCCCGTGCGCCTGCCCAAGGCCGACAAACCGCTGCGGCGCGGCGCTGCCTTCGTCGCCGTGCGAAGCGACGGTGCCATTCTTCTGCGCAAACGCGCCGACAAAGGGCTGCTCGGCGGCATGACGGAAGTGCCGACGACCGGCTGGACGGCGCGACTGGACGGGGCAACCACAGCGGCAGCAGCACCCTTTCCCGCCGACTGGCGGCAGGCCGGCCGGATCGCGCATGTCTTCACCCATTTTGCGCTCGAGCTTGAAGTCTTCCTAGCCCGAAGCAATGGCGAGACGCCAGCCGGCCATTTCTGGTCGCTGCCATCGGACATTTCTGGCGAAGCGCTGCCCACTGTCATGAAAAAGGCAATCGAGGCTGCGATACCCGGCGCGACGAAAAAGCCGTCGCCGAACAGTGCAGAGAGGCCCCATGACTGAAATCCGCCACATCGTCTTCGACATCGGCAAAGTGCTGATCCACTACGACCCGAACATTCCGTTCAGTCGCCTCATTCCCGATGCCGAGGAGAGAAAGTGGTTCTTCGACAATGTCTGCACGCATGACTGGAACATCGAACAGGACCGCGGCCGGACATGGGAAGAGGCGGAAACGCTGCTGATCGCGGACCACCCCGATCACGCGGAAAACATCCGCAATTTCCGGCGCCACTGGCACGACATGGTGCCGCATGCCTATGACGACAGCGTCGCTATCATGGTCGGCCTGATCGACAGCGGCCACGATGTCACCATGCTGACCAACTTCGCTGCCGATACGCTCGCCGAAGCACGCCAACGCTTCGACTTTCTCAATCGTCCGCGCGGTGTCACCATTTCGGGCGAGATCGGCAAGATCAAGCCGGATCGCGACATTTACGACCATCACGTCGCCGCGTTCGAGCTCGAACCATCCGCGACGCTGTTCATCGACGACAGCCAGAAGAACGTCGACGGCGCGAAGGCGGCCGGCTGGCAAGCGGTGCTGTTCACCGATGCCAAGACGCTTAAGGCAGATCTTGAGCGGCTCGGAATCAAGGCGTGATTTGAATCGCTTCCAGCGGTTCGTTGAGACTTTGACTCAACGCCAAGGCACGGCAGTCGGCAGGGGTCAGCCTCCTGCCCTTTCCATGCCCAGCCGGGCGATGCGGCGCAGTTCGTCGATCGGGGTCAGGCCGCCACTGCGCTCATAGTGCCAGAAGGTCCAGCCGTTGCAGGCATCCAGGCCCTGAACTTCGGCGCCGATCTTGTGGATCGAGCCGGCACTGTCGCCGATCGCCACCGTGCCGTCGGCGCGGACCTTGGCCGCCCAGCGCTTCTTGGCGTCGTAGAGCGTCGCGCCGGGCGTCACCAGCCCCGTGTCGATCAGGCTGACGAAGGCGACGCGCGGCTCGGCGCGCTTGCCGGTGAGCACGGTCAGGTCCGCGCTGTCGAGCGGCCGCACCGCGTCGATGCGCTCATTGGCGGCGTCGATATAGGCCTGCTCGCGCTCTATGCCGACAAAATGCCTGCCGAGGCGCTTGGCCACCGCGCCTGTCGTGCCGGAGCCGAAGAAGGGATCGAGCACGACGTCGCCGGGCTTGGTCGAGGCCATCATGACGCGGGCGAGCAGCGCCTCGGGCTTCTGCGTCGGGTGCAGTTTATCGCCATTGTCGTTCTTCAGCCGCTCGCCGCCGGTGCAGATCGGGAACAGCCAGTCGGAGCGCATCTGGACATCGTCATTCGACGCCTTCAGCGCTTCGTAGTTGAAGGTATAGCCCTTGCCCTTCTGGTCGCGGGAGGCCCAGATCATCGTCTCATGCGCGTTCTGGAAGCGGCGACCGCGAAAATTCGGCATCGGGTTGGTCTTGCGCCAGACGACGTCGTTGAGAATCCAGAAGCCGAGGTCCTGCATCTTGGCGCCGACCCGGAAGATGTTGTGATAGGAGCCGATGACCCAGATGGTGCCGTTGGGCTTCAGCACCCGGCGCGCCGCCAGCAGCCAGGCGCGCGTGAAGGCATCGTAGGCCTCGAAGCTCTCGAACCGGTCCCAGTCGTCGTCGACCGCGTCGACCTTGGATTGGTCGGGCCGGTGCAGGTCGCCGTCGAGCTGCAGATTGTAGGGTGGATCGGCGAAGATGACGTCGATGCATTTTTCGGGCAGCCGGTCGAGCGCCGCGACGCAGTCGCCCTTCAGGATCGTGTCCAGCCATTCGGATTGCTGGGGAGCATGGGAAAGCTCGTCGACAAGACGCACGGCTGACATTTTTACACCCAAGGCACGCGTTACTGTTTACTACCGGTTATGGTTACCGATCAGCGTAAATATTCGGTGAAGGGCAGCGAGCGGATGCCGCGGGTTTGCGCCGACATGCCCGTTGGTGTATGCCGCGCCGCCTGAAGCCTGTCCGCCCTCATTGCCCGGATCACCATGCCCCAGCCAGACCTTGTCATCTTCGATTGCGACGGCGTGCTCGTCGATTCCGAAATCATCGCCGCGCGCGTCGAGGCCGAGCTCCTGACCTTGTCCGGATACGAAATCTCGGCCGAGGAGATTGCCGAGACCTATGCGGGGCTGACGTTCAAGGACATTCTGATGCGGGTTGAGGAGAAGTCCAACATCCCGTTCCAGGTATCGCTGATCGATCGCGCCGAGGAGCTGGTCGACCGGAAACTGCGCAGCGACGTTCGCGCCATCGAGGGCGTGCGCGAAGCGGTCGCCTCGGTGACGGCGCAACGTTGCATCTGCTCCAACTCACGCTCGGAGCGGATAGAATTCATGCTGGAGAAGGTGCATCTGCTGCCATTCTTCGCCGGGCGTATCTTCTCCGCGATGGAGACGCCGACCGGAAAAACCAAACCGGCTCCGGACGTGTTCCTGATGGCCGCCGAAAAGCTCGGCGCCCATCCGGCAAACACTTTCGTCATCGAGGATTCCGTACACGGCGTCACCGGCGCAAGGTCGGCGGGAATGCGTGTCATCGGGTTCACCGGCGCCGCCCATAGCTATCCCGGCCATGCCGATGCGCTGACGGAGGCGGGCGCCGAGACGGTGATCCGCCGCTGGGCGGAGCTGAGCGGCACGCTGGCCGCTTTATCCGAGTGGTCGGCGGACGCGTGAGCGTCCGCTAGGCCTCAACGAGCACCGCCGCGGCGGATTTAGTTGGTCGCGGCGGCTTTCTTCCTGCTTTTCTTCGGTTTGTCGGTCCCCGCCTTCGGCGCATTTTCATCATAGCCGGCATAGGCCTGATAATCCTGCGCCGTCGGCGCCGGCACGACCACGTTGGAATCGGTGAAGACGAACTGGGTGGCGACCGAGGGATCGGTAACCTGGACCTGATATTGGTGGATCTGCGAGTAAAGCACCTCGGTGCCATGCATTACCGCGGTGCGGATCGGCATGGTGATGGTGCCGGGCGTGAATTTCGGCCCCGGCACGATCTTGCCGGCGACGGCGATCTTCATCGTCAGCTGTCCGTCGGCGCGGCTGCAATCGCGGGTCACGTCGCTGATCGAGGCCTGATAAATGATCCTCGCCGAATCGTCCGGCGGAGTAGCAGCGGCAGCGTCGGCCGCAGCCTGGGCCGCGGCGTCCTGCGCGGCGTCGCCGGTCTTCTTGAGCTTGGGCCTGGGCTTGCGGGCTTCGTTGGCGTAGGTGTTGAAGAATGCCGTGCCGTCGCGAAGCGTCACCCTCGGGCAATAGGCGTTCAACTGGCTGGCCAGAATCTTGGGATCCTGCGGCGGCGGTGGCGCGGTCGGGTCCTTCTTGCCAAAACCCAGGTTCAGCATACCGTTGTCGCCTGATTGGCAGCCGGCGGCGGCAAGCATAAAGCCTGTGAGCGCAAGACCCGCGAAAAAGCGACCGCTGAATGTATGAAACGCCATGAAACTGCACTTCCCTCTCGCAAAGCTGGTGACGTATATCAACCGCGCGGCCAAAATGCGACTGAGCCAGCGTAGAAATTAACCACCTTGCGGTGGGCGGAAAACCCAAGGCAGTAACGGAATTGTGACGATGCAATATGTGAGTACCCGCGGCGAAGCGCCCGCGCTTGGGTTTTGCGATGCCGTGCTGACGGGCCTGGCACGCGACGGCGGGCTCTATGTGCCGCGCCAGTGGCCGCAATTCTCGATGGCCGAGATCCGCGCCATGCGCGGCCTGGCCTATCCCGACCTGGCCCTCCGCGTGCTGTCGCCGTTCCTTGGCGACGAAATCCCGGCGCCCGTGTTCGAGCGCCTGGTGCGCGAGGCCTATGCCACCTTCCGCCACGAGGCCGTCTGCCCGCTGGTCCAGACCCGCCCCAACGCCTTTGTCCTCGAACTCTTCCATGGACCTACGCTGGCCTTCAAGGACGTGGCGATGCAGCTGCTTGCCCGGCTGATGGACCATGTGCTCGCCGAACGCAACCAGCATGCCACCATCGTCGGCGCCACATCGGGCGACACCGGCGGAGCAGCGATAGACGCCTTCGCCGGGCGCAGCCGCACCGACATCTTCATTCTCTTCCCGCATGGCCGCGTCTCGCCGGTGCAGCAACGGCAGATGACGACATCGAAGGCTGAGAACGTGCATGCCCTGGCGATCGAAGGCAATTTCGACGATTGCCAGGGCCTGCTCAAGGACATGTTCAACGACCACGGCTTTCGCGACCGGGTCTCGCTGTCGGGGGTGAATTCGATCAACTGGGCCCGCATCATGGCCCAGATCGTCTATTATTTCTCCTCGGCCCTGTCGCTCGGCGCGCCCGATCGCCCCGTCTCCTTCACCGTGCCCACAGGGAATTTCGGCGATATCTTTGCCGGCTACGCCGCCAAAAAAATGGGCCTGCCGATCGAGCGGCTGGTCATCGCCACCAACGACAACGACATACTGGCACGCACTTTTGCGACCGGCGAATACCGCACCAAGGGCGTGTTCGCGACCACCTCGCCTTCCATGGACATCCAGGTGTCGTCGAATTTCGAGCGCCTGCTGTTCGAGGCGTCGGGCCGCGACCCGGCGACCGTGCGGCGCTACATGGCCGGCCTCAAACAATCCGGCGCCTTCACCATAGAAGCCACGGAAATCGCGGGGATGCGAGCCGAATTCGATGCCGGCCGCGCAGATATGGACGAGGTCGCCGCCACCATCCGCTCGACGCTCGCGGCCAGCAACTACCTGCTTGATCCGCATACCGCGGCAGCCGTGCATGTCGCGGCCGGCAAGGCGTCGAATGCCGTACCGATGGTGGTGCTGGGCACTGCGCACCCAGCAAAATTCCCGGCCGCCGTCGAGGCCGCCAGCGGCGTGTCGCCCGCACTGCCCGCATGGCTAGGTGGGTTGATGACATCGGAGGAAAAATACACGGTACTTCCATCCGACCTGAAAATGGTGGAAGATTACGTCAGCCGCCGTGCGCGAGCGGCGCGTTAAGGAGTACGAACCATATGGGTGTTGAGGTAAGCCGTCTGTCGAACGGCCTGACAGTCGCCACCGAAACCCTTCCAAGCATCGAATCGGTTGCCCTGGGTGCCTGGGTCAAGTCGGGTGCCCGCAATGAGCGTGACGAAGAGCATGGCATGGCCCATCTGCTCGAGCACATGGCGTTCAAGGGCACAAAGCGGCGAACAGCCTTCGAGATCGCCTCGGAAATCGAGGACGTCGGCGGCGAGATCAACGCCGCCACCAGCGTCGAGACCACATCCTACTATGCCAGGGTGCTGTCCGACGACGTGCCGCTGGCCGTCGACATTCTTGCCGACATCCTGCAGGAATCGGAATTCGATCCGCAGGAGCTCGAACGCGAGCAGCACGTGATCCTGCAGGAAATCGGCGCCGCGCACGACACGCCCGATGACATCGTGTTCGACCGGTTCACCGAGACGGCCTTTCGCCACCAGACCATCGGCCGCTCGATTCTGGGCACGCCGGAAACCGTCAAATCCTTCACGTCGAAGCAATTGCACGATTTCATCGAGCGCCAATACGGCGCCGAGCGCATGGTGATCGTGGCCGCCGGCGACATCAAGCACGACAATTTCGTGCGCGAAGTGGAAAAGCAGCTCGGCGGCTTCCGCACCAAGGCCGACAACACCATCCCGCAATATGCGCAATATGTCGGCGGCGATTTCCGCGAGGACCGCGACCTGATGGACGCGCAGATCGTGCTGGGCTTCGAAGGCCGCGCCTACCATGTGCGCGATTTCTACGCCTCGCAGGTGCTGTCGATGATCCTCGGCGGCGGCATGTCGTCCAGGCTGTTCCAGGAAGTCCGCGAAAAGCGTGGCCTGTGCTATTCGGTCTATGCCTTCCACTGGGGCTTTTCCGATACCGGCATATTCGGCGTCCATGCCGCGACCGGGCAGAGCGACATCGCCGAACTGGTGCCCGTCATCATCGAGGAATTGCAGAAGGCCGGCGAGAACATCCTGCAGGAAGAGCTCGACCGGGCGCGCGCGCAATACCGCGCAGGTCTGATCATGTCGGCGGAAAGCCCGGCCAGCCGCGCCTCGCAGATCGCGAGACAGCTGCTCTTGTTCGGCCGGCCGATCGCCAAGGAGGAACTGATGGAGCGGCTCTCGGCGCTGACGGTCGATCGTTTGACCGACCTGTCGTCACGGCTGTTCTCGACCAAACCGACGCTTACCGCTGTAGGGCCCGTGGGTACGCTGGCGCCATACGAAGCGATCCTCGATTCGCTTCCGGGCACGCCCACCACGGCCCGCAAGCTCGCCGTCTAAGCCCGCACAAGCGCCGTGTTCGCGCTCCCTTTCTTTCGCCGCGACCTGCCGGCGCTGAAGGGCGACCGCGTGACGCTGCGCGTGCCGTTCACCAATGACTACCGGGAGTGGTCGACTGTGCGCGGCGAGAGCCGGGCATTCCTCGAACCATGGGAGCCGCGCTGGGCGCCGGACGAGCTTGATCGGGCGGCATGGCGACTGCGCATCAGCCGCTACCGCGAGGACTATGCGCAGGGAACCGCGATCGCCTTCTTCATATTCGAGAAGTCGAGCGGCAGGTTGGCTGGCGGAATTACGCTCGGCAACATACGCCACGGGGTCTCGCAGAGCGGGCATGTCGGCTACTGGATCGGCGAGCGCTTCGGCGGCCGTGGCCTGATGACCGACGCCGTCAAGGTCGTGACCCGCTTCGCCTTCGATACGCTGAGGTTGCACCGGATCGAAGCGGCCTGTATTCCCGACAATATCAGGTCGATCCGTGTGCTTGAAAAAGCCGGATTCCGGCGCGAAGGACTTCTGCGATCCTACCTCAGGATCAATGGCATCTGGCAGGACCACTACCTCTACGCCCGGATCGCGGACGATCCGCCAGGCGCTGGAACGAAGGACTGATTTTTGACGAAATTCCTGCGCAACGGGCCGCTGTTCGCCTTTGTCCTCGCGACGATCCTGACGCTGTGCGCGGCGTCCTCGGCCTTTGCCGTCGAACCGATCAAGATCGCTCGCGACGATGTCGCGCTCGATCTGTCCGGCGCCGTGGAAATCTACCGCAACCAGGGCGAAAACTTCCAGGTTTCGACCGCACCCGGACCCGACGGCATCGTGCGACGCATCGAGGTCGAGGCCAATGACGCCCGTTCCACCGGCGACTGGGCCGTGTTCGCGCTTGCCAACACCACCGACCAGCAGCTCGACCGGCTGATCGTGGCGCCGCATTTCCGACTGGTCAATTCCGGCATCTTCTGGCCGGATCTCGGCTCGACCCGCATCGCCGCCATCACGCCCAGCGAAGGCTTTGCTCTCGACCGCCAGAGCAGCCCCGACGCCGATGTCTTCCGGGTGACGCTGAACCCGGGAACGGTGATCACCTTCATCGCCGAACTCGCCTCACCCAAGCTGCCGCAAGTCTATCTCTGGGATCCGGAATCCTACAAGGACTCGGTCAATTCCTACACGCTGTTCCGCGGCATCGTCATCGGCATCGCCGGCCTTCTCGCGCTGTTCCTGACCATCCTGTTCGTGGTCAAGGGAACCTCCATGTTCCCCGCGACCGCGGCACTCGCCTGGGCCGTGCTTGCCTACATCTGCGTCGATTTCGGCTTCCTCAACAAGATCATCGAGATATCGCCCGGCAATGAGCAGATGTGGCGGGCGGGAACGGAGGTGGCGCTGGCGGCTACCTTCGTGGTGTTCCTGTTCGCCTATCTCAATCTCAATCGATGGCACGGCCATTTCAGCTATGGGGCGCTGGTCTGGATCCTCGGGCTGCTCTTGATCGCTGGCGTCGCCATCGTCGACCCGGCGGTCGCGGCGGGTATCGCCAGGCTCTCCTTCGCCGCCACCGCGCTGACCGGGCTCGGCCTGATCATCTTCCTCGGCATACGCGGTTATGATCGCGCGATCATGCTTGTACCCAGTTGGGTGATGGTGCTGTTGTGGTTATGCGGATCGTGGATGGCGATAACCGGCATGCTCGACAACGACATCGCCCAGCCGGCGCTTGGCGGCGGTCTGATCCTCATCATCCTGCTGATCGGCTTCACCGTCATGCAGCATGCCTTTGCCGGCGGCGCGCTGCACCAGGGACTGTTTTCCGACCTCGAGCGGCAGGCGCTGGCGGTGGCCGGCTCGGGCGACACGGTGTGGGACTGGGACGTGCTGCGCGACCGCGTCGTCACCAAGCCCGATGTCAGCATCCAACTCGGCCTCGCCCCCAACAGTCTGGGGGGTGCCGCCCGCAACTGGCTGCCGGTGCTGCATGCCGACGACCGCGACACGTTCCGCACCACGCTCGACGTGGTGCTCGAGCATCGGCGCGGCAAGGTGGCGCAGAACTTCCGGCTGCGCGGCGCCGACGGCCACTATCACTGGTTTGCGCTGCGCGCGCGCCCGGTGATCGGATCGGACGGCGAGGTCATCCGCTGCGTCGGCACCATGGTCGACGTCACCGAGCAGAAGAAATCCGAGGAAAGGCTGCTGCACGACGCCGTGCACGACAATCTCACCGGCCTGCCGAATCGCGAATTGTTCATGAACCGGCTCGAGGCGATCATCTCGATCGCACGGACCGAAGAGAAGGTGCGCCCGACCGTCTTCGTCATCGACATCGACCGCTTCAAGCAGGTCAATGACGGGCTCGGCATCTCGGCCGGCGATACCATCCTGCTCACCATCGCGCGCCGCCTGCACCGGCTCTTGAAGCCGAAGGACTCGCTGTCACGCTTCGCCGGCGACCAGTTCGCCTTGATGCTGCTTTCCGAGCAGGACCCGGCCCGCATCGCGGCGGTGGCGGACGCCATCAAGCATGCCATCAACGCCCCGATCACCTTTGCCAAGCGCGAGATCGTGCTGACCGCCTCGATCGGGCTGATCACCTGGACCTCGGCGCAGACCTCGGCAGAGGACATGGTCAAGGACGCCGAGCTTGCCATGCATCAGGCCAAGCGCTTCGGCGGCGATCGGATCGAACCGTTCCGTCCGGCCTTCCGCGCCGTCGGCACCGACCGGCTGCAGTTCGAATCCGACCTGCGCCGCGCCATCGAACGGCGCGAATTCACGCTTGCCTACCAGCCGATCGTGCGGCTGGAAGACGGCAGCGTCGCCGGCTTCGAGGCATTGCTGCGCTGGGACCATCCGCGCCGCGGCATGATCCCGCCTGCCGATTTCATTCCGGTCGCCGAAAGCTGCGGGCTGATCGTGCAGCTTGGGCTGTTCGCCATGCAGCAGGCCGCGGAGGATCTGGCGGCATGGCAGAAGCAGATCGGCGACGCGCCTCTGTCGGTTTCGGTCAACCTCTCCAGCCGCCAGCTCATCCGCCGCGACCTGGTCAGCGATGTTCGCTCGGTTATTGCTCGGGCCAATCTGAAGCCGCGCTGCTTCCGGCTAGAGCTCACGGAATCGCTGGTCATGGACAATCCCGAGCAGACCGCCCATGTGCTGACCAAGCTGAAGCAGCTCGGAATCGGCCTGTCGCTCGACGATTTCGGCACCGGCTATTCGTCGCTCGCCTATCTGACGCGCTTTCCCTTCGACACGATCAAGATCGACAAGAGCTTCGTCGACGACAACACGCCCAAACGCGCCGTGCTGCTCAAATCCATGGTCAGCATGGCCCATGAGCTCGGCCTGTCGGTGGTCGCCGAAGGCATTTCGGACGAGCGCGACGCGCTGGAGCTGCGTCAGATGGGCTGCGAATATGTGCAGAGCTTCATGTTCGGCGCCCCGATGCCCGGCGATCAGGTGCTGAAGACGCTGAAGGAACAGTATCCGCTGACGCAAGCGTAATTGGCTTTCACGCCACTGAGCTCAGGCGTGGCCGGCCGCTACACTCAAATGCGCGAGGTCGATGCCGATCGAGGCGAGAATCCGGTCGTATTTGCGCTCGATGTCGGTGTCGAACAGAAGCTCCGGAGTGGCCGGACAGGTCAGCCAGCCGTTTTCGGCTATCTCTGTTTCCAGCTGGCCGGCGCCCCAGCCCGAATAGCCCAGCGCCATCAGCGCGTGGCGCGGTCCCCGGCCCGACGATATGGCGCGCAATATGTCGACGGTCGCGGTCAGGCAGACGTCGTCGGAAACGGTCAGCGAAGACTCCACCCGGTAATCGCCCGTATGCAGCACGAAGCCACGGCTGCGGTCGACGGGCCCGCCATTGCGAACGACGAAATCGCGGGTACGGGCGGGCAACCGGATCGCCTCGTGCTCGTTCATGATGCCAAGTTGCACCAAAAGGTCCGGAAACAGCATCTGCTGCGTCTGGTTGATGATCAGCCCCATCGCGCCCTCATCGCTGTGGGCGCAGATATAGATGACCGAGCGCGTGAAACGGTCGTCCTTCATGCCGGGCATGGCAATGAGGAACTGATCGTCGAGAAAGCCGCTGCCGGCGGCCGTCTTCTTGTGGCGCAACAAGTCCATGATCAGAGCGTAACGCGTTTCCCGGGCGCCGAAAAGATGTACAGCGCCGGTTTTCGACCAAGCCCGTGCCGCCGGCCGATCATTACCTGCGGCAAAGGTCACGCAAATATGATACCGGCAAGACCATGAAATCATTGCACGGCCATGAACGGACGATCAAATCATCACCATGCAAAGCTTGAAAATCCTGTTGCTCGGCGCCGTTATCGGATCGGCAATCACACTCCCAGCCGCCGCCTCTTCGTCCGCCTGGTACAACAGCGAAGGCGGCAAGGTACGGCTGGTGACGAGCGGCAAGCCCGACGATGCCGGCCGCATCCGGGGCGTTCTCGACATAGCGCTCAAGCCTGGCTGGAAGACTTATTGGCGCGACCCGGGCGACGCGGGCGTGCCGCCGCAACTCGATATCTCGGCCAGCACCAACATTTCCGATGCCAGCCTTTCCTTCCCGGCGCCGAAGCGTCATGACGACGGCTACGGCAAATGGGCGGGCTACGACTATCCGGTCTCGCTGCCGGTGACGTTCACGCTGTCGGCCGCGAAGGATCCATCCGTCATCGACGCCGACATTTTCCTCGGCATTTGCGAGACGATCTGCATTCCTGTGCAGACGCGGCTGACCGTCGACCCCGGCTCTGACCCGGACAATGCCGAGGACGCGGAGCTGGTCAAGGCGAGCTTCGCCACCTTGCCCGCGCCGGCAAGATCCGACTTCGGCATCAACGTGCTGCCGGGCGACCATGAAACGCTGGTTGTGGAGGCGAGCTTTCCCGGCGATCCGGAAGCGGCGGACTTCTTCGTCGCAGGAGACCGCGACTACATGTTCGGTTCGCCGGCACGCAGCCAGAAGGACGGCAAGCTGATCTTCACCGTGCCGATCCTCGACCGGCCCTCGACGACACCCACGGATGGCGGACTTCACTATACGCTGACGAGTTCGGCAGGCGCGGTCGAAGGGCTCTTGCCTTTCCCTTGATCCAGCCCCCCGCGATGGTTGCGGGAAAGCGCATAGTTCGCTACCCAAGGCTACGTCCTTCCCCATTCTCCCAAGCGAGGAACTCATGACCATTTCCGCTGGCGACAGACTGCCCGATACGACGTTCAAGACGATGACTGCCGACGGCCCCAAGCCGATCACGACGGCCGAGATTTTTGCAGGAAAGAAGGTCGTGCTGTTTGCCGTGCCAGGCGCCTTCACGCCGACCTGCAGCAACAATCATTTGCCCGGCTATCTGGAGAACCGCGACGCCATCCTGGCGCGCGGTGTCGATACGATCGCTGTGGTTTCGGTCAACGACGTCCATGTCATGGGCGCCTGGGCACGCTTCACCGGCGGTGAAGGCAAGATCCTCTTCCTCGCCGACGGCAATGGCGACTTCGCCAAGGCGATCGGCCTCGACGCCGACTTCTCCGGTGGCGGCATGGGTCTTCGGTCGAAGCGGTTTTCAATGATCGTCGATGACGGCAAGGTCACCGCCCTAAATGTCGAGACCAAGCCCGGCGTCGATGAATCCGGCGCCGCCAAGATCCTCGAACTGCTCTGACCATGACGTTCGACATCGTCTGGCGTAGCGTGGCGATCGGCGTCGGCGCCACGCTGCTGATGGATATCTGGGCCTTTCTTCTCTACAAGATGTTCGGTCAAGCACGGCCGAACTGGGCCCCCGTTGGCCGCTGGGTCTGGCATTTACGGGAAAAAGTCTTTCACGACGATATTGGCGATGCGACGCCCTATGTACACGAATCGGCTTTGGGCTGGGCCTTTCACTATGTTGTCGGCATCGTCTACGGCATCATCCTTGTCGTCGTGGCCGGAGCGGGCTGGCTTGTCGCACCGACTTTCCTGCCGGCTTTCATCCTCGGCATGGTCACAGTCGGCGCCGGCTGGTTCCTGCTGGCGCCCGGCATGGGCGCGGGCTGGGCAGCGTCGAAGCGGCCCAACCCGATGAAGGTACGGGCGCTGAACCTGGTGTCACACACCGTGTTCGCCCTCGGGCTTTGGGGCACGGCGCTGTTGATCCGCTGAGGATCTACGGCTGTGCCGGCCTGTCGATCGGCCGCCACCCGTGGACAATTTGGCGCGCGCCCTCCCATTCCGGCACCGGAATTTTGGCGTCGACCTGAACCTGGGGATGCGTCACATAGTGCAGGACCGGCATGATAGAGATCCCAGCCTGGGGATGGTGCCGACCCGGAATTCAATAGCTTTGGGTCGAACGCCGCGCCTTTGCCACCGCCGGCTGCTTGGACTGCGAGACCGGCTTGGGTGGGGTAGAAACAAGCTTGACCGGGCCCTTCTTGAACGGCGCCATGCCCTCACGAGCGAGTTCGTCCGCCCGTTCGTTCTCGATATGACCGGCATGGCCCTTGACCCAGATCCACCTAACCTTGTGACGCCGATTGGCTTCATCCAGCGCTTGCCAGAGTTCGCCGTTCTTGACCGGCTTCTTGTCGGCGGTCCTCCAGCCGTTCTTCTTCCAGCCATGGATCCACTTTGAAATGCCGTCCATGACATATTTGCTGTCGGTGTGAAGATCGACCGTGCAAGGTTCCTTGAGCGCGTTCAGCGCCGAGATGGCGGCAAGCAATTCCATGCGGTTGTTGGTCGTCTCGGCCTCGCCACCCGATAGTTCCTTGGTGGCGCCGTTGAAGCGCAGGATCGCGCCCCAGCCGCCCGGGCCGGGATTGCCCGAACAGGCACCATCGGTGAAGATCTCAACGTGTTTGCTCATGCCAGCCCATATTCCGAAGCAGATTTGATCGTCCGATGAAACCGCATTCTCCTGATGTATTCGGTCGGATCGCGTTTCATCACCAGCCCGCCATCGGGAACGGTCAGCCAGTCATACAGCCGGGTCAGCATGAAACGCAGCGCCGAGCCCCGTGCCAGCATCGGAAGTGCTGCCTTTTCCTGATCACTCAGAGGCCGCACACCTTGGTAGCCGGCAAGCAACGCCTTGCCCTTGGTGAGATTGAAGGAAAAATCCTTCTCGAAGCACCAGGCGTTCAGGCAGGTGGCGACGTCATAGGCGTAGAGGTCGTTGCAAGCGAAATAAAAATCAATCAGGCCGGAGAGCTTCTCGCCGAGAAAGAACACGTTGTCCGGGAAAAGATCGGCATGGATGATGCCTTCCGGAAGACCCTTCGGCCAATTCCGCTCGAAGTCGGCGAAGTCGGCGTCGACTTCGGCCGCAAGGCCCGGCTCGACCTCATCGGCACGGTCGCGGGCCGCTGACCAGAGCTTGCGCCAGCCGTCGATGGCGAGCGCATTGGGGCGGGTCATCGGAAAGTCGGCACCGGCCAGATGCAGGGAGGCCAGCGCCTTGCCGACCTCGGCGCAGTGGATCGATGTCGGCCGCCGGAGCGAGAGACCCTCGAGGAAAGTGATGATGACGGCCGGCCGGCCCGCCAGCGTGCCGATGACGCTACCGTCATGCGCGGTCACCGGCAGCGGGCAGGACACGCCCTTTTTGGCGAGATGGCCCATCAACCCGAGGAAAAACGGCAGATCCGCCTTCTCCACCCGTCTTTCATAGAGCGTCAGGATGTAGGAGCCGCTGGAGGTGTGCAGCAAAAAATTCGAGTTCTCGGTGCCCTCCGCGATGCCCTTGTAGGACAGGAGATCGCCGACCGGATAGTGCTTCAGGAATGCGCCGAGTTCGCCTTCCGCAACGTCGGTGTAGACCGCCATGTGCCTTACGGCGCCCCGTTGACGAAAGCCATGTCGGCCGCCGTCAGTTCGACATCGCGCAGTACCCGCATGACGGGAAAATCCTCCGTTTCGGTGGCCGTGATGGCCAGGTCGATCGTGACATCGAAGCGCTGGCGGAACGCATCGATGATCTCGTCGACGATGATCTCCGGGGCGGACGCCCCCGCCGACAGCCCGAGCGTCGAGATGTCGCTGATGTCATCCCACGGAATCTCGGCGGCGCGCTGCACCAGAAGCGACATCGCAGCCCCCGCACGCTCAGCCACTTCGACAAGACGCCGCGAATTGGACGAATTGGGCGCGCCGACGATCAGGTATAGATCGGCGCCCGCGGCAGTGTCCTTGACCGCTTCCTGGCGGTTCGTGGTGGCATAGCAGATCGATTCCGCCGCCGGCGCCTGCAGGTCGGGAAAGCGGTCCTGCAGCGCCCGGATGATGCCGGCCGTATCTTCGACCGAAAGCGTGGTCTGGGTGACGAAGCCGAGCGCCTTCGGGTCCGCCGGCGCGAGCCTCGCGGCATCGGCTTCGGTCTCGATCAGCGTTACCGCGCCGTCCGGCAATTGTCCCATGGTGCCGATCACCTCGGGATGTCCGGCATGGCCGATCAGGAGCACGTGGCGGCCGAGCCGCTGGTGGCGCATCGCCTGCTTGTGGACCTTCGAGACCAATGGGCAGGTGGCGTCGAGATAGAACAAATTGCGCGCCTGGGCATCCGCCGGTACCGACTTCGGCACGCCATGCGCAGAAAAGACGACGGGCGACTGCCGATGTTCGGCCGGAATCTCGGAAAGTTCCTCGATAAACACGGCGCCAAGGCTTTGCAGCCCTTCAACGACATAGCGGTTGTGCACGATCTCGTGGCGGACATACACCGGCGCGCCATATTTCTTCAGCGCCAGCACGACGATCTGGATAGCACGGTCGACGCCGGCGCAAAAACCGCGCGGCTGGCAGAGGCGGATCGTCAGAGGAGGCTTTGTGGTGGTCTGAAGCATGAATCCGGGCCGTTTGATCAGAGCCGAAATGAGGTGCCTACCCCCGTCCTGTCAAGGGCGAGGGCCCTTCAAGCGGGTCTGTCGCGCTCATTCCTCTTTCGCTGGTCTGCGAAGCCGCAGGATGAGAACGGCGGCAAGTGCGGCGGCAAGCCCATACCAGGTCACGGCATATTGCAGATGGCTGTTCGGCAGGTCGATGATGGTGACACCGCCGATGGGCAAACCGCCCGGATTGGGCGTCTTGTCGGCGTCGATGAAGATGGGCACCAGCTTGGCGCTCGCCGGCAAGCCAGCGCTCGCCGCCATCACGTCACGGTCCTTCCAGTAAAAGATATTCTTCGCCACGTCGTTGTCGGGAAGCATCATCGACGGCTTCACCGGCAGCGGATTGCGAGCGAGACCGGTGACCGTCACCTTGCCCGCGACCTGTCCCTTGGCGCGCTTGGCGGCATCCTTCAGATCGTATGGCACGAAACCGCGATTGATCAGGACGAAGCGGCCGTCGTCGAGGGCCAGCGGCGTGTAGACGTTGAAGCCGGCTTCGCCTTCCCATGTCGCGTAGAAATGCCGCTCGCCCGCATGCAGGAACGTGCCGGTCACCGTCACCGGCGTGTAGTCGACGTCCCCAGTCGAGGCGAATTGTTTCTCCACCTCGGCCAGCGGGAGCGGCGGCGAGTGGGTGCGCTGGTCGATGGTCTGGAGAAGACCCTCCTTCCAGTGCAGGCGCTGGACCTGCCAGGTGCCGAGCGCCAGCAGGATCAGAAGCAGGACGAGGCCAATGCCGAGCAGCAATACCGATCCCGGCCGCGAACGACTGCCGTCTTTGGCGGACATGTCGGTCATTCGCCGCGATCCAGCCGGCCCTCGGCCGCCTTGTTGCGGTACTGCAGCGTAAGCAGCACCCCCTTGATCAGCCGGAGCGCCGTCAAGCACAGCACCAGCGCCAGCGGTATCCAGACCAGCAGATGCAGCCAGAGCGGCGGGCTCAGCGTCACTTCGACCCAAAGCGCTAGGCCGACGATGATGAAGCCGATGATCAGGATGACGAAAACCGCGGGCCCGTCGCCGGCATCGGCATAGGAATAATCAAGACCGCAATTGGTGCAGCGTTTGCCTACGGTGAGAAAGCCGGAAAACAGCCGCCCCTCGCCGCAGCGCGGGCAGCGTCCATGCAAGCCCGCCGAAATAGGGTCGATCGGAGGCCAGATCGCCTTGTCGTCGCTCATTGCTCACCGCTCAATCCCGATGGGTGCCCCATCGACCACCGCTGCCCAGGCTTCGTCCATGTCGGAGTCCGTAACGGCAATGCCGCCGTCGGTCCAGTCGACCAATTGAAGCAGCCGCCGAATCCGTTCGGCTGGCCGTGATCATGATCATGCCGCCGGCGTCGACGCTGCGCGCCTTCGCAACCGACCGGATTGCGTTGCGCCGAAAAGAAGAAGGCGGCCAC
Source organism: Mesorhizobium sp. BR1-1-13 (assembly GCF_020165515.1). NCBI lineage: Bacteria > Pseudomonadati > Pseudomonadota > Alphaproteobacteria > Hyphomicrobiales > Phyllobacteriaceae > Mesorhizobium > Mesorhizobium sp. BR1-1-13. Next base: position 200,499 of record NZ_JAIUIH010000002.1, read on the forward strand.
GTCGCCGCAGCCGCCCCTTCAAAGTCATCAGACCGGTATCAGTGGGCTTCGATCACCGCGCCGACCGATCCCCAGACGTAGATCGAGGCGAACAGGAACAGCCAGACCACGTCGACGAAATGCCAGTACCACGCGGCAGCCTCGAAACCGAAATGCTGCTTGGGCGTGAAATCGCCTTTCATGGCCCGGATCAGGCAAACCAGCAGAAAGATGGTGCCGATGATGACATGGAAGCCGTGGAATCCGGTCGCCATGAAGAAGGTGGCGCCGTAGATGGAATCCTTGAAAGCGAACGGAGCGTGCATGTACTCGTAGGCCTGCACCATGGTGAACAGCATGCCGAGGCCGACGGTCAGCACCAAGCCGTTGATCAGGCCCTTGCGATCGCCGTGGATTAGGGAGTGGTGCGCCCAGGTGACCGTGGTGCCGGACAACAGCAGGATCACGGTGTTGTAGAGCGGCAGATGGAAAGGATCGAGAACCTCCATGCCCTTCGGCGGCCAGACGCCGCCGGTGAACGCGGTGCGGGCATATTGCTGGGCCTCGCTCGGAAACAGGCTGGCATCGAAATAGGCCCAGAACCAGGCGACGAAGAACATCACCTCGGAGGCGATGAACATGATCATGCCATAGCGCAGATGCAACGACACGACCCGCGTGTGATGGCCCTCATGCGCTTCCTTGATCGTGTCCGACCACCAGGCGAACATGGTGTAGAGGACGATCGCGAGGCCGATGAAGAACAGCCACGGATTGGCGATGTTGAAGCCGAAGATCGGGAACGAGCCGCCCTTCAGATATTCCATGAGGCAAACGCCGCCAAAGGCGGTGACGAGCGCCCCTATCGATCCGAGGAAAGGCCACGGGCTCGGGTCGACAAGATGATAGTCGTGATGTTTTGCGTGCGCGTCTGCCATATCAACCCCCGAGATTTCCTTCGGTATTTGAAATTGTCTTGCTGTTGCCCTGGACCGGCTCCGACGATGCGACCGGCTTGTTCTTCTCGACCGGGAACATCGTGTAGGACAGGGTGATCGTCTTCACGTCCTTCAGTTCCGGCACGTTGACGATATCGGGGTCCACGTAGAACAGGACCGGCATGTCAAGCGTTTCGCCAGGCTTCAGCGTCGTGTCGGTGAAGCAGAAGCATTCGACCTTGTTGAAATAGGGCCCCGCCAGTTCAGGCTGGACATTGAAGGTGGCGCGGCCGGTGATAGGGCGATCGAACTTGTTGGTCGCCTGATAGTGCGCCTGCACCGTCTCGCCGATCTTCATGGTCATCGAGCGCTGGACCGGCTGGAAATCCCACGGCACGCCGGCGATATTGGCGTCGAAGCGAACGGTGATCTCGCGATCGAGCACGCGGCCGGCATACTGCTTCTCGACGCGTTGCGTCGTGCCGCCATAGCCTGTCGCCTGGCAGAACATCTTGTACAGCGGCACCGCGGCATAGGCCATGCCGATCATGCCGGTGAAGAAGGCAAGGCAGACGGCCGCCACAAGGCGGTTGCTGTTGTGCCCGGCCGGTTTGGCGCTCGTGTCGACACCCATCTCCCGCCTCACATCGTGCCAGAGAGGTTATGACCGAACTTCACGATCGTCGCGATATAGAAGATAACGACCAGCACGGCCAAGGCTACGCCGATGGCGACCGAGCGGTTGCGCCGGGCCTTCCGCTGGCGTTCGGTCAAGGTGACCGTTTCGAGCTTGTCTTCGATCATGCTCATGCTCCACCCACCGCGAGTGCACGTTCGACGACGCTGTCGGCGAGATAGACGGCGAAGATGGCGAAGAGATAGAGCAGCGAATAGCCGAACAACGCCTTGGCTGGCTTCATCGCGCGATCGTCATCGGCCATGCCAAGCACTTTCCACGCATACCAGACAAAGCCGAGCCCGAGCAGCAGGGCAGCCACGCCATAGAACGGCGTGGTGTAGCCAAGCAGCCACGGCAGCACACCGACCGGGGCCAGCACCAGAGCATAGGCGAAGATCTGGCGGCGGGTCGACGCCGGGCCGGCGACATTGGGCATCATCGGGATGCCGGCGCGTTCATAATCCTGCGACTTGAACAGCGCCAGCGCCCAGAAATGCGGCGGCGTCCAGAGGAAGATGATGAGGAACAGGACGACGCTCTCCAGGCTGACCGTGCCGGTCACCGCGGCCCAGCCGATCACGGGCGGGATGGCGCCGGCGGCACCGCCAATGACGATGTTCTGCGGCGTCCAGCGCTTCAGCCACATCGTGTAGACGACGGCATAGAAGAAGATGGTGAAGGCCAGCAGCGCCGCCGACAGCCAGTTGACCAGCACGCCGAGCGTCATCACCGACAAAACCGAAAGCACCAACCCAAAGCTCAACGCCTCGTGGGGCTGGATGCGGCCGGCCGGCACGGGGCGGGTGGCAGTGCGTGTCATCACCGCGTCGATATCGGCATCGTACCACATGTTGAGCGCGCCGGAGGCACCAGCCCCGATGGCAATAGCCAGGATCGCGATCACCGCCAGCAGCGGATTGATGGTCACCGGCGCCGCGACCAGTCCGACAAAGGCGGTGAAAACCACCAGCGACATGACGCGCGGCTTCAGGAGGGCGAAGAAATCACCCGCCGTCGCTTCCGACATGCGGAAGCCCGCTTCGTCAATGCTGGTTTCGTCGACAAGGGCCATGCGTACTCAAATCCATATTCCGTTTGGCCGAAACCGCCGGCAGGCCGGCGGTTTCGATTCCGGGCTGCCGCCTTATTTGATCTTCGGCAGCTGCTCCCACTGGTGGAACGGCGGCGGCGAAGGCAGCTGCCATTCCAGCGTCGTTGCTCCCTCGCCCCATGGATTGGCGCCAGCGATCCGCTTCTTCTGGAAGGCTTCGAACACGCCATAGAGGAAGATCACCACGCCGACGGCCGAAATATACGAACCGTAGGACGACACCATGTTCCAGCCCGCAAACGCGTCCGGATAATCGATGGTGCGGCGCGGCATGCCGGCAAGGCCGAGGAAGTGCTGCGGGAAGAAGACAAGGTTGACGCCGACGAACATGACCCAGAAATGGGTGTTGGCGATGACAGGCGAATACATGTAGCCGGTCATCTTCGGGAACCAGTAGTACCAGCCGGCGAAGATGGCGAACACCGCCCCCAGCGACAGCACGTAATGGAAGTGCGCGATCACGAAATAGGTGTCGTGCAGCGACCGGTCGAGACCGGCATTGGCCAGCTGAACCCCGGTGACGCCACCGATCGTGAACAGGAAGATGAAGCCCAGCGCCCACAGCATCGGCGGCTTGAACGATATCGATCCGCCCCACATCGTCGCGATCCAGGAGAAGATCTTCACGCCCGTCGGCACCGCGATGACCATGGTGGCGAAGACGAAGTAGCGCTGCGTGTCGAGCGACAGGCCGGTCGTGTACATATGGTGCGCCCAGACGATGAAGCCGACCGCGCCGATCGCGACCATGGCGTAGGCCATGCCGAGGTAGCCGAACACCGGCTTGCGCGAGAAGGTCGAGACGATATGGCTGATGATGCCGAAGCCCGGCAGGATCAGAATATACACTTCCGGATGGCCGAAGAACCAGAACAGGTGCTGGAACAGCAGCGGATCGCCGCCGCCATCGGGAGCGAAAAAGGTCGTGCCGAAATTGCGGTCGGTAAGCAGCATGGTGATGCCGCCGGCAAGAACCGGAAGCGACAACAGCAGCAGGAATGCGGTGACCAGCACCGACCAGGCAAACAGCGGCATCTTGTGCAGCGTCATGCCTGGCGCGCGCATGTTGAAGATGGTGGTGATGAAGTTGATGGCGCCCAGGATCGAGGACGCGCCGGCGATGTGGATCGACAGGATCGCCAGATCCATGGCCGGACCGGGCTGACCGGAGGTCGAAAGCGGCGGATAGAGCGTCCAGCCGCCGCCGACGCCGTAGGCGCCGGGCGCGCTCGGCACGAACATCGAGATAAGCAGCAGGATGAAAGCCGGCGGCAGCAGCCAGAACGAGATGTTGTTCATGCGCGGGAACGCCATGTCCGGGGCGCCGATCATGATCGGCACCATCCAGTTGGCAAAACCGCCGATCAGGGCCGGCATGACCATGAAGAAGATCATGATCAGCGCGTGCGCCGTGGCGAAGGCGTTATACATGCTCTTGCCGCCGTCGATCGCGGCGTCACCGTTCATGCCGTAGACCATCTGCGCCAGACCGCTGAAGATCTGGATGCCAGGCTCCTGCAACTCCATGCGGATGGCGACCGACAGCGCGCCGCCGATGATGCCGGCCATGATCGCGAAGATCAGGTAGAGCGTACCGATGTCCTTGTGGTTGGTCGAATAAACCCAGCGCACCCAACCATGATAAGGCTTGTGGTCGTGCCCGTCGTGAGCTGCAGCGTCTGCCATGTTCCGCTCCGTTCCCTAAATCTTGCTAACCCGCGGCATCAGTTGCCGGCGGCCGCTACCTTGTTCTGGCCATCGACCTCGGCCATCAACGTCTTGTTGGCGCCGGGCAGATCGGTCTTGGCCGCAGCCAGCCAGGTCTTGAACTGCGCGTCGGAGACGACGCGGATGGCGATCGGCATGAAGGCATGGTCCTTGCCGCAAAGCTGCGAGCACTGGCCGTAATAGAGGCCTTCCTTCTCCGCCTTGAACCAGGTCTCGTTGGTGCGGCCGGGAATGGCATCGATCTTGATGCCGAAGGACGGCATGGCGAAGGAATGGATCACGTCGGTCGCGGTGACGAGCACCCGGGTCATCGTGTGGACGGGCACTACCATCTCGTTGTCGACGGCAAGCAGGCGCGGATAGACCTTGCGATCCTCCTTGCCTGCGGCGGCACGGTCGCCATCCTGGAGGATCGCCGAGTTGAACGAGAGCGTGTTGTCGGTCTGGTATTCGTAATCCCAGTTCCACTGGTTGCCCGTCGCCTTGACGGTGAGCTTGGCTTCCTCCGGCGGCGTGTACTGCGCGGTCAACAGCTGGAACGAGGGGATGGCGAGGCAGAGCAGGACGACGACGGGGCCGACAGTCCAGATCACCTCGATCAGCGTGTTGTGGCTGGTCTTGGACGGAACCGGGTTGGCGCTCGCGCGGAATTTCACGATGCAGTAGATCAGAAGCAGCAATACCAGGGCGGTGATCGGGATGATGAACCACATCGTGTAGTTTCCGAACCACTCGATCTGGCGCATCATGTCGGTTGCCGGCGCCTGGAAGGTCGTCTCCCACTCGACAGGCTGATCGGCATGGGCGGCCGTGCCGGCGAAAAACGTGGTAACGGCACAAGCGCTTAGGAACTTGGCACTTGCTGGAAACTTGGCGTTTGCCAGGAAATTTCTCATCGCCCTCTTCGTCTCCCAGTTCCTCGCGGCTGTGTCCACGAGAATAACGAACAATGCCGGGACGGGAATCCCGACTGTCTCAAGCTGGTTCAAACCATACTCTTTTTCCCTCCGCAAGAAAGGAGCGGAGGAAACCGTGCGGCATTTTTGCGCGCAAGCCGGAATGCATCTTTGAAGGCGGCGGCCGCCATGGCGAATCGACTATGTTCGACGGATCGGCTGCTTCCTGCCGGCCGGCGCGTCTGGCGTCGTAATTCGGGCGAAATTGGCTAGGAAAAGCGCCGCATTGGCACTTTCGTGGCGACTCGGCCGCTGTCTCGTCCTTTACTTGGCTTTGGCGCGGCTTAAAGTGCCGTGATTCGCAATGGAGCCGTCATGAACTCTTGGCTGTCGGGATTTGGGCTTTCGAGCCCCTTGGCGAAGGTCATCTTTCTCACCGCCTTGTCCGTCGCCGGCTTGTCGGCCGCCGGCCAGGCCAACGCGGCCCAGCCGAGCGGCACGGTGCGCTCGACGCATGGCGCGTGGTCGATCATCTGCGACACGCCGGCCGGCGCCACATCAGAGCAATGCGTGATGATGCAGAACGTCGTCGCCGAGGACCGTCCCGAGATGGGGCTGTCGGTCGTGGTGCTGCGCACCGCCGACAACAAGGCGGAGATCCTGCGTGTGCTGGCGCCGCTCGGCGTGCTCTTGCCCAACGGGCTCGGCCTCAATGTCGACGGCAAGGATATCGGCCGCGCCTATTTCGTGCGCTGCTTCCAGGACGGCTGCTACGCCGAGGTCATTCTCGAGAAGCCGCTGCTCGATACGCTGAAGACCGGCACGTCAGCCACCTTCATCGTCTTCCAGACGCCGGAAGAAGGCATCGGCATCCCGGTGGACCTCAAGGGTTTTGCCGACGGATTTGCGGCCCTGCCGTAGACTCCCGCGCCTCGACCCTGGATCTGGCGATCAGCGACAGGTTTTCCGGACCTGGGATAGACGGGGTGCCGGCGCCCGGCATTTGCATGACGATTGGCGATTGTCTGGGCGCGGCTTCGCGCCTACATCCCGGATATAACCATTCATCCACGGACATACGCCATGAACAGTCTTATCGGCCAATTCGATATTTCCGACGATCGCGTCAAGGAGATCGTCGCAGAGACCATCAACGGCGCCGACGATGGCGAGTTGTTCGTCGAATACAGCGAGAGCGAAGCGCTGATGTTCGACAACGGTCGGCTGAAGACAGCCAATTTCAACACCGACCAGGGTTTCGGCCTGCGCGCGGTTGCCGGCGAAGCCAGTGGCTATGCCCACTCCAGCGACCTGTCCGAGGCCTCGCTGCGACGCGCGGCTGACGCCGTCTCGACCGTCAAGGGCGGCTATTCCGGAACGCTTGCCGCCGCGCCCGCCCGCACCAACCGCCATCTCTATGGCGATGAGAACCCGATCCCCTCGCCTTCCTTCGAGGCCAAGGCGAAGCTGTTGCAGGAAATCGACGCTTGGCTGCGTGCCGAGGATCCGCGCGTGCGCCAGGTCTCGGCATCGCTGACCTCGTCATGGCAGCATGTCGAGATCGTGCGTGCCGACGGGCAGGTGGTGCGTGACATCCGGCCGCTGGTCAGGGTGAACGTGTCCGTGGTGGTCGGCGACGGCGACCGCCAGGAAAGCGGCTCCTACGGCATGGGCGGACGCAAGGCGTTCGGTGACTTCCTCGTCGAGGACAGCTGGAAGCATGCCGCCAAGGAGGCGCTGCGTCAGGCGCTGGTCAATCTCGAAGCCGTACCGGCGCCGGCCGGCACTTTCGACATCGTGCTCTCCAGCGGCTGGCCCGGCGTCATGCTGCACGAAGCCGTCGGCCACGGGCTGGAAGGCGACTTCAACCGCAAGAAAACTTCAGCTTTCGCCGGACTGATGGGCCAGCAGGTGGCGGCAAAGGGCGTCACCGTCGTCGATGACGGCACGATCGCGGAACGACGCGGGTCGCTCACCGTCGACGATGAAGGCACGCCTTCGGCGCGCAACGTGCTGATCGAGGACGGCAAGCTGGTCGGTTACATGCAGGACCGCCAGAACGCCCGGCTGATGGGCATGCGAGCCACCGGCAACGGAAGGCGCGAGGGCTACGCGCACCAGCCGATGCCGCGCATGACCAACACCTACATGACATCGGGGGACATGGAGCCGGACGAGATCATCGCCTCGGTCAGGAACGGCATCTATGCCGTCTCCTTCGGCGGCGGCCAGGTCGACATCACGTCGGGAAAATTCGTGTTCGGCTGCACCGAAGCCTATATGATCGAGAACGGCAAGGTGACGCAGCCGATCAAGGGCGCCATGCTGATCGGCAACGGACCCGACGCCATGCACCGCGTTTCGATGATCGGCAACGACATGAAGCTCGACAATGGCATCGGCATGTGCGGCAAGGCCGGACAGGGCGTGCCGGTCGGCGTCGGCCAGCCGCACCTCAGGATGGACCAGATGACGGTCGGCGGCACCCGGGTTTGAAGCCGCCTCGTGGGCAGTCTGCTAGGTCTTGCTCACAGACCGGCGCGACGTAGCGTACAGGATCAGGAAACCGACAACGCCACCGATCGCGTACTGGGTCCTGCACTCAGGTAGTCGACGGTTGCATCGTGGCCGGAGACATAGAGCGCAGCGCCGACAAACGTCATGACCGCGACGCCAAGCGCATAGGATGGCACCAGCCCCATACGCGTGAATTTTCTCAAGATCCAAGCGAGCACCGCACCGGTGAGCGCCATGATGAGAGCCGAGCCAAAAATCTCGGCAACAAGTCCCGATGAAATCATCTTCTCCCCCTATCCCAATTTGGATTATGCCTTTTTTCGAGGGCAGATTCAACTGCAGTGGCGATGATCCACAACTTTAGCGATAAACCTGGCCGGGATTTCGGGGGCAGACTGCATGACGCAGCCAGTCTCGCTGAGCAGGGCTAAGCGCCTAGCGTCTTTTCCGCGGCTTCTCCAGCAAGGCAACAGCCTCGACATGGGGCGACCACAGAAACTGGTCGATCGGCGTCACGCTTTTCACCGCGTAGCCGCCGTCGATGAGGATGCGCAAATCCCGCGCGAGCGTCACCGGGTTGCAGGAGACCGCGGCAACGAATGGAACATCCGAGCGGGCGATCTGCTTCGACTGATCCTCGGCGCCCGCGCGGGGCGGATCGAAGACAACGCCATCAAAGGCGTTCAACTCCTTGAACGTCAGCGGACGGCGGAACAGATCTCGGCGCTCGCCGGTCACGCGTTTCAGGCCGGTGGCGAAGCGTGAACCCCGATCGAGCGCCGAAAGCGCGGCCGCATCGCCTTCCACCGCATGCACTTCCGATCTCGCGGCCAACCGCAGGGCGAAGCTGCCGCAGCCGGCGAAGAGATCGGCAATTTTTTTGGCACGTTTCAAATGTCCGCCGACGATATCGGCCATGGTCCGTTCGGCTGCCTCCGTTGCCTGCAGGAAGGCGCCCGGCGGCACCGCGACGGCAACGCTGCCGAACATGACGACAGGCTTCTTCGGCTCGATGATGATCTCGTCATCGATGGACAGTCTGGCAAAGCCCTGCGCAATGACAAAATTGGAAGCGACGCGTCGCTGGTTTTCGCCGAGCTTGCCCGATTCATGCACCGCCACGTCGAGGCCGGAACCCGTCACGGTGACCGCCATCCGGAACGATTTCGGGGTGGCGCAGATCAATTCGGCGAGCGCCCTCAAGCCGTCGAGCGCGCCGACGATCCCGGGCAGCGAGATCGGGCATTCGGAGATGGAAATGGTTTCCGGCGACAGATGGCGGTTGAAGCCGAGCAGCATGCCTGTTTCGGTGCGCCTGGCGGCGAGCACGACGCGGCGGCGCGTGTGCGGCGCGCAGGCAACCAGACCGCCTATTTCGCAATCGATGCCCCTCAGCGCATGCACGACCTTCTCGCGCTTCCACTGCTGATAGGCTTGCGCCTCCAGATGCTGGAGGGCGCAGCCGCCGCACTCGCCGAAATGGCGGCAGGCGGGTTCGATGCGCAGGGGCGAGGCCTCGATCAGCGCCATCAGCGCGGCGCGATCCCTTTCGCGCGCGGCGGTGACGGTTTCGCCCGGCAGCGTGAACGGGATGAAGACCTCTCCGGTCTCGGTCTCGGCGACGCCGTCACCCTGCGCGCCGAGCTTGCCGATGGTGAAGCGTGCGCTCATCGGTCCTTGACCCCGCCGAGCAGGAATTCGCGATTGCCGTCGCTCCCTTCGATCGGCGACGGATGCAGGCCGAGCGCGCGCCAGCCTGGAACGGCGTCCAGCCAGTCTCTGAGCAGATGCGCCACGTCGGCGACGCCACGGGAATCTTTCAGCAAACCGCCCTTGCCGATCGCTTCGCGGCCTGCTTCAAATTGCGGCTTGACCAGAAAGACCGCGGCGGCACCAGGCTTCGCAACGGCGAGCGCGGGCGGCAATGCCAGCTTCAGGGAAATGAAACTGACGTCGGAGACGACGAAGTGCGGATCGCGGCCGCCAAGATCGGCGGCCGAGAGATCGCGGGCGTTCAGCCCTTCGATGACCGTCACGCGCGCGTCATTGCCGATATCGGGATGCATCTGGCCGTGACCGACATCGATCGCCGTGACATGGGTCGCGCCGCGTTCGAGCAGCACTTGGGTGAATCCGCCGGTCGAGGCGCCGATATCGAGCGCCTCGCGGCCGGCAGGGTCGAGGCCGAAATGGTCGAGCCCGGCGATCAGTTTCAACGCCGCGCGCGAGACATAGCCCTGGGCCGGATCATCGACGACAACAAGGCATTGCGGAGAAACGTTCTGACCAGGCTTGCGGGCAATGGCGCCATCGACCGTCACCGTGCCGCGCTCGACGGCGTCGCGGGCACGTGAGCGGCTGGCAAACAGCCCGCGCTGGACGAGCAGGTCGTCGAGCCGCTGGCGGGTGCTGGCTGGCAGGGGCGAGTTCATCGGCCTTCATGGCGAATGCGCGCTGCGAAGGCAAGGACATTGGGCGGGGAACAAGAAACATCATCGCAAGCATGGGGGGCGTCAGGCCGCTACGCGGCTTGCGAGCGTCGCGGCGGGCCGGCACAATGGGGTTGCTGTCTATACGGGGAAGTCGAAAGTGCTGACCGGAACCTGTCACTGTGGCGCGACGCACTGGACGCTGGAAGGCGATCCTGGGTCGATCACAGCCTGCAACTGCACGCTTTGTCGCCGCTACGGCGTGCTCTGGGCCTACGACTATGTCGATGAACGGATCCGCGTCGCGGGGCCGACGAGAAGCTACAGGCGCACCGAAAAGGGCACGCCTTCGCTGGAAATCCTGTTTTGCCCGGCCTGTGCCTGCGTGCTGGCCTGGCGCGGATTGCGCGCCGATGCTTTCGGTCGAACACGCATCGCCGTCAATGTGCGGCTGGCGCCGCCGGAGGCCGTCGCCGATCTGCCGATCGACCATTTCGACGGTCTCGATGCCTATGACGATCTTCCACGCGACGGCCGTTGCGTGCGCGACATGTGGTTTTAGCAATGGCTGGGCTAAAATGTGGCGCGCGGCACCTGGCGCTCGACGGCGGGAGACAGGCCGTCATCCCCGTTGCCTGACGCCTGCTCACGTGAATGCTCGACCGGGACAGCCGGCACTGGCGCGGCGTCCGGCACCAGTTGCGGCACCTGCTTGTAGGAAAAGCCGCCCCTGATATCGCCCATCTTGCCGGCGACTATACCCGCGGCCGCCCTTTCGAGATTACGGTCGTATCGCGTCTCTGCGGCAGCCGGTACGACCATCACGGCTAAAACGGCCGTGCCGTACAGAAACGTCCTCATTCCAATTGTCTCCCTGCCTGATGCGGATCTAGCAGGGCGCCGTTCAAAAATGACCAAGAGACACGGTAATCAAACCGCCAAACAGCAGCGTAAACAATGTGTTATTACAAATAGCCGACAAACCGATCCAGAGGTTTGAGACTTTGATTCAGGCGCGCTGGGCGCGGACCGCCTGCCCGAGGGCGGTGAAAACCGTATGGACGATGCCGGCGGCATCGAGACCGGCATCGGCATACATCTTTTCCGGCTTGGCGTGGTCGGCAAACACGTCCGGCAGCACAAGCGGGCGCACTTTCAGGCCGCTTTCCAGCAGGCCCTCATGGGCGAGGAACTGCAAAACGTGACTGGCGAAGCCGCCGATGGCGCCCTCCTCCACCGTGACCAGAACCTCATGCGAGCGGGCCAGCCGGCGGATCAGGTCCACATCGAGCGGCTTGGCGAAGCGGGCATCGGCGACGGTGGTCGAAAGCCCGGCCGCGCCCAGTTCCTCGGCCGCGACCAAGCAATCCTGCAAGCGCGTGCCGAAGGACAGGAGCGCCACCTTGCTGCCTTCCCTGACGATGCGGCCCTTGCCGATTTCGAGCACCGAGCCGCGATCGGGCATGTCGACGCCGACGCCATTGCCGCGCGGATAGCGGAAGGCGATCGGGCCGTCATCGTAGGTTGCCGCCGTGCGCACCATGTGGCGCAGTTCCGCCTCGTCGGCCGCCGCCATGACGACGAAGCCCGGCAGGGAGGCCAGGAAGGTGGTGTCGAAGGCGCCGCAATGGGTGGCGCCGTCGGCGCCGACGAAGCCGGCGCGATCGATCGGGAAGCGCACCGACAATTTCTGGATCGCCACGTCGTGCACGACCTGGTCGTAGGCACGTTGCAAGAAGGTGGAATAGATCGCCGCGAACGGCTTGTAGCCTTCGGTGGCGAGGCCGGCCGCGAACGTCACCGCATGCTGCTCGGCGATGCCTACATCGAAGGTCCTGGCCGGAAACACTTCGCCGAACAGGTCAAGCCCGGTGCCGCCCGGCATGGCGGCGGTGACGGCGACGATGCGCTCGTCCTCCTGGGCCTCCCGGATCAGGCTTTCGGCGAACACCTTGGTGTAAGCCGGCGCGTTGGCCGGAGCCTTGGCCTGCGCGCCGGTGATCACGTCGAACTTGTTGACGCCGTGATATTTGTCGGCCGCGGCCTCCGCCGGCGCGTAGCCCTTGCCCTTCTGGGTGACGACATGGATCAGCACCGGGCCCTTGCCATTATCACGGACATTTTTCAGCACCGGGATCAGATGGTCCAGATTATGACCGTCGATCGGGCCGATGTGGTAGAAGCCGAGCTCCTCGAATAGCGTGCCGCCGGTCACGTAGCCGCGCGCGTGCTCGACGGCCCTGGTGATGGCGCGATCGGCACGCTTGCCAAGATACGAGGTCAGTTTCTTGCCGAAGTCACGCAGGCCGACATAGGCCTTGCCAGAGGCCAGGCGCGCCAGATAGGCGCTCATGGCGCCGGTCGGCGGCGCAATCGACATGTCGTTGTCGTTGAGAATGACGATCAGGCGGGCATCGAGCGCGCCGGCATTGTTCATCGCCTCGTAGGCCATGCCGGCCGACATGGCGCCGTCGCCGATGACGGCGATGACATTGTTGCGGCCGCCGGCAAGATCGCGGGCCGCCGCCATGCCCAGGCCGGCCGATATCGACGTCGAGGAGTGGGCGGCGCCAAACGGATCGTATTCGCTCTCTGTGCGGCGGGTGAAGCCGGAGAGGCCGCCCTCCTGGCGCAAGGTGCGGATGCGATCGCGGCGCCCGGTCAGGATCTTGTGCGGATAGGCCTGGTGGCCAACATCCCAGATCAGCCGGTCATCGGGCGTGTTGAAGACATAATGCAGCGCCACGGTCAGTTCGACAACGCCAAGCCCGGCGCCGAGATGACCGCCGGTGTGCGACACCGCGTCGATCAGTTCGAGGCGAAGCTCCGATGCCAGTTGCGGCAATTCGCTTTCGGAAAGCGTGCGCAGCTCGGCCGGGATGCGGACCTTGTCGAGAAGCGGCGTATGCGGCGTTGCGTTCACGGGTAGGCCCAGGCTTCTGTTCATGCGGGGGATAGGCCGCCGTCAGGCGAAAGTAAATGCCTGTCAAATGACGCGGAAGGCACGGCCCTGTCGTCGATTTCCTCAGCCTTCCGGCAGTGGAATGAACTCTTTCTCATCGCCGGGAACGATGTCGAAGCGGCCGGTCTTCCATTCTTGCTTGGCCTGTTCGATGCGCTCCTTGGAGGACGAGACGAAATTCCACCAGATGTAGCGCTTCGAGCCCAGCGAGGCGCCGCCGAACAGCATGAAATGGGCACCGGCCTGTGAGGCTACGACGATCTCGTCGCCGGGCCGGAACACCAGCAGCCGTTCGGCCGGAAACACGTCGCCGGAAATCGAGACCTCGCCTTCCAGCGTGTAGATGGCGCGTTCTTCCGCGTCGGCCGGGATTTTGACGCTGGCGCCCGGCGCCAGCCTGAGGTCAGCGTAAAGCGTCTCGGAATCGGCCCGCACCGGGGAACGCAGCCCCTGGAAATCGCCGATGACGACGCGGCCACCGACGCCTTCCGCGTCAATGTCGGGAAGCCGCGCGACAGCGGTGTTCTCGAACACCGGCGCCACTTCCTCCTTGCCGTCCGGCAGCGCCAGCCATGTCTGCAGGCCCGAGACCGACATCGGCGCGCCACGCAGTTCTTCCGGCGTGCGCTCCGAATGGACGATGCCGCGGCCGGCGGTCATCAGGTTCACGTCACCCGGCTCGATCACCATTTCGGTGCCGAGCGAATCGCGATGCCTGATCCTGCCATCGAACAGGTAGGTGACCGTCGACAGGCCGATATGCGGATGCGGCCGGACGTCGAGCGCCTGACCGGCGCGCAGGATGGCAGGCCCCATGCGGTCGAAGAAGATGAAGGGACCGACCAGCCGCCTTCTGGCGGTCGGCAAGGCACGGCGAACCTGAAAACCGCCAATGTCCTTGGCGTTCGGAATGACCATCAATTCGATCTGGTCGCTGGCAAAGGCGTCGCCTATTTCGGGGTCCTTCCCGGGGAAGAAGCTCATGAACTCTCCTTGTCAGCGGTCGATGGCTGCTTTGGGCAGATCAGGCAAAGCGGATCGCCGCCTTCGCCCGCAGCTTGGCCGCAACCTCCTCGCGATTGCGCGGATGCTGGTTGGTTTCAAGCGAATCGAGAAGCTCGCGCGCCGACGCCGCGATAGCCTCGACGGCATGGTCGAAGGCATGCTGGTTCTGCTTCGAGGGCCGCGTCGTTCCGCTCAGCTTGCGGACGAACTGAAGGGCTGCATCGCGCACCTCGTCATCGGTTGCCGGCGGATCAAAATTGAACAGGGTCTTGATGTTTCTGCACATCGCTTCCGTATCTCCTCTTGTCCTGGAGCCGTTTCAATCGGGACGCGTTCTATCCTCAATCATGATCGTGTCAAAAACCAGAGAGACGGCTGCATGCCTCAATCCGCGTCCAGCGGCTCCGTCCCGATCGGCTTGCCGTCGCGGGACAGCCTGATCTTCTCCACCTTGTCCTCGGCCGCCTTGAGCAGCCGGTCGCAATGCACCTTCAGCGCCTCGCCGCGCTCGTAGATCCTGATCGACTGGTCGAGCGGCACATCGCCACGCTCCAGATCATCGACGATCTTCTCCAGCGCGTCGAGAGCCTGTTCGAAGCTCATCGCCTTGACGTCTTCGTTGGTTTCACCAGCCATCATTCATCCTTTCATCAGTCGCCCGACATGGGCGGCGACCGAAAATGCCAATCCTTGCAGATCGTAGCCGCCCTCGAGCAGGCTGACGAGCCGGTTGCCGCTGTGGCGCGCCGCGCGCTGCATGAGTTGGCCGGTGGCCCAGTCGAAATCATCCTCGGTCAGGTTGATCTCGGCCAGTGGGTCGCGATGATGCGCGTCGAAGCCGGCCGAAATAATGATCAGGTCGGGTGCAAAATTGTCGAGCGAGGGCAGCACGCGCGACAGGAAGGCGTCGCGGAACGCCTCGCTGCCGGTCTGCGGCGCAAGCGGCGCGTTGATGATGTTGCCGGCGCCGGTTTCGTTCTTTGCTCCGGTGCCCGGGTAGAGCGGCATCTGGTGGGTCGAACAATAAAGCACGGACGGATCGTCCCAGAAAATATCCTGCGTGCCGTTGCCGTGATGCACGTCCCAGTCGACGATGGCGACACGTTCGATATCGTGTTTGCGCTGTGCATAACGTGCGGCGATGGCCGCCGTGTTGAACAGGCAGAAGCCCATTGCCGTCGCTTTCTCCGCATGATGGCCGGGCGGCCGGGCGGCGACGAAAACGTTGTCTGCCCTGCCGGCAAAGACGTCGTCGACGGCGGCATTGGCGGCGCCGATCGCGGTGATCGCCGCTTGCCAGCTCTTCGGGCTGGCCGTTGTGTCGGCATCGATGCGGGCGATGCCCGTCTCGGGAATGGCGGCGCGTACCCGCTCGACGAAATCCCCGGGATGCGCATAGAGAATGGTGGCCTCGTCGCCTTGTGGCGCCTCGAGGCGGTCGAGCGCGGCAAAAGCCTCCTCGTCGAGCACGCGCTCGATGGCGCGCAAGCGGTCCGGCCGCTCCGGATGGCCGGGTGGCGTGATGTGCTCGAGGAAGATCGGATGGGTGTAGAGACGAGTGGCCATGCTCCCTATCTAGTGCCCCGGCGCGGCGATGGCCATGCGTTGCGGCCTGATGGCTGGGGAAAATCGCGCCTGCGTCCATTCGCGTCGCCGCGGGCGATTGGCGGCGCGGAGGCTTCGTCGTAAAGTCCCGGCCACTGCCTGGTGCCCGCCGCGAGCGGGAGAATCGGGAACACGGTTTGATACCGTGGCGTGCCCAACGCTGTAAGGGGGACCGCGCCGGTAAATGCCACTGTCGATGACGGGAAGGCGCCGGATGCGGGTTGATCCCGAGCCAGAAGACCGGCCTGGCAGGCATCGTCATCCGCATGGTCAGGCGGACGGCAGTTGATTGCAATCGCAAGGGGACAAGCGATGCCGGACGAGATGACCATCCCCGTGGGTGACGGATTCGACCAGATGGCGCGCGATGCGGTCTACCGCGCCATGTTCACGCGGCGCGATGTCCGCAGCCATTTTACATCAGAGGCCGTCGATGACGAGGTGCTGGCGCGGCTGCTGCTTGCCGCCCATCACGCGCCATCGGTCGGCTTCATGCAGCCATGGAATTTCATCGTCATTCGTGGCACCGAACGACGGGAACAGGTGCGCGCCCTGTTCCTGGCGGCGCGCGAGCAGGAATTGCCCGCTATCGAGGAAGAGCGGCGGGCGCTCTACCGCAAGCTCAAGCTGGAAGGCATCTGCGAAAGCGCGCTCAATATCTGCATCACCTGCGACCGGCGACGCTCACAGGGTTCACCGCTGGGACGCTGGCACAATCCCGAGATGGATCTCTACAGCACGGTCTGCGCGGTGCAGAATTTCTGGCTGGCGGCACGCGCCGAAGGGGTCGGGGTCGGCTGGTCAGCATTATCGAGGCGCAGGCGTTGAAAGACCTTCTGTCGATTCCCGAGCATGTGACGCCGGTGGCCTATCTCTGTGTCGGCCGCGTCTCCGAGTTCGCGCCGAAACCGGACCTCGAAACACATGGCTGGGGTCGACGACTGCCGCTGCCCGAGCTGATCATGAGCGAGACGTTTTGCGGACAGGGCGAAGTGCCGCTCAAGTCAACGATCGCCCGCCTCAAGGCGGCAACACGGGAAAAATCTGGCAAACCCTTGATTTGATTGCCGACACGGCATGCGCAGCGCTGCCGGCGGCCTGCGCCTTGTCCTGAGCATCTGAACCTGGAAGCACCTCGGCTATCCGCCTTCAGGCGGCTCCGGTATCCTTCCTCAACAATCCTTCGAGCAGTTGCTTGAATGCCGCTACCACGGTCTTTGATGTCGCTTCCGGGTCGTTCGAATTGGCGATCCGCTGCGCCGCCTGACTGCTCGCCCCGTTGATTAGCCGCGCCGCGGTCTCAGGGTCGACGCTTGGGACCACCACCCCGTCCCCTTGCAGCATCGTCAGATGATCGGTCATGGAAGCGACGCAGGCATTGGCGTTCGGCCATTGCGCGGGGTCCCCCAGCACGGCCGGACCGTCCCGGAACATGATGCGCTGGATTTCCGGCTCCAGCGCCATTTCGATGTAGCTCGTGCATTCGTCGACGAAGCTTTGCCAGCGGGTCGGTGCTTTCGCTGCAACCTCATTCACCCGTGCCGCCATCTCGGCGTCGATCTCGGCGATGACCGCCTGCAAGAGCCCCTTCTTGTGGCCGAAATGATGATAGAGCGCACCGCGCGTCAGTCCTGCCGATGCGGTGAAATCGTCCATCGACGCTTCGGCATAGCCGATCGTTCCGAAGGCATGCCGGGCCGCGGCAATCAATTTGGCGCGGGTTTCGGCGATCATTTCCTTGCGAGGCTTGTGCATTTCTTCTGGCCTTATGCACATACGTTCCGTATGCCAATTGACATACGCAGCGTATGATCTATCTAGTGTTCATACGCATCGTATGTAATTTCCGAATCGCCTTTTGTCGAGGAACGGACCATGCAAAATCCCTACTCCGAGATCTTTCGATCCCCTGGCGCCAAGGGCTTTGCCGCTGCCGGCTTCATGGCGCGCCTGCCGATCGCCATGGCGCCGATCGGCATCGTGGCGATGCTGTCGCAGACGCGTGGCGAATACTGGCTGGCGGGTGCCGTCTCGGCGACATTCGCGCTGGCCAACGCTTTCCTGGCGCCGCAGATCTCCAGGCTGGTCGACCGCCTCGGCCAGACACGGATCGTCGTGCCCACCACCATCGTCTCCGTGGCGGCATTCCTGCTGCTGATTGCGTCGGCCAACCAGGATTGGCCGGTATGGACATTGTTCGTGTCGGCGCTGCTGGCCGCGGCCATGCCCAGCATGCCGGCAATGGTGCGCGCGCGCTGGACCGAGCTTTTTCGCGGCCGGCCGGAGATGAACACCGCCTTCGCCTTCGAATCGGCGGCCGACGAGCTGGTCTATATCGCCGGTGCGTCGCTGTCGGTGGGCCTCAGTGCGGCGCTGTTTCCGGAAGCAGGCATGCTGGCGAGCACTTTGTTTCTCGCCTTGGGCTCCATAGCGTTCATTCTGCAGCGATCGACCGAACCAAGAGTGCGGCCGGCGGACCATGGTTCGGCCGGCTCGGCGATCCGCCTGCGGCCGGTACAGATCATCACCTTCGCCCTGATCTTCATCGGCGCGACCTTCGCGACGACGGAAGTGAGCACCGTGGCGATCACCAAGGAGTTCGGCCAAGCCGGTGCCGCAAGCCTGGTGATCGGCGTTTATGCGCTGGGATCGTTCGTGTTGGGCATCGTGGTCGGCGCACTCAACCTCAAGACGCCGCTACAGCGCCAGCTGGCCGTGGCGGTCGCGATCATCGCGGTCAGCACGCTTTTGCCGCTCACCGCCGACAGCGTGCCGCTGCTGGCGGTGACCGTCTTCATCAGCGGCGTGGCGATCTCGCCGACTTTCATCACAGCATTTGGCCTGATCGAACGGCATGTGCCGGAAGCGATGCTGACCGAGGGCATCACCTGGGTGACAACGGGAATCGGCATCGGCATGGCGCTGGGCTCTTTCGCCGCCGGCGCCGTGGTGGATGCGTTCGGCGCCCAGAACGGGTTCTGGGTCTCGGTGGTCGCGGGCGGCATCGCGCTGGTCACGGTGCTGCTCGGCCAACGCAGCCTTGCCACTCACAAATGCGAGCTGGATGGGTGTGAAGCGGCCGTCGTTGCCGCGGAATGATCCATGACGCGTCCGGTTCAGCGGATCGGACGCTACTGCCGCCGTCGAACTTCAGAGAATCTCGGTCTTGGCGATATGGATGCCAAAACCTTCAAGGCCGACATAGTGGCGCTCGCGCGAGGCGATCAAATTGATCGAGGAAATGCCGAGATCCTTCAGGATCTGAGCACCGAGCCCGATCTCGCGCCATTCATTCTCGCGGCGGCGCGCCTCTTCGTGATCCTCGCGGTCGCCGCTCGCAGGCCGGTTGCGTTCCTGGTGGGCGACGCCGACCGAGCCCTCTCGCAGATAGACGATGACGCCGCGCTTGCGCTCGCCCATCGCCTTCATGATGCCGTCCAGCCGATGGCTGGTGCCGAAGACGTCGGTCACCACGTCCTCGGAGTGGAGACGCACAGGCACCTCTTCCCCATCGCGGATGTCGCCGAAGACGACGGCGACATGATGCATGGAATCCCAGGGCAGCGTGTAGGTGAAGACCTGCGCCTTGCCGCCGAGCGTGTCGATCTCGGAGCAAGCAACGCGTTCGACCAGCGTTTCCTTGCGTTGCCGGTAAGCAATGAGGTCGGCGACAGAAACCTGCTTGAGGCCATGTTCCTCGGCAAAAGCCGCGACCTGCGGGCCGCGTTTGACGGTGCCGTCATCATTGACCAGTTCCGAGATCACGCCGATCGGCGGCAGGCCGGCGAGCTTGCACAGATCGACGGCCGCCTCGGTATGGCCCGAACGCATAAGCACGCCGCCTTCGCGCGCGATGAGCGGGAAGATGTGGCCGGGGCGGACGAAATCGGAGGCGCCGACATTGCCATTGGCGAGATTGCGCACGGTCAGCGTGCGGTCGTCGGCGGAAATGCCTGTCGTGGTGCCATGCTTGAAATCGACGCTGACGGTGAAGGCTGTGGTGTGCGCTGAATCATTGTCGGCGACCATCGGCGCAAGGTTGAGGCGCTTGGCCTCCTCGCGCGGCATCGGCGTGCAGACGATGCCCGAAGTGTTCCGCACGATGAAGGCCATCTTTTCCGGTGTGCAATGGACGGCGGCGACGATCAGGTCGCCCTCGTTCTCGCGCCCGTCATCATCCATGACGACGACGATCTCGCCACGCTCGAAGGCCCGGATTGCTTCGACGATCTTCTTCTGGTCGTAAGACATGGAATGCTCGCTTCGCTCGCAAGGGAGTAGGGGAATAGGGCAGTAAGGCAGTAGGGGAAAGGAAAAATTGCTCGTCTCGCGGGCAGCTTAACATACTGCCATACTGCCCTACTGCCCTACTGCCCTACTGCCTTCCTTACCTGTCTGTCCTCGGTGCCGCAGATAATGGTCGGCGATGGCGCAGGCAACCATCGCCTCGCCGATCGGTACGGCGCGAATGCCCACACAGGGGTCATGACGGCCCTTGGTCATCACTTCGACGTCGTTGCCGTCCTTGTCGATCGACTTCCGTGGCGTCAGGATGGAGGAAGTCGGCTTGACGGCGAAGCGGGCGATGATCGCCTGGCCGGTCGAGATGCCGCCAAGGATGCCGCCGGCATTGTTGGACAGGAACACCGGCTGGCCGTCATTGCCGATGCGCATCTCGTCGGCATTCTGTTCGCCGGTGATACGGGCGGCCTCGAAGCCGTTGCCGATCTCGACGCCCTTGACGGCGTTGATCGACATCAGGCCTGACGCGATATCCTGGTCGAGCTTTGCGTAGATCGGCGCGCCGAGGCCGGCCGGAACGCCGTCGGCGACGATCTCGATCACGGCGCCGACGGAGGAACCCGCCTTGCGGATGCCGTCGAGATATCGGGTAAAGACCGGAACGGACGCCGGATCAGGCGTGAAGAACGGATTATCCGCGTCGCCGATGAAATTCCAGTTCCAGTTGGCGCGGTCGATCGACTTCTCGCCCATCGATACCAGCGCCCCGCGCACGACCATGCCCGGCACGACCTTGCGGGCAAGGGCTCCGGCCGCGACCCGAGCCGCTGTCTCGCGCGCCGAGGATCGGCCGCCGCCGCGATAGTCGCGCACACCGTATTTGACGTCATAGGTGTAGTCCGCATGGCCCGGCCGGTACTGGCGGGCGATCTCGCCATAGTCCTTCGAGCGCTGGTCGACATTTTCGATCAGCATGGAGATCGGCGTACCTGTCGAGATCATCGTCTCGCCGTCATCGTCAAGGATAAAGCCCGACAGCACCTTCACTTCGTCAGGTTCACGGCGCTGCGTGACGAAGCGCGACTGGCCGGGCCGGCGCTTGTCGAGTTCAGCCTGGATTTCGTCACGCGTGAAGCGGATGCCGGGTGGGCAGCCGTCGACCACGCAGCCCAATGCGGCTCCATGGCTTTCGCCCCAAGTGGTGACGCGGAAAAGATGGCCGAACGTGTTGTGAGACATCGCAAAGTGCCTTGCCCGGCATCGGAGCCGACTGAAGCCTGCCTTCTATTGGCGTTTTCCACAGGGGTCAAACCGTGATCTTCGGATTTAGTTTTGACACATTCGATTGGTTTCTGCTCTGTTCCATTCGCCGTTGAGGATCCGCCGCTACCCATGCCGGCGCAATACCAAAGAGGACGATGATGCGTACCCTGATTGGCGCTGTTGCCGCCACATTCCTGCTTTGCACCGCCGCTTTCGCCGGGCAGACCGAAGGCCTGATCAAGAAGATCGACAAGGACGCGCTGACCCTGACGCTGGACGACGGCAAATCCTACAAGCTGAACGCGGAAACCGATCTCGACGCGCTGAAGCCCGGCATGGATATCGTCATCGCGTATGACGTGACCAATGGCGAAAACGTCGTGACCGATATGCAGTTGCCGGACAGCGACTCCAACTAGGCTTCCAATGCAAATCGGCTGTTCGGCGTTTGTTGAGCCGTTACAGCCGTTTTATGCACCTGCAACCGGCAGTCTGCATGAGCCTTCCTGGATCGTGCCGGGAGCCTAAAGCCACCCCAGGCGGTCGCCTTCCAGCTTGAGCACGCGGTCCTGCGGTATCGCCAGCTTCGCCGCATCGTCCTCGGCCATGTCAAGCACGAAGCGAAACAAGGTGCGCATGACGCCGCCATGCGTCACGCAGACCGTCTGGCGCTCGAGCGCGTCGAACCACGGCTTTACCCGTTCGAGCAGCATCTGGTAGCTCTCGGCATCTTTGCCCGGCGGCTGAAAGTTCCATTTGTCCAGCGCACGCGTCCTGCTCGCACCCGGAAATTGCGTCTCCAACTCGGCAAAGGTGAAACCCTGCCAGTCGCCGAAATTCACTTCAACAAGGCGGGGATCGGTCCCATAGGCAGCGGGGTCGAGCTTCATGGCGGCGCGAATGCGCTCCATGGTCTCGCGCGTGCGCCGCATCGGGCTGGCGACGAAATCGAACTCTGCCGGATTGGAGATCAGGTCAGCCAGCCGATGCCCGTTTGCGCTCGCCTGCTCGCGGCCGAGCGCGTTGATGTCGGTATCGGCCTGCCCCTGAAGCCGGAATTCGGCATTCCACGCGGTCTGGCCGTGGCGCACGATATAAACCAGCGGGTACATCAGGTCTTCCGGAGGTCGGGCCTGGGCCTGGGCGGAGGATAGGCGGAGGGAGTTAATCCTTGACCGTCGAAATATCGGGTGCGTCAACCGCCTTCATGCCGACGACGTGATAGCCGGAATCGACATGATGCACTTCGCCGGTGACGCCGCGCGACAGGTCGGACAGGAAATAGACGCCGGAATCGCCGACCTCTTCCTGGGTGACCGTCTGCTTCAGCGGCGAATTGTATTCGTTCCACTTCAGGATGTAGCGGAAGTCACCGATGCCGGAAGCGGCCAGCGTCTTGATCGGGCCCGCCGAGATCGCGTTGACGCGGATCTTCTTGGCCCCGAGATCGACGGCGAGGTAACGCACGCTGGCCTCGAGTGCGGCCTTGGCTACGCCCATGACGTTGTAATGCGGCATCACCTTTTCGGCGCCGTAATAGGTCAGCGTCAAAAGCGAACCGCCATCGGTCATCAGCGCCTCGGCGCGCTTGGCGATGGTGGTGAAGGAATAGACCGAAATGTCCATCGTGCGCAGGAAATTATCGCGCGTCGTCTCGACATAGCGGCCGGTCAGTTCGTCCTTGTCGGAAAAAGCGATGGCATGGACGAGGAAGTCGAGCTTGCCCCAGTGATTGGCGACATTGGCGAAAACCTCGTCGAGGCTCGCCGGATCAGTCACATCGCAATGGCCGGCGACAAAGGCGCCGAGTTCCGCAGCCAGTGGCTCGACCCGCTTCTTGAACGCTTCGCCCTGATAGGTCAGCGCGATCTCGGCGCCGTGGTCGACACACGCCTTAGCGATGCCATAGGCGATCGACCTGTTGTTGGCGACGCCGAGGATCAGGCCGCGTTTGCCGGCCATCAGGCCCTGTCCACCCGCCATATGCGTGCTCTCCGCAAGATTTCTTATTTGTGGAGAGCCCTATCGCACAGGCACAGAGCCCCTTCAAGCGCTCAAACAGGACAGTTCGGGGGACAAGAGCCGCCAATCAGCCTTTTTGGCTGCGCAACAGCCCTTCGAGCGCGCTGTCGCCGCCTTCCGGCAGCATGATGCGCACATGGGCGTAGAGATCACCGTGGCCGCCGGCCTTTTCCGGAAGGCCCCTGCCCTTCAGGCGCAGGACCTTGTCCGAGCTCGACCAGGCGGGAACGTTGACCGCGAGCTTGCCAGTCGGCGTTTCGACGGCCACCTTGGCGCCAAGCACGGCATCGGCCAGCTCCACCGGCAAATCGGCATGCAGGTCGCGGCCGTCTAGGCGGTAGCGCGGATGCCGGCGGAAGCGGATCTTGACCAAGGCATCGCCGGGCTGGCCCGGCCCCTGCTCGCCCTGCCCCTTCAGCCGTATGGTCTGCCCGTCCTCGACATAGGCCGGCAGCTTGACCGCCACCTTGCGGCCGTCGGGGAACATCGCCGTGACCTTTTCAGCGTTCGCCGCTTCCTCGATGGTGATGTCGAGCGTGACATTAATGTCGGCGGCGGTTGCCGGCTGGCGGCGGTCACCCATTCCTGCCCCGCTTTGGCCGGGGCCGCGCGAGCCGGAGAAGACGTCGCCAAAAATCTGGCTGAAGATATCGCTGTTGCCGTCGAACGGATCGCCGCCCGGGCGTCCGGAGCGGAACTCGAATCGCGAACCGCCGGCCCCCTGCTGCTGGCGGCGAAAACCGGCGAAGGGGTCACCGCCACCGGGGGCGCCCTCGAAGCCCTGGAAACGCGGCTTGCCGTCGGCGTCGATCTCGCCGCGATCGAAAGCGGCGCGGGTCTTCTCGTCGCCGACGATTTCATAGGCCTGATTGGCCGCGGCAAAACGGTCCTTCGCCTTGGGATCATTCGGATTCTGGTCCGGATGATGCTTCTTGGCGAGTTTGCGGTACGCCGATTTTATGTCCTTGGCCGATGCGTTCTTTGCAACGCCCAGCACCTCATAAGGGTCGCGCATGCTTCCTGCCCTGGAGAAAGAGTGAGTCCATAGTCGCCTTTTATATGCGCTCGCATAGGAAGAAATTCCAGTGCTGGACGTTATTTCAAAGGTGGAAGATCAAAGCGTCCTGAAGTCCTGCATGCGCCAGCCGCCGCTGGCCAGGCAAAGTTCGCCCGCGAACATGGCAACGCCGTCAAAGCTTTCGCGCGAAGCCTTGAAGCGGCGGCAGGTCTGGCCCCCGTCCTTCAATTCCGCCAGTTCGGTGATGGAGCCGCGCGAACCCGTACCGGCATTGGCCCACGGCACGGCCTGACCGCCGAGCTGCTCGATGTCGGCGGAGGACACCGCGTTGCCGATCGTCGTCTGGTCGGAATCGCGGTCCGAATCGGCCGGCGGGGCCGGCGCCGAAATGCTGCCGGTCAGGATCGAGCGATCGACCTCGGCTTTTTGCAGGCTGAAGCCGCCCGCGCCACATGCGGCAAGCGGCAAGGCAATCATCACGATCGCGGCTTTGGCGCTGGCTGAAGCAAATAGGCTGCCTTGCCTGCTGTCAAAAGCTTGCGCGATACGCAACAATCGGCAACCTCCCCTGCTTGGTGAAAATTTGAGAAAAACTATGAGTGACACTGAGTTAACAAGCGGTGACTTTACCGAGGCCGCAGAGCCGTTTCGCCTTTTTGCCGCATGGCTGGACGACGCCACCAAAAGCGAAATGAACGACCCCAACGGCGTGGCGCTGGCAACCGTCGATGCCGAGGGCATGCCGGATGTGCGGATGGTGCTGCTCAAGGGCTTCGATGAGAGCGGCTTTGTGTTCTACACGAATTTCGAAAGCGCCAAGGGCCGGGAGATCCTGGGCAGCATGAAGGCGGCGATGTGCTTCCACTGGAAATCGCTGCGCCGCCAGGTGCGCGTGCGCGGGCCGGTGGAGATCGTCAGCGATGCCGAAGCCGACGCCTATTATGCAACACGGCCGCGCGGCAGCCGCATCGGCGCCTGGGCCTCGAAACAGTCGCGGCCGCTGGAAAGCCGGTTCGCGCTGGAGAAGGCGGTGGCCGAATACACGGCCCGCTACGCCATCGGCGAGATTCCGCGCCCAGAACACTGGTCGGGTTTCCGCATCGTGCCGAAGACGATCGAGTTCTGGCACGACAGGCCGTTCCGGCTGCATGACCGGATGGTATTTTCGCGCAATGCCGGAGGCGGCTGGGACAAGACGCGGCTTTATCCCTGAAGAGGACTCAGCTCTTCTTTCTGGTCATGAATGCCGTCAGCGCGGCGCGTGCCTCATCCGATTTCAGCCGCTCGCGAAAATGCTCGCTTTCCTCGCCGATGCGAGCGACGAGGTGCTCGCGCGGCCCGCGCATCAGGTCGCGCGCGATCCTGAGCGCCTGCGGCGGCTTGGCCGCGATCTGGCCGGCGGCCGCCAGAACCGACGCCTCCAGCGCTCCTTCCTCGACCACTTCGTAGATCAGGCCGGCGGCCTTGGCGCGTTCGGCCGAGAAGCCTTCGCCAAGGCCGAGCAGCGCGAACGCGCCCTGCTGGCCCAGGATGCGCGGCGCCAGCAGGCTCGATCCTGCTTCGGGCACAAGGCCAAGGTCGACGAAAGGTGTCCTGAACACGGTGCGCGGCGTGGCGAAAGTCAGGTCGCAGTGCAAATTGAGCGTGGTGCCGATGCCGACCGCGATGCCGTCGACACCGGAGACGATGGGTTTTTCGACCCTGGCCAGCGCCATCAGGAAATCCCAGACTTCCGTGCCGCCTTCGCCGCCCGTGGCGACGATCATGAAGTCGGCGAGGTCGTTGCCGGAGGAGAAGGCCCCGGGCACGCCGAGAAAGACATGGACGCGGACTGCCGGATCCGCATCCCCTTCGGCCAAGGTTTGCGACATCCTGGAGTACATGGCGCGCGTCAGCGCGTTCTTCTTGTCCGGGCGGTTCATGCGGATGATCTGGATGGCGCCCTGGCGCTCGACGAGGATATGGTCTGTCACGGTTCTTTCCTTGTGAACGTCAAGCGGAAATCAATGTCTTGCCGGCAGCGGCGAGGCTTGCGGCGCCGTCGACAACGCGCCCCTTCAAGGCACTTGTCTCGCCGAGCAGGTTTTCGGCGAAAAAGCGGCAAAGGGCGACGCGGCCCTGATCGGCAAGGGCGCCCCGCGCCAGGTAGGCGCCGCCGGCGGCAAGCGAGATGAGCCTGAGATAGGGTGTCGCGCCGGCAAGCGCCTCGTCCGTCCGGCCATCGGCCAACAGTTTTTGCAGGAAACGCGTCGCTTGCGTCAGATCGTCGAGCCCGCGGTCGAGAGCATCGGCGGTGCGGCCAAACCCTTCGAGATTCGATGTCCGCACGGCACTGGCGACAGCGGCAAGCTCGGCGATGAAGCCGTGCACATGCTCACCGCCGCCGAGCGGCAGTTTTCGGGCCACCAGATCGATCGCCTGGATGCCGTTGGTGCCCTCGTAGATCGGCGCGATGCGGGCGTCGCGGTAGAGGGCCGCAGCCCCCGTCTCCTCGATGAAACCCATGCCGCCATGGACCTGGACGCCGAGCGAGGCGACCTCGACGCCGATATCGGTCGAAAAGGCCTTGGCAAGCGGCGTCAGCAGGTTGGCCCGATCGCGCCAATGCGCCGCCTGATCACCATCCGAAACCCGCGCCATGTCGATAGCATGAGCACAGGAATAGCTGATCGCCCGCGCGATCTGCGTCAGCGCCTTCATGGTCAGGAGATTGCGCTGCACATCGGGGTGATGGACGATCGGCGCCATGCCGGCACCGGCATAGTCCGCCGCCTTGCCCTGGCGGCGCTCATTGGCATAGGCAATCGCCTTCTGGGTCGCTGCTTCCGCGACCGCCACGCCCTGCATGCCGACGGCGAGGCGGGCATTGTTCATCATGGTGAACATGCAGGCCAGCCCCTTGTTCTCCTCGCCGATCAGCCAGCCGATGCCGCCGGGCTTGGCGTCCTGAAAACCGTCGCCATAGATCATGGTGCAGGTCGGCGAGGCATGGATGCCGAGCTTGTGCTCGAGGCCCGAACAGAAGACGTCGTTGCGCGCGCCAAGCGAGCCGTCCGCGCCGACCAGGAATTTCGGCACCAGGAACAGCGAGATGCCCCGCGTACCCGTCGGCGCATCGGGCAGCCGCGCCAGTACCAGATGGATGATGTTGTCGGTGAGATCATGCTCGCCATAGGTGATGAATATCTTCTGGCCGAAGATGCGGTAGGTGCCGTCGCCGGCCGGTTCGGCGCGCGTGCGCAAGGCAGCGAGGTCCGAGCCGGCCTGCGGCTCGGTCAGGTTCATCGTGCCCATCCACTCGCCGGAGACGAGCTTCGCGAGATATTTGGCCTTGAGCTCTTCCGAAGCGTGCTTGTCGAGCGCCTCGACCGCACCCATGGTCAGCGTCGGGCCGATGCCGAAAGCCATGGCGGCGGAGTTCCACATTTCGAGCGCGGCGACGCCAAGCATGGTCGGCAGCGCCTGGCCGCCATATTCTTCGGGGCCGGAGAGCGCGTTCCAGCCGCCGTCGATCCAGCGGCGATAAAGTTCCTTCCAGCCCGGCGGCATGGTCACTGCCGCGTCCTTCAGCACCGCGCCGTGCTCGTCGCCGATCTTGTAGAGCGGCGCGACCTCTTCGCTGGCGAAGCGGCCGGCCTCGCTAAGAACGGCGTCGACGAGATCCTCGCCGAGATCGCCGAACGTGCCGTCATCGAGGGCGGGCTTCAGGCCGGCCACATGCTTGAGGGTGAACGCGATGTCTTCGACCGGTGCCCGATACATGCCGCTCGCTCCTCCTGATGCATGGGTCCGGCTGATCCCAGGACCTGATTGGGACCTGCTTCCCACACCGTATTCGCCTTTGGGCGACCGCCCATCTTCTTTTTACGTAAACGTCAAATTTTGTCACGCTGATTTTGCAATCGCGCCGGCTCGTATTAAATGCGATGGACGCCGGGTCAAAATCGACCGGAGACAGACAGAACCAGCCGACTGGAAACCAACTCATGCTCGCCAGACCTGACGCCTACCGTTGTATCGAGTGCGGCCTGCCCTACCGGGCGGCGGGGTTCTCGTACTATCACGGTGAATTGGAAAACGGCGCCGCCTATTGGTCGGATCGCGGCATATTGTGCTCGCCGAAATGCTCGCTCGCCCATCATCGCAAACGCACGGCCGAAGGCACGTTGCAACAGGGCCCGGCGCCGGATCCGTTTGAATTCCGGCCGTTCATCCGGCGGTGAGCGCTGGACCCTGCATTGACGAGGCTGCCGCCATCCGTCTTTCCATCGGGGATCGGATCGCCTTGGCGGAAGCGATTGTGAATCCACCGAAAGCAAATGGAACGTTGCGCGCACCGTCAACGCTTACAAACGGTCTGTGGTGGAATCTTCGATAATCTCACGCTTAGCGGCTGTTCCCTGAAGGCCACTTCGGTCCGCGACCTCCCGAAGTAAATCCTTAACCATAGCGGTCCAGGATTTGCCTTCGATCAACGGGGATTCCCTGTTTGAAAAGAACGGCGCATCTTCTTCGCCGCCCAGCGATCGCTCTCGCGGCGATGATGGCGCTGACACCGGCGGCAAGGGCCTCGGATTTCTCCGAGCCGTGGAAAAGTGCCGACCGGGCGCTTGTCGTCGATGCCTACGAATACAATTCCATCGACTGGGCGCAGCTTGCCACGGACAAGCGCGTCGTCGGCTTCATCAACAAAGCCTCCGACGGCATGTCGCCGCCCTATTCCTGCTCCGGAGACGATACCGAGGTCAAACTCTGCAAGGCGCTGTGGAAACGCCATGCGGTGACGCGCGAACTGTTCCAGACGCGCAAGGTGGTCGCCAAGGCGCTCGGCCTGAAATGGGGCGCCTATCATCTCGCCCGCCCCGGCAATCCGATCGAGCAGGCCAATAATTTCCTCGATTTCGCCGATCCCGCGCCGGACGACCTCATGGCCCTCGACATCGAAGGCATCGATCCCGCGCAATGGATGTCGCTCGACGACGCCGAGGCGTTCGTGCGCCAGGTGCATCGGCGCATCGGCCGCTTCCCGGTACTCTACACCAATGGCAAGACCGCCCAGCATATCGCCGACAACAGCTACAAATACCGGCTGTTGTCGCGGCTGCCGCTCTGGTACGCGCGCTACAAGCCTGACATCGACGTGCATTTTCCCATCGGCAACTGGCAAGGCTATGCGCTCTGGCAGTTTTCGGCGCAGGCCAATTGCGGCCGCTTTCGGTGCCCCTACAGGGTAGCCGGCACGCCCGACGACATCGACGTCAACGTCGCGCCGACAGATGCCGCCACGCTGCGCCAGCAATGGCCGTTCGGCGGACTGATCGACGTGCCGGCGGATTATCTCGCCAGCGTACCGGTGCCGCTCTCGCGCGAAGCAGCTTTGGCCGGCAAGACCACCCTCATCTACGCCGATGTGGCGACGCCGCCGAGTTTCGGGGAAATGGTCGCGGTGCTTGGTTCACGCTGGTCGAAATTCCGCGACGGGTTCCGCATGCCTGTCGTGAAGACGGTGCCGCGGCGGCCGATCTTCGGCATCGTCCAATATGTCGCCTGGAAGCGCACCGGGCAGCGCACCCCAGCGCAACTCGACGCCGCCTTCGCCGCGGCGGCGGATCCGGTGAGCACCGCTTCCACCGAACTCGACCGGGGCAAACGCTGAAAGTGCGCGACCGGATGCTTGCGGTCAGCTTGCTCCTGCCGTTTCGCGCTCCACGGCCTGCCAGCCAATGTCGCGGCGGCAGAAGCCCTGCGGCCAGTCGATACGGTCGAGCGCGGCATAGGCCTTCTTCTGCGCCTCGCCGACAGTCGCACCGACCGCGGTGACGTTCAGGACGCGACCGCCGTTGGCGACCAGCGCACCGCCATTGATGGCGGTGCCGGCATGGAAAATCTGGGCGCCCTCGCTGGCAGCCTCGTCGAGCCCGCGAATGACCGAGCCTTTTTCGGGTGTGCCGGGATAGCCCCTCGCGGCCATGACGACGGTGAGTGCCGCCTCGTCGCTCCAGCGCGCCGACATGTGCGCGAGCTGGCCATCGACGACGGCATTGAGCAGCACCAGCAGGTCGTCCTTTAGCCGCATCATCAGCACCTGGCATTCGGGGTCGCCGAAGCGGGTGTTGTATTCGATCAGCTTCGGCCCTTCGTCCGTTATCATCAGCCCGGTGAAGAGAATGCCGGCGAACGGCGCACCCGCTGCGGCCATGCCGCGCATGGTCGGCTCGACGATCTCGCGCATGGTGCGCTCCACCATCTGCGGCGTCATCACCGGGGCCGGCGAGTAGGCGCCCATGCCGCCGGTGTTGGGGCCGACATCACCGTCGCCGACGCGCTTGTGGTCCTGCGCGGTGCCGAAGGGCAGTGCGGTGGTGCCGTCGCACAGGCAGAAGAAGCTGGCCTCCTCGCCGGTCAGAAACTCCTCGACCACCACCTCCGCGCCGGCCGTGCCGAAAGAGCCGTCGAAACAGGCGTCGAGCGCGGCCAGCGCCTCATCCATCGTCATTGCGACCGTGACGCCCTTGCCCGCCGCAAGGCCGTCGGCCTTGATGACGATCGGCGTGCCCATCTTCTCGACATAGGCCTTGGCCGATGCCAGGTCTGAGAAACGGCCATAGGCGGCGGTGGGGATATCGTATCTGGCGCAAAGATCCTTGGTGAAGCCCTTCGATCCTTCGAGCCGCGCCGCCGCGCGCGACGGGCCAAAGACGCGGATGCCCCAGCCACGCAGATCGTCCGATATGCCGGCCACCAGCGGCCCTTCCGGCCCGACCACGACGAGGTCGATCTCTCTGTCCTTGCAGAAGGCGGCGACAGCGGAATGATCGGCGATGTCCAGCTTGACCAGCTCCGCCTCGCGGCCGATGCCAGGATTGCCGGGCGCAGCATAGAGCTTGGTCAGCAACGGCGACGCGGCGATCTTCCAGGCGAGCGCATGTTCGCGGCCGCCGGAGCCGAGAAGAAGGACGTTCATGGCCACCTCTTGATGCCTGTAATCTTCCAGAGAACCCGCTATTGCTCTCTGGACGACGGGTCAAGGCATCCGGGCGCTTTGATCGGAATTGCGCACGGGAACGTTACCCCTGCCCGAAAATCGGCGGCGGAGACCGTCGCCGATTTCTGGAAAGCGCTTCAGCTCTGGAAGACGATCGGGAACCAGTCCTCGCGAAGCTTCTGCCCCGGCTGCATGCCATGGCCATGATAGGGCGGCGAGGTGCGCCCCGGCCGTTCGACATAGTGGGCGTCGTCGCCGACCCAGCGCAGCGAGAGCGCCCGCCGCCGCGCCGCGGTCAGGTTGCCGCGTGCGCCATGCGCGGTCCTGAAATCGAACAGGATGGCATCGCCCGGCTCCATTTCCCATTCGAGCACCTCCAGCGAGGGGTCCTTGTCTGGATCCGGCACCGGCAGGTAGTCACCCTCGTCGGCATAGAAATTGCTGTCGTCGAGCCAGCGCACCGGCAGGATCATCTTGTCCCATTTGTGCGAGCCGGCAATCAGCCGCAGCGTTGCTTCCTTTACAGGGTCGATAGGGATCCAGAAGCTCACCGTCTGCCGGCCGTCGACGAAATAATAGGGGATGTCCTGATGCCAGGGCGTCGGCTTCTGCGTACCCGGTTCCTTGACCAGGACATGATCGTGGAAGAACTGCGCCGTGCGCGACCGCATCACCGCGGCCGCCAATTCAGCCGCCGGCGATTCGCGCACCAGCTTGGCGAATTCTGGAATGCGTTCCCAGTTACAGTAGTCGTCGAAGAAGCTGCCTCGCCCATTGGCGATATCCGACGCGGTGGCGCTGCGGTTTTGCATGTTGCGCTCAATGCCGGCGGCAATCGTTTCGACCCAGCCCTTGAAAGCGCCGCGGATGCAGACAGCGCCGTCGCGCTGATAATTCTCAATCGTCTGCGCATCGATCAAACCTGTGTCGATCGCGCGAAGCGCAGTCTGGGAAGCCATGGCGTTCTCCTTTCAGGGATCGCCACTATCGCAAGCCTCTTTCATTCAGTAAAATAATAACTTCTCATCCAACATATAGTTCTACCCTATGAGCCTGACCCTCACGCAATTGCGCTATCTGGTTGCCGTCACCCGCCACGGCAGCGTTACCGGCGCGGCCAGGGCGCTGAACATTTCACAGCCGTCCATTTCGGTGGCGATAGACGCTGTCGAACAGGATCTCGGCCAGAAACTCTTCGTGCGCCAGCGCGGAAGCGGCGTTACCCTGACCTCCTTCGGCCGCGCCGTGGTGGCCAAGGCAAAACAGGTTCTCGCCGAAACGGACGAACTCATCGGTCTCGGCTCGCGCAAGTCGGCGCTCGGCGGCGAACTGGTGCTCGGATGCTTCGAAGATCTGGCGCCTTATTTCGCGCCGGCCCTGATCCGTGCCTTCTCGGAACGCCATCCGAAGGTTGCGGTGATCGTGCGCGACGAGACCTTCGAGACGCTCGGGCGGCGCCTCGGCGATGCCGCCGTCGACCTCGGGCTCACCTATGATCTCGGCCTGCCTTCGCATTTCGCCCGCATCCTGCTGCATGAACTCAGGCCGCATGCGCTTTTGCCGGCCGGACACGCGCTGGCGGATCGTCCCGATGTCAGCCTGGCCGATCTGGCCGCCTACCCGCTGATCACGACGGACCAGCCGCATAGCTGGCAGCACATGCTCGACCTCTTCCGCAGCCGTGGCCTGTCGCCGGTCGCTGACAGGCAGACAAGCTCGTTCGAACTCCAGCGCAGCATGGTGGCCAATGGCTTCGGCGTCGCCGTCAGCTATACGAGGCCGCATGGCGATCGCAGCTATGACGGCTTGCCTCTCGTCTGCAAGCCGCTTTCCGATCCGCTGCCCATGCAGCGCATCATCCTCAGCCATGACACGCATCAGCGCACGCCCAATGCCGTGCTGGCCTTCATCGACGCGGCAAAGGGCTGGTTCTCCACCCGCGACATCTTCGCCTCCTGAAGCGCTGACGAATGCCACTGCCCCGCTCGCCGCTTGACGGTTTGCGCGGCGGCTGCCACTCCATCGTCATGGAAACGGTTCAGTCGAAAGCAGCCCAGGGCCGCGTCGCCGACGCGCCGAACGGCCATTGGGTCTATCGCGTGCTGCCGCGGCCAATTTGGCCCTATGCACAGCTCGCTAGATGGGACAGGCCGATCGGCTGGCAGTTGCTTTTGTGGCCGTGCTGGTGGTCCGCGGCTCTCGCGGCCAGTGCCTATCCCCGCCCGGGCGATCCGCTTCTTTCGCTGCTGCCGGCACCCTTGTATCTCGTGCTGTTCCTGGCCGGCGCCATCGCCATGCGCGGCGCCGGCTGCACCTACAACGACCTGGCTGACGAAGACATCGACAATCAGGTCGAGCGCACGCGCTCGCGGCCGCTCCCGTCGGGCAAGGTCACGCGGCGCGGGGCGTGGCTGTTTGTCATCCTGCAGGCACTGGTCGGACTTGCCGTGCTCTTGCAGTTCAACAGCTTCGCCATCCTGCTCGGCGTCTGCTCGCTGGTCATCGTCGCCATCTATCCATTCATGAAACGGATCACCAACTGGCCGCAACTGGTTCTCGGCCTTGCCTTTTCCTGGGGTGCTCTGATGGGATGGGCGGTTGAGTTCGGCGACATCGACGGACCGGCCATCATGCTCTATGTCGGCTCGATCCTGTGGGTGATCGGCTACGACACGATCTATGCGCACCAGGACAAGGAAGACGACGCCATCGTGGGCGTACGCTCGACCGCGCGCCTGTTCGGCGACAACACCAAGTCGTGGCTGGCCGGGCTTTACGGCGGCGCGCTTGTCTGTTTCGCCATCGCCTTCGCGTCGGCGCAGGCTCCCGTCGTGGCGCTGGCCGGACTGATCGCCGCCGGCGCCCACATGGCGCGGCAGATCCTGGTGCTGGATATCGACAATCCGGATCAATGCCTGCGGCTGTTCAGGTCGAACAACCAGGTCGGCTGGCTGATCTTCCTCGGCCTCATCGGCGGCGCGCTGTGGGTGGCGCTCAAGCCACTGGTGTAGTTTTCCCTTCTCCCCGTTTACGGAGAGAAGGTGGCGCCAGCCGGCGCCAGCCTTCCAGACAGAATTTCAGCCTATTCGCGCGCGATGATCTCGTCGCCGTCGATCACCAGCCTGAGACCGAGGTCACCCGCCCTGCGGCGGGCGAGGAAGCGCGGGCGGCGCATGGTCGAAACGCGGCCCTTGCGGCGGTCCTGCGGCGGCAGCGTCTTGATGGCGGCGCCGAGCGATTCCTCCAGCGTGCGGGCAACGCCGTCCGATTCGATCAACAGCATCGGCAAGCGATAGGCGTCGGCCCAGGCGCGCCAGTCGGCGGCGACGTCGTCGAGGTCGTCGGCGACCAGCAGCGGCACCGACAGCATGGGATCGTTGTGCAGGAGTTCCAGGGTCACCGTGACATTGCCTTCCGGATCCTCCATCGCGCGGGCGGCAACGCCGCGGAACGCATTGGCGGGCAGAGCGATGATCGCCGGTACGCCGCTCATCTCCAGCAGGCGGCGGATCACGGCGCCACGGTGGTCGATGGTGAAGGTCACGTCGCCATAGTCGTCGCGTGTGGCGTAGCTTACCACCTGCGGCAGGCGGAATGGGTCGAGGCGCATATTGCGTCCCGCCCAGACTGGCTTCAGTCCAGTGTTCATTGAATGCCTTCCTGTTTCTCCTGAGAGCCGGTGTCCGGTTCTCTCCGGGCCAGTTTTCCCGGCCTCGTTATGGGGAAACAGTAGCGCGGCCTCCTTACCGCCGCGCTTAAGAAAGTCGGTTAAATTTTGCTGATCACGGGGATGGTTATCGGAATGCGACCGCGCGCTCGATTCCGAAAGGATCAGATAACCTTACCGGGGTTCATGATGCCGGCCGGGTCGAAAGCCTGCTTGACCCTGCGCATCAGGTCGATCGCCATGGGCGGGGCGGTGGCGATCAGTTCGTCCCGCTTCAGCTGGCCGATGCCGTGCTCGGCCGAGATCGAGCCGTGGAAGGAGCGCACGACGTCGTGCACCGCCTTGTTCATGGGATGGTAGAGATCGAGGAACGCCTCGTCATCGCCATCGACGGGCCGCGAGATGTTATAGTGGAGATTGCCGTCGCCCATATGGCCGAAGCAGACCACGCGCGCTCCAGGGCTAACCGAAGCCACCGCGCCGGCGGCCTCTTCGATGAAACGCGGGATCGATGCCACCGGGACCGAAATGTCATGCTTGATCGAGGCGCCCTCGGGCTTCTGCGCGTCGGGCAGCACCTCGCGGAAATTCCAGAAGGCATCGCCTTGCGCAAGGCTGGCCGCGATCACCGCATCGCCGACAATTTCCTGTTCCAGCCCGGCCCCGAGCACGTCCTCGATCAGGGCCCTGGCATCTTCCGGCGAGCGGCCGGACGAGATCTGCATCAGCACATACCACGGCCAATCCTGCGCCAGCGGCCGCACCACGCCCTGGGCATGCGCCAGCGTGAAATCGTACGGCCGCTTGCCGATCAGCTCGAAGGCGGTGAGCGCGGCGCCGGCGCGGTCCGTCGCCAGGCTGAACAGCGACAGCGCCGCCTCGGCCGACGGCAGGCCGACGAACGCAATCTCGCGGCCTTTCGGCTTCGGGAAGAGTTTCAGCACCGCGGCCGTGATGATGCCGAGCGTGCCTTCGGCGCCGACGAACAGGTTCTTGAGGTCGTAGCCGGTATTGTCCTTCTTCAGCTTGCGCAGATCGTCGAACACCTCGCCCGTCGGCAGCACCACCTCGACGCCGAGGCAAAGCTCGCGCGCATTGCCATAGGCCAGCACGCCGGTGCCGCCTGCATTGGAGGAAAGATTGCCGCCGATCTGGCAGGAGCCTTGCGCGGCCAGCGACAGCGGAAACAGCCGGTCGGCGGCATCGGCCGCTTCCTGCAGCGTCTGCAAGATGACGCCGGCCTCCGCCGTCACGGTGTTGGACAGGACGTCGATCTCGCGAATGCGATTCAGCCGCGACAAGGACAGCACGATCTCGCGCCCGGACTTGTCCGGCACCTGGGCGCCGACCAGCCCTGTGTTGCCGCTTTGCGGCACGACCGGCGTCGCCGTCTCGGTCGCCAGCCGCATGATGCGACTGACTTCCTCGACGCTGCCCGGCCGCAGCACAAGCGATGTCGCGCCATGCCATAGCCCGCGCCGTTCCGTGATGTAGGGCGCGATATCGCGCTGGTCGCGCAGCGCGTATTTCTCGCCGACGATCGCCGCGAAGCGGTCGATGAGAGCGGTGTCGGGAATCTCGGCGATATCGGTCATGTGCGCGAAACTATGTTGGCGGCAAGCTATTGTCACGCGGCGCGGCGGCACGCGAAAGCCGATCGTTGATCGCTTCGCCGAGCCCGTCGAAGGGAACGGGTTCGACGGCGATGGTCCGCGCGCCGCTGCGATCGAGTTCCTGCATATAAGCGAAAAGATTGCTCGCCGCTTCGCGCAGGTCGCCGGTCTCGGACAGATTGAGGCAAGCGGCAGCCTTTTGCCAGCCTTCGGCGCGGCGTTTGCCGAAAGCCAGCAGCGCCTCGCCCTCGCCGATGGTCCCGGCGTTTAGCCGCACGGCGGCGTCAGGCGCATAGTGCGAGGCGAGCATGCCCGGCGCCTCGACACCGGCGTCGGCGCCGCGCAACAGCTCCATGCCGACGACCGCCTCGATTTCCTGGGCGGCAATGCCGCCGGGCCTCAGGAGGCGCAATTTTCCCTCTTCGGCCTTGAGGATGGTCGATTCCAGCCCGACCGGCGTCGCGCCGCCATCGACGACCAATTTTATGCGGGCGCCGAGATCAGCCGCCACGGCTTGCGCCGTCGTCGCGCTGATCCTGCCGGAGGAATTGGCGCTGGGAGCCGCAAGCGGCCGGCCGAGCCTTGCAATCAGGTCGCCGCCGAAGCCCCTCGGCATGCGCAAGGCGATCGTGTCGAGCCCGGCCGTGACCAGCGGATGAATGTCGTTGCCTGGCCGCTGCGGCAGCACCAGCGTCAAAGGACCTGGCCAGAACGCAAGCGCCAATTTCCTCGACAGCGGATCGAACAAAGCAACGCGCTCGGCCATCGCCATGTCGGCGACATGGGCGATCAGCGGGTTGAACCGCGGCCGTCCCTTGGCCTCGAAAATGCGCGCCACGCCGATGCCGTTGGTGGCGTCGCCGGCGAGCCCATAGACGGTCTCGGTCGGAATGGCGACCACGTCGCCGCTTTCAAGCAGCGCCAATGCCCGTTCCATCGCCTCGTCGACGGCAAGAATTTCAACCACGCTGGTCACCTCACGGATGCCGGCTGCGTAGTACGATGGCGTCCAAGGGGCAAGCCCGTCCCTTGGCGATTTGCCAATCCCTAAAATGCTACGGTTCCGCGAAAGCCGGCATCAATTCCGACCCGCTATCGTGCGGCTTCCGGGCAATGGGGAGCTTTCATCGTGTCTGTGCGTATTTGGGGAACGCTTGCTATCACTCTGGCGGCGATGGCCGGCGGAGCCCAGGCCTCGTCACTCGTCTTTCCCGGTGCGCCGGCCTCGACGCCGTCCATTGTCACGCTGGAGGCAGCCGATGCTGCCAAGGCAGGCGATATGCGGTCGGTCACCGCGCTCGGTGACCCCGACGTCACCTATGAAAAGGTGGCGGCGATCCCGAACGCGCCTGAGGCGCGGCACGGCTTCCTGCAAAACCCGATGATCATTCGAGGCGGTATCGTCGGCAGCGCCTTCTCGACGCCCACACAAGCCAAGGCGCCGGCCACTGCAACCGCCACCGCTTCGGCGGCACCTGCGGCGAATGGGCAGAAGACCCCGGCGACATCACCGGCAGCCGCGCCGGCGGCGGCAGCGCAGCAGCCCGTCCCTGGGGTCGGCAAACTCAAGTAACGGCTGTCTTGACGTCGGTCCGGCGTCCGGCACCGTGCCGGACAGGCCGCTTTTGCCGCCGAGGACGAGCGTCGCTTCGCCTGAAGTCCCTCTAACCCGCGATCTTGGAGAAATCCGCGACCTGGTCGGTGGCCGCGCGGATGCGGGCGAGCAGCGCCAATCGATTGGCGCGCACGGCCTGATCCTCATCATTCACGAGAACGCCTTCAAAGAATGAATCAACTGGTTCGCGCAAAACGCTAAGCGCCAGCATGGCGGCGGAAAAGTCTTCGTTTTGAATCGCTTCGCCGGCTTGCTTCTCGGCCTGATTCACCGCCGCGAAAAGCGATTTTTCGGCATCCTCGCGGAACAGCGCCGGCTCAACGGTTTCGGCGACGAGCGTTTTCTTCTTCTCCTCGGCAGCCAGGATGTTGGCCGCGCGTTTGGTGCCGGCGAGCAGGTTCCTGCCATCCTCGGTATCGAGGAAGGAGCCCAATGCCTCGACGCGACGAACGATCTGCAGGAGGTCGTCCGATTGGGGCGTGATGACGGCATCGATCAGGTCGTGCCTCGCACCTTGATCGCGGAGATAGACCTTCAGGCGGTCGTGGAAGAAGGACAGGAGGTCCGGGACCAAAACCTCCCTATGGCGATTGAGATCTCGCTCGATCGTATCGCGATCAAAAGTTTTGAGTTGTCCGGCGATAGCTGTAATCAAGGACTCGCTATCCTGCGGATCACCAATATCAAATCCGGCTTTGGTTGCAGATTTGATAACTTCTAGTGGTCGCCGCAGCTCTCTCATAAAGCGAGTGTTTGACCAATTCATCCATTGATTTTGTAGCGTCTTTGCCAAGCGCAACGAGGTGCCCGTTTCAATCAAAATCCTAACTACGCCAAGCGCCGCACGGCGCAGCGCAAAGGGATCCTTGCTGCCCGTCGGCTTCTCATCGACAGTCCAGAACCCGACCAGCATGTCGAGCTTGTCGGCGAGCGCAACAGTGACGGATACCGGATCAGTTGGCACCCGATCGGAAGGGCCCTGCGGTTTGTAATGCTCTTCGATCGCTGCCGCGACGCTCACATGCTCGCCCTGCAGCAGCGCATATTTGCGCCCCATGGCGCCTTGTAGTTCTGGAAATTCGCCGACGACTTCGGTGGTGAGATCGGCCTTGGCCAGGACAGCGGCGCGGCGCACCAACGCGGGATCGGCGCCTACGACCGGCGCCAATTCCTCAGCAAGCTTGGCAATCCGCTCAACCCGCTCGCCCTGAGTGCCGAGCT
This sequence comes from Mesorhizobium sp. BR1-1-13, assembly GCF_020165515.1. Lineage (NCBI taxonomy): Bacteria > Pseudomonadati > Pseudomonadota > Alphaproteobacteria > Hyphomicrobiales > Phyllobacteriaceae > Mesorhizobium > Mesorhizobium sp. BR1-1-13. The sequence goes on from NZ_JAIUIH010000002.1 coordinate 239,994, forward strand.
TGGCGTGGAAGGTCACATTGAGATGGTCGAGCCGGGCCATGCGCTGGTCGAGCGGCTTGTTGAGGTCGAGCCCGAACTTTTTCGCCGACGCCTCGAGCTCGGCGAGATCGGGCAGATCGCCCTGGTCGGTCGTCCAGAAATAGAGCGCGTCGGAGAGGCGCGCGCGCACCACCTTGCCGTTGCCGTGGGCGATCTCCTTGCCGCCATCGCTCGCCTCGATGTTGGCGGTGACGATGAAGCGGTTGGAAAGCGCATCGCCTTGCCCTTGCGGGCGCGTGACAAAGCACTTCTGGTTGGCGCGGATGGTCAGCCGGATCACCTCGGCCGGAATGGCGAGGAAATCCTGCTCGAATTCGCCCATCAATACCACGGGCCATTCCACCAGCCCGGAGACCTCTTCCAAAAGTCCCTCGTCCTCGACAAGGTCGAGTCCGTTGGCGAAAGCCAGATTGCGGGCGTCGGCGAGGATGATCTCCTTGCGCCGGTCGGCGTCGAGCACGACCTTGGCCGCTTCCAGCTTGCCCACATAGTCGTCGAAGCGACGCACGGTGATTTCGCCGGGTGCGTGAAAGCGGTGGCCGTAGGTGACATTGCCCGAACGGATGCCATCGATCTCGAAATCGACCACGACAGGCTCCTCGGTTTCGGGGCCGAAGGTGCACAGGATCGATTGCAGCGGCCGTACCCAGCGCAGCGAGCCCGGCTTGGCCGACGCCGGCCCCCAGCGCATCGATTTCGGCCACGGGAAATTGCGGATGATATCAGCCACCAGCCCGGCGATGATCTCTTCGGCCGCCCTGCCCGGCTTCGAAATGTGCGCGACATAGAAGTCGCCCTTCTTCGGGTCGGAATGGACGTGTGCCTCGGCGATCGAGGAAAGCCCGGCCTTGCGTAGGAAGCCCTGGACTGCCTGTTCAGGCGCCGTCGTCGACGGGCCCTTGATCTCCTCGCTGATGTCCTTCGAGCGCGCGGTAAGGCCCCTGATGTCGAGCGCCAGCCGCCGCGGCGTCCAGTACTCACGCGCCGCCTCGTAGGTCAGCCCTGCCTCGACCAGACCGTCGGTCAGCATCTTCTTGAGATCGCCCGCTGCCTTGCGCTGCATGCGGGCGGGTATTTCCTCGGAGCGAAGTTCTAGAAGCAGGTCAGGCATGGTTGAAGCTCACGCAGCAATGGTCCGCGGGCCATAGCAACTCGGCTGGCCGCTGTCACCCTTTCCAGAAATTTTGGGCGTCCTGTCGGGACGGGATGATCCCACCCGTCCTTGGATCAAAGATTTCCATGAACCGAACGCAGCGCTGAAGCGACCCACGCTCAGGCAGAGAGCTATTGGCTGAACGACCATGAAAACGGCATCGACATTCCTGCAAGTCCTCGCGCTCAGCGCCTGCTTCACCGCGCAGGTTCACGGCACCTTTTCGATGCCGGGCGTAAGGCAGGCATTGCGGACGATGGCCGGCCCGAGCGGCCAAATCCTGTCGCCCGTCAACGCCTCTCTCGAGATGACGGATGCCTGAGGCTCAGGCCGCGAGCCCGCCAGCCTGGGTGAGCAGGAACGCCTCGCCGCAGGCCTTCGCCAGATTGCGCACCCGCAGGATATAGCTCTGCCGCTCGGTGACCGAAATCACGCCGCGTGCGTCGAGCAGGTTGAAAACGTGGCTGGCCTTGATGCACTGGTCATAGGCAGGGAAGACCATGCGGTGCATCGGCAGGTTGTCGTTGGATGCCGGCGCGCCGGCATCAAGCAGCGCCTTGCACTCGGCCTCGGCATCCTCGAAGTGACGCAGCAGCATCGCCGTATTCGCATATTCGAAATTGTGGCGCGAATATTCTTGCTCGGCCTGCAGGAAGACATCGCCATAGCTCACCTTGTCGGCGCCTTCGCGGCCGTTGAAGCTGAGATCATAGACATTGTCGACGCCCTGCACATACATGGCCAGCCGTTCCAGACCGTAGGTGAGTTCGCCGGCAACCGGCGCGCACTCGATGCCGCAGACCTGCTGGAAATAGGTGAACTGCGACACTTCCATGCCGTCGCACCAGCATTCCCAGCCAAGCCCCCAGGCGCCGAGCGTCGGACTTTCCCAGTCGTCCTCGACGAAGCGGATGTCGTGCAGCAGCGGGTCGACGCCGATCGCTGCCAGCGAACCGAGATAAAGTTCCTGCAGATTGGGCGGGTTGGGTTTCAGTATCACCTGATACTGGTAGTAATGCTGCAGCCGGTTCGGGTTCTCGCCGTAACGGCCGTCCTTGGGGCGGCGCGAAGGCTGGACGTAGGCGGCGTTCCAGCGCCTCGGTCCAAGCGCCCGCAGCGTCGTTGCCGGATGGAAGGTGCCGGCGCCGACCTCCATGTCGTAGGGCTGGAGGATCACGCAGCCATAGTCCGCCCAGTAATTGTGCAAAGTCAGGATCAGCCCCTGAAAGGAGCGGCTGGGATGCATATGGGCGGGGATTTCAATCGTCACGGTGGCCTCGACTGCAAGGGCTGACTTGCGGCCCCGTCCTAGAGACACGGCGGCGAAGCGTCAAGCAAGGCGCGGGCCTCGCGAGGCATGTCGAAAGCTTTGCGAGCGGCTGGCCCATTGCCGGCCATGAGTGCGTGCCTTCTGGTGAACGCTCACAACTGCGCCTCGCCAGACAACAGGTCAGCCATGCCCAACTCCATCATCGTCCGCCCGGTCACGCACCAGGATTTCGAGCAATGGCTGCCGCTGTGGGACGGCTATAACGCGTTTTACGGGCGCTGGGGCGAGACGGCGCTGGCAAGCGAGATCACCGCCATGACATGGTCGCGCTTCTTCGACGCCTATGAGCCGGTGCATGCGCTGGTTGCCGAAAGCGAGGGCCAGCTTGTCGGCCTTGTCCATTACCTCTTTCACCGCAGCACCACGGCGATCGCGCCGAACTGCTACCTGCAGGATCTTTTCACCGACGAGACCCTGCGCGGCAAAGGCATCGGCCGGGCTCTCATCGAGGGCGTCTACGAGCGGGCGCAAGCGGCCGGTTCGGGCCGGGTGTACTGGCTGACGCACGAGACCAATCACACCGCCATGAAGCTCTACGACAGGATCGGCGAGCGCTCGGGCTTCGTCGTCTACCGCAAGCTGTTCTGACACGGCTGCCAACGAAAACGGGGCCCGACAAGGGCCCCGTTCGCAAGCAACATCATTTCATCTTAGCCCTTCGGCGCGGCCGGCGCCGGCTTGACCTTGGGGGTTTCCTGCGCCGTGTTGGACTCGATCGGCGGCAGGCCCTTCATCAGCTTCTGCTGCAAGGCGGCAAGCACGTCGGGGTCCGGCTTCAGGTCGCGCGCCTGGTTCCACTGGAAGGTGGCTTCGAGCTTGCGGCCGACGCGCCAGTAGGCGTCGCCGAGGTGGTCGTTCAACACCGGATCCTCCGGCTTCAGCGACACGGCGCGTTCCATTTCGCGGACCGCGTCATCGTACCTGCCGAGGCGGAAATAGGCCCAGCCCAGCGAGTCGACGATGTAACCGTCGCTCGGCCTGAGATCGACGGCCTTCTGGATCATCGCCAGGCCTTCCTTCAGGTTCATATTCATGTCGACCCAGGAATAGCCGAGATAGTTCAGCACCTGCGGCTGGTCGGGCTGCAATTCCAGCGCCTTGCGGAAATTCGGCTCGGCCTTCGGCCATTCCTTCAGCCGCTCATAGGCGATGCCGCGCTGGTAGAAGATATTCCAGTTGGCGGCGGTCGGCGTCTTCAGCGCCTCGACAGCCTTGTCGTAGAGATTGGCGGCGGAACGGAAATCCTCCTTCGACGAATAGACCCCACCAAGCGCCAGGTAGGCGCGCATGTCGTTGGGATGCGCATCGACGAAGGCCTTCAGATGCGTGATCGCCTCGTCATGGCGGTCGAGATCAGCCAGGTTGAGGCCAAGCTGTAAGTCCGAAAGCTCCTTCAGCGGCGAGCTATCCGGTATCCGCCGGTAAAGCGCGATGGCCCCCTCGCCGTCCTTCAGTTGTTCGGAAACGGCGGCAAGCTGCACCAGGGCGGCATCGCTGTCGGGCTTCAGCGCCAGCGCATATTGCAGATAGAGCCTGACGAAAGGCTCACCGCCGCCGCGATTGAGCGCGGTCGCCAGATCGAGCAGTATCTCGGAGGCTCCGTCGGACGGACCGGCAACGAAAGGCGGGATCTTGTCACCCTTGCTGATCCTGTCGCGCAAGGCGACGATTTCCAGCTTGCCCGGCGAAAACGCTTCGGCCTGGTCGAGCACCGATACCGCCTTGGCCGTGTCGCCCTTGCGGGCCAGGAACGAGGCATAGGCCTGCGCATTGCGCATCCAGGTTTCGGGAGCCGCACTGCCGGCGGCGGTGTCCTGCATGGTCGCGGCGTAGATCGCGTCGGCCTTCTCAGGCATGTTGGACGCGTCGGCAATCAGCGCGCGGTGGAAGGATTTGAACAGGCCGAACCAGTCCGGCCCCTGCAGCTTGTCGATGAATGCCATCGCCTCGCTGGGGTCGCCGGCGCCCTCTTGGGCCCAGCCGGACATGACGCCGGAGATCAGCCGGTCGAGATCGGATTCCAGCGACAGCTTCAGCCAGTACTGCGCCTTGGAAAAATCCTTCTTGTGGAAGGAATCCACCGCCAGCGCCAGGCGCGAGAACCGTTCGACGTCAGGAACTTCCTTGAGCTTGTCGGCATAGACAAGGGATTCGTCGAAGCGTCCTTGCGCGATCAGCGACAGCATCAGGCTCTGCTGCAGGCCCGTATCGCTCGGATCGAAGGCCAGGGCCTGCTTGTAATAGGCGATGGCGTTGTCGAGGTCGTTGTCACCTTCGGCGATCCGGGCAGCCAGATAGGCTCCCGAGAAGGATGTGATCTTCACCGGTTCGGTGGTCTGCTTGGCATAGGCCGGCAGCGCCGAAATCGCCATGCCCGTCACAAGTGCCAGCCTTGTCAGCCAGCGCGCACGTCCCTGCTGCATCGTATCCCTTTCAGCCAGGCGCCATCTCCGCGTCAGCGGGATCGACGTAGATTCGATCTTTCGGAGAAAAGCATGGCCTTTTTGGGGTCACGCTTCAATCTTCCTCGAATTCACAATCGGGTCACCCGATTAACAAACCATGCCGGCAGAGAACGGTTTTCAGCCCGAAACCGGCGCATCGGCGTCAGGAGTTGCCCGGCAGGCGTGCGCCCTGGTATCCGCCCGACGCCACCGCGCTGCACAGGCCGTTCCATTCGCAGCCCTGGCAGGTCCGGCGGGTGAGGCCGGCCAAGAAGGCCTGCCACATCCGCGCCAGCTATTTCGCCCTGCCGCGCGGGAGCGCCATCAGCGTGGCCGCGCCAAGCGCCGACTTGAGCAGGCCGCCAAGGACGAACGGCAGGAACCCGAAGGCGACAGCCTTCTCAGCGCCGATGATGACGGCGAGCCACGCCGTGCCAAGGGCAAGGCACAGCAGGTTGCCGAGCAGCATGGCGACGAAGGCAAGCACGCCCCTCCCGCCGTTCCAGCCGCGCTCCGCCAGCCAGCCGACCAGCGCGCCGACAACCGGGAAGGCGAAGAGATAGCCGCCCGTCGGGCCGATGAAATGCTGTACGCCGGCGGCCCCGCCGGCCAGAACCGGGAAGCCGACCGCACCCTCGACCAGCCAGGCGGCGATGGTGATCGCGCCCAGCCGCCAGCCATAGAGCGCGCCGACCAGCGTCACGGCGAAGGTTTGCATCGTCACAGGAACCGGCACCATCGGCACCTCGATATAGGAGGACAGCGCCAGGAAGAACGTGCCGAGCACGACGGCGCCCACCTGCCAGCCGAGCGATCGCTCCTGAAGCCGGAGCGGGCTGAAGGACGGTTTTGCGGACGAGAACGCGATGTCGGTCATAGGGACTCCCTTGGTCGATCCAAAACTATAGATAATTTCTGCCTTCGATCTATTATCGAAGCCACAAATTTCGGACGAAGGCAAGGCATGCCTTGCGCAAGGGCGGTTAGCCCACGATCGCGAAGGCCTCTCGCGTGGTGCCGGAGGCTGTCCTGACCGGCTTGCGGCCAATCCACTGCACGTGCCGCCCCAATGTCGCCGCGGCCGATTCGGTGTTGCCCTGCCGCAAGGCGGCCAATATCGCCCGGTGGTCCTGATCGGTGCGGGTCTCCCATTCCGAGCGCCATGCGGCGAACAGGAAACGGGCGCTTGCGGCGTGCAGGTCATCGATGGTGGCGAGAAGACGCGACATGCCGCATGGCGCCAGGATCAACCGGTGAAAGGCGCGGTTGGCTTCTTCCCACGACCTGACGTCCCGGGATTTGTCGCCGGCCTTGGTGGCCTCCTCGGCCCGGTCGAGAATAGCCGAGGTCAGATGCGGCGCCGCATGGCGGAGCGCCAGCACTTCGAGCGCTGCCCGCATTTCGGCGACCTCCTTGACCTCGCCGAGGTCGAAAGCCGCCACGCGCACGCCGCGGCGCGGTTCGCTGACGGCCAGGCCTTGCGCCTCGAGACGGCGAAAGGCCTCGCGCACGGGAACATGGCTGGTGTTAAACTCCTCGGCGACATGATCCTGCCGCAGCCGCGCGCCCGGCTCGATCGCGCCCGAGATGATGCGATCAGCCAGAACCTTGCCGATGCGCACCGCGATGGTGTCGTCCGTGCCCTTTGCCATGTTTTATAGATAATTTGCGGTCGGGCAGCTTGTCGAGGCGGCGGAGACGGATTCACGGATTTCTCCCCAGCACGAGCCAAGGAGAGCTGCGTGAAAGGCAGCGGCTCAGTTCACCCGGCTGATGCAGAAATCGATGACGTCGATCAGCGCCGATTTCTGCGGCGTCGCCTCCAGCGGCGCCAGCGCGTCGCGGGCGATCTCGCCGAAATGACGGGCACGCCCGATCGTGTCGGCGATCGCGCCGTGGTGGGTCATCAGCCCGATCGCCTTTTCGAGGCCGGCGTCATCGGTGACATTGTCCTCGATGGCGCGCTTCCAGAAAGTGCGCTCGGCCTTGCTGCCGCGCCGGTAGGCGAGAATGACCGGCAGCGTCACCTTGCCCTCGCGAAAATCGTCGCCGACATTCTTGCCGAGATCCTTGCTGGTGCCGCCATAGTCCAGCGCATCGTCGATCAGTTGGAAGGCGAGCCCGAGGTTCATGCCATAGGAGCGCAAGGCGGCGCGGTCGTTGCGCGTCGCCTGGGCGATGACAGGGCCGACCTCGGCGGCAGCCGAGAACAAGGCCGCGGTCTTGGCCTTGATGACGGCGAAATGCTCGTCCTCGGTGGTCTCCAGGTTCTTGGCGGCGGCAAGCTGCATGACCTCGCCCTCGGCGATGATCGAGGCCGCGCTCGACAGGATGTCGAGCGCCTCCAGCGAACCGACATCGACCATCATGCGGAATGCCTGGCCGAGCAGGAAGTCGCCGACCAGCACGCTCGCCTGGTTGCCCCAGATCATGCGGGCCGTCTTCTTGCCGCGTCGCATGCCGCTCTCGTCGACGACGTCGTCGTGGAGCAGCGTCGCGGTGTGCATGAACTCGACCGATGTGGCGAGCTTTACGTGGCCCTCGCCGGCATAGCCGAACATCTGTGCGGCGGCGAGCGTCAGCATCGGCCTGAGCCGCTTGCCGCCCGACGAGATCAGGTGGTTGGCGACCTCCGGGATCATCTCGACATCGGATCCGGCCTTCGAGAGGATCAATTCGTTGACGCGCCCCATGTCGGCCGCCGTGAGGTCGATCAGATCCTTGATGGAGGCGGGTTCCCGCTTTCCGTTTTCGATGTTGAGAACGACACCCACGACAAACTCTCCCGTCTGATGTAACGCGTGCGACGGCACCCTTAGTTCCGTTACGGACTCTAGGGCGGCGAACGCTGCCACGGCAAGTGGCGAATTGGCGCGGCTACTCTGGTTTCGGGCCCCGCATGCGTTTACATGAACGCGGCAAACTGAGAGTTTCGTCCGATGATAGAGCTCATTCGCACCAACGACGCCGTCATCATCTCCTTCGTCGAATCGCTGATGCGCGATGCCGGCATCGGCTGCTTCGTGGCCGACCAGAATATGAGCGTGCTCGACGGCTCGCTCGGCATCCTGCCGCGGCGCGTCATGGTCGACGCCGACAAGGCCGACGCGGCGCGGCGCATCCTGACGGATGCCGGCATCGCCAACGAGATCCGCCAAAAATAATGTCCGCCGCGCCAGCCGCCCTCGCCCCGGACACGCCGGCCCACACGGTCGATGCCTTCCATCGCGGCCGGTTCTGGCTGGTGCAGCCCAAGCATGGCGGCCATCGCGCCGGCATGGACGCCATGATGCTGGCGGCTGCCGTGCCGTCTTCGTTCGGCGGGCATCTCGCCGATTTCGGCGCCGGCGCCGGTGCCGCGGCACTTGCCGTTCTGGCGCGCTGCCCGACGGCCCGGGCCCTGCTGGTCGAACGCGCGCCGGAAATGGCGGCTTTCGCCGCGGCCACGCTCGCGCATCCCGGGAACGCGCATCTGGCCGACCGCGCTTCGGTGCTCGTCGCCAATGTCGCGCTTTCGGGCCGCGCCAGGACGGCGGCCGGCCTCGGCGACAATGATTTCGATTTCGTCATCATGAATCCGCCCTTCAACGCCGCGCAGGACCGCGCCACGCCCGAGCGCTTGAGAAAGGAAGCGCATGTCATGGAGGACGGGCTGCTAGAGGGCTGGATCCGCAGTGCCGCGGCGGTGGTCAGGCCGCGCGGCGGGCTTGCCGTCATCGCGCGGCCCGAGCAACTCGGTTCGCTTCTCGATGCGATCGCGGGCCGCTTCGGCGACGCCGAGATGCTGGCCGTGCATCCCCGCCCCGATGCCGCGGCGATCCGCATCATCGTCAGGGCAACGCTCGGAGCGCGCGGCAAACTCGCCATCCGGCCGCCTTTGATGCTTCACGCGCAGACGGGCGACGGCCCGTCGGAACGGACGGAGATGATCAACAACGGCCTCGCCTCCCTGTTCGGAGATTGAACACAACCTGGCCGCGATGGCCGCGGCATTGCCGTTGGTCTTGAAATTCCTACATGCTGGCAACCCATCGAGCGGAGATCGACCTCAGTGAAACGCCTTTTCAACCGCCTGCTGCCGAAATCCTGGCGTTCCACAGTCGTCACCATTCCGGTCATCCGGCTGCACGGCACCATCCTGGCGGGCGGCGGCCCGTTCCGTCCGAGCCTGTCGCTTGCCTCCACCGCCGGCCTGATCGAAAAGGCGTTTTCCTTCGACGCGCCTGCGATCGCCATCTCCATCAATTCGCCCGGCGGCTCGCCGGTGCAGTCGCGGCTGATCTTCAAGCGCATCCGCGACCTGGCGATCGAGAAGAACAGAAAGGTGCTGGTCTTCGTCGAGGACGTCGCTGCCTCCGGCGGCTACATGATCGCGGTGGCCGGCGATGAGATTTTCGCCGACCCATCGTCCATCGTCGGCTCGATCGGCGTGGTCTCGGCCTCGTTCGGCTTCCCGGAGTTGATGAAGAAGATCGGCGTCGAGCGCCGCGTCCACACGGCGGGGCAGAACAAGTCGGTGCTCGATCCGTTCAAGCCCGAGAAGAAGGAAGACATCGAACGGCTGAAGGCGCTGCAGCTCGAAGTGCACGAAACCTTCATCGATCTGGTCAAGGAGCGGCGCGGCACCAAGCTCAAGGACGATCCCGACCTGTTCACGGGCCTGTTCTGGACCGGCAAGCGGGGCCTGGAGCTTGGGCTTGTCGATGCGCTCGGCGACATGCGATCCGTGCTCAAGACGCGGTTCGGGGCGAAAACTCAACTCAGGCTGATCTCGGCACCGCGCGGTTTGTTCGGCCGCTTCGGGCTGTTCGGCTCGAGCAAGGGCTTTTCGGCGCCCGATATTGCCGCCGCTGCCACCGGCGGCGTGATAGATGCGGCGCAAGAGCGCGCTCTGTGGGCGCGCTTCGGGCTTTGAAAACCCGGCAAAACCGTCTAGCATGAACCCCGAAGTTCCATGCATGTCGTTTTTCTCCAGAACCCGTCTTTGGACGACATGCGCCAACCGACCCGACCGGCCGCCCTTCGCCGGCCCAGCGTGGGAGGAGTTTTGATATGCCGCAGATCATTTTCTTCGCCGTCGTCGGGATCGCCGCCTATTTTGGCTACCGCACCTTTATCCGCGAGGCCGAGCGTGTAACCGCCAAGGTGCGGCGCACCGAAAAGCAGACGGCAAACGGCGCGATGGGGACGCTGGTGAAGGATCCGAAGACCGGCGAGTACCGGCTGGCCAAGGACTGATCCTCATTTCACTCGCAATCGAGAGCCTGGAATCCGGTCAGCGCGTCCGGATGTGGCCGGCGCCCGCCAAGATAAACCTTGCTCTGCACGTCACCGGCAGGCGCGATGACGGTTACCACCTGATCGAAAGCCTGGCGGTGTTCACGCGCTTTGGCGATAGGATCGAGATCGCGCTTGCCGAACGAGACGATTTCAGCGTGTCCGGCCGCTACGCTCCGGATGTTCCTGTCGACGGCAGCAATCTGGTGCTCAGGGCGCGCGACGCGCTGCGGCAGGCGGCCGGTCTTCGGAGCACGCCGCCGGTCGCCATCAGGCTCGAAAAGAACCTGCCGGTCGCCTCCGGCGTCGGCGGCGGATCGAGTGATGCGGCAGCGGTGCTGCGCGGCCTGGCATCGACCTGGCAACTCGACATCGACGAAGCCGCGCTGGCGCGGATCGGGCTTTCGCTCGGCGCTGACATTCCCATGTGCCTGGCGGCCAGGCCGCTGATCGCGCGCGGCATCGGCGAGGAGCTATCGATCGTGCCCGATTTCTCGGCGCTCGGACTGGTGCTGGTCAATCCCGGCAAGGCGGTCTCGACAGCCGACGTGTTCAACGCGCTGTCGCGGCGCGACAATGACGCGCTGCCGCCGCTGCCGCGCGTGATCGACTTCCACGGCCTGCGCAACTGGCTGGAGATCACGCGCAACGACCTTGAGCCCGCGGCCCGCGCCATCGAGCCCGCTATCGGCAAGGCACTTTCGGTGCTGAGCAAGGCCGGAGCCGGTTTTGCCCGCATGTCGGGTTCCGGCGCCACGTGCTTCGGCCTGTTCGAGACCGGCAACGTCGCCAAGCGCGCGGCCGCGGACATCCGCGCCCGGCAACCCGACTGGTTCGTCGCCGCGACGCGCAGCATGACGGCGGAGGCAGATGCCCATGGCCAGGACTGACGAGAACCGTTCTTTCATCCCCGTGCGCATCGCGGTGCTGACCGTTTCCGACACGCGCAGCCTTGCCGACGACAGGTCCGGCCAGACGCTGGCCGATCGTATCGCGGAAGCCGGCCACATCCTCGCCGCCCGCGACATTGTCACCGACGACCGCGACAAGATCCGCGACAAGGTTCTGGCGTGGTCGCGTGACAAGGACATCGACGTCGTCATCACCACCGGCGGCACCGGCTTCACCGGGCGCGACGTGACGCCGGACGCGCTGGAGCCGATCTTCGAAAAGCGCATGGACGGCTTTTCCGAGGTGTTCCACCGCATTTCCTACGACAAGATCGGCACCTCCACGATCCAGAGCCGGGCGACCGGCGGCGTCGTCAACGCCACCTTCGTCTTCGTGCTGCCGGGCTCGCCCGGCGCCTGCAAGGATGCCTGGGACGGCATCTTGAAGGCGCAGCTCGACTACCGGCACATGCCCTGCAACTTCGTCGAGATCATGCCGCGCCTGGACGAGCACCTGCGGCGCGGCATGTCGGCTCCGTGAAAGCCGAGGCAACGCGCTGGTTTCAAGCCGCGTTTGCCAGGCAGAACACCACCTTCGCCTTCGAAAGGCCATTCCAAACCGGATGCGGCAGGACGTATCGTCTCGCGGCGGCGGCCATCGCCGTTGACGACGGGATGGATGCGATGACTGTGCATAGTGGCGGGTGCCATTGCGGCAACATACGCCTTCGATTTTCAACCGAGCTCGATCCATCGAAAATCGAGGTCCGCGCCTGCCAGTGCTCGTTCTGTACCAGGCATGGCTCGCGCGCCGTCGCCGATCCGGACGGCAGGCTGATCATCTCAGTCAAGGACGTCCGGCGATTGAAGAAATACCGTTTTGGATTGGGGACGGCCGACTACCTGATCTGCGGCGAATGCGGCGTCTATACCGCCGCAATCGCCGGAGAGGACGATGCCAGAGCAATCGTCATCATCAACGCCCTGGACGATCGAAGGTGGTTCAGTCAGGAACCGATCCCTGTGGACTACGGCGCGGAAAGCAAGGCACAGCGCCAAGCCAGGCGTCGCCTTCGCTGGATGCCCGTCGAAATGCGCTTTAGCGAATAACCGGCTCGCCGTGGAAACGTCGGCGCCAGGGCCGCGAGACGCCGAAACCACTTCCATCATCAGCCGCGGCCTGCGCGCCGGCACCCGCGTGATCGGAAGCTAGCTGCGCGTCACATGTGCAACGCATGTAGACAGGGCAGCTGCAAAATCATTTGGACGGGCGGTGCTCTTGTTTTGCCGGAGCGGCCCAGATTTCGGCATCCAGCCGCTTGGTCGCCAGGCCGCGAGCGAGGGCCTCGGCGCCGCCGGCTTTTTTCGACAAGGACGCGGCCTGGCGCTTGCTGATCAGCAGCCCGTCGGCCAAGGCCCGATTTCCCGAGAAGATCCGGGCCAGGAATGGCGCGCGGCCGGCGCGTGTGCGTGAAAACCGCGCCGCCATGGTTTGCCTCGCGGTATGCGCAACGACCTCGTCGATCCATCCGTCGACCAGTCGCGCACCCGGTTCCAGCAGCAACAGCCAATCGCCCTTCGCATGCCGGATGGCTGCCGCGACCCCGTCGGTCGCATACTGGCAACCGGCATGCTCGGCGACGCGATGGGTCTGGTCGGTGGAACCGGTGTCGCAGACGATGACCTCGCGCACCACGCCCTCGACCGCGCCGCCAATCAGCGTCGCCAGCGTGCGGGCGAGGCCCTCCTCGTCATTGTGGGTCTCGATGAGAACGGTGAGCATCGTTTGCCGAATAGCGGAAAGCGGAACGCAGCGCCAGTTTTTGCGGCGCACCATAAAAAGTTCTTGCTTTGTTCTGGCCTGGTAAATAGGATTAAATTCATGAGCAGAGCGATTCGAAGCAACATGGACAGTCCCTGGGAGCGGGCGAAGATGGAACCGATCATGCGCGCCGACATTGCCGCCTTCGGAGCAGGACGAGCCGAGATGGCCAACGCGATGATCGAGCAGAGCGGCATGCGCGTGCGTCCGGACCGCAACCGCGGCCGGTCGGCAGGCATCAACCCGTCCGGTCGGTTCGAGCCCGTCAGCCGGCATGTCTTCGACGATGGCTGGAACTCGCTGGAGGAACTGCCTCCCTTCAAGACCGAGGTGCAGGTCGAGAAGCCGCGCACCATCATCACCCGCAATGAATCGCCCGACATCTCCTTCGACCGCTCGATCAATCCCTATCGCGGCTGCGAGCATGGCTGCGTCTACTGCTTTGCGCGGCCTACGCATAGTTTCATGGGCCTGTCGCCGGGGCTGGATTTCGAATCCAAGCTGTTCGCGAAGCCGGACGCGGCGCGCCTGCTTGACAAGGAACTGTCGAAGGACGGTTACCAGCCGCGGACCATCGCCATCGGCACCAATACCGATCCCTACCAGCCGATCGAGAAGCAGTACCGGATCATGCGCGAGATCCTCGAAGTGCTGGAGGCGCGCGGGCACCCGGTTGGCATCGTCACCAAATCCGCCCTGGTGACGCGCGATATCGACATCTTGTCACGCATGGCCGAACGGGGCCTCGCCAAGGTGGCGTTGTCGGTGACGACGCTCGACCGCATGCTGGCGCGCACCATGGAGCCACGCGCCTCGACGCCGACCAAGCGGCTGGAGGCGATCAGGCAGCTTGCGGATGCCGGCATCCCTGCTTCGGTCATGGTGGCACCGATCATCCCCGGGCTGACCGACCAGGAGATGGAACGCATCCTCGATTCGGCGCACCATGCCGGCGCACGCGAGGCGGGCTATGTCGTGCTGCGCCTGCCGCTCGAGGTCAGCCCGATCTTCAAGGACTGGCTGCTACGCCACTATCCCGACCGCTATCGCCATGTGATGTCGCTGATCCGCTCGATGCGCGAGGGCAAGGATTACGATTCGGAATGGGGCAAGCGCATGAAGGGCGCAGGTCCTTACGCCTGGCAGATCGGCCGGCGCTTCGAAATCACCGCCAAGCGACTCGGCCTCAATGCCGAGCGGCGCACGCTGCGGACCGACCAGTTCGTCGCCGCCGGCAAGGACCAGGAGCAGTTGATGCTGCTTTGAACGACCGCGGCTGTTTGCCGCCGTGGCGAAAAATCCCGTCCGGCCTGCCCCGGCCTGCAGACGGTGCCCTCCCGGTCCGGCGCCCCACCCGACCCGGAGGGACTTGCGGAGAATCAGAGCCGATGCGAACCTCGCCGCAACATGGCTCGCGCGCGTTCTGATTCTCCGCCTCTCTTCGAAATCGTCGAGAAACCCGATTTCTCCTTCGAGACGAAGGCGATGGCCGAAGGTCTGTGGCCAGTGGCGGGGATGGACGAGGCCGGACGCGGCCCGCTGGCCGGACCGGTGGTGGCGGCTGCGGTCGTGCTCGACCCTGCCAACATCCCAGACGGCCTCGACGATTCCAAACGACTCAGCCACTTGCAGCGCGAGGCGCTGTTCGTGCGCATCATCGGCTCCGCGCTTGGCGTGTCGATGGCCTCCGTCAGCGCCGAGGGCATTGACGGCAGCAACATCCTCAAGGCGAGCCTGGAGGCGATGCGCCGTGCGGTCGCCGGCCTGCCGGTGCGGCCGAAGCTCGCGCTTGCCGACGGGCGCGACGTGCCGCCGGGCCTGCCTTGCATGGGGCGCGCGCTGATCAAGGGCGACCAGCGCTCGCAATCCATCGCCGCCGCCTCGATCGTCGCCAAGGTGATGCGCGACCGCATGATGTGCGGCTGCGGCAGCCATCACCAGCACTACGGCTTCGAAGTGCATATGGGCTACGCCACGGTCCGCCATCGCACCGCGATCGAAACGCACGGGCCGGTGGCGCGGCTGCACCGTGTGTCCTTCGCGCCATTCAGGCTTGAAGGTGCCGAGGTGGTGGAAGAAGAAAGCTTCGCCGGGCTGGATTGAGCCGGCAGCGATAACAGCTGATCTCCCCCACGTGGGGGAGATTGGCAGCCTCGGCGCACCACCCAACAAAAAAGCCGCCAGGTTGCCCGGGCGGCCTTTTCAATTCTGCTGGTTGTCAGCTCAGTTCAGCTTCGCCTTCACATCGGCGAGCGAGGTCTTGAACAGGTCCGCTCCCGCCTTGGCGTCGATCTTGCCGGCGAGCAGCGTGCGAGCGGCTTCGACGGCGATGTCGACGGCACTGGCGCGCACTTCGCCGATCGCCTCGCGCTCGGCCTGACCGATCTTCTGTTCGGCGAGTGCGGTGCGCCGCGCGACGTAGTCCTCGGTCTTCTTGTGCGCCTCGGCGGCGAGCAGTTCAGCTTCGCGCTTGGCCGCGGCGACGATGTCTGCGGCCTCCTGCTCGGCTTCCTTGCGCTTGCGCTGGTATTGGCCAAGCAGCTGCTGGGCCTCCTCACGCAGCCTGCGCGCTTCGTCGAGCTCGCTGCTGATCCTGGCGGCGCGGGCATCGAGCGCCTTGGCGATCAGGCGGGGCACCTTGATGTAGATGGCGATGCCCAAAAAAATGACCAGGGCGATCGTGGCCCAGAGCGTTGCAAGAGATGTGGCGTCCATGATGCGCTCCTCACCCGGCCACGGATTTGACCGCGGCCGCGATCTCGGCCTTGCTGGCCTTGCCGCCGACCAGCGCCTCGACGATCGCCGAAGCAGTGTCCTCGGCGATGCTGCCGACTTCCTTCATGGCGTTGGCCTTGATGGAAGAAATGCGCGCCTCGGCCTCGCCAAGCTTCTCGTCGAGCGCCGCCTCGATCTTCTTGCGCGCGGTCTCGGCCTCCGCCTTGGCCGCGTCATTGGCCTGCTGGCCGATGGCATTGGCGTTCTTCTTGGCTTCCGCCAATTCCTGCTCGTAAGCAGCAACGGCGGCGTCGGCCTCGCCCTTCAACTTCGCTGCCTGATCGAGATCCTGGCTGATGCGATCGTTGCGGACATCGATGATGCCGCCGACGCGCGGCACCACCACCCTCTTCAGGAAGAGGTAGAAGAGCCCGAACGTGATCGCCAGCCAAAGAAGCTGCGACGGAAACGTCGCCGGATCGAATGGCGGAAACATGCCATGCGCTTCGGCAGGCACGCTGGTGCCGGAATGCGTGTCGCCTTCCGTCGCAGCGTGGCCTGCCTCGGTGGCAGGCGCGGACTCTTGCGCAAAGGCAGATGTCACGAACATGGACTATCCCCTGATATCAGACCCGCCGCTCTCGCGGCCGGCCTGTCCAATCTTCCCATAGCTTCGCCAAACGGCGGCTCAGCCAAACAGGGGCTCAGCCGAACAGGGCCAGCAGCGCGATGAGAAGCGAGAAGATGCCCAAAGCTTCGGTCACGGCGAAGCCGAAGATCAGACGGCCGAACTGGCCATCGGCGGCCGACGGGTTGCGCAGCGCGCCCGAGAGGTAGCTGCCGAAGATGTTGCCGAGGCCAATGCCCGCGCCGCCCATGCCGAGGCAAGCGATGCCGGCGCCGATGTACTTTGCTGCTTCTACGTCCATTTGTTCAACTCCTTTGGATCTGAAATTCCGTTGCGATTCCATTCCGGCGGCAATGTTGGAAACTCTTGCGCCGGAAACTTTTGATTAGTGCCCCGGGTGCAGGGCGTCGTTGAGATACATGCAGGTCAGCACCGCGAAGACATAGGCCTGAAGGAAGGCGACCAGCAGTTCGAGCGCCGTCAACGCCACGGCCATCGCCAGCGGCAGAACCGAGCCAGCGACGCCGACCGCGCCCAGCGCCGAGAGGCTGACGACGAAGCCGGAGAAGACCTTCAGCGTGATGTGCCCGGCGAGCATGTTGGCGAACAGACGAACCGAGAGGCTGACGGGGCGCGAGACGAAGGAGATCACTTCGATCAGCACCACCAGCGGCAGCAGGAACACCGGCACGCCGTGCGGCACGAACAGCTTGAGGAAACCAAGGCCGTGCTTGCCGAAACCGTAGACAATCACGGTGCCGATAACCAAGACGGCGAGGCCGAAGGTGACGATGATGTGGCTGGTGACGGTGAAGAAATACGGGAACAGGCCAAGCAGGTTGGCGACCAGCACGAACATGAACAGGGAAAACACAAAGGGAAAGAACTTCATGCCCTGCGTGCCGGCGGCGTCGCGCAACATGTTGCCGACGAATTCATAGGCCATTTCGGAGATCGATTGCAGCCGGCCGGGAACGAGACTGCGGCTCGACGTCGTCAGAAACAGAAATGCCGCGGCGACAACCACGGTCGCGACCATGAACAGCGCCGAATTGGTAAAGGACAAGTCGTAACCGCCGATATCGATCGGTATCAGCTTGTTGATATGGAACTGGTGGATCGGATCGACCTTGTCAGCTGCCACGTTCAAACCCCGTCAGTGCCGCATGCGGCCTTGTTACCATGCCGCCCGTCGAAAGGCGGCTATTTCCAAGTGCCGCCTGAACGGCGATCACTTGCTGTCGTCGCGGCCAGAGCGCGATTTGTCGCCCTGTCCGAATTCCGCCACAACGCCTGCCGAACGCATGACATTGAGCACGCCCGCGCCAAAACCAAGCAGCAGAAACACGATCAGACCCCATGGCGATGTCCCCGCCAGACGGTCGATGATCCAGCCGATGGCGGCACCGACCACCACCCCGGCGATGAACTCGCTGGACAGCTTGAGTGCCTGACCGTACCCGGTCACTGGTTTCGCGTCTTTCCCCTCGAGCCGGTCCGGCCGTCTTGTCGCAAGCGATGCTTCAAGTTCACGCCGGCGGCGCTCAAGTTCGTCGTCGCGGATGGCGGCTTCGTGCTGCTTGCCGCGGCCGGTTTCTCCGGTTCCGCCTGGCCCAGTTTTGTCGGCCATCGCAACCCCCCTGCCCGGGCAGACCGTCACCGTCCGTCCGCTTCTAAAGTCGCCGGCAACATAGTTAGAGGGTTTGCGCCCGTCAAGCCACGGGCGGAAGTTCCTTACCATGTATTTTATACAATGAAATCAAGGTAGTAGCGAGGTGCGACATCGTGCCCGCCATGGCGGCGTGGACGCCTCGCGCGAATCCCCCGCGCGACGGCTCTTCGCGAGACCGCGCAGCCGTGCGAAAATATCGGCGGCTATCGGGCGTTCAGCTCCAGCCGCCGCCATAGGTGCGGTAGAAGATATGCAGGCCGATCTTGGTCATCTTCTGCATCGTGCGCGCCCAGCCCGGATGGACGTAATTGGCATAGTAGTGGGTCGACGAACCGACTTCGGGAATGAAGACCTTGCCGGCGGTCACCGCCATGCCGACATCCTGCGCGGTCTTGTAGGCGACCGGGTTGTCGATGCGTTTCTTCCTGCCGTCGCAGGCGAAGGAGAACTGGCAACGGTTGAACCAGCTGTCGTTCTGGTAGATGACGCCGCAGATCGAATTGGGATAGGCCGGATTGCGGACGCGGTTGAGGATGACCTGGGCGACGGCGGCCTGGCCGCGCACGGATTCGCCCCGCGCCTCGAAGTAGATGCCGTTGGCCAGGCATTTCTGCTCGGGCTTGGAGAAGACGCTCGCCGGAAGCGGATTCTGGATCCAAGAATGGTCGCCCTTGGCCATTGGCGGGATGAAACGGCCGCTATTGGGCTCCTCGTCCTGGAGCAGGGCCTCGAAGGGCGACGCCTTGGCATAATCGGGCGCGGCCTGGGCATAGGCCGTCGCCAGCACATCCGGATGGTCATTATTGACCAGGGCGGCGAGCATGGGCGACACGCCGGGATCCGGCTTCTTGTCCTCACGCGCATGGAATGCCGCGGCGATCTGGATTTCCTTGCCTTTGATGCGGGGTTTGGCGAAAGCCATCTTCAGCCCGCTGTCCATGCTGGGGCGCAGCAGGGACGAGGTGCGCTCGAAGATCGAGCCGGCGTTGAAGTTCTTCGGCGGGGCGACGGGAGAGATCTGGATGATGCGGCCCTTCTTGTCGGCGCGCACGATGCGGTCCTCGTCGGGCGTGGTGCCGACCTTGCCGCCCTTGCCGCGAAAGGAGACGGCGCCGACGCCGGGCAGGCGCACCCCCGATCCGGAGAGCGACCCCGTCACGGCGTCGTCGACGAACGGCATCTCGGCCGCATGGACCGATCCGGCGACGGATTTCTCGACATAGGAATTCCAGCGGGTCGGCGCCTCGAGGCCGGAGACGAGGCTCGTCATATCCTGGTAGGCGGAAACTGTCGGAAATCCGATCCAGATGCCGAGGCCGACGATGAAAGGCGCCACGAGGCTGCGTTTCTTCTCACCGGCGACGGCAACAAGGCGCGTCAAGACACGTCGATGCACGGAACTCTCTCCAGGAACGCTACTGACCCCACTGGAGAGCAAAATGATGCATTAACCTTGATGGGACGTTAACAGCTTCGATCGGGTTTTCCCGGTCGGCTCAGGGCTCGTGGTTGCGAAGTGGGGCGGTTTTGCGGCGGGACGGACACGCAGGCCGGCCGCAGGAAGATGGGCCATGCGATCAACGCGCACGCCGCGGCCGACAACCAGACGCCGGGCCAGGACCAGAGATGCAAGAGCCCGGGAATGGCCACCGGAACCAGGAAGAAGCCTATGAAAACGAAGCTGTTGGCGAGACTGAGCGCGGTGCCGACATGGCCGGCGCCGGCAAGCGTGGCAAGCTCGGTGTAGGCGACGCCATGCCAGGCGGAGACCAGGATGCCTGCGACAATCAGCATCACGGGAAGCGTGGCCATCACGACGGGCTGGCCGCCTGATATGGTCGGGCCGGCCAGGACCAGCAGCCAGAGCAGCGTGAAGGCAAGCGCGCTGAGCGCACTGCACAGGCGCAGGAACGGCCTGCGGTTGCAGTGGCGGTCGGTGAAGCGCCCGCTCCAGACGCGCATCGCCATGGCGCCGGTCTGCACGGCGGCGAGGCTTGCGCTGGTGGCCAAGGTCCCCATGCCGGCGAAGTCGTGCAGGAAGACCGATGCGAAGGTGAGTAGGGCCACTTGCGGAAAGCACAGCAGGCCGATGGCTGCTGCGATGCGCCAGACCTCGACATTGCGCAGCGGCGGCGGCCCGGCCAGAACGGGCGGCGCGGCCGAATCCTGCGTCGGCGGTTCATGCAGCCAGCGCCAGGCGAAGAAGGCGGATAGCACGGAGATGACGGCAAGCAGGCCATAGACCGCCGCGAAGCCATGCGTGGCGGCGAGCGAGGGCAGGACAAGAGCG
Organism: Mesorhizobium sp. BR1-1-13; assembly: GCF_020165515.1. Lineage (NCBI taxonomy): Bacteria > Pseudomonadati > Pseudomonadota > Alphaproteobacteria > Hyphomicrobiales > Phyllobacteriaceae > Mesorhizobium > Mesorhizobium sp. BR1-1-13. The sequence continues at coordinate 260,254 of NZ_JAIUIH010000002.1, forward strand.
CCCAGCCCGCCGCCAAGCGGCACCGCCGTCTGCCGGATGCTCATGGCGAAGCCGCGCTCGCCTTCGCGGAACCAGCCCATGATGGCGCGGCCGCTCGAACCGTTGACGCTGCCGCCGAGCAGACCGGTGACGAGCAAGGCGCCCGCCAGGACATGCACGCCCGGCACGCCGGACGAGGATGGAACGATGAGCAACGCCATCAGGAACAGCCACGCCGCCGTGGCGCCGAGCCCGGTCAAAAGCACACGGCGGTCGCCCCAGCGATCGGTGAGCAGGCCCCAGGGCAGTTCGCTGAGCGCAACGCCCAGACCGAGAAGGCCAAGCGCCAGGCCGAGCTGAGCGTTGCCGAGATGGTAGCCCTGCCGCATCAGCACCGCGGTTGCCGGTATGCCGGAGAAAGTAGCGGAAAAACCGGCATTGGCGGCGACGCCGATACCCAGCACCTTCCAGCGGTGGTTGGGCGTGAAGGTCCTGGAGCCGGAACCTGCGGCTCGTGGCGCCGACTCACAATCGGTGCGGGTGACGATGGCGGACATGGTTTCATTCCCGTTTGCGGCCCGGTGACCGGCCTTGACGGCGCATGTCTATCGCCATAGCTTTGTCCATAAAATCAGGAAGTTTTTGACACAAAATCCTGAAAAACGGGATTATCATGCGACGCGTGACATTCGACCTCGACGTCCTCAGGAGCTTCGTCACCGGAATGGAGCTTGGCAGCTTTGCCAAGGCGGCCGACCGGCTTGGCCGCTCGACCTCGGCGGTCAGCGCGCAGTTGAAGAAACTGGAGGAGCAGGCGGCGACGCCTATCTTCCGCAAGTCGGGACGCGGGCTGGCGCTGACGGAAGCCGGCGAGACCATGCTCGGCTATGCGCGGCGGCTGGTCGAGCTCAACGACGAGGCGGCCTCCGCCATCCATGACGTCGAGCTGGAAGGCTGGGTACGGCTCGGCCTGCAGGAGGATTTTGGCGAGGCGGTGCTGCCCGACGTGCTCGGCCGCTTCGCCCGTGCCCATCCCAAAGTCAAGATCGAGGCCCGCATCGCGCGTAGCGATGAGCTCGCGGAGCGGATCATCTCGGGCAGCCTGGACATCGCGCTTGCGTGGCACAGCGGCGCGACGCTGCCTTACAGCCAGCATGTCGCCGACGTGCAGATGCGCTGGATCGGCGCGGCAAAGCGCATCGAGACAAGCCTGCGCCATGGCGAGCCGCTACCGCTGGTCGCGCTGGAAGCACCTTGCCTGTTGCGCACGGTCGCAACCGAAACGCTCGACCGCGCCGGCCTGCCCTGGCGCATGGCCTTCTCCAGCCCGAGCCTTGGTGGCATCTGGGCGGCCGTCGCAGCCGGGCTCGGGCTGACGATCCGCACCGACGTCGGCCTGCCGGCCAGCGTCAGCGCGATGACGCCGGAGATTGCCGGTCTACCGGCTCTGCCGAGGATGGCGCTGTTCCTGCACCGCAGGGACGCCGAGCCCGAACCGGTGGCCGCCCGCCTCGCCGATATCCTGCTGGAAGCGGCGCGGCAGGCGCTACCGGAGGGCGCGCGGACGGATGAGAACCTGCCGAAGGTCGCGTAGGCTTTGGTTGTGCCCTCGGATCTACGCCGCGTCGGAGGGTCGGCGCCCTTCCCCAGGCTTCAGCGCTTCCTGGCCCGACCGGCGAACGGATTGTCGGATGTGCGGAGCGCCATGCGGATCGGCACGCCGGGCATGTCGAAGGCTTCGCGCAGGCTATTGGTGAGATAGCGGACGTAGGATTGCGGCATCGCATCCGGGCGCGAGCACGAGACGACGAAGCCCGGCGGGCGCGTCTTGGCCTGCGTGACATATTTGATCTTCAGCCTGCGACCGGCAATCGCGGGCGGCGGATGATGCGCAAGAATGCCTTCCAGCCAGCGATTGAGCCTGCCGGTCGAGACGCGGCTGTTCCAGACCTTATGCGTGCGGATGACGGCTTCCATGAGCTTGTCGAGGCCACGTCCGGTCTCGGCCGAAACCGTCACCGCCTGCATGCCGCGCGCCTGCGGCAAAAGCCGTTCGGTCTTCTCGCGCAGTTCGGCCAAGAGTTCCTGCGGATTGTCGATCAGGTCCCATTTGTTGAAGGCGATCACCGGCGCGCGGCCCTCGCGGATGATCAGGTCGGCGATTTGAAGATCCTGCTTCTCGAAAGGGATGGTAGCATCGAGCACGATGATGACGATCTCGGCGAAACGGATGGCGCGCAGGCCGTCCTGCACCGACATGACCTCGAGCTTTTCATGGATCCTGGCCTTGCGGCGCATACCGGCAGTATCGAACAGCTTTATGCGGCGGCCGCGCCAATCCCAATCGACCGAGATGGAATCGCGGGTGATGCCGGCTTCCGGTCCGGTCAAAAGCCGCTCCTCGCCGATCAGCGCGTTGATCAGCGTCGACTTGCCGGCATTGGGGCGGCCGACGACGGCGATGCGCATCGGCTTGGTGTCGTCATAGGCCGGCACCTCGTCGGCGTCGGGATCGGCGATGTCCTCGCCGATCAGCACCTCGCTGGAGGCGATCTCCTCGTCGTCATCTTCATCCTCGCCAAAGGCCCTCGCCTCGCCAAGGGCGGCGATCACCGCGTCGCGCAGGTCGGGCATGCCCTGGCCGTGTTCGGCCGAGACCGGGACCGGCTCGCCAAGCCCGAGCTCCCAGGCCTCCAGCATGCCGCCCTGCGCGCCCTTCGCCTCGGCCTTGTTGGCGACCAGCACGACCGGCTTGCCGGATTTGCGCACGATCTCGGCAAAGGTCCGGTCGTCCGGCAACAGGCCGGATTTGGCGTCGACGGTAAAGAAGATCAGATCGGCTTCACGGATAGCGATCTCGGTCTGCGCACGCATGCGGCCGGGCAGCGTCGAGGCGGCGGCATCCTCAAAACCCGCAGTGTCGATGACGTCGAAGTGCAAGTCGTAAAGCTTTGCCGCATGGACGCGGCGATCGCGGGTCACGCCCGGCGTGTCGTCGACAAGCGCCAGCTTCCTTCCCACCAGCCGATTGAAAAGAGTCGATTTGCCGACGTTAGGCCGGCCGATGATGGCGACTTTGAAGCTCATATGTCACGACGCGCTGCCCGAGCCGCGGATCAGCTCGGACATCAGGGTCGCCCGTTCGCGGGTGTTGCGCGGGGCACCGTCATCGGCGGCGATCTGGTCGAACAGCTTCAGCGCGTCCTGGGTCTTGCCTTCCTTCCAGGCGGCCAGCCCGAGCGCCTCGCGCGCGGTGTGGCGCAGCGTGTTTGTGTCCGAGGTCAGGGCCTCGACGCGGCTCGACACATCGGCGAAGGAGCCGTGATCGACCAGCAGCAGCGCCGCCCTCAATCGCGCCATGTCGCGAATGCCCTGGGGAATGGCGGTGTCGGCGGCCACCTCGTCGAAATCCTTGACGGCGGCATCGACGTCGCCCTTGTCGGCCTTGACGGTGGCAGCGCGCATGCGGGCGAGCAGCGGATAGGCGCCGTAGCCATCCTTCTCCAGCTGATCGAGCGCGGTCAGCGCCTCGTCATTCCTGCCGTCATTGGCCAGCTTCAACGCCTGCGAGAAGGCATCGCCCGAACGGTTGGCGCGGGTCTCGTCCCAGTAGCGATAGCCGACGAAGGCGGCGGTGCCGAGCACGACCAGCACCGCGACCACAAGCAGGGCCGGGCCGAAACGGTCCCACAGCTTCTGCGCCTGTTCGCGACGGATCTCGTCGTTGACTTCACGGATAAAACTGTCGTCGGACATCAATAAAACCATTCCTGCCCCGGGACGGGGCGTTCGCGAGCCCGCGTTTTAGCGAAATTTTGTCGGCATGGAAGGGGTTCGACCGGAAAATCACCTATTCGCGGGGCAAACGGACGAAAAGCCCACCGCACCCACGCCATATTTGCGCTATAGCGGGGCCAAAACCGCCCCGGGGTCAGTAGTTGTTGCCAATATCCATTTCGTCTCGCGTTGCAGCGTTCTGTCTCGCTTCGCTTGCCACGGCCAGTGCGGCTTTCGCCGATCCACCCGGCTCGCCGGCGCCCTTGCCGGCCAGGCCGAAGCAGGTCGTCATCATCTCCTTCGACAGCGCCCGCGATATCTCGCAATGGAAGCGCAGCCGGGCGCTGGCGCAACGCACCGGCGCGCATTTCACCTATTTTCTGTCCTGCGTCTTCCTGCTGTCGCCGGAAACGCGCAACCAGTATACAGCACCGGGCAAGACATCGGGCAAATCCAACATCGGCTTTGCCGCGTCCAAACAGGAAGTGGCCGATCGGCTCGAACAGATCGGGCTTGCCGCACATGAAGGCCACGATATCGCCAGCCACGCCTGCGGCCATTTCGACGGCAAGGACTGGAGCAAGGCCGACTGGCTGAAGGAATTCGGTGCCTTCGAGCACATTCTCGAGAACGCCTATGCGATCAATGGGATTGCGCCCGAGCCCGATGGCTGGCGCGATTTCGCCCGGCATGCGGTGGTCGGCTTCCGCGCGCCCTATCTGTCGAAGGGCAAGGCGCTCTACGAGGCGCTGCCCGCCGCCGGTTACCGGTTCGACGCCAGCAGCGTCTCGCGCGGCCCTGTCCAGCCTCCGACCACCGGCGGCCTCACGCGGTTTTCACTGCCGCAGGTCCCGGAAGGACCGAAATCGCGGCCGGTGATCGCCATGGACTACAATCTCTATGTCAGGCATTCCGGCGGCTTCGAGCGGCCGAGCAAGGCAGGCGAGTTCGCGGACCGCACCTACCAGGCTTTCCGCGCCGCCTTCGAGGATCAATACCGGGGCAAGCGCGTTCCGCTGCAACTCGGCTTCCACTTCACGCTGATGAATGACGGCGCCTATTGGAACGCGCTGGAGCGTTTTGCCGGCGAGGTCTGCGTCAAGGCAGACGTCGAATGCATCAGTTTTCGCGATTATATCTCGCGACAAGGTGCTGGCCAGAAGCAGGTTTCGGTCGGCGGCTGAGCCGCCGACCCGTTTCGCACCAGGTCTTTCCTGACTTAAGCGGGATCCTCGGCGCCTTGCCGTGCCAGATAGCGCTGGTCGATTTCGGGCAACGGCTCGCCTTGCAGCGTCGCCTCGAAGGCGCGCAGGCGCTTATGCACCGATTGCAGTTCGACGATGGTCGACCAGGAGGTGAGCAGGAACTGCAAAGAACCCGTCACCTTGCCGAATGCATTCGAAATCTGGTTCAGCGCGCCGAACGTTATCTTGTGCGCGACCAGCGACGGCCCCAGGATCAGCAGCGAGAAAATATTGTCGGCTTGCAGGTACGTGTACCGGACGACATTGAAATAGATGTAGTGGAAATAGAGCCGGAAATAATTGTGGCGGACATTGGCGAACAGCGCGGCGGTGGTGGCGGGCTGGGCCCGGTCGGCATGATCCTCGCCGTAAACGAGCTCCTTGCGGTAAGCGGCTTCGACGCGCTGGTTGCGGAACTGCAGCCCTGGAAGCTTCATGCCGGCAATCATGACCGAAATCGTTCCGAACAGACACCAGGCCAGTGCCGCGACCACCAGTGGCTGGGGGATCGCGCCGATGATTGGCAGCTCGGTTATATGGGCCTGCAACTGGATCATGACCGGCAGGAACGCGATCAGCGTCATGATCGACTGGACGAAGCTGGAACCCAGATCTTCCATGATCTGGGAAAACCGCATCGTGTCCTCCTGGATACGTTGCGAGGCGCCCTCGATGTGGCGCAGCCTGCCCCAGTTCTCGACGAAGTAGTTGTTCATCGCCGTGCGCCAGCGGAAGATCCAGTGGCTGACGATGAAGGCATTGACCACCTGCACGTTCATGCCGACCAGCGCAAGCCACGAGAAATCGGCCAGCCCTATGTAGAATTCGGCGTTGGTCGATTTTCCGGTGCCCGACATCAGCCCCTGCACATAGTCAAAGAAAGGGCCGTACCAGGCATTGACGGCGACGCTGACCTGCACGTTGAAATAGATGAAGAACAGGATGACCGCGGTCATCAGGATCGACCAGCGTTGCCATGGATGCGGAGAATACCAGCTCCAGAACGCGTAGAAGGCCAACACACAGAACGCGAAGTAGATGTAGAACCACAGGAATGGCTTCGAGACGAGCACGGCAATGCCGATAATGGGAGGCGTGCCGGCGGCGGCCGGCGGCATGCCGAAGACCGCGCCCAACTGCTCGCCGCCGAAAAACCAGAACAGGATCGCCGCAAGGCTCCAGATGGCGGCCGAAGAGAAGAACAGCTTCGGCTGCGGGAAGAAGGATACGAACACTGTGGCGAATTCCTCGATCGATGCGCAAATCAGCTGACTACAGCGGGCATAAAGTCACACATTAGGTGGAAAGAAAATGCCTGCCTAAGCCCCGCGCCAAGCAAGTCCACAAATCATGGCGATTTTGGCGCAGCCGACCATGTGATGGCGCCGGAGGCGACCAGAACGGCCGCGGCGGCGATCGAGGCAAGGAAGAAATCGCCCGACGCCTGCGCCAGGAGCCCGGCGGCAATCGGGCCGATGATCTGGCCAAGACCGAACGAAGCCGTCATCAAGGCGAAGGTCCGCCGGGGGGCTTGTGGCGCCAGTTCCCGCGCGGTCTGCAGGCCAAGCGCGGTGATGGCGATGAACGTGCCGCCAACGAGCAGGCCGCCGAGCAGCGGCCCGGTGCGCCCGCCTACCGCAACGCTTGCGACAATGCCGACGACCTCGACGATACATCCCAGCGCATAGGTCGCGTAAAGGCCGATCCGCGCCGATATCTTCTGCCAGAGCCAGACCGAGGGAAAGCCGGCAAGACCGGTGACCATCCAGACCACGGCCTCGAACACGCGTCCGCCGCCGCCTTGCCGGACGATGGCGACAAGGAAGGTCGCTGTCACCACGTAGCCGAAGCCGAACAATCCGTAAGCGACGATCACCTTAGTCAGCGAGCGGTCCTTTGGCAGCGCCGGCTCGCGGCCGGTATCGCCGCAGGCCAGCGGACCGCTGTCCACCAGCAGTGCCACGACGACGAAACCACAAGCCGAGATCGCCGCCGACCACAACCAGCCCGCCGCCCAGCCGGCATGTTCGCTGACCAGGGCCGCCATCAGCACCGAGGACACGGCGATGCCGAGGCCGACGCCGCCGAAATGCCACGCCTGCAGATCGCTGCGGCCGGCCGCTGCAAGATGGCTGAAGACGATGCTGGCCAGGAACACCATGACGAAGGCGCTGGCCAGGCCGGCGAGAAAGCGGATGAGAAGAAAGGCGGCCATCGTCTCCGACAGCCCCATAAGCGCGGCGAGCAAGGCGCTCGCGCCGAGACCGGCCAGCATCAACGGGCGCTCGCGCCCATGCGCCCAGCCGCCCGCCGCGGCAAAGGCGCCGGCGAGATAGCCGAAATAGTTGGCTGATGCGATCCAGCCGGCATCGGCGGCCGACAAATGGAGTTCTTCCATCATGCCAGGCAGGATCGGCGTGTAGACGAAACGGCCAATGCCCATGGCGACGGCCATGGCGATCATGCCGGCGAAAGCGAACCGCAGCGCTGTTGGCGGGGTTGAGGTCATCGCGGCGCACAATAGGTGCGTGGACCGGCGACACAACGCGCTTGTGTTGGGCCAGGCGCCGAGCCGTGTGAAGGAATCAGCGGCAGCCCGCTTGGGCCGTCTCGTGGGCAGTGCGACGCGCCGTCAGCCGGAACGGCATGTCGCCAAGCTCGCGCTCCGACATGGCGTTCAGCACGGGATGCGAAAGCGGATCGGCTAGCCATGCGACCGTTTCACCACCGCAGGGCGGCTCGTGCAGAGGGAATACTATTTTGAGCGACAATAACAGCCTTAACATGTCAGCCTCCGCAGGCCTGTCTTGGGGATAGAGTCTGCGCTTTTGGCATCACTTTCAATTGAGATTTCAGCCGGGCCGGTTTAGAAAAACTCAAATGGCCATGCTCAACCGCGTCCACCTCAACGGCCTTCGCGCCGTGGAGACCGTCGCCCGTCTCGGCTCGCTCGCCGCGGCCGCCGGCGAACTCAACGTTTCGGCCAGCGCCGTCAGCCAGCAGATAAAGCGCGCGGAACAGCAGCTCGGTCAAGCCGTGTTCGAGAGAACGGCCAAGGGGCTGGTCCTGACGGAATTCGGCGCCATGTTCGCGACCCGCCTGGGCGCAGGTTTCCGCGAGCTCACCCAGGCCGTGGCGCTGGCCGACGAGGCGAGGCAATGCACGCTGGTGGTTTCAGTGGCGCCGGCATTCGCCTCGAAATGGCTGCTGCCGCGGCTGTCGCATCACTTCACCCGGCATCCCAATGTGCTGTTGCGCATCGACGCCTCGGTGCGGTTGGCCGACCTCGACCATTCCGATATCGATATCGCTATCCGGCTCGGCGACGGCAAATGGCCGGGCGGCAGGGCGGAGTTGCTTTTGGCACAAGAGGTGTTCCCGGTCTGCGCGCCCTCGATAGCGAAGAAACTGAAATCGATCGAAGACCTTGCCCAGACCTGCGCGATTACCGACGAACGGGCGATGATCAACTGGGAAAGCTGGTTCGCCGCCGCCGGTGTCGAACCCGTCACTTTCCTGAAGGGCGCGCGCTTCACCGATCCGATGCTTTGCCTGGAATCGGCGATTGCCGGTCATGGCGTGATGCTGGGCTGGCAGTTGCTCGCCGCCGACGCGCTGGCCGACGGGCGGCTCGTCGCGCCGTTCGGGATCCGGGCCCAGAGCGGGCTTGGCTATTGGCTGGTGACCTCCGCCGCCAAAGCCGAAAGTCGCAAGGTCCGGGATTTCAAGCTCTGGATCAGGGAAGAGATCGAGGCGACGATGGCGCGGTTCGGCTCCGCGAAGGCGGGCACGAGCGACGCGATCACGGTGGAAAGCACGGTGGCGCCGGTCTATGTAGAGTCCGACATCAAACTACGGCAGGCAGGATCATGACCACACATTCGCGCGGCGTTTCCGCAACCATCGACCCGGTGAAGCTCGACAGGCTGGCGGAAGTCGCCATCAAGGTGGGGCTGCAATTGCAGCCCGGGCAGGACCTGGTGCTGACCTCGTCCATCGCCGCGCTGCCGCTGACCCGGCGCATCGTCGAGCATGCCTACAAGGCCGGCGCGGGGCTGGTGACGCCGATCTTCAACGACGACGAGATCACGCTGGCGCGCTTTCGTTATGGCGCCGACCCCGGCTTCGACCGGGCCGCCAGCTGGCTCTATGAAGGCATGGCCAAAGCCTTCTCCAACAATGCGGCGAGACTTGCCGTGCGTGGCGAAGATCCCTCGCTCCTGTCGGCGCAGGACCCGGCGAAAGTGGCGCGCGCCAACAAGGCCAATTCGATGGCCTACCAGCCGGCGCTGGAAAAGATCACCGGCTTCGACATCAACTGGAACATCGTCGCCTATCCGGATCTCGCTTGGGCCAAGCAGGTCTTCCCCGATGATGCCGACGATGTTGCGGTGGCTAAGCTCGCCGACGCCATCTTCGCCGCCTCGCGAGTGGACGTGGAAGATCCGATCGGCAACTGGAAGGCGCACAATGCGGCCCTTCGCAGCCGCACCGAATGGCTCAACGGCCATAATTTCCATGCGCTTCATTTCACCGGGCCGGGCACCGACCTCACGGTCGGGCTGGCCGACGGCCATGAATGGATGGGCGGCGCCTCCACCGCCAAGAACGGCGTCACCTGCAATCCCAACATCCCGACCGAGGAGGTCTTCACCACGCCGCATGCGCGGCGGGTGGAAGGCTATGTTTCATCGACCAAGCCGCTCTCCTACCAGGGCACGCTGATCGATGAAATCTCGGTGCGTTTCGAGGGCGGCAGGATCGTCGAGGCGAAGGCCTCGAAGGGCGAGGACGTGCTGAAGAAGGTGCTGGACACCGACGAGGGCGCACGCCGGCTTGGCGAAGTGGCGCTGGTGCCGCATTCCTCGCCAATCTCGGCGAGCGGCCTGTTGTTCTTCAACACGCTGTTCGACGAAAACGCCGCCTGCCACATCGCGCTCGGCCAGTGCTATTCGAAGTGCTTCGTCGACGGCGCCTCGCTCAGCCAGGCCGAGATCGCGGAGCGCGGCGGCAACAAGAGCTTCATCCACATCGACTGGATGATCGGCTCGGACAAGATCGATATAGACGGCGTCGCCAAGGACGGCAGCCGCGTGCCGGTCATGCGCAAGGGCGAGTGGGCCTGACGGGAGCGCACGAAGGAGAGCCGATGGCATTCGAGATCGCGGTCAGGCGGGTGTACGAGGCACCCGCGCCCGATGATGGGCAGCGGGTCCTGGTCGATCGTGTCTGGCCACGTGGCGTCAGCAAGGAGCATGCCGCGCTGGCGCTATGGCTGAAGGATGTGGCGCCAAGCGATGAACTGCGCAAATGGTTCGGACATGAGCCGGCGCGATGGGCGGAATTTCAGAAGCGGTACCGCGCCGAGCTCGACCGTAACGAGGACGCGGTGGCGACTTTGCGCGACTTGCTTGGCGAGGGCAAGGTGACGCTACTCTACGGCGCCCATGACGAAGCGCACAACAATGCGGTGGCGCTGGCGAAATACCTGCTTCGTCATCCTCGGGCTTGACCCGAGGATCCATGCCGTAGCCTCGGCCGAGGGTGCAGCGGCAGCAGAATTTTGCGCCGCTGCAACGCCATGATGTCACGGCATGGATCCTATGGTCTGCGCCGCGTCGCTTCGCTCCTTGCTCCGCCATAGGATGACGACATAGCGGTGTCGCGCCTGCCGAGCCTTACTTCACCGCCTCCTCGTAAACATCCGGCTTAAACCCCACCAGAACCCGATCCCCGACCTCCAGCACCGGACGCTTGATCATTGTCGGTTTGGACAACATCAGCGCCTTGGCCTTCTTCTCGTCGAGGCCCTGCTTGTCCTTGTCCGGCAGCTCGCGAAACGTCGTGCTCGCCTTGTTGAGCAGCTTTTCCCAACCGACCTTGCGGGCCCAGCCATCCAGCCTGCCCGCCTCGATTCCTTCGGCCCGATAGTCGTGGAACCGGTAAGGCACTGCATGGCCCTCCAGCCAGACGCGGGCCTTCCTGATCGTGTCGCAGGTGGTGATGCCGTACATGGTGATCGCCAAAACAGGTGCCTTTCGGACTTCGAATCTGGCGGCAGATTAAGCAGCTCCCGCGCGCTTTGCCAGCGGCCCGGCAGAACCATCGAGGACTGAGTTTCTTCAATGGCGGGCGCGCAGTCGCTGATCCGTGACGACGACGTGCTTTAGATCGGAGAGCGGCCAGGACATGATCCTGACCGCTCAGGATGCGGCGAAAGTGCCGACAGCCGGAAAACCCGTCTCAATAATAGAAGCGCTCTTCGGCAATCTTGCCGTTCTTGACCGTGTACAGGCCAACCTCGTCCATGGTGACACGCTGGCCCGTGGCCTTGGGCGTTATGTCAAATGTGAAGCGCACGGCGAACTGGTCGCCGTTGACATAAGGGCCCTCGACCGAGCCGCCATGGACTTCGTTGTTTTCCTGCCACCACTGGCCTTTCTGCTTGATGGCGTCCTTGCCGCGGCAGACGGCCATCGGCCCCTCCATCGCTTCGTAGCTGACGATGTCATCGGCATTGTATTTCTCGGCTGCACTTTCGTAGTCGCCCTGCTTGAGAAGGCCTGTGAAATGCTTGGCGATGTCCGTGACGGTCATGTGTTCCTCCTGTTCAGACGTCTTGCAAGTAGGGTGCAGCTTGCCGGCATGCCATCGTCAATCCGCGCGCTAGCTGACAAGCCGTGTCAGGATGATGGATCGCGCGGACTATGCGAGGACGATTCCAGGCTCTCACATGGCGGGCAGTGCATCGTCCTGGCCGGTCAGCCGCCAACGTCCGGGCTGCTTGTAGGCGCCCTTCCCGACGAGACTGTGGATCAGCACAAAATCCCGGACAGTCCAACCGACCGGATCGATCGAGCGCTCGCGAATTCTGGGAACGCCCACTTCATCACGAAGCAATGTAACATGCGGTTCTATGGACCTGGTGAGAAAGGGTCTTAACGGGCTGTCCGAGATCACCGCCGTCAGATCACGCCAGAATTTCTGCAGCGGCGGATTGCCATCGCTGCCGCGCAGGACCAGTGCACCACCGCCAAAAGCCGACAGGCGATCGAACGACACCTCGAAGGGCTTCGCAACGATCATCGATCCGATATGACAGGCGGCCTCTGCCAGCTCTTGCGGATACTCCTCATGGTCGCCGAGGCCGACAAGCGAGATGTGGATGTGATTTTCCGGAACCAGCCAGCCTTGCAATCCGAACTCACGGTTCAAGGCAATGGCCTTTCGCGCGAGACGACCAGCAATCGCGCTGCCGACGAGGATGGCAAAGAACAGCCGGTGGAAATGCTTCCCGGCCTGTTCCCATCGGAAAAAGGCTTGGCCGTTCTTCGCGGTTCCGAATGCGGGTTGCCCACTCATACTGATCTCGTCCGCCAATTGACTCAGGTTGAACATACTAGAACAAAACGAGAACAAGTGCAAGCCGAAAAATGACCCGGGCGTTGGGGCTCCCGCACCGCCGCATGCATCCAACCCCTGAAGGAGTGCTTCCTTGCGGCACGCCAATCGCCGACGACGCCGGCAGACATGGCGTCTGGATCACCACAAACGGGATAGACCTTTGACAGGAATCCGGTGAAAGTGCCGCGCCGAACCGGCAAGCCGCATTTTCGATGATCAGAGGACCGCACGCATGACAAACCCGATGCATCTGCCCGCCGAAGGCCTTTTTGTCGGGCGCGCCAGAAGCAGCGATGCCTCGCATCCCCTGGTGGCTACGGTGCGTGATGGCACCGTCTTCGACATCACGTCGAGCACGGCGCCGACCGTGCGCGATATCTGCGAGATGGCCGATCCGGCCGGTTATGTGCGCTCGGCCAAGGGCAAGCCGATCGGCTCGCTCGATGACATCGCGGCCAACAGTTTCGAAGCCGCGCGTGATCCGGCAAGGCCCTATCTCATATCCCCCGTCGACCTGCAGGCGATCAAGGCGTCGGGCGTCACCTTCGTCGTCAGCCTGCTGGAACGCGTCATCGAGGAACAGGCGCGCGGTTCGGCGGAAAAGGCCGATGCCATCCGCGCCGACATTGCCGGGCTGATCGGCCACGATCTGTCCAAGCTCAAGCCCGGTTCTCCGGAAGCGATGGAGATCAAGGCCAAGCTCATCGCGCGCGGCGCCTGGTCGCAATATCTGGAAGTGGGCATCGGCCCCGATGCCGAGATCTTCACCAAATGCCAGCCGATGGCCTCGGTCGGTTTCGGCGCCGATGTCGGCCTGCATCCCGTCTCGACCTGGAACAATCCGGAACCGGAGATCGCCATGATCGCCGCCAGCAGCGGCAGGATCGTCGGCGCCACCATCGGCAACGACGTCAATCTGCGCGACGTTGAGGGGCGCTCCGCGCTGCTGCTCGGCAAGGCCAAGGACAACAACGCCTCCGCCTCGCTCGGCCCCTTCATCCGCCTGTTCGACGGCACGTTCTCCATAGAGGACGTAAAGCGGGCCGTGGTCCGGCTGAAAGTCGAAGGTGAGGACGGGTTCTCGCTGGAGGGCGCGAGCTCGATGGCCGAGATCAGCCGCTCTCCCGAAGAGCTCGTAGCGGCTGCCATGGGCCCCCATCACCAATATCCGGACGGCCTGGCGCTCTATCTCGGCACCATGTTCGTGCCTTCGAAGGACCGCGGCGAGAAGGGCAAGGGGTTTACCCACAAGGTCGGCGACATCGTCACCATCTCGTCGGAGAAATTCGGCGCGCTGGTCAACCGGGTGCGGTTGTCGCCGGACTGCCCGCACTGGACCTACGGCGCCAGCCATCTGATGCGCGATCTTGCCCGGGCCGGCCTCCTCTAGCTCTGGGTTCACCCGAGGGCGGTCAACCATCGCTCCGGCGACCCTCGAGGCCGGTATCGCCTGCCGCGAAAAATCATCCGAACTGATGCAATCTGATGGGACCGCTGATGGCGCCCCGTCAGGCGCCGACTACGACTGACAGGCGGAGGCTTGCCATTTGTCGAAAAAGAGGATGCTCTGATCATCCAACACGGCGTTGGCGAGGAGGACTCGATCTTGCCCGATCAAGAGGGTGGTTTCGAACTGATCAGTTTCAAACGGGAGGAAATCAAATGCTGACACGGCTAAGAGTGGTTCTATACGGCCTGCTGGTCGCGCTGACGGTTATTCCGGCGGCGGCGCAGGCCAAGACGTTCTACTGGATTTCACATGGCGGCCCGGCCGATCCGGTCTGGACCTACTTCCTTGCCGGCGCCAAGCAATGGGCCAAGGACACCGGCAATACCGTCAACACCTCGTTCCACAATGGCGACGTCGCCTCGCAGCAGGAGGCGGTGCGGGCCGCGATCTCGGCCAAGGCCGACGGCATCACCACCACCAGCCCCGATCCGGGCAGCCTTGTCGAGATCGTCAAGGAAGCCCGCGCGGCCAACATTCCGATCATCAATTTCAACACGCCCGATCCCAAGGCCAATTTCAACGCCTATGTCGGCGGCGACAATGTCACCTTCGGCAAGCACTGGGCGCAGTATCTGGTCGACAAGGGCCTGGTGAAGAAGGGCGACTTCGTCTGGATGCCTGTCGAGATTCCCGGCGCCACGTACGGCGTGCAGGAAGAGGAAGGCATCAAGAGCGTGTTCGAGCCGCTCGGCATCACCTATGAGGTGACCGAGGCGACGCTCGACCAGGCCGAGGTGATCAACCGCATGGTCGACTATCTCACCGCCAACAAGGCCAAGGTGAAGGCGATCATCGGGCTTGGCGACCTCGTTACCGGCTCGATCAAACGCGTGTTCGACCAGGTCGGCGTCAAGCCGGGCGAAATCCCCGTCGTCGGCTGGGGCAACTCGCTCGACACCACCCAGGAAGTGCTGAACGGCTATGTCAATGCCGGCCAGTGGCAGGACCCGCAGGCGACCAGCTATGTCGCGCTGTCGCTCGCCAACATGGCCGCTAGCGGCATTCCCCCGGGCTTCAACGTCATCACCGGCGCGCTCTATGAGAAAGACACCGCCGAGATCTACGACAAGATCCTGTCCGGCAAATAGTCCCTGATTTCAAGCGCCGCGCGTCCACCGGGCGTGCGGCGTCCCGCCCTTTCGCCTGGTATCGAGCCGTTTGATGCGGCCCGATGGTCCGGCCCATTCCAACCAGTCGCGGGTTACACGTGGAAAATCGTTCGCTTGTCCAAGGCCTGATCGCGCGGCCGGAATTCGGCCCCTTCGTGCTGCTCGTCGTCGAGATCGCCGTCTTCTGGGGTTTCAACCACGACTTCCTGTCACCCCAGAACATCTCCAACACGCTGGCCTTCACGGTCGAGCTCGGGCTGATCGCGCTGGCGATGACGTTGCTGATGACGTCGGGCGAATTCGATCTTTCCGTCGGCTCCCTGTTCGGCTTCTCGCCCGTGCTGATGTGGACGCTGTTCAACAGCGGCCTCACCTCGCTGGAGATGGGCTTCATTGTCGCGCTGCTGGTCGCCGCCTTCATCGGCCTGGTCAACGGCTGGTTCGTCACGCAGCTCAAGATCCCCTCCTTCCTGGTCACGCTCGGCATGCTCCTGGTGGTGCGCGGCACCGCGCTGTTCGTCACCGACGGCTTTCCGCAGCGCACCTGGAGCGCGGAAGGCAGTTGGCTGGCCGAGGCGCTGGTCGGCGATTTCTTCATCGGCCCGTTCCGCATCTACATGTCGCTGTTCTGGTTCATCGCCGCGGCCATCGCGCTCGGCTATGTGCTGACGCAAAGCCGCACCGGCAACTGGATCCAGGCCGCCGGGGGCAACCCCAACGCGGCAAGGGCGCGCGGCGTCAATGTCAGCCGCGTCAAGATCGGCCTGTTCGTGCTGTCCTCGGTCATGGCCTCGCTTGCCGGCGTCATCTCCTCGCTGCGCACCTCGGCGGCCAACCCCAACAGCGGCACCGGCTACGAACTCGAGGTCATTGCGATGGTGGTGATCGGCGGCACGGCGCTGACGGGTGGGCGCGGCACCATCATCGGCACCGTGCTCGGCATCCTTATCCTGCGCGTCATGCGCAACGGCATCGTGCTGATCGGCGTGCCCGGCCTTGCCTACAACATCTTCATCGGCGCGATCATCCTTGGCATGATGGCGCTTCATTCATGGCTGGAACGCCGGCATCAGGCAGGGACGTGAACCATGGCCGAGCCACTGATCCGCATGCAGAACATCCGCAAGTCCTACGGGCGCGTGCAGGCGCTGGTGGATGCCAATTTCCATGTCAACGAGCGCGAGATCGTCGGCCTGCTCGGCGACAATGGCGCCGGCAAGTCGACGCTGATCAAGGTGCTGTCGGGCGCGGTGCCGCTGACCAGCGGCGACATCTTCATCCGCGGCAAGAAGGTGAACCTGCGCAACACCAGCGACGCCATCGCCAACGGCATAGAGACCATCTACCAGGACTCGGCGCTGGTCACGCAGCTGTCGATCGCGCGCAATCTGTTCCTCGGACGCGAGCCGATCAAGCCGCCGCGCTTCCTCAACCGCATGGACCAGGAGGCGATGAACACGGTCGCGCGCGACCTGCTCAAGCAGGTCGGCATTTCCAAGAACATTCCGCCGACCACGCCGATCGGCTCGCTCTCCGGCGGCGAGCGCCAGGCGGTGGCGATCGCGCGCGCCATGCATTTCGACAGCGATCTCATCATCCTCGACGAACCGACCAACAATCTCGGCGTCGCCGAAACCCAGGGCGTGCTGAGCTTTGTGCGCAGCGCGCGCGATTCCGGCCATTCCTGCATCTTCATCGCGCACAACATCCACCATGTCTTCCAGGTGGTGGACCGCATCGTCGTCATGCGGCGCGGCAAGGTGGTGGCCGGCGACATCGACCCCAAGACGACCAGCGTGGCGGAGGTTGAACGCGTCATCACCGGCATGTCGGACAAGGAGATCCGCGACGCCATCGCCGATGGCAAGGGATCGCATTGAGGACGAGGGGAAACATCCTGGCGAAACAGCAGAATGGGCGTCCGGGCGATGGGCGCGATCAGTGCCGCTCAGATCGCCCGTCTGGCGTGCTATCGCACCGGCAATAGGGTTGCGGCATGAAAGCCACCGTCTCTGACATCGCCAGGAACTGCGAACTGTCGACGGCGACGGTCGACAGGGTGCTCAACAACCGCAAGGGGGTCAGCGCGGCCAACCGGCAGCGCGTCATGGAGGCCGCCAAGCAGCTCGGCTATCTGCCGGTCGCAGACCAGGTAACGCTTCCCTCGAGGCCCGCAAACCTGGAATTCTTCCTGCCGATCGGCAGCAACGCCTTCATGCAGGATCTGGCCAGGCATATCGAGGATTATACCTCGCGCCTGCCGCTCGTTGCCTCGTGCCGGATCCACAACCTCGCCGGAATCTCGCCGAACGCTTTGCAGACCGCCGTCGAAAACCTGTCGCTGAAAGCCAACGGCGTCGGCGTCATCGCCGTCGATCACCCCAGGACGCGCAACATCCTGCGCGACATCGTCGAGGCCGGCATTCGCCTGGTGACGCTGGTGTCCGATATTCCGGCAGCACCCCGCTCGGCCTATGTCGGCATAGACAACCGGGTGGCGGGACGGACCGCCGCACTCCTGATGGGGCGCTTTCTCGGCGACCGCGAGGGCCAGCTGGCGATGGTGGTCGGCTCGCGCTCCTATCGCGGCCATGAGGAACGCGAGATGGGTTTCCGTTCCGTGCTCGGCGAGGAGTTCCCCAACCTGAGCGTCAGCAGCGCCGTCGAGATCAACGACGAGCCCGATGCCAGCTATGCCGAAACCATGAAGGCGCTGCGCAACGAGCCGGAACTGCTCGGCATCTATTGCATTGGAGCTGGACGCTCCGGCGTTGCCAAAGCCATCCGGGAGGCCAGGCCCAACCGCAAGCCGGTATTCATCTGTCACGACCTGACGAGGGAAACGCGCGGCTATCTCGTCGACGATCTAGCCGACGTCGTCATCGACCAGAATGCCAGGCTGATCGCCGAGCAATCGGTCATCCGCCTGCTTGGCTCGATCGCGTCATCGGCACCTTACCTGACGCGGAAATTTATCGAGCCGCGGCTGATCTTCCGGGAAAACGTCCCGGTGCAGTGACGCGGGCCGCGAGGTCTTCCGGTCACGGTGTTCGCGAGCGATACGGCGAATCTGCACAGCTGCTATGCACGATTCATGATTGCCGAATCATTGGGCAACTCATAGCTTCTGGTTGTCGGCCATCTACTCCTCCCAGATGCGATGCCGGCGATGAGTGGGGTGCACCTCCTCCCGCACCACATTCGAAATCGAGCCCGCTGCCACCTCCTCCCGGCAGCGGGCTTTTTTATTGCATGCCGGACATTTCCGGGAACGGCAGGGAATTCTCGCAGGATCAAAAGGGACTGCAAACCGGAAGCGCACGCGCTGTCCGGCGCCCATGAGCCTTGCCGATGGATCAGCCCGCGGCGGCTCCGCCCCTGAAGGACTGGATCAACCCTTCCGCCATGCGCACCAATTGCGCGCTGGGGCCTTCGGTGCCAACAGTCTGCACGCTCACGCGCGCGCCTTCGCACAGCAACGAAAGCGTATCGGCCAGAAGTTCGGCCTGGCCTATGCCGGCGCCCCGGCAGAGCGCTACCAGGCGCTCGCGCTGGGCTTCCTTGAGCTCCTTGATCACGCGCCTGGCCGGATGGTCGGGCTCAGTCAGCTCAACCGCGGCGTTGGCCATGTCGCAGCCCCGGCAATCGGCCGTAAGCATCTCGGCCGCCTTGCGAACCCAGGCATGCAGTTGCGCGAGCTTGTCGCCCGGATGCTCGGCTTCGAATGCGTCCCACATCGCGCCGGCCTTTGATGCGGTGGCGCGCAGGCATTCGATGATCAGATCGTCCTTGGATTCGAAATGACGGTAGAGCGTCATCTTGTTCGTGCCGGCAGCCTCGGTGATGGCGTCGACGCCGACGCCCTTGATGCCGTGCTTGTGGAACATGTCGCGCGCCGTCTCCAGGATCCGATCCCGGGGACGAGGACGCTCCACGACGCCGTCTGTCATCATTGATCTCCTTTCGTTTCCAAAAATCCCTCGGTCACCTCTTGACTAGGGTGTTACCGGTCTGTAACTTCCAGAATGTTACTTACTGGTAACACCTATGGCGCCCGCCGTCAATAACAAGACCGTGATCTGGTCCGGCCAGATCGGGGCGGGCGAAAAATTGCATTTCATGCGGCTCCGGCCGGTGAAGAGATGAAAAACGGTTCGCGAGCATGGGCTGCGAATCGACAGACAAGGAGCCGGCCAATGCCACAGCGCCGCGATCTTACCATAGATGAAGCCATCCGGGATCCGATGATCCGGCTGGTCATGAAAGCCGACGGGGTCGATCCGCGCGCTTTCGAAACAATGCTGCGCACGCTTGCCGGTTCGCAGCACGGCGAGGTGCCGTTGCTCCGTTCGTCGGAAGAGTTCGGACGCGGCCTGAGGCTGTCCAGGGTTGCCACTGCCTTCGGCAGGGCAAGAGCAGCCGGAGAGGCGTGCGTGTCGTGGTAAATTTCTTCATTCACCGCCCGATCTTCGCCTCGGCGATCGCCATCATCATGGTGCTCGCCGGGACGATTTGCTATTTCCTGCTGCCCGTCTCGCAGTTTCCCGACATCACACCGCCGCAGGTCGTGGTCAGCGCCCACTATCCGGGAGCCAGCGCGCAGGTGGTCGCCGACACGGTGACGACGCCGCTGGAGCAGCAGATCAACGGCGTGCAAGGCATGACCTACATGTCGTCGACCAGCTCCAACGACGGTTCCTCTACGATCACCATCACCTTCGATGTCGGCTATTCCCTGAGCACCGCCGCCGTCGACGTCCAGAACCGCGTCTCGCAGGCGGCCTCGTCGCTGCCGGCGATCGTCAATCAGGGCGGCGTGACGATCAAGAAGCAGAATCCGAACTTTGTCCTCATCGTCAACCTCACCTCGCCCGACGGCTCCGTCGATCCGGTGGCGCTGTCGAACCTTGCCTATCTGCAAGTGGTCGACCCGCTGAAGCGGCTGCCCGGTGTCGGCGACGTGCAGATCTTCGGCGAGCGGCGCTATTCGATGCGCGTCTGGCTCGACCCGGACAAGCTCGCCAATCTCGGCATCACCGCCGTCGACGTCCAGAACGCCATTGCCGAGCAGAACGTCCAGGTGGCCGCCGGCAAGATCGGCCAGTCTCCGGCGCCTGCCGGCACCGCTTTCGAGATGCAGGTCAATGCCGTCGGCCGGTTGAGCGATCCAAAGGAGTTCGGCGACATCGTCGTGCGCGCCAACACCACCACCGGCTCGCTGGTGCGGCTGCGCGACGTCGCCCGCATCGAGCTCGGCGCCCTGCAATATTCGTCCTCGGCCTTCTTCGGCAAGGACCCGACCGTGGTACTCGCCGTCTATCAGATGCCCGGCTCCAACGCGCTCGATCTGCAGCAGCGCGTAAAGGACAAGATGCAAGAGCTGTCCGCCCGCTTCCCCAAGGGCGTCAGCTATGCCATGCACTACGACACGACGCGCTTCGTCTCGGCCTCCATGCATGACGTGCTGATCACGCTTGGCGAGGCTCTGGTTCTCGTCGTTGCCGTGGTGTTCATCTTCCTGCAAAGCTGGCGCACCACAATCATTCCGACGATCGCCATTCCTGTGTCGCTGGTGGCGACGCTGGTCGTCATGGAGATGATGGGCTTCTCGCTCAACATGCTCTCCCTGCTCGGCATGGTGCTGGCGATCGGCCTTGTCGTCGACGACGCTATCGTGGTGGTCGAGAATGTCGAACGACAGCTCGAGGCCGGGCTGAAACCGTTGGCGGCGACGAAAGCCGCCATGGCCGAGGTCACCGGTCCGATCATCGCCACCACAGCCGTGCTGATGGCCGTCTTCGTGCCGGTCGCCTTCATCCCCGGCGTTTCGGGACGGCTCTACAACCAGTTCGCGCTGACGGTGGCGATCTCGGTCGGCATTTCCGCCTTCAATTCGCTGACCCTGAGCCCAGCGCTGAGCGCCGCCTTCCTGCGCCATCGCCAAGGCACGCAATTCGTGCTGTTCCGCTGGTTCAATTCGGGCTTCGACAGGCTGTCGCATGCCTATGCCAATGGCGTGCGCATCCTCATCCGTTTGCGCTGGATCATGCTCGGCCTGTTCGCGGCCGGACTGGTCGCCACCTATTTCGTCTGGGCGAAGCTTCCCTCGACCTTCCTTCCGGTCGAGGACCAGGGCTATTTCTTCGTCGTCATCCAGTTGCCCGACGGCGCTTCGCTGGAACGCACCGACGCGGTGGCGCAGAAGGCGCGCGACATCCTGCAATCGACGCCCGGCGTCGACATCGTCGGCTCGATCAGTGGCCTGAACTTCCTGACCAGTGCGGCGCAGTCGAATTCCGCGGTCGAATTCGCCATCCTGAAGCCGTGGGAGGAGCGTGGTCCCGACCAGAGCGCTTCCAAGCTCGTCGCCGACGTGCGCGGCAAGCTGATGCAGATCCCGGAGGCGTTTGCGCTCTCCTTCGATCCGCCGTCGATCCCGGGTATCGGCACCACGGGCGGCTTCGAATTCGTCGTCGAGGATCTTACCGGCCGCGGCAGCACCGCGCTCAACGACGCAACGCAAGCCGTGATCGCCGAGGCCCGCAAGCAGCCGGAAATCAACCCGCAGCAGCTTTTCTCACCTTTCTCGACCTCGACGCCGCAGTTCAACTACGACCTCGACCGCGCCAAGGCGAAGCTGCTTGGACTCAACCTGCCAGACGTCTTCAACACATTGCAGATCTATCTCGGCTCGCTTTATGTGAACGACTTCAACCTGTTCGGCCGCACCTTCCGGGTGACCATCCAGGCCGACAAGGATGCACGCGCGGGTGCGGCCGACATTTCGCGGCTCTATGTGCGCAATGCCTCGGGCGGCATGGTGCCGCTCAGCACGCTGGGCAAGCTGGTGCCCTTCGTCGGCCCGGAAACCGTGCCGCACTACAACAACAACGCCTCGGCTACGATCAATGGCGGCGCCGCACCCGGCTTTTCCTCGGGTCAGGCGGTCGCCGCCATGGAACGTGCCGCCGCCACGGCTCTGCCAAGGGATTTCGGCTTCGAATGGACCGGCATCACCTTCCAGGAGCTCAAGGCGGGATCGATCGCGTCGGTCGTCTTCGGCCTCGCCATCGTCTTCGTCTTCCTGATCCTGGCGGCGCAATATGAGAGCTGGGCGATGCCGTTCATGGTGCTGCTGGCAGTGCCGCTCGCCTTGTTCGGCGCGTTCGTGGTGCTGTGGGTGCGCGGCATGCAGATCGACGTCTACTCGCAGATCGGCTTCGTCATGCTGATCGGCCTGGCGGCGAAGAACGCCATCCTGATCGTCGAGTTCGCACGGCGACGGCGCGAAGAGGGCCTCAGCATCGTCGAAGCGGCGATGGAAGCGGCACGGCTGAGGCTGCGGCCGATCCTGATGACGGCCTTCGCCTTCATCCTGGGCGTGCTGCCGCTGATGTTCGCGACCGGCGCCGGTGCTGCCAGCCGTCAATCGATCGGCACCACCGTCTTCGGCGGCATGGTGGCGGCGACCATCCTGTCGCTGGTGTTCGTGCCGGTCTTCTATGCGGTCATCGAACAGCTGCGCGAACGGCGCGGCGGTGAAGAGCCCGCTCTCCTGCATTCCGAACCAACTGCCGAACCCGCCTTGCCGCCCATGGCGCAAGCGGCCGAATAAGATTGGAGACTGAACATGCGTAAATGGAAAATCGCTTTGGGCGCCGCTGTCGCGCTGGGTGCAATCTCGGTGGCGAGCGTTCACCTGCTCGATATGGGCAGCCTCAGCCTCAATGCCGGCACGGCTGGAGCGGCGACGCCCGCTCCCGCGGCATTCGTCATGCCGGTGCCGGTGACCAACGTGGTGAAGAAGACGATCCCGATCTATCTCGACTATGCCGCCCGCACCGAACCGATCCGCAGCGTCACGCTGCAGGCCAGAGTGCCGGGCTACCTGGAAGAGCAGGCCGCCGAAGACGGCGCCGACGTCAAGAAAGGCGACCTCCTCTACAGGATCGCGCCGCAGGATTTCCAGGCGGCGCTCGACCAGGCGAAAGCGCAGGTGCAGCGCGACACCGCGACGCTCGACTATGCGCGCTCCAATCTCGGCCGCGGCACCGAGCTCGCCAAGAGCGGCTATCTGGCCAAGGACAGCTTCGACCAGCGCACCAGCACTCTGCGCGAGGCGCAGGCGTCGCTGGCGCTCAACCAGGCGGCGGTCCGCACGGCCGAGCTCAATCTGAGCTATTCGGAGATCCGCGCTCCCTTCGCCGGCCGCATCGGCCGTAACCAGGCCTCGATCGGCACGCTGGTCAGCGTCGCCGGCACGGTGCTCAACACGCTGGTGCAGCTCGACCCGATCTATGTAACCTTCAATCCGAGCGAGAGCGATCTGGCGCAGATCGAGGAAGCTCGCGCCGCCGGCCCGATCGAGGTCGAGGTGCTGCTCCCGGGCGAGACCGAAGCCCATCAGAAGGGCGAACTCACCTTCATCGACAACACGATCGACCATTCGACCGGCACCATCACCGCGCGTGCCACCATCGGCAACGCCAAGTTCGCGCTGCTGCCTGGCCAATATGTTCGCGTCCGGCTGCACGTCAAACAGCAGCCTGATGCGCTGATGGTTCCGCAGGTCGCACTGGGTTCGAGCCAACTCGGCAAATATCTTTACGTCGTCGGCAAGGGCAACACCGTCGACCAGCGGCTGGTTTCGACCGGGCCGACCAACGGCGACCTGGTGGCCATCCTGAGCGGAGTGACGGAAGGCGACCAGGTGATAACAGGCAATCTGCAGAAGATCGGCCCTGGAATGCCGATTTCGCCACTGCCACAGAAACCGGCCACCTGACTCCCCCGCAGGCCCGGTTTCAGCGCGGCGCCCCGGCCTTCCCACAGGTCGCGGGCGCCGCTTTTGGGAGCAGTTCCGCCCGACCGGTACCGGCGATGCGAAAAAAGCCGCAAAAGCTCTTGTTAGATTGTCGACAACCTGCTTGTCTTGCCCCTGGGTTTCGTCGGGAGTGGCCGGATGGCAAGGGCGGATTTCAGTCCAATCGCGGATACGACGCGCCGCGCGGAGATCGTGGCGCTTCTGCGACGGGCAATCCTGACCGGCCAGTTGGAGCCGGGCCAGAAGCTCAACGAGCTGCGGATTTCCGAGCAGATGCGCGTCAGCCGCGCACCTTTGCGCGAAGCGATGCGCGAGCTGGTGCAGGAAGGTATCCTGACCAGCATCCCCTATGCCGGCACCTTCGTCATTAATGTCACCGCCAAGGACATCGACGATGTCTACTCGCTCAACAAGGTGCTCGACGAATTCGCCATCGAGCGGACATGGGAGCTGCGCGACCGGCGCTTTTTCGATGAGCTCGACCGGCGCCACGAGGCGGTGAAGCAGGCGACGCGCGACCGCGACACCACAAGGCAGATCGAAACCGCGCTGCAACTGCATGGCCTGATTCACGAATGGGCCGACAATTCCGTTCTTTTGGAAACATGGCAGCGGCTGACCAGCCGGTTGCAGATGTATTTCGCCCTACACCAGCAGGCACGCAACGAAGCCGTGCCCGCCGAGGACGTTCACGAAACCTACGTGCGGCTGCTCAAGGGCAACGACATGCGTGCTGCCCAACGCCACGCCCGCGAACATATCGACCAAGATTTCCAAGAGCTTCTTGCCTACGCGCGCGCTCTCGAACGGCGCCCGCCGAAAGGCGCCTGATCCTTCCCCAGCGGACAACGGACATCAACGTGCAGATCGCAACCATCAAAGCCTACCATGTCGTGCAGCCCTTCGTGGACGGCCCCTATCGCATGTCCAAGGGGCGCGTCGCCGACGCCTTCGACGCAGTGATCGTCGCCATCACCTCGGACGATGGCATCACCGGGTGGGGCGAGATGGCGCCGCTCGGCAATTTCTATTCGGCCGCCTTTCCGGCGGGCGCCCGTGCCGGCGTTATGGAGATCGCCCCGCATCTCATCGGCCAGGACCCGCGCGGCCTCGCCGGCGTCGGCCGGCTGATGGACACCGTCTTCAAAGGGCATCCCTACATCAAGTCGGCGCTCGACATGGCCTGCTGGGATCTCGCCGCGCGCGCGGCCGACGTGCCGCTGGTGACGATGCTGGGCGGCAAGGAGAGCGATACGGCCGAGCTTTACAAGGTCGTCACCCATGGCAGCGTCGATGCCATGGCTGCACTTGCGAAGCGCATCGTCCAGGACGGCTTCCACCGGCTGCAGGTCAAGGTCGGGGGCAACGTCCGCGACGACATCGAACGCGTCACGGCGGTCGCCGCCTCAGTGCCGAAAGACACTGTCATCTTCTGCGACGCCAATGCCGGCTGGACGCCCTACCAGGCGCGCCAGTTCGCCGATGCGACGCGCTCCATCGATTACACATTCGAGCAACCCTGCACGACGATCGAGGAAAACATGTCGGTGCGCCGCATGCTCGACAAGCCGATGGTGCTCGACGAATCCGTCACCTCGCTCGAGGAGATGCTGGAAATTCATCGCCGAGGCGCGGCCGACGGGCTGACGCTGAAGATCTCGCGGCTCGGCGGCGTCGGCAGGACCCGGCTGATCCGCGATGTCGCCGTCGACCTCGGCTTCATGATCACCGTCGAGGACACTGGGGGCGCCGAGATCGACACGGCGGCCATGGCGCATCTGTCGCTGTCGACGCCGCAGGAGCGCCGCCTGCACGCCATCGCCTTCCACGAATGGGTGACGGTGCGCACGGCGTCGAACAAGCCGCCGGTCACCGGCAGCCGCATGGGCGTTCCGGATGGTCCGGGCCTCGGCATCGACGTCGTCCCGGATCTTCTCGGCAAGCCCTTCTTCGAGGTCGGCCGGTGAAAATTCGCGGCATCAAGGCGACGCCGACCAACCTCAGGCTCGAGGCGCCTTATGTGTGGGTGTTCGGTGAACTCGACGGCTTCTCGCCGACCATTGTCGAAGTGGAGACCGAAGATGGCCTGATCGGCCTCGGCGAAGCACCGACACCGGCAGCAGCCGCGATCGTCAACGACATCCTGGCACCGCGGCTCGTGGGCCGCGACGCCTTCGACATCGCGGGCGCCGAGCATGTCTGCCTCCCCTACTGGACCGGCGTGCAGTCGATCAACGACCGCACCCGCATCATGGCCTTCGGCGCGATCGAGATGGCGCTCTGGGACCTGCGCGGCAAGGCGTGGAACCAGCCGCTCTACCAATTGCTGGGCGGGGCCGTGCGCAAGGAGATCCCGTTCACCGATTACTTTTCGCTGCGCGGCGACGGGCCAAGGGTGAAAGGCGAGACGACGCCGGAGGAAGTCGCGGACTACTGCGTCGAGCTTCATGAGACGCACGGAACGACCTTCTTCGAAGGGAAGTTCTCGACGCAGGATCCAAAAATCTCGCTGAAGATGATCGAATTGATCCGCAGGAAGCTCGGCGACGATGCGATGATCCGCATCGATTCCAACCAGGCCTATTCGCTCAGCACCGCCCGGCGACTGGCGCGGCCGCTGGAAGAGCTTAGCGTGCGCAATTGGGAGGATCCAGTGGCGACGATCGAGGAGATGCGCGAACTCAGGCGCCATTGCTCGATCCCGTTCTCGACCCACAACATCGACATCGCCCGCGCCATGGATCTCAAAGTGCCCGACGCCTTCGTCGGCAATCCGACGGCGCATGGCGGCATCGGCCGCATGCTGCGCTTCGTCGGCGCCTGCGAGCACGCCGGCATCGATTTCTGGTGCTACAGCGGCGACAGCGGCATCGGCAGCGCCGCCTACCTGCATCTGTGCGCGGCACTCGGCTGGATACGCGAACCGAACCAGTCGCTGTTTCGCATGCAACCGACCGACATCACCGAGGAAGGACCGCTTTGCCCGAGGAATAATGTCGTGCCTGTGCCGGAGGGACCCGGTCTCGGCATCACATTGTCGCGAGAACGGCTCGCTGCCTGCCATCGCGACTTCGCCGAGAACGGACCCTGCAACAAATATCACGATCCGGCAAAGCCCGGAGCTTACCGTCGCTTGCCGCTGAACTAGATGGGCGGGCGGCCAAAACAGAAGAAGCCAGCCGCCGCGATCCTGGTCGGAAAGGGTGGCCACGGACCAGAGGAAGCAGTGCAGCCCAGAAACCGGCACGTCCACGCCAAGGACTGGATGGACCGGACAAAACCGCGTGCTACAGTCCCGGTCTACCGGCCTCTGGCGACCGGAAACGGTTTAGTCGCGAATTTTCGTCAACCATAAGAAACAGGGGAAAGGGTCAAACCCATGAGCAAGAATTATCGCATTCTCGACCTCATCCGGCGCAATCGGTCGCCGCTCGAAAATCATCTCATCGACGGTCTCGTCGACGGCCGTGTCAGCCGCCGCGACTTCATCCGCCATGGCAGCCTGCTCGGCTTGTCGCTGCCACTGCTGGGCGGCATCACCACGGCCGCGGGCCTCGGTGCCATGCCGTCGCTCGCCCGGGCGCAAGGCGCGCCAGGCGCAACGATCCGCGTCGCAAGCAGCGTGCCGGCGGCGACGATCGACCCTGTCACCGTCGCCGATGCAGGCGGCCTGCTGATCATGCAGCAGGTCGCGGAGTTCCTCTGCGTCGACGGCCCCGATCTCGTGCTCCAGCCGGCACTGGCTGAAAGCTGGAAGCCGAACGACAACGGCTCGGTGTGGACTTTCAAGCTGCGCAAGGGCGTGAAATTCCACTCAGGCGGCGAGATGAAAGCCGACGACGTGGTGGCCAGCATCGACCGGATCGCCGACCCGGCCAACTCGTCCAACGCACTGTCGGTGTTCACCGGCATCCTGTCGAAGGGCGCCAGCAAGAAGGTCGACGACTACACGGTGGAATTCCACCTCGACGCCCCGAACGGCAACTTTCCCTACATGGTGTCATCAGACAATTACAACGCCGTCATCGTGCCGGCGAGCTACAAGGGCGACTACGAAAAGAGCTTCGACGGCACCGGGCCGTTCAAGATCGACAAATACACGCCGAAGGTCGGCGCTTCCTTCGTCCGCAACGAAGGCTACTGGGGCGAGAAGGCGCTGCCGGAACGCACCGAATTCACCTTCTTTGCCGACATGCAGCCAATGATCCTGGCGCTGCAGGGCGGGCAGGTCGACATCATCAACCAGATGCCCGTCCTGTCTGGCGTGGCGCTGCTCAACGACCCCAACATCGACATCATCAGCCTGAAATCGTCGGCGCACCAGCAACTGCACCTGCGCTGCGACGACGGGCCGATGAAGGATGCGCGCGTGCGCCGCGCCATCGCACTCAGCCTGGATCGCGACAAGCTGGTCGCGGGCCTGATGAAGGGGCGCGCCGTGGCTGGCAACGACAGCCCGTTCGCCCCGGTTTATCCCTCGACCGATGCGAGCGTGCCGCAGCGCAAGCAGGACATCGCGCAGGCCAAGCAGCTCATGGAAGCGGCGGGCGCCGGCAAGGGCTTCAAGATGACGCTGACCACCGAGCGCTATCTCGAAATCCCCGAATACGCCCAGCTCATCCAGAACTGGGTCAAGGAAATCGGCATCGAGCTCGAGCTCAACATCCTCGACCAGAGCGCCTATTACGGCGACGCCGTGTTCGGCAAATCGAACTGGCTGGACTCGGAAATGGGCATCACCGACTACGGCCACCGCGGCGTGCCGAATGTCTATCTTGCCGCCCCGCTGAAGAGCGAAGGCACGTGGAACGCGGCGCACTTCAAGAACAAGGACTACGACGCGCTGGCGACCAGCTATATCGCGGCCCTCGATCTCGAAGCGCAGAAGGCGACGGCAGGCAAGATCCAGAAACTTCTGCTCGAGGAGACGCCGGTCATCTTCGGCTATTTCTACGACTATCTGACGGCGACGGCGAAGGGCGTGGCCGGCGTGCAGCCGACCGCGATGTCGCAGCTGTTCCTGGAAAAGGCGTCGAAGGCCTGAGCGGAAGGGAAAGCCAATCCTCTAACAGCCAGCTTCCTGACGGGAGCTGGCTACTCAGGGAGTGTTAGCCATTCTCTCCTTTCTTGTCCGGCGCGTCTCGCTTTCGCTCGTCACGCTGTTCCTGCTCAGCATCATGGTCTTCCTGGGCGGACAGGTGCTTCCCGGCAATGTCGGGCGCGCCATATTGGGGCCGTTCGCCGACCAGCGCGCCGTCGATGCGCTCAACCATTCGCTCGGCGTCGACCGGCCACTGCTTGCCCAGTACTGGAGCTGGATTTCAAACTTCGTCCAGGGCGACATGGGCACGTCCTACATCTTCCGCTCGCCGGTCGCCCCCTTCGTCATCGATGCCCTGGGAAATTCGATGAAGCTGGCGGCGGTCGCCTTCGTGCTGGTGGTGCCGATCGGCATCCTTGGCGGCGTCGTCGCAGCCCTTAATCTCAACCGGCCACTCGACCGCATCATCAGCCTTGGCGGCCTGTCGGTGACGGTGCTGCCGGAGTTCGTCACCGGCATCATCCTGATCCTGATCTTCGGCGTCTGGCTGCGCTGGCTGCCGATCTCGGCGGCATGGCCGCGCGATGCCGGTTTCTTCACGCAGCTTTACTACCTGATCCTGCCGGCGCTGCCGCTGTTCCTGGTGCTGTTCGGCTATATCGCGCGCATGGCGCGCTCCGGCATGATCGAGGCGCTCGATTCCGACTATACGCGAACCGCAGTGCTCAAGGGCCTGCCCTGGCGCACGGTGATCTGGCGCCATGTGCTGCGCAATGCGCTGCTGCCCACCATCACCGTCATTGCCACCCAGACCGGCTATCTCATCGGCGGCCTTGTGGTGATCGAGACGCTGTTCCGCTACCAGGGCATCGGCTCGCTGATCTTCACCGCCGCGCGCGGCAAGGATTTCCCGATGCTGGAATCGGGCATCCTGACCATCGGCATCGTCTATGCCGTGGCCACCCTTGTGGCCGACTTCCTCTATTCCGTGCTCAATCCACGCATCCGGCTGGGGTCAGAACAATGAGCGCCGTCCAGACCAGTCCCACCAGACAGGACGACACCCGCCAGCGCAGCCCCCTGACGGAGGTTTTGTCCTCGCTGCTTCGCTCCGGCACCTTCCTCGTCGGCATCACCATCGTGCTGTTCTGGGTCGCCTGTGCGCTGTTCGGCGAACATTTCGCGCCCTACGATCCGCTTGCAGACGATATCATCAACGCGCTGGCGCCGCCTTCGGCCGAACACTGGTTCGGCACCGACCAGATCGGCCGCGACGTCTTCTCGCGCGTCATCGTCGGCTCGCGCGACATCCTGACCGTGGCGCCGCTGGCGACATTGCTGGCGACGGTGGCCGGCACGGCGCTCGGGCTGCTCACCGGTTACTTCCGCGGCATCGTCGACGATGTCGTCAGCCGCATCCTGGAAGCATTCATGGCAATCCCGGTGGTGATCGTGGCGCTGCTCGCCATCGTGGCGCTCGGCACGTCCAAGACCACCGTCATCGTCGTCATCGGGCTGAGCTTCGCGCCGATCATCGCGCGCACCGTGCGCTCGGCGGTGCTGGCTGAGCGCGAGCTCGACTATGTCGCCGCCGCCCAGTTGCGGCATGAAACCGCGCTGCATACGATGTTCGTCGAGATCCTGCCCAACGTCATTCCGCCGATCCTGGTCGAAACCACCGTGCGGCTTGGCTACGCCATCTTCGCGGTCGCCACGCTCTCCTTCATGGGCTTCGGCATCCAGCCGCCGTCGCCGGACTGGGGGCTCTCGATCTCCAGCAATTACGGCATGATCGGCGGCGGCTTCTGGTGGACCGTGCTGTTCGACGCGCTCGCCATCGCCTCGCTGGTGATCGGCGTCAACCTGGCGGCCGACGGCGTGCATGGAGCGTTCAATGACTGAACCCGCCAAGGCCCGGAGGGCGAAGGCCCAGAACGCACTCGACCTCAACGACCTGTCGGTCGCCTATCGTGTTTCCGGCCGAAACCGGGCGGTGCTGCGCAATCTCAGCCTGACCATCGGCCAGGGCGAGGCCTATGGTTTGGTCGGCGAATCCGGCTGCGGCAAATCCACGGTCGCCCTTTCCGTCGTGCGCTACCTGCCGCGAAACGGTTCGATATCAGGCGGCGCGATCTCGCTCGACGGGCAGGACGTCATGAAGCTCGATGCCGAGGCGCTCAGAAAGATGCGAGCGGAAAGCGTCTCAATGGTCTACCAGGACCCCGGCAAGGCGCTGAACCCGTCGATCCGCATCGGTCGCCAGCTGACCGAGATCTTCGAGCTTGGCGGCAAAAAGGGGCAGGCGGCCGAGGATCGCGCAATCGCCATGCTCAACCGGGTGCGGATCTCCGATCCGGCCAGCGTCATGCAACGCTACCCGCACCAGCTTTCCGGCGGCATGCAGCAGCGCGTGGCGATCGCCATGGCGCTGGCCAACGATCCTTCGATGCTGATCCTGGATGAGCCGACCACCGGCCTCGACGCGACCGTCGAAGCCGAGGTGCTCGACCTGATCGCGCAGCTGCGGCAAGAGCTGTCGGCCTCGATCCTGTTCATCAGCCACAATCTCGCCGTCGTCTCCAACATGTGCGATCGCGTCGGCGTGCTCTATGCCGGCATGCTGGTCGAGGAAGGACCGACGGAGGCCGTCTTCAACGATCCTCGCCATCCCTATACGGTAGCGCTGCTGCGCTGCCTGCCGCGCGGCGGCCAGCGCAAGGACCAGGGCCGCCTCGACACAATTCCCGGTTTTTTGCCCGGCATCGGCGCCGACATCAAGGGCTGCCCCTTCGCCGACCGCTGCGCTCTCGCTACCGATCGCTGCCGCAACGAGTTGCCGCCGCTCTACGAGCTGGGCGGCCGGCTGTCGCGCTGCCACTATCACGAGAAGGCGCAATCCCTGCCGCGCGCGACGCCCAGCGACGCGGCCGCCGCGCCGAAAGCCGCAGCCGCGCCGGTATTGCGGGTCGCCGGGCTGAACAAGACCTTTGCCAGCCATGGCCATTCGCTGCGCGCGGTGAAGGACGTGTCACTCGATCTCAGGCCGGGCGAAACGCTCGGGCTGGTCGGCGAATCCGGCAGCGGCAAGACCACTTTCGCCAGGCTGCTGCTCGGCCTCGTGCCGCCCGACGACGGCGGCAGCATCGAGCTCGAGGGCAAGGCGCTGGCGCCGCGGCTTGGGGACCGCAGCGACGACCAGGTCAAGGCGATGCAGATCGTCTTCCAGAATCCGGACTCCGCACTCAACCGCTCGCATTCGATAAGGCATCTGATCGGCCGCGCTCTGAAGCGGCTGGCAGGCTTGAGCGGCAAGGCGCTGGAGGCGCGCCTGGACGACCTCGTCCGCTCGGTGCGGCTGACCGACCGGCATCTGGCCGTGAAGCCGCGCCAGCTGTCGGGAGGGCTGAAACAGCGCGTCGCCATAGCGCGCGCCTTCGCCGGCGATCCACGCATCGTCGTGTGCGACGAGCCGACCTCCGCACTCGACGTGTCGGTGCAGGCTGCGATCCTCAACCTGCTCGCCGATCTGCAAGCGAAGGAAGACGTCAGCTACATCTTCATCTCGCATGACCTTGGCGTGGTGCGCTACCTCTCAGACAAGATCGCCGTGCTCTATCTCGGCCGCATCATGGAGCTCGGCCCGTCGGAAGACGTTTTCTCCGGCCCGCATCATCCCTACACCGAAGCGCTGCTGTCGGCCGTGCCCAGGCTCGACCAGACCGAGACGGCACGCATCCGTCTCGACGGCGAAATCCCCAGTGCCACCAATCCGCCGCCGGGCTGTGTCTTCCACACGCGCTGCCCGCGCAAGATCGGCCCGATCTGCGAACAGCAGGAACCGCCACTGGCCGAGGCGCGCCCCGGACACTCGATCCGCTGCCATATTCCCTACGCGGAACTCGCCAGGCTGCAGAGGCCGGCAGCGGTCGATACCGAGCCGGCGTAGCCGACATACGGCCCCTGCCCTTCACGGATGGCCGGCCATGCTGAAGGACCGGTCGCCCTCGGCAAAACCCTGCTCGCCGGCCCAATCCCTCGTCAGCGCCCGCAATCCCGCCAAGGCCACGTCGAGCACATCCGACGACGCCGGATTGCTGGGATAGGCAAGATAGATCGGCCGCTGGAACACGGGCGTGTTCGCGACGCGTTTCATTTCGCCGCGCTCGATGTGGCCGCTGACGGCGCTGAGCGGCAGATAGGCGGCGGCTTGCTGCGACAGCACGTGCTGCAACCCGATGAAGACCAGGCCGGCCGAAATGGCCGGCTTGACCATGCCGGCAAACGCCCGATCATGCTCGATGCGGAATTCGAGCCCCCAGTCCATCAGTATGTAGTTCTCGGTCCATGGCTTCGTCTGGGCGGCGTGCTGAACAAGCACCACCTGATCGACGGCCAGAGTTTCGTAAACGATGCCAGGGTGCGGCCGCGGCAGATAGAGGATGCAGATGTCGAGCAGGCCTTCGGCCAGTTGGTCGATCGCCAGATCGGGAAAACTGCCCTCGAGCCGCAACGCCACGTTCGGTCGCTCGGCGCGCATCCATTCGACCCATGGCGAGGTGATGCGCTCCCACAGATAGGCGGGCGCGGTCAGCCGCAGCAGTGTTTCATAGCCATCGGGAACGGCGATGTCCTGCCTCGATTGCTCCCAGGTGCGGGTGATGGCGGACGCATGCGGCAGGAACTGGCGGCCGGCCGGCGTCAGCGTGATGCCGTCGCGGTCGCGGACGAAAAGCCGTCGCCCCAACTGCTCCTCCAGCACTCTTATCCGCGCACTGACGGTGGACTGGGCAAGGTTCAGCCGATGGGCCGCGACGGTGAAGCTGCCATGCTCGGCAATCTCCAGGAAACTGCGCAGGTTTTCGGTGTCCATGCCTTGGCTCCCGCATCGAAAATTCCGATGGCCCCTATCAAAAAATATCGCTTTCCGGTCGCGGTCAACGATGAACTAGATGCCTTGTCCCAAGATAAGCGAGGATTGCAGCCATGCCGAAGCATTTCGAGAGGATCCACATCGCCCGCCGGAATCTGACTGCAATCGAAAATTCCGCTGTCGACGAATTGCTGGCCGGCCGGCTCGACCGGCGCGATTTCCTGCGCCATGGCAGCGTTCTCGGCCTTTCGCTGCCGTTCTTGGGCAGCCTTGTCGCCGCTGCCGGCCTCGGCACGCAAAAGGCCCGCGCCGAAGGCAAGCCGGGCGGCACGGTGCGCGCCGGCGTGGCGACGCCAGGCGGGGCCATCGATCCCGTCACCTACTACGACAGCGGCAGCTACCAGCTGGTTTTCCAGACCGCCGAATTCCTCTGCGTCACACAGCCGGACCTCACGCTGAAGCCGGTGCTGGCGGAAAGCTGGTCGCCCAACGAGGACGGCAGCGTCTGGACGTTCAAGCTGCGCAAGGGCGTGAAATTCCACAATGGCGAGGACTTCAAGGCCGACGACGTCGTCGCGACCTTCGACCGGCTGGCCGACCCGGACGGGGCCTCGAACGCGCTTTCGGTGTTCAAGGGGCTGCTGTCGAAGGGCGGCACCCGCAAAGTCGACGACCACACCGTCGCCTTCCATCTCGACGTGCCGAACGGCAGCTTTCCCTATTCGGTATCGATCGACAACTACAATGCCGTGATCCTGCCGGCGAGCTACAAGGGCGATTACGAAAAGACCTTCGAAGGCACCGGCCCGTTCCGGCTGGAGACCTACACGCCGAAAGTCGGCGCGACCTTCATCCGCAACCCCGATTATTGGGGCGAGAAGGCGCTGCCCGACCGGCTCGAGTTCAAATTCTACGGCGATGTCCAGCCGCGCATCCTGGCGCTGCAGGCCGGCGAAGTGGACATTCTCGACGCCGTTCCGCTCGATGTCAGCCAGGTGGTGCTGAACAGCCCCGACATCACCGTGCTGCGCGTCGCCTCGACCGCGCACCGCCAGCTTCACATGCGCTGCGACATGGCGCCTTTCACCGACAAGCGCGTGCGCCAGGCGCTGGCGCTGTGCATCGACCGTTCCAAGCTGGTGGATGGGCTGTGCCGCGGCATGGCGGCGATCGGCAATGACAGCCCGTTTGCGCCGGCCTTCCCCGCGACCGACAGAACGGTGCCGCAGCGCGCCCAGGACATCGCCAAGGCCAAGCAGCTTATGGAGGCCGCGGGCCTCGGCAGCGGCTTCGACATCACGCTGACGACGCTGCGCTATTCCGATATTCCCGGCTACGCGCAGTTGTTCCAGAACTTCGCCAAGGAGATCGGCGCGCGCGTCTCGCTCAACATCGAGGACCAGGACAAATATTACGGCAAGGCGGTGTTCGGTCAATCGGACTGGCTGGACAGCCCGCTCGGCATCACCGACTACGCCCATCGCAGCGTGCCGAACGTGTTCCTGAAAAGCCCGCTGGTCAGCGACGGTCCGTGGAACGCGGCGCATTTCAAGAGCCCAGCCTATGACGGCATGGTCACTTCCTATCTCAAGGCGCTCGACATCGGCGCGCAGCGCGCGGCGGCGTCAGACATCCAGAAGCTGCTGCTCGACGAGACGCCCGTTATCTTCAGCTATTTCCCCGACCTCCTAGTGCCGGTGCGCAAGAATGTCAGCGGGCTGCCGCCGATCGCTGCCGGCCTGCTGCTCGACCGGGTGTCGCTGGGATAGAGGCTGGATGGACAATTTCTGCTTTCGGGCGGCGAGGCTATCCGCCAGCAGGGCTGCGAAGGGCGATGGGGGGCCATCGTTCGAGCCGCTCGACGCAGGAGAAGCCCGCCGCCCGGAAACCCACTCCGATATAATGACTCAATCCAGGTCCGTCTCGCTTTGCGCCAACACTCGATGACAAAAGAAAAGAAACGGGAGACTACCATTCGCAAGCCTCATTTGCGCGGCCGCGGGCCGCATTTTCCCTTGCTCGACACGATCGTGCAGTATGAGTTCGAGCCCGGCTACGTCGCCTTCACCATGCCGATGCAGAAGCGGCTGCGCGTGCAAGTGGGATCGATGATCGTCGCCGACACGACCAGGGCGCTGGTGTTCTACGAATCCGATCACCTGCCGGTCTACTATTTCCCGATGAGCGACGTGCGCGAGGAATTCCTGCTGCCGAGCAGGACGACGACGGAAGATCCGTTCAAGGGCCTGGCCACGCACTACTCGCTCAACACCGGCATCACGCTGGTCGAGGATGCCGCCTGGCGCTATCTCGACCCGGTCAAGGGCTGCCCGCCGATCGCGGACTATATGTCCTTCTACTGGCCCAAGATGACGCACTGGTATGAGGAGGACGAGGAGATCTTCGTCCACGCCCGCGACCCGTTCCGACGGGTCGACTGCCTGCCGTCCACACGGCGGGTGCAGGTCATCCTGGACGGCGAGCAGGTCGCCGATTCACGGCGCGGCGTGTTCCTGTTCGAGACCGGCCATCCGGTACGTCATTATCTGCCGATCTCCGACACGCGGCTCGATATGTTCGCGCCCAGCCGCTACATCTCGCGCTGCCCCTACAAGGGCATCTCCAACTACTATCACGTGACGACGGGCAAGAAGCGCCACGAGAACCTCGTCTGGTACTATCCCGAGCCGGTGCATGAGGCGGAGCGCATCAAGGGCCTGGTCTGCTTCCATCACGAACTGGTCGACAAGATCCTGGTCGACGGCGTCGAGATCCCGAAAGAAGCCACAGCCGCCTCCAACGGCTATTTCTAGCCGTGTCGCCATGCCCGGGCTGAAGGCTTGATCGTAACGCGGGACAGCGCATACCCTCCCTGAAGCAGGGAGGACTATCGATGGATCTTTTCAAGCTGGACGGCGATGTCGCGTTGGTTACCGGTGCCGGCAGCGGCATCGGCCAGGCAATCGCGATCGGATTGGCGCAGGCCGGCGCCGACGTCGCCTGTTTCGGCCATGCATCGAAGGGCGGGCTGGAGGAGACCGCACAGCGTATCACCGCGCTTGGGCGCAAGGCGCTGGTGCTGACGGGCACGGTGACGTCCGAGAGCGATCTCGCGGCGGCGACCGACCGCGTCGAGAGCGAACTCGGCGCCCTGACGATTGCCGTCAACAATGCCGGGATCGCCGGATCGGAGCCGGCCGAGACGATGCCCCTGGAGACGTGGCGGAAGGTGCACGAGGTCAATGTCGCCGGCGTATTCCTGTCCTGCCAGGCCGAAGCGCGCAAGATGCTGGCGCGGCGCAAGGGCTCGATCGTCAACATCGCCTCCATGTCGGGTACCATCGTCAATCGCGGGCTGACGCAGGCGCATTACAATTCCTCGAAGGCCGCCGTCATCCACATGTCGAAGAGCCTCGCCATGGAGTGGGCCGACCGCGGCCTGCGCGTCAACGTGGTCAGCCCGGGCTACACGCTGACGCCGATGAACAAGAGGCCGGAGGTGGCGGAGGAGATCAAGATCTTCAAGCGCGACACGCCGATGGGGCGCATGGCGACGCCCGAGGAAATGGTCGGGCCGACCGTGTTCCTGGCCAGCCGCGCGTCGAGCTTCGTCACCGGCGTCGACCTGATCGTCGATGGCGGCTATGTCTGCTGGTAAGGTGGCTCGGCAGGCGGTTGGGTGCGACCTCGCCTGGGGTCCGAATTATGCATCCAGCAAGCCTTAGTCGTTGCGCGCGATCAACGTTGGTATATATAATTTCATCTCATGAAACGGTCCTGGCGATGGGGCTTGCCGGGCCGATAGCCGAGGTCAGGGGACCTTGATGGCTCGCATTTTGCAGGGCGCCATAAGGCTGGCAGTCGACCCGCAGATGATCGCTGTCGCAGCGATGCGTCGGCAGCTATGACGCCGACCCTCTCAGCACCATTTCCGCAAATCAAAAACTCAGCACAATCCCGCCTGCGCCGGTTTTCGCCGGGCGATGGCGGAAACGGCCTTGCGCAACGGCAGGTCTTTCCAACACAATCAAGAAAAAACCCAACAAGGGCAGAAAGACGCAACAAGGGAACGAACGATAACCGTCACAGCTTGAAGGAGAACAAGCATGTCATTTCGGAGCAGAGTTTCTAAACTGTCCATGGGCGCCGCCGCGCTCGCGGCACTAAGCCTGCCAACGCTTTCCGCCCACGCCGCAGCTCCTGAATCCAACGACCCCATCAAGATCGCGCTGTTCGACTGGACCAGCGTCAATCTCAACGCCAAGATTCTCGGCGGCATTCTCGAAAAGCTCGGCTACACCGTCGAATATCCGACCGCCGATTACCTCTCCAGCCTGACCACCGGTCTCACCAATGGCGACCTCGATGTCGGCCTGGAATTCTGGGACACGACCGCCGGCGAGGCGATGAAGGCTTCCGATGCCACCGGCCAGACCGAACGCCTCGGCAAGCTCGGCCCCAAGGCCAAGGAAGAGTGGTGGTTCCCCGAATATATGAAAGAGAAATGCCCGGGCCTACCCAATTGGGAAGCGCTGAAAGATCCGAAATGCGCCGAGGCCTTTTCGACGGCCGAGACGGCGCCCAAGGGTCGTTATCTCGGCGGTCCGGTGACCTGGGAGGGTTTTGACGACGAGCGCGTCGAGGCACTCAAATTGCCATTCACCGTCATCCACGCCGGCACCGACGCGGCGATGTTCGCGGAGCTGGATTCTGCCTACCAGCGCAAGGCGCCGATCATGCTGTGGATCTATTCGCCGCATTGGGCGCCGGCCAAATACAAGGGCGAGTGGGTCGAATTCCCCGAATACACGCCCGAATGCTACAGCGACCCGAAATGGGGCACGAATCCCGATGCCAAATATGATTGCGGCAAGCCGCATGGCGAGATCTGGAAATATGCCTGGAACGGCATGAAGGACAAATGGCCCGTCGCCTACAAGGTGGCCAAGGCCTACACGGTCGACACCGACGAGCTCAACAAGATGAGCGGCGAGATCGACCTCGGCGGCAAGACGCCGGAGGACGTGGCCGCCGCCTGGATCGCCGCCCACGAAGCCGACTGGAAAGCCTGGGCACAGTGATCGCTCCGACTGGAGAATGAGACCCGGCCGTCGATCGGCCGGGCCTCAATCGTCGATAGTCCAGAAGGACGCTTGAATGCCTGACAAGACCGAACAGGGATCGAACGCTGCGGGCGCGCCAAAGGATGCCCGCCCGATAAAGCTGGCTTGCCGCAATGTCTGGAAACTGTTCGGTTCGAACGCGGCCAGCTTCATCCGCGAGCGCGACGGCAAGGCCAGCATGGCCGATGTCGCCGCTGCCGGACTGGTCGGGGCGGTACGCGGCGTCGACCTCGAAATCCGCCAGGGCGAGATATTCACCATCATGGGGCTCTCGGGGTCGGGCAAGTCGACCCTGGTGCGCTGCATGTCGAGGCTGGTCGAGCCGACGCACGGCAAGGTCGAGTTCGAGGGCAAGGACCTGCTCAAGATCTCGGATGCAGCGCTCATCGAACTCAGGCGCCACCGCATGGGCATGGTGTTCCAGAATTTCGCGCTGCTGCCGCATCTCAACGTGCTGGACAACATCGCCTTTCCGCTCACCATCCAGGGACAGGACCGTGCGACGCGCGAAGCACGCGCCCGCGACGTGATCGAGCTTGTCGGCCTGCGCGGCCGCGAGCATTTCTATCCGCGCGAGTTGTCCGGCGGCCAGCAGCAGCGTGTCGGCATCGCCCGCAGTCTGGCGACCAAGCCGGAGATCTGGTTCCTCGACGAGCCGTTCTCGGCGCTCGACCCGCTGATCCGCCGCGAGATGCAGGACGAGTTGATGCGGCTGCAGACGATGCTGCACAAGACCATCGTCTTCATCACCCATGATTTCGACGAGGCGATAAGGCTGGCCGACCGAATCGCCATCATGAAGGATGGCGAAGTCATCCAGATCGGCACGCCGGAGGAACTGGTGGTCGATCCGGCGACCGACTATGTCGCCGAGTTCACCCGCGACGTCGACCGCGCCAAGGTGATCTCGGCGAAGAGCCTGATGCGCGCCTGCGACGGCGCCGAGCATGGCGGCACGGTGGCGCCGGAGGCCAAGATTGCCAGCTTCTCGGCCAGCATCGTCGCGGCCGGCAGACCGTTCGCGGTGGTCAACGGCAGCGGCAAGCCGATCGGCGAGGTGACGCCGCAAGCGGTGATCGACCTGCTCGCCGGCATCGAGCGGTTAGGAGCCGGTGCATGACAGTAACGGCAAGCGCCAGTGAGACGAGGCTAGGACCGGCGCAGACCTGGCTGCTGGTCTGGGCCGCAGCGCTTGCCGTGGTGCTGGTCGTGTTCCTGCTCCAGGACAGTTTCCCCTGGGCCGTCAATTATCCGGCCGAGGCGATCGTGCCGGTCGCCGACTGGGTCAGCGCCCTGATGCGCTGGATAAAGATAAACCTGTCATGGCTGACGCGGTCGATCACCGCCGTGCTCGGCGTGCCGCTCGATTTCGCGCTCGACCTTCTGGCGAAGGATTTCAAGATCGGCCACGGTGCCGACGCCTATGTGCTGCCGCGCCTGTCCTGGATCGGCGTCTGCGCGGCGGCCTTTGTCGCCGGGCATGCCGCTGGCGGCCGCAAGCTCGGCATGCTGGTCGGCGGCTGTTTTCTCTACATCGCGCTGTTCGGCCAATGGACCAGCGCCATGCTGACGCTGGCGCTGATTTCCATCGCCGTGCCGTTCTGCATCGCCACGGGATTGTTCGTCGGCATCTGGGCCTGGCGCAAGCCTTGGGCGGAAAGGCTGATCGTCTCCCCTGCCCTCGATCTGATGCAGACGATCCCAACTTTCGCCTATCTCATCCCGATGCTGCTCCTGTTCGGCAACAGCCCGGTTTCGGCGATGATCGCCACCGCCATCTTCGCCACGCCGCCAATGGTGCGGGCAACGATGCTCGGCCTGTCGCGGGTGCCGTCGGAGATCGACGATTTCAGCGAGATGGCCGGCTGCACGGCGCGGCAGAAACTGTGGCGCGTGCTGTTGCCGTCGGCGCGGCCGACGCTGATGGTCGGGGTCAACCAGGTGATCATGCTGGCGCTGAACATGGTCATCATCGCCTCGATGATCGGGGCCGGCGGGCTGGGCTATGACGTGTTGCTGGCGCTGCGTGCGCTGAAGGTCGGCGAAGCCATGGAAGCGGGGCTGGCCATCGTGGCGCTGGCCATCGCGCTCGACCGGCTGAGCCAGGCCATCGCCGCCAATCATGCAAAAGGTCACGTCCACCGGCAAGTCCAGCCTGCCTTCTGGCGGCGCTATCCCAATCTGACGCTGGCTATCGCCATCCTGATCGTCACCTCGCTGCTTGGCCTCTTCGTGCCGGCTTTCGCGGCCGTGCCGAAGGCGGTCACCTTCACCACCGCGCCCTTGTGGAAAGCGGCGGTGAACTGGGTGACGATCAATTTCTTCGACACGATCGAGGCGTTCCGCGTGGCGCTGATCCTCAACGTGCTGAACCCGGTGCGCGCCTTCTGCGAGGGCTTTCCGTGGCTAGGCGCGGTGTTCCTGCTCGGCCTTGCCGGCTATCAGCTTTCCGGCCTGCGCCTGGCCGCTCTGGTGGCAGTGCTGACCGCCTTCTGCGCCGTCACCGGGCTCTGGGAAAAGACCATGGCGACCGTCTATCTCTGCGGCATCTCGGCTTTCGTCGCTTGCCTGATCGGGATTCCGATCGGCCTGATGGCTGCGCGCAGCGACCGCTTCGAGAAGGTGATCACGCCCGTCATCGATACGCTGCAGGTGCTGCCCTCCTTCTGCTTCATCATTCCGGTGGTGATGCTTTTCCGCGTCGGCGACGTCACCGCGATGATCGCAACGATCGCCTTCGCCGTGGTGCCGGCGATCCGCTACACCAATCACGGTATCAGGCAGGTGCCGCCGGCGCTGATCGAGGCGGCCAAGGTTTCAGGCTGCACGCCGCGCCAGACTTTCTTTCGCGTGCAGTTGCCGCTCGCGCTGCCCGAGATCATGCTGGGCGTCAACCAGACCATCCTGATGGCGTTGGCGATGATCATCATCTGCGCCATGGTCGGCACCCGTGATCTCGGCCAGGAGGTGTTCATCGCGCTGTCAAAAGCCGATTCCGGCCGCGGCATCGTGGCAGGGCTCGCCATCGCCTTCATCGGCATCGTCGCCGACCGGCTGTTCAATGCCTGGACGGCCAAGGCACGGGCGAGGCTGGGTTAGCTCAAGCGGCGAACTTATCAAGGGAGGAAGACATGACCAGCAGGATTGCACGCTGCACCTGTGGCCAATTGCAGGTCCGCTGTCCCCAACAGCCGGCCAAAATATCGCTTTGCCACTGCCTGGACTGCCAGCGGCGCACCGGCAGTCCGTTCGGGATAGCGGCTTTCTTCGATGCCGAGGCGATCGACATCGACGGCTCATCCCAGACATTCCGGCGCAATTCCGACAGCGGCTTTCCCGTCACTTTCCACTTCTGCGGAAACTGCGGCTCGACGGTGTTCTGGTATCCGTCGCGCAAACCGGAGGCGGTCGCTGTCGCGGTCGGCTGTTTTGCCGATCCCTCATTCCCTGCGCCGACACAAGCCGTCTATGGCGAAAGCCGCCACGACTGGGTCGTGTTGCCGGCCTGACGGCAAGCTACTCCGCAGCGACGCCCTTCACTTCCAGATAGCTCTCCATCGAATCGTCCAGCGCCTGCAGCCAGGGCGTATGGTGCAGCGGCGCCATGGTGCCGGTCATCAACGAACGGTAGGA
This sequence comes from Mesorhizobium sp. BR1-1-13, assembly GCF_020165515.1. Lineage (NCBI taxonomy): Bacteria > Pseudomonadati > Pseudomonadota > Alphaproteobacteria > Hyphomicrobiales > Phyllobacteriaceae > Mesorhizobium > Mesorhizobium sp. BR1-1-13. The sequence continues at coordinate 302,768 of NZ_JAIUIH010000002.1, forward strand.
ATGGTCGCGGAAGCTCATAATGTCTTCCACCTTGTGATGTTCCCATTCCATGAAGGTCTGGTTGACTGCCTCGACGTCGAAGCCGGGATAGTCGGTCTGGTCCATCAGTTCCTTGGTGTAGTCGCCCTGGAACCAGATCATCTGCTCGGCGTCTTCCAGCGTCTCCTCGCGCGTCCGCCATCTGGCGCCGTGCTCGGCCATTGCCTGTGCGGACGGCAGCTTGATGCGGCCCATGATGACGTCACGCGCGTACCAGGCCTGCGCGTCGAACATGTTGAAGGTGTAGAACTGGTCCTGCATGCCGATGTAGAACAATTTCGGGTTCTTCTCCCAGACGACACCCTCATAGAGATCGAGCGGCCACATGCGGTTGGCGGTCTTCAGCTTGAGATCGTCGGTGAGGAACGGGAACGAATGGAGATAGCCGGTGCACAGGATGATGGCGTCGACATCCTTGGTCGAGCCATCCTTGAAGTGTGCCGTCTTGCCGACGACCTTCTGCAAGAGCGGCACCTCCTTCCAGTTCTCGGGCCATTTGAAGCCCATCGGCTTGGAGCGGTAGCTGGAGGTGATCGACTTCGCGCCGTATTTGTAGCATTGCGAGCCGATGTCCTCGGCCGAGTAGGAGCGGCCGATGATCAGGATGTCCTTGCCCTTGAATTCCATCGCGTCGCGGAAATCATGGCTGTGCAGGATGCGGCCGTTGAAGGTGGAAAAACCCTCGAAATAGGGAACGTTGGGCACCGAGAAATGCCCGGAGGCGACGACGACATTGTCGAACTCTTCCGAATAGGTGACGTCGTTGGTGCGGTCATGCGCGGTGACGGTGAATTTCTTCGTCTCGTCCGAGAAGGTCACCATGCGCACCGGACTGTTGAAGCGCACCCATTTGCGCACGCCTGATTTTTCGACGCGGCCCTTGATGTAGTCCCACAGCACGGCGCGCGGGGGATAGGAGCCGATCGGCCGGCCGAAATGTTCCTCGAACGTGTAGTCGGCGAATTCCAGGCATTCCTTCGGCCCGTTCGACCAGAGGTAGCGATACATCGAGCCGTGCACGGGATCGCCATGTTCGTCGAGGCCGGTGCGCCAGGTATAGTTCCACAAGCCACCCCAGTCTGACTGCTTCTCGAAGCAGACGATCTCGGGAATGTCTGCCCCTTTGTCGGCCGCCGACTTGAAGGCCCTGAGCTGTGCCAGGCCGGACGGTCCGGCCCCGATGACGGCAACGCGAGTGTTCATTTCCGGGCCTCCATTTTTTGATTTCCCCAGCGAAACAAATTTCACTGCCAGTGACAGTAATTGGCCCTCCGGCACTGTCAACAGCCATCTGTGGGAACGGCGTTTGCGCAAGGCGGATTCCTGGCGAAGAACCCGCATTGACCGAAATCGCGGGATGGCGCATGCGACATAAGACGGCTTGCCGACGCGGCTGCGCTCATGTATCGCCACCGGATATGTTCACCTTGAGTGAAATAAATCGCGGAGTCCGGGGGCGACATGGCGAAAAACGCTTCAAATCCAAAGGCCGGTGCTGGAGCCGGCGGCGCAAAGGCAAAGCCGCTGCCAAAGGTCTCGGTGGACGGGAAGACCATCCGCGCGCCGCTAACCCAGAACCCGCACGCCATCCGCGACACGCGTGAAAAGGTGCTGGAAGTGGCGATCGGCCGCGAGGTGCGCGCGTTCCGCAAGAAGCTCGGCATCACCGTCGCCGATCTGGCGGTCGCTACCGACATTTCGCTGGGCATGCTGTCGAAGATCGAGAACGGCATCACCTCGCCGTCGCTGACCACCTTGCAGGCGCTGTCGCGGGCGCTGGGTGTTCCCGTCACCGCCTTCTTCCGCCGCTTCGAAGAGGAGCGCAGCGCCGTTTTCGTCAAAGCTGGCGAAGGGTTGGACGTCGAGCGCCGCGGCACGCGCGCCGGCCACCAGTACAATCTGCTTGGCCACATCGGCTCAAACACCAGCGGCGTCGTCGTCGAGCCCTATCTGATCACGCTGACCGAGGATTCGGACGTGTTCCCGACCTTCCAGCACGAGGGCATGGAGTTTCTCTATATGCTGGAGGGCGAAGTCGTTTACCGGCACGGCAGCAATCTCTATCCGATGAAGCCCGGCGACAGCCTGTTCTTCGACGCCGACGCCCCGCACGGGCCGGAGCAGCTGACGAAACTACCCATGCGCTATTTGTCGATCATCTGCTATCCGCAGAGCGCTGGCTAAGGGCCAATCTCCCCCACGGGAGAAGATCGGCAGCTTCGCGGGCGGTGCCTTCAGTCCGGCCCAAACCCCGGTGACGTCGCACTTCCATCATCCAACTTCGACAGCCACTCGACCAGTGTCGGGCGGTAGCGTGTCAGCCCCTTGTAGGTGGCAAGCTCCTCGGGCAGGTCGCGGATGACGCGGTGCAGGCGGCGGGCCCATTTCGGTTGCGTCACCAGCTCGTCCATCTTGATCAAGTAGCAGCGGATCGGGAAGACGATGGCGTTGGAGCGTGGCAGGCGCCAGAAGCTCTGCAACTCGACGCGCAGATGCACCTTGTCGCCGACATTGTCGGGCGTCACCGTCGCGCGGTCCGGACCCCATTTGTGATAATTCTCGGGGCTGGTGTCGAGGCGCGGATTGATGGTCATCGTCCAGTTCAGGCGACGCGCCGGCTTGCCCTGCTGGATGTTGGTGAGGAACTTCAGCGCCCTGACGAAAATCCCCTTCTCATGCGCCAACGGCACCGGCGCGTGCCACTCGAAGAAGTTCATGCCGATGTCGAAGTCGAGCGACCAGTCGGCCTGGGTGGTGACCATCCCGGCATCCATCCAAAGATTGCCGTCGCGCTGGTCGAGGATGCAGAAATCGCCCTGGCTCTGGCGGGTGATGTATTCCATCGGCCCGTAAGGCAAAGTCGAGGTGTCGCCGAAGGTGAAGGTGTCGTCGATGCCGAGCGGCCGGTTGATCCAGCGCCAACGATCGCCGTCTCGGGTCAGCGTGAAATGCTCGGGATAGCCCAGCGCCTGCTGCTCCATCAGAAGTTCGAGCAGGTCCCAGCCGGCAAGCGTCATGTGCGGTAGCGACTGGCAACGCAGCGGATCCTCGGCCAGGACCAGAGCACGGTCCTGCATCTCGGCGACATAGTGCTCGTCGACGTCGATCAGGTTTTCCAGCACGCTGCCTTTCGGACCAACGACATGCGGCTCGATGTTGACCGCATACATGTAGCTGTCTTCATGGAACGGAAACGGGAAGCGCCTGATGTGCTCAGGGCTGTTCCTGAAGGTGAAGTCGTCGCGGAATGTTTCCTTGCGAAAGGTGATGCCCAAGCTCGCCTCCTATCTTTCCAAGACCAGCGATTTGCCTTCGAAGCGCGACACGCAGGGCATGATCTTGCAGCCGGAACGGTGGTCTTCCTCGCTTAGCCAGTGATCGTTGTGGACGAACTTGCCGTCGGACGAGATGACGTTGGTCTCGCACTGACCGCAGACCCCGCCGCGGCAAAGATAGGGTGGATCGACGCCGGCCGCCTCGATCGCCTCGAGCAGGCTCTGCTGCTCGCCGACGCGGATGGTCTTGCCGCTGATGGCCAGCGTCACGTCGAAAGGCAATCCCGGCTGTGGCGCCGCGAAATGCTCGAAATGCACGGTCTCCGGTGGCCAGCCGAGCGCGGCTGCGCGCTCGCGCACCCAGCCGATCATGCCGGCCGGACCGCAGACATAGAGATGCGTGCCGAGCGGCTGCGACGATAGCAGCCGGTCGAGATCGACCCGTTCCCCACGATCGTCGTGATAGAGCCGGACCCGGCGGCCGTAGCGCTGTTGCAGCACATCGGCATAGGTACCGAGCGACGCCGTGCGGCAGGTGTAGTGCAGTTCGAAATTGCCGCCCTCGCCCGCCAACTGCGCGGTCTGGGCCATGAAGGGCGTGATGCCGATGCCGCCGGCCAGCATCAAATGTTTCTTGGCCCTGAGATCGAGCGAGAACAGATTGACGGGATAGGAGATCACCATCTCCAGCCCGGGCCTGACGGATCTGTGCATGAACAGCGAGCCGCCCCGGCCGACATCGTCGCGGCGTATCGAGATCGTGTATTCGCGCGTGTCGAGCGGCGAGCCCATCAGCGAATAGGGATTGAGCCTTGTGCGGTCGCCGTCGCGCATCTCGACCACGACATGGGCGCCGCCTGAAAAGGTCGGCAACAGCTCGCCGTCACGGCGGCGGAAATGAAAGCGGGTGACCAGTTCGTTGACCGGGACGACATCGCTGACGACGACGTCGAGCTTGGTGGTGCCGGTGCTCATCGGAAGACCTCCTCGACCGGAGGAATTTCGCTGCGGTCCTCGGCATTGATGCAGACGCCCTGGAACGCCGCCAGCCGCCGCGAATAGTGGTCGCGCACCAGAAGCAGCAGGCCGCAATGCGAGCAGGTGGCGGGTTGCGTCGTTACATTCTCGGTGATGCCCTTGCAATGCACGCACTGCACGCGGCGCGCCAGCGAGCCGCGATGTTCGGTCTGGATCGCGGTGTGGTCGATGCCGGCTTCGAGCGCCACCTGCATGGCCTGGCCGATCAGCCCTTCGGTACCGGCGAGATAGAGGCGCAGGCCCATATGCGCGTTATCAAGCGTCTGTTTCAGCCGCGGCAGCAGGCTGGCGAAGGACGGCGCCTGGTGGAAGCGCGCCGGTTTCAGCGCTTCGAGAGCGGCGACATGCCTGTCGTCCGACCCGGGAATGAAGACGATCTCGGCACCGCCGAAGAACCCGTCTGGAGCCGTCTTGGCCATGTCCGCTATCGCGAGCGCACCCTCGGCATCGGCGATGAAAAGATGGTGCTTGCCGGGCTGCGGAGACAAGGTTCCGTAGACGGGCCGGCTGATGATCGACTTGGCTGCCATTCTCTGCTTCGTGCCTCGAACCCTCGCCTTCGACTATGCCTCAGCCTTTCGCCGTGCGCTTGGTCTTCTTTGGGTCATCGAACGGCAATGGCTGCGCCGTCGCCTTGATCGATCCGCTCCTGTTGCGGATCTCGAGCCTTGTGTCCTTGACGGCGCAGTCGACGTCGAGGCGAGCGATGCCCATCGATTTCTCGACCAGCGGCGAATACATGGCGCAGGTGACGACGCCGACTTTCTTCCCATCGCGATAGACCGGGGCGCCCTCGTCGGCTGGCTCCTTGCCGTCCAGCAACACGCCATAGATCTTGAAGCGCTCCTTGCCCTTGAGACGGTAGTGCTCCTCGGCGCCGCGAAAGCCGGTCTTGCCCGGGCTGACGGTGAAGTCGAGGCCGAGTTCCCACAGCGTGTCGCCGGGGCCTTCATTCTCGAACGGATATTTCTGCGAGTTGTCGTAGGGATAGAACAGGAGATAGCTCTCGACGCGCAGCATGTCGAGCGTGGTGAAGCGGCACGGGATGATGCCGGCGCTCTTGCCCTCGTCGAGGATCCTGTCCCAGATCGTGCCGGCATCCTGGCCGCGGCAGAAGATCTCGTAACCGCGCTCGCCGGTATAGCCGGTGCGCGAGATCATCACCGGAAAACCGAAGAGCTGCGTCTGCATGTGATGGAAATAGTTGAGGTCGCGAATGCCCGGCACGTGCCTGGCAAGATAGTCGACCGCCACCGGCCCCTGCAGCGAAAGGTCATGCAGATTGTCGTCGAAGCGCAGCGACACGTCCCTGCCCATCGCCGCCCGCTGCAGCTCTTCATGGCCGGTTCCCGAACCGTGCACCACCATCCAGCTATTCGGCCCGGTGCGGTAGAGGATGCAGTCGTCGGTGAACTTTCCCGCCTCGTTGAGCATGCAGGCATAGGCAGACTTGCCGGGATAGATTTTTTCGACATCGCGCGTGGTGGCGAGATCGATGAGGTGCGAGGCGTGCGGGCCTGTGATGTGGACCTTCTTCAGGCCCGAGACATCCATCAGCCCGGCCTTGGTGCGGATGGCGATGTATTCCTCGTCGGCGTCCTTGTCGTAGGTCCAGGCGGTGCCCATGCCGCTCCAGTCTTCGAGTTTCGAACCCAGCGCGCGATGGCGATCCGCCAGGGTTGAAAATCTCCAGGATGCCGTCATCCGATCCTCCGTCCGATATTTTGATTATGTTCCCTGCTCCTGTGCGCGCGGGCTGGAGCTTTGAGCGAATATTGATCGCAAACGCGGGAGGCCTGCAATCCCCTGAAAGCAAATAATTTCATTGTCAGGCAAAATTCGTCATCCGAACAAGGCGGTTAACTCTGCGTAAATTCGTCTTGACAATTTCCGAATTCGGTCTGAATTTATGAAAAAAATTTCACTCTCTTGAAAGAGAACGACGGACGGTGGATTCGGAACCGGACGTCGAAAAAGGGGAAAACCGATGTCAGACCTGCAGCAGCGCATCGAGGCGCTGTACCGTTCCGACTTGCGCGGATCCGCGCTCCTGATCATCTGCCTGTGGGCGACGATCCTCTTCGTCCTCTTCATGACATGGCCCCATATCCCGCATGACGGCATCAAGGCCGTCGTCGCGATTGCCGCCGCCGCGGTGCTGATCTTCAACACGGCGGCGATCCTGGCCATGGTCAACCACTACAAGGAGGACAAGGAGTTCATCTACGGGCTCGACATCAAGAACTACGACCGCAACCGCAAATCCTGAGGGGGAGAGAAGCATGTCCCGCTACACGCCGCCGCAACAGAGCAAGGCCGGGCAGGTCTTCGATATCGCCGTCGTCGTGGTCGCCATCTTCGTGGCGCTGTGGCTGCCGCTGAAACTGGGATTGGCGGGAGCTGCCAAGTCCATCGATGCGCTCGACGCCAAGACCTGGGAGGCGCTCGGCCAGAACCCGACCATGGCGTCGATCTGGGAAAGGCTCGGCTATACGCCCGAGACCGCGCACGACATCATCCAGAACCGTTTCCACTACATCATCGACTGGCCGACGCTTGTTGTCATGGCAGCCGTGCTGATCGGTTATTTCGTGTTCCTGTTCCGGGCATCCGACCGTGAATATCGCGACGTCATCAACGAGAAGTTCGACGAGAAATAGTCCGAGGACAAGACCATGTGGATAGCGCTCTCTTACGCATGCTGGGGCATCTCGATCGTGCTTGCGCTGTGGATGCTCTACGATTGGTTCAAGGTCGATACGACCTACTCCGAGGATGTGCTGACGTCCTCGCGCGAAGGCGAACTTGAAGCCGTTTCCGAAAAACACCGGATCTGAGTGGGGATTGATCGATGACGGTCGTGGTTGAAACTGCGGGTTCGGCAACAAATGGCGACAGGGTCTCGCTGCTTCGGGTGCTTGGCCCGGCCCATGTCTGGGCGTTGGGTGTGGGCATCGTCCTGGTCGGCGAGTTCACCGGCTGGAATTTCTCCGCCGACAAGGGCGGCGCGCTTGCCGCGCTGATCGTCTGCTGGATCGTCGGGCTGCTCTATACCTCGGTCGCCATGATCGATTCCGAAGTGACGTCGACGGTCGCCGCCGCGGGCGGCCAATATGCGCAGGCCAAGCACATCGTCGGGCCGCTGATGGCCTTCAACGTCGCGCTGTTCCTGGTCTTTGCCTACACCATGCTCGAAGTGTCGGACGCCATCCTGCTCGGCGACACGATCGTCGCCAAGGCGGGCGTCGAGGGCCTCACCCACAACTCCTTCATCGCCGCCACCATCGTTGTCCTGGCATGGCTCAACTATCGCGGCGTGCTGATGACGCTCAACGTCAACTTCGTCATCACCGCGATCGCCTATATCTCTATCGTCATCCTGTTCTTCTCGGTCAGCCCGTGGACGCAAGGCGCGGTGCTGAAGCTCAACGAGTTGGTTACCCCGGACAATGCGCTGCCCTATGGCTGGATCGGCGTCATCGCCGCTTTCCAGTTCGGCATCTGGTACTATCTCGGCATCGAGGGCACCACGCAGGCGGCCGAGGAAGTGCGCTCGCCCGCGCGCTCGCTACCTTATGGCACGATGGCCGGCATGATCACGCTTCTGATCGCCGCCGCCATGACCTGGTATGTCTGCGCCTCGCTGATGCCCTGGGAATATCTCGGCATCACCTATTATCCGCTGTGGGACGCCGGCAAGCTGACCGGCAGCCCGCTGCTGGAAAACCTGCTGTTCATCGCCACGCTGCTTGCCGCACTGGCGTCCGCCAATGGCTGCATCAACGACGCGGCGCGCGCCTGGTTCTCGCTCGGGCGCGATCGCTACCTGCCGAGCTGGTTCTCGGCGGTGCACCCGAGATACCGCACACCCTACCGCTCGATCCTGTTCCTGCTGCCGATCGCGCTCGCCTTCGCCTTCATCGCCGACCTCAACCAGGCGATTACCTTCTCGATCCTGTCTGGCGTGCTGCAATATACGTTCATGAGCATCAACATCATGATGTTCCGGAAGAAGTGGCCGCTGGGCTCCATCCGCCGCGGCTACACGCATCCCTTCCACCCGCTGCCGGCGATCGTCTTGTTCTGCCTGTGCGTGGTGACCTTCTTCGCCATCTTCCTCGGCTTCGGCTCGCAGCTCATCGCCATGGTCGCGTTCTATTTCCTGATCTCGCTGTGGTTCCATTTCTACCGCTACAAATTCGTGCGGCGCGGCGACCAGTTCACCATGCCGTGGCCGAAACCGCAGGGCTATTGATGGGAGTAGGCCCGTCCAAAGTGGGCGGGCCTGGCATGACGAAATGTCCGAGGTGACGTCAGCACTGCTTGCCGGGGCGGCTGTCCTGGCTCTCGTCCTGCACTTTGCCTGGCTGGCACGCCGCAGCCGCAACAGGGCTGCCGTGGCGCGCGCCGCCGACCAGGCCAGCATCCGCGCCGTCATTGCCGACGCAGAAGATGTCTCGGACGGTACTGCCGGCGTCATTACGTGGGAAGGCTCGTGGAAGGGCCAGCGCGTGCAGTTGCGCACCATCGTCGACACGCTGGCGACGAGAAAGCTGCCGGCGCGCTGGCTCAGCGTATCGATAACGGAGAAAACAGCCGTGCCCGGCACCTTCGACATGATGATGCGGCCGGGCTCGCCGACGACATTCTCCAATTTCGACCATCTCGACCACACCCTGCCGAAGGCGCCCGGCTTTCCCGCCGAGGCGGTGCTTCGAACGGACCGCAGAGGCGTGCGCTTCCCGCAAACCATCATCGCCGACCATCTGGAACCCTTTTCAGAAGGACGCGCCAAGGAGCTTCTGATCACGCCAAAAGGCGTGCGTATCGTCTGGCTGCTGGCCGAAGCCGAGCGGGCCCGCTACGGTGTCTTCCGGCAAGCCGCTTTCGGTGACGCGCAAATCGACCCGGCGCTGATCTCGCGGCTGCTCGTATCCCTTTCGGGACTGCGCGACGCGATCAACAGGAACGAACGGAAAGCGGCATGATCGGCGCAACCCCCTCTCCCGGACCTACCAGCCCATATATCGTCCTGGGCGCGGCAACCCTGCTGCCGGGCAGCGGACACGTCATGCTTGGCGTTCCGACGCGCGGCCTGCAGTTTCTTTTCTTCATGGTCATCCTGGCCTGGGTGACGGCGAAAATCGCGCCCCCCGACGCCAGTTTTATCGGCCGCCACGCCGGCGGCTTCCTGATCTATGCGCTGTCGATCCTCGACGCCTACAAGATGGCACGCATCCGGACCGCCAAATGGACCCATTCCATGCGCCGGCAAGGCGATGGGCCGCCGGAGGGGACAAAACACGACGCGTAACCAGAGGAATATTTTTTTCATACCAATTGAATTCCCCGAACTCATTCGATACATCATTTTTAGCTACAAAGGGTCTGGAGGCTGGCATGTGCGGAATCGTTGGACTTTTCCTGAAGGACAAGGCGCTGGAGCCGCAGCTCGGTGCGATGTTGTCGCAGATGCTGGTATCGCTCAGCGATCGCGGCCCCGACAGCGCCGGCATCGCGATCTATGGCGCGCCGTCCGGCAACGAGGCCAAGATCACCATCCAGTCGCCGAAGCCGGAGCGTGATTTCCGTGGACTGGACGCCGAACTCACCAAGGCGCTCGGCGCGCCGGTGGGCGTCACGGTAAAATCGACGCATGCCGTCATCAGGACCACGCCCGAAAAGGTCGATGCGGCGCGTGAGACCATCCAGTCGCTCAGGCCCGACATCCGCATCATGGGCGCCGGCGAAGCCGTGGAAATATACAAGGAAGTCGGCTTGCCCGAGGCTGTGGTCGACCGCTTCGACATCCGCGCGATGACCGGAACGCATGGCATCGGGCACACCCGCATGGCGACGGAATCGGCGGTGACGACGATGGGCGCGCATCCGTTCTCGACCGGCGCCGACCAGTGCCTGGTGCACAATGGCTCGCTCTCCAACCACAACAACGTTCGCCGCGAACTGGTCCGCGAAGGCATGACGTTCGAGACCGAGAACGACACCGAGGTGGCGGCCGCCTATCTCTCCTCCCAGATGGCGCATGGCAAGAACCTCGGCGAAGCGCTGGAAGGCACCCTCTCCGATCTCGACGGCTTCTTCACCTTCGTCGTCGGCACCAAGAACGGCTTCGGCGTGGTGCGCGACCCGATCGCCTGCAAGCCCGCCGTCATGGCCGAGACCGACCAGTATGTCGCCTTCGGCTCGGAATATCGCGCGCTGACCAAGCTGCCCGGCATAGACAATGCGAGGGTCTGGGAACCGGAACCCGCAACCGTCTATTTCTGGGAGCATTGAGTTCATGCCGGCAACGAAACTTTCAACCGCGGCGGCAAGCGACCATGCCTCCCGGGTGTTCGACCTGGACCAGATGTCGCTGCGCGAGCTCAACCAGGCACTGCACAATCTGACGCCAGGCTCGAACGAGACCGCCTGGGAAGTGTTGAACCCGAAGGGCAGCCATTCGGTCGCCGTCGGCGTCGACCAGCCGGTCAGCATCGATGTGCGCGGCAGCGTCGGCTATTACTGTGGCGGCATGAATTCCGGCAGTGCCATCACCGTGCATGGTTCGGCGGGACCCGGCGTCGGCGAAAACATGATGTCGGGCTCGATAACAGTCAAAGGCGACGCCAGCCAGTATGCCGGCGCCACCGGCAAAGGCGGGCTGCTCGTCATCGAGGGCAATGCGTCCTCGCGCTGCGGCATTTCGATGAAAGGCATCGACATCGTCGTGCACGGCAATATCGGCCATATGTCGGCCTTCATGGCGCAGTCCGGCAATCTGGTGGTGCTGGGCGATGCCGGCGACGCGCTCGGCGATTCCATCTACGAGGCACGGCTGTTCGTGCGCGGCAAGGTCGACAGCCTGGGCGCCGACTGCATCGCCAAGGAAATGCGGCCCGAACACCTCGAACTCCTGCAAGGCCTGCTCGATCGCGCCGGCGTCACCGGCGTCAAGCCGTCTGAATTCAAGCGCTACGGCTCGGCCCGCACGCTCTACAATTTCAATATCGACAACGCCGACGCGTATTGAGGCAGCATGACCTATCGCAACCCGCCGACGACGCCGCGCAAATCCGCGACTTTCGACGACTACACGCTTTCCGAGATCCGCCGCGCCGCGGCCACCGGCATCTATGACATCCGGGGCGCCGGCGCCAAGCGCAAGCTGCCGCATTTCGATGACCTTCTGTTCCTTGGCGCTTCGATCTCGCGCTACCCGCTCGAAGGCTATCGCGAGCGCTGCGACACATCAGTCGTGTTGGGCTCGCGCCATGCCAAGAAGCCGATCGAGCTGAAGATCCCGATCACTGTCGCCGGCATGAGCTTCGGCTCGCTGTCGGGCCCGGCCAAGGAAGCGCTCGGGCGCGGCGCGACGCTGTCGGGCACCTCGACCACGACCGGCGACGGCGGCATGACCGAGGAAGAGCGCGGCCATTCCAAGCAACTCGTCTACCAATATCTGCCGTCGCGCTACGGCATGAATTTGCGGGATCTGCGCCGCGCCGATGCCATTGAGGTCGTCGTCGGCCAGGGCGCCAAGCCCGGCGGCGGCGGCATGCTGCTCGGACAGAAGATCTCCGACCGTGTCGCCGAGATGCGCACGCTGCCCAAGGGCATCGACCAGCGCTCGGCTTCGCGCCATCCCGACTGGACCGGACCGGACGATCTCGAGATCAAAATCCTGGAGCTGCGCGAAATCACGGACTGGGAAAAACCGATCTACGTCAAGGTCGGCGGCGCCCGCCCCTATTACGATACCGCGCTTGCGGTGAAGGCCGGCGCCGACGTCGTCGTCGTCGACGGCATGCAGGGCGGCACGGCGGCCACACAAGAAGTGTTCATCGAGAATGTCGGCCAGCCGACGCTCGCCTGCATCAGGCCGGCGGTGCAGGCGCTGCAGGATCTGGGCATGCATCGCAAGGTGCAGCTGATCGTCTCGGGCGGCATCCGCAACGGCGCCGATGTCGCCAAGGCGCTGGCGCTCGGCGTCGACGCGGTCTCGATCGGCACGGCTGCCCTTGTCGCGCTCGGCGACAACGATCCCCGCTGGGAGGCGGAATACAACGAGCTCGGCACCACATCAGGCGCCTATGACGACTGGCATGAGGGCCGCGACCCCGCCGGCATCACCACGCAGGATCCCGAACTGATGAAGCGGGTCGATCCCGTCGCAGCCGGCAGGCGACTTGCCAACTATCTTAAGGTGATGACGCTCGAGGCGCAGACCATTGCGCGTGCCTGCGGCAAGAACAGCCTGCACAATCTCGAACCCGAGGATCTCGTCGCGCTCACGATCGAGGCCGCCGCGATGGCCGGCGTGCCGCTGGCCGGCACCAACTGGATACCGGGGAAGAACGGCTTCTGATCAACAAAGGGCCGAAGGCCATATGCTCTAGGGCCAACAACCGACAAAAAATGGGGAACTTCCGTGACAGTTGATCTTGCAGAGTTCGCAAGGGCGAAAAACGTCAAATATTTCATGATCTCCTACACCGACCTGTTCAGCGGGCAACGCGCCAAGCTGGTGCCGGCGCAGGCGATATCAGATATGCAGAAGGATGGCGCCGGCTTCGCCGGTTTCGCTACCTCGCTCGACCTCACGCCGGCACATCCCGACATGCTGGCGGTGCCGGATCCGAATTCGGTTATCCAACTGCCCTGGAAACCTGAGGTCGCCTGGGTCGCCGCCAATTGCATCATGGACGATAAGGAGGTCGACCAGGCACCGCGCAACACGCTGAAGCGACTGGTCGCGGAAGCCGCTAGCGACGGCATGCATGTCAAGACCGGCGTCGAGGCGGAATTCTTCCTGATCTCGCCCGACGGCAAGACGATCTCCGACGAATACGATACGGCGTCGAAACCATGCTACGACCAGCAAGCGTTGATGCGCCGCTACGACGTCATCGCCGAGATCTGCGATCACATGCTGGCGCTCGGCTGGGGCGCCTACCAGAACGACCACGAGGATGCCAACGGCCAGTTCGAGATGAACTGGGCCTTCGACGATGCGCTGGCGACCGCCGACAAGCATTCTTTCTTCAAATTCATGGTCAAGTCGATCGCGGAAAAGCACGGCCTGCGCGCCACCTTCATGCCCAAGCCCTTCCAGGGACTGACCGGCAATGGCTGCCATGCGCATATCTCGGTGTGGGACAAATCAGGCAAGACCAATGTCTTTGCCGATAATTCGATGGAGCTCGGCCTGTCGGCCAAGGGCAAGCACTTCCTCGGCGGCATCATGAAACATGCCTCTGCTCTCGCCGCCATCACCAACCCGACCGTCAATTCCTACAAGCGCATCAACGCGCCGCGCACCATTTCGGGCGCCACCTGGGCGCCGAACACGGTGACCTGGACCGGCAACAACCGCACCCACATGGTGCGCGTGCCCGGCCCCGGCCGTTTCGAGCTGCGCCTGCCTGACGGCGCGGCCAACCCTTATCTGCTGCAAGCCGTCATCATCGCCGCAGGGCTGGACGGCATCCGCTCCAAGGCCGATCCGGGCAGGCGCTACGACATCGATATGTACCAGCACGGTCACACGGTGGAGGGCGCGCCGAAATTGCCGCTCAACCTGCTCGACGCGTTGCGCGAGTTCGACAACGACAAATCGCTCAAGACGGCGCTGGGTGAGGAATTCTCGTCGGCTTATCTAAAGCTAAAGCACCAGGAATGGAATTCCTATGCTTCGCACTTCACGCAATGGGAGCGCGACCACACGCTGGACATCTGACCTCCAGCGCGACGCGAGCGGCCTCGGAACGACTTTATGAAATACTCGATCTTCTCGCTCGCCCGCGCCGCATTTTCCGGCCACAAGAACTGGCAGCGCACCTGGCGCGACGCCAACCCGAAAGACCGCTACGACGTGGTGATCATCGGCGGCGGCGGCCACGGCTTGGCCACCGCCTGGTTCCTCGCCAGCGAGTACGGCATCAGGAATGTGGCCGTACTTGAAAAGGGCTGGATCGGCTCCGGCAATGCCGGCCGCAACACCACCATCATTCGTTCCAATTACGGCCTGCCCGGCAACACCGGCTTCTACGAATTGTCGATGAAGTTGTGGGAGCGGATGGAGCAGGACCTCAACTACAACACGATGGTCAGCCAGCGCGGCGTCATCAATCTCTACCATTCCGATGCGCAGCGCGATGCCTATGCGCGGCGCGGCAACACGATGCGCATCAACGGCATCGATGCCGAACTGCTCGACCTTGCCGCGGTCAAGAAGATGATGCCGTTCCTGAATTACGACAATGCGCGCTTTCCGGTGCAAGGCGGGCTCTTGCAGCGGCGCGGCGGCACGGCGCGGCATGACGCCGTGGTCTGGGGCTATGCCCATGCGGCGAGCGCGCTCGGCGTCGATATCATCCAGAATTGCGAAGTGACGGGCTTTGTCAGAGACGCCAACGGCAAGGTGACCGGCGTCGAGACCTCGCGCGGCAAGATCGGCGCCGGCAAGGTCGGCATGGCCGTCGCCGGCAGTTCCTCGCGCGTTGCCGCGATGGCGGGCCTGCGCCTGCCGATCGAAAGCCATGTGCTGCAGGCCTTCGTCTCCGAGGCGATCAAGCCGCTCATCCCCAATGTGATGACGTTCGGCGCCGGCCATTTCTACGTCAGCCAGTCGGACAAGGGTGGCCTGGTGTTCGGCGGCGACATAGACGGCTACAATTCCTATGCCCAGCGCGGCAACCTGCCTGTGATGGAAGACGTCTGCGAAGGCGGCATGGCGCTGATGCCGATGATCGGCCGCGTGCGCCTGCTGCGCCAGTGGGGCGGCATCATGGACATGTCGATGGACGGCTCGCCGATCATCGACAAGACGCCTGTCGACGGGCTCTATCTCAATGCCGGCTGGTGCTATGGCGGCTTCAAGGCGACGCCGGGCTCAGGCCTTGTCTTTGCCCATCTGCTGGCCCGCGACACGCCGCATGAGGAGGCTGCAAGGTTCCGCCTCGACCGGTTCAGGTCCGGTGCCGTGATCGACGAAAAGGGCCAGGGTGCCCAACCGAACCTGCACTGAAGGGCCCGTCATGCGCATCACCTGTCCCTTCTGCGGCGAACGCGAACTCGGCGAGTTCACCTATCTCGGCGACGCCAAGCCGGTGCGGCCGGAGGCTGGCGCTTCGGAGGACGATGTCTTCGACTACGTTTACCTGCGCGACAATGTCGCCGGCGTGATGGACGAGAATTGGTACCACGGCGGCGGCTGCCGGGCGTGGCTGAAGGTCACCCGCAACACGCTGACGCACGAAATTTCGGCGGTGGAGCCAGCGGCGGGCGCCGGGGCGAGGCAGGTTGCGAAATGAGCACTTTCTGCCAACCCGGCGCCGCCCCTCACCTGCCTGCCGGCATCCTCTCCCCGTATAGGGACGGGGAGAGGGACGCTATCGCCAACGGTTTCGCCAATCACCGGCGTCGCAAGATGAGAGCCGGCGTTGCGGCTATCTCCCTTCTCCCCGTCCCTATACGGGGAGAAGGTGCCGGCAGGCGGATGAGGGGCAGCGCGCCCTCTGCGATAGAGTCCCAATCGACGGAAGGCCGGCAATCGTGAGTTCCAGCCAATCCCATCGCCTCCCAACTGGCGGCCTGATCGACCGCTCGGCGCCGCTCAGCTTCCGCTTCGACAGTAAGACTTTTTTCGGCCTCGAGGGCGACACGCTCGCTTCGGCCTTGATTGCCAACGGCGTCAAGCTGGTCGGCCGCTCGTTCAAATACCACCGCCCGCGCGGCATTCTGACGGCGGGCTCGGAAGAGCCGAACGCGCTGGTCGAACTGCGCAGCGGCGCGCGGCGCGAGCCGAACACCAAGGCAACCACAGCCGAGCTCTATGAAGGGCTCGAGGCCGCCAGCCAGAACCGCTGGCCGTCGCTCAATTTCGACGTGATGTCGGTCAACCAGCTGTTCGCGCCGATCTTCGTCGCCGGCTTCTACTACAAGACCTTCATGTGGCCGGCGAAATTCTGGGAAGCGATCTACGAGCCGGCGATCCGCCGCGCCGCGGGCCTCGGCCGCGCGGCCGGCGTTGCCGATCCCGACCATTACGACAAGGCCTGGGCGCATTGCGACGTGCTGATCGCCGGCTCCGGCCCGACCGGACTTGCGGCAGCTCTTGCCGCCGGCCGCTCCGGCGCCCGCGTCATCCTGTGCGAAGAGGATTTTGTCCCCGGCGGCCGACTGCTGTCGGATGGCGGCACGATCGACGGACTGCCTGCGGCCGAGTGGCTGTCGCGGACCCTGGCCGAGCTCGACGCAATGCCTGATGTCCGCATCATGACCCGCACGACGCTGTTCGGCGTCTATGATGGCGGCACCTATGGCGCGATCGAGCGGATCAACGACCATCTGCCCTCGCCGCCCGAGCACCAGGTGCGCCAGCGCATGTGGCGGATCGTGGCCAGGCGTTGCGTCGTCGCGGCCGGCGCCATCGAGCGGCCGGTCGTCTTTCCCGGCAACGATACGCCCGGCGTGATGATGGCTTCGGCGATGCGGACCTATGTCGCGCGCTATGCCGCCGCTCCTGCGAAACGCATCGCGCTGTTCACCAACAACGAGGATGGCTGGCGCACGGTCGAGACAGTACTCGGCGCGGGCTTGCAGATCGCGGCGGTTATCGACGCACGGCCCGACGTGTCGCCGGCCCATCGCTCACTCGCCTCAAAGAGCGGTTTCCCGGTGCTGCATGGCGCCGTCAGCCGTGTGGACGGCGGCAAGGACGGTGTGCGGAAGATCTCCGTCTCTCTCACCGGCGGCGCGCGAGCCGAAGTGGAAGCGGACGGCCTTGCCGTTTCCGGCGGCTGGAACCCGGCGGTCGGGCTCACCTCCTATCATCGCGGCCGGCCGAAATGGCGCGACGACATCGCCGCTTTCGTGCCGGATGGCGCGCCTCCCGGCATGGCGGCGGCAGGTGCAGCCAACGGCGCCTTCGGCCTCGGCGCCTGCCTGCGCGAAGGGTTTGCAGCGGGCAGTGCCGCGGCGCACGATGCCGGACGCGGCGGCAGTTCCGGCTCGGTGCCGATCGCCGACGACGAAGCCTTTTCGCTGACGCCGCTCTGGCATGTCGCCGGCAAGGGCAAAGCGTTCGTCGACCAGCAGCACGACGTCACCGCTTCCGACATCGAGCTGGCGCAGCGCGAGGGCTTTGAATCGGTCGAGCATCTGAAGCGCTACACGACGCTCGGCATGGCGACCGACCAGGGCAAGACCTCCAACGTCGCCGGCCTTGCCATCATGGCGGCGGTGTCGGGCAAGTCCATTCCCGAGACCGGCACGACGATCTACCGCCCGCCCTATGTGCCGGTCGCCATCGGCGCCTTTGCCGGCCATCACCGCGACGAGACTTTCCACGCCACAAGGCTGACGCCTTCGCACCACTGGGCCGCCGAACAGGGTGCCGTCTTCGTCGACACCGGCCTGTGGAAGCGCGCGCAATGGTATCCGCGCACGGGCGAGAAGGACTGGCTGGAATCCGTCACCCGCGAGGTCAAGGCGGTGCGTTCCGGCGTCGGCTTCTGCGATGTCTCGACGCTCGGCAAGATCGACGTGCACGGCCCCGATGCAGGCGCCTTCCTCGACCGCGTCTACATCAACACCTTCTCCAACCTCGCCGTCGGCAAGGCGCGCTACGGGCTGATGCTGCGCGAGGACGGCATCGTCTATGACGACGGCACGACGTCGCGGCTGGCCGAGGATCATTACTTCCTCACCACCACCACCGCCAAGGCCGGGCTGGTGATGCAGCATCTGGAATTCTGCCGGCAGGTGCTGTTTCCCGAACTCGACGTGCAGTTGACCTCGGTCTCCGACCAATGGGCGCAGTTCTCCATCGCCGGGCCGAAGACCCGTGACCTGCTGAAAGAGATCGTCGACCCGGCCGAGGACCTTTCCAACGAAGGCTTTCCGTTCATGGGCGCGCGCGAAGTGGCGTTGCGCGGCGGCATCAAGGCGCGGCTGTTCCGCATCTCTTTCTCGGGCGAGATGGCGTTCGAGATTTCCGTGCCGGCGCGCTACGGCGAGGCACTGGCGCGCAATCTGATGCTTGCGGGCAAACCGTTCGGCGTGACGCCATACGGCACCGAGGCGCTCGGCGTCATGCGCATCGAGAAGGGCCATGTCGCCGGACCGGAACTAAGCGGAACCACCACCGCCGCCGACCTCGGCCTGGGCAAGATGATGTCGACCAAGAAGGATTTCATCGGCCGCGTCATGGCCGGCCGCGAGGCGCTGGTCGCGCCGGAACGGCAGGTCGTCGTCGGCATCAAGCCGACCGACAAGGCGCGCCGCCTGCGCCCCGGTGCGCACATAATCCCGAAGGGGCAGACACCTGGCCCTGGCAACGACCAGGGCTACGTCACCTCGGTCTGTTTCTCGCCGACGCTGGACCAGTGGATCGGGCTGGCGCTTGTCGAGCGCGGCCGCGAGCGCATCGGCGAGATCGTGCGCGCGCACGACCCGCTGCGCGGCGAAGAGTATGACGCCGAACTTTGCAACCCCGTCTTCTACGATCCGGATGGAGGGCGCCAGCGTGGCTGAGTTTTCCTGGGATATCAAAAGCCCGCTCGACCGCGTGCTGGTCGCCGGACCCCATGGTGCACGTGGCGATGCCGGCGTGTCGCTGAGCGAGACCCGCAATTTCGATCTCGTCCAGGTGATGGCCCGGCGCGGCAAGGGGGCGGAGATGGCCAAGGCCGCCAAGGCGCGCTTTGGGGTTGCGGCGCCGGAAGCACCGAAGGCGGTGCAGACGGCGGACGCAACGCTGATCTGGTCGGGACCGGATCAGTTTTTCGTGCTGTCGCAGGGCGGCAGGCACGGGATCGAGAAGCTCGCCCAAGCCTTTGCGGCCTCAGGGTCGCTTTCAGATCAATCGCATGCGCGAGTCTTGATCAGCATTTACGGCGGCAAAGCGCGGGAGATGCTGGCGAAATTGTCGTCGATCGATTTGCACCCGGAGGCATTCCCCGTCGGCGCAGCCGCCGCAACGTCGATGGATCACACCAGCGTCACGCTCTGGCGCGGGGAGGATCGAAACGGACAGGCGGTGTTCAATCTGCTTGTGTTCGCGACCTTCGCCGAGAGCCTGTGGCACACGATCCTGGACTCGGCTGCGGAATATGGCGTTAAGACTAGCCACTCTGAGGAATTGGTGTAGCCTCGACGCGTCTTCCTTCTCCCTTGTGGGAGAAGGTGGCCTCGCGAAGCGAGGTCGGATGAGGGTGTTCCAGGGAACGCCAACGTCTCACTCCGCTGGAACACCCCTCAACCGTCTCGGCGCTGCCCGCCGATCCACCTTCTCCCACAAGGGGAGAAGGAAGAAGAAGGACGCTCCGCCTTGCCAAATCCCACCCCACTGCTATTCTTGCTGCTAAAATAATTTTACACACAGGCAAACTTGTTTCTCGAACCGCAAGGCTGAGATGAGCCAGTCACCCTACCCTGCCGTCGCATCCGGACCGCCCCGGCCGAGCCTGATCCTGCGGCCCGGGCAGATCGCGCTGCCGCCGGGTATGGAGCGCTATACGGTTCAAGGCAATGGTGCGGTGCTGGTCGAGGTCGAGGCCGGTGATACGATCACGGTGCGCAATGTCGAGGGCGGCCAGGCTTGCGAGTTGCTGGCGTGGGACGGGACAGGTGCGACCGATCCCTCCATTCTCGGGGAAAAATCCAACAGCAATGCCGCCGGTATCAAGGCGCTGCTTGCCGAGGGCGACGACAGCCTCGCGTCCCTGCGGCGTGGGCTCGCGCGCCGGCAGGTGCAGTTCGACCAGGCCAAGGCGGTGCGCGTGTTCGGGGGCGCAACACCGGCAGGCACGGAACAGGGTTTCACTGTCGTACGCGACGGCGCGCTGCTGATTGCCGCGCCGGGCGGGCCGATGCTGGTCGATGGCCACGACACGGCGACGCCGCTTGCCGTGATCGTGCGCCGCGCCACGATCCGCCCGGCTTCGAAGTCGCGGCTTGCCGACCCGCTGGCCGATCCGGTGCTCGACCTGCGCGTCCATTCGGCGACGGCGGAGTCCTATTTCGTCAAAGCCGGCGACTATCTCCAGATCATCGACGTCGATGGCCGCCAGTGCACCGACTTCCAGTGTTTTTCGGCACGCAAGCTCGACAAGGGCCTCGACCATCCGCTCGATGTGACGACGACACGCACGCTGATGGGCGCGAGCTACCCGATGCCGGGGCTGCACTCGAAATATTACGACCAGGACATGGAGCCGCTGGTCGAAGTGGTGCAGGACACATGCGGTCGGCACGACGCCTTCGCGCTCGCATGCGCGGCCAAATATTACGACGATATCGGCTATCCCGGCCATCCCAACTGCTCGGAGAACTTCAACCGCGCGCTGTCGGACAAGGGCGTCACGCCACGCGCCGGCTGGATGGCGATCAACTTCTTCTTCAACACGGCGATCGACGCGCATGGCGTCATGGTCTCCGACGAGCCATGGTCGCGCGCCGGCGACTATGTGCTGCTTCGGGCGCTGACCGACATCGTCTGCGTCTCCTCCGCCTGCCCCGACGACACGACGCCGGCCAATGGCTGGGACCTGACCGACATCCACGTGCGCACCTATTCCGGCCAGCACAAATTCTCGCGAGCGATCGCCAGACGCATGACGCCCGATTCGGAACCGAAAATGACCCGCGAGACCTCCTTTTATCAGAGCTTTGCCAAGCACACACGCGACTTCGTCGAGTACAGGGGCTATTGGCTGGCCAACTCCTTCGCCAAGGAAGGCGCGATCGCCGAATACTGGGCCTGCCGGCAGGACGCGGTGATCATGGACCTGTCGCCGCTGCGCAAATTCGAGGTCACCGGCCCGGATTCCGAAGCGCTGCTGCAATACACGCTGACCCGCGACGTCAAGAAGCTCGGCGTCGGCCAGGTCGTCTATTCCGCCATGTGCTACGAGCATGGCGGCATGATCGACGACGGCACGCTGCTGCGGCTGGGCAAGGACAATTTCCGCTGGATCGGCGGCGACGATCTGTCCGGCGAATGGCTGCGCGAGACGGCGACAAAGCTCGGCCTCAACGTGCTGGTGCGCTCGTCCACCGACCAGATGCACAATATCGCCGTGCAGGGGCCGAAGAGCCGCGACATCCTGAGGGAGGTGATCTGGACCTCGCCGCTGCAGCCGTCGATCAAGGAACTGGAATGGTTCCGCTTCGCCGTCGCGCGCATCGGCGGCGGCGATGGCGTTCCGGTCGTCGTCTCACGCACCGGCTATACCGGTGAACTCGGCTACGAGATCTGGTGTCATCCGCGCGACGCCGAAAAGGTCTTCGAGGCGATCTGGGCCGCCGGCCAGCCACATGGATTGAAGCCGATGGGCCTGCAGGCGCTGGACATGGTGCGCATCGAGGCCGGGCTGATCTTCGCCGGCTACGAATTCTCCGACCAGACCGATCCGTTCGAGGCCGGCATCGGCTT
The DNA here is from genome assembly GCF_020165515.1 of Mesorhizobium sp. BR1-1-13. Lineage (NCBI taxonomy): Bacteria > Pseudomonadati > Pseudomonadota > Alphaproteobacteria > Hyphomicrobiales > Phyllobacteriaceae > Mesorhizobium > Mesorhizobium sp. BR1-1-13. The sequence continues at coordinate 324,560 of NZ_JAIUIH010000002.1, forward strand.
CACCGTGCCGCTGAAGACCAAGACCGACGACTTCATCGGCCGCGAGGCGCTGATCCGGCGCAAGGAGAACCCGCAGAACAAACTGGTCGGGCTCGACATCGATGCCAATGTCGCGGTCGGCCATGGCGACTGCGTGCATATCGGCCGCGCCCAGATCGGCGTCGTCACCTCGGGCATGCGCTCGCCGGTGCTGAACAAGACCATCGCCCTGGCGCGGCTCGACGTCACCCATGCGGCTATCGGCACCGAGGTTGAAATCGGCAAGCTCGACGGCCATGCCAAGCGGCTGCCGGCACGAGTCGTGGCCTTCGCCCATTACGATCCGCAAAAGACCAGGCCGCGTTCCTGATCGCGGCCTTCCGGGCATACGGGATGTCGCTGGCGGCGCCGCGAGGCACATTTGTGCGCCCGCCCACAAGCGTGATGTGCACGGCGCGACAAAACGCTTGACGTGAAAGCGCGCCGGATCAATCTTCACTCTTAAGAAAAAAATACGACTGAGTGGAAACACTGAAGTCGCGGCGATATTGGCCGGGGAGCAAGCTTCGCAAAGTCGGGGCGTCGCCGGCGGGGAACATCAAAAAGGGGAATTCACCGACATGAGCACGATAAGCACGGTCCTGGACCAGCCTGCCGAAAGCAAGCTGCTCAGGCATATCGACTGGCGCGGCGCCTTCTGGGTGGCGAGCGGCGTCCCGGCCCTCGTCCTGTTCTCGATCGGCGGCATCGCCGGCACGACCGGGACGCTCGCTTTCCTGATCTGGACGGTGTCCATGGTCATGGGCTTCCTGCAATCCTTCACCTATGCCGAGATCGCCGGCCTGTTCCCGAACAAGTCGGGCGGCGCCTCGATCTACGGAGCCACCGCCTGGCTGCGCTACTCCAAGTTCATCGCGCCGCTGTCGGTATGGTGCAACTGGTTTGCCTGGTCGCCGGTGCTCTCGCTCGGCTGCTCGATCGCCGCCGCCTATATCCTCAATGCGCTGGCGCCGGTGCCGATCTTTACCGACACGTCGCCCGAGGTCGCCGCCTATATCGCGGCGCATGTCGGAACGAGCGCCGCCGACGCCATTACCGCGGTGACCGCGGCGGCGACCCCGGCGATCCGCACGTGGTCGGCGTTCAGCCACACGCTGGGTCCGGTGTCCTTCACCTTCAACGCCACCTTCTTCATCGGCGCGGTGCTGATGCTGATCATCTTCTCGATCCAGCATCGCGGGATCCTGGGCACCGCCAATGTGCAGAAATATATCGGCTTGCTGGTCATCGTCCCGATGCTGATCGTCGGCGTCGTGCCGATCTTCACCGGCCAGATCAACTGGGCGAATTTTTCGCCGCTGGTGCCGCTAGCGGCCGCGTATGCGCCAGAGCCCGGCGCCTGGAACATCGCCGGCTGGACGCTGGTGCTCGGCGGCATGTTCATCGCCGCCTGGTCGACCTACGGTTTCGAGACCGCCGTCTGCTATACGTCCGAGTTCAAGAATCCCGGCACCGACACCTTTAAGGCCATCTTCTATTCCGGCCTGCTCTGCATGCTGCTGTTCATCCTGGTGCCGTTCACCTTCCAGGGCGTGCTCGGGTTGAACGGCATGCTGGCGACGCCTATCGTCGACGGCTCAGGCGTGGCGGATGCTCTCGCCGGCATGGTCGGCGGCGGCGGGCTTATCCACAGCCTGCTGGTGATGCTGATGATCCTGGCGCTTGTGCTGTGCATCATGACGGCTATGGCCGGCTCCTCGCGCACGCTCTATCAGGGCTCCGTCGACGGCTGGCTGCCGCGCTACCTCAGCCACGTCAACGAACATGGCGCGCCGACGCGGGCGATGTGGACCGACCTGTGCTTCAACCTGATCGTGCTGGCGATCGCCTCGGCCGATGCAACGAGCTTCTTCTTCATTCTCGCCGTATCCAATTGCGGCTACATCATCTTCAACTTCCTCAACCTCAATGCCGGCTGGATCCATCGCATCGACAACGGCCATATCGCGCGGCCATGGAAGGCCCCGACGTGGCTCTTGGGGATCGGGGCGATCTTCGCCTATGTCAACGCGATCTTCATGGGCGCCGGCGCCAAGGTGTGGAACCCGATGGCGCTGTGGGCCGGGCTGATCACCGCGGCGCTGATCATCCCGGTGTTCTGCTTCCGCCATTACATCCAGGACGGCGGCAAGTTCCCCGACCACATGCTGGCCGACCTCGGCATGGCGGGAGCGGACCTCTCGGTGAAAAAGGCGGGCATGCTGCCCTATCTGACGCTGGTCGCCGGCGTGGCGGTAATGCTGATCGCCAACTGGTTTTTCGTCATCTGATTGCCTGACGGGCAAGCGGCCTTCGGCTCCGCAAGAACAGAAATCGGCCGGTCTCAAATGAGACCGGCCGATTTCGTTCATTCAGCCGCCAAGGCGAGTTGCGGCCTCTCGACACCTTCGACGGTTTCCGGTTCGGGCGTCTGTTCGTCGGTCGGCACCTTCTTGCGCTCACGGCCGAAGAACAGGGCGTAGCCAGCGGGTAGCACCAGGATGGTGAGCACGGTTGCAACCAGAATGCCGCCCATCATGGCGTAGGCGAGCGGTCCCCAGAACACGCCGCGCGAGATCGGGATCAGCGCCAGCACCGCGGTCATTGCCGTCAACACGATCGGCCGGAAACGGCGCACAGCCGAACCGATGATCGCTTCGGAGCGTTCCATGCCTTTCGCGATGTCCTGGTCGATCTGGTCGACGAGGATGATGGAGTTTCGCATGATGATGCCGAGCAGCGCGATAACGCCGAGGATGGCGACGAAGCCGAACGGCGCCCCGCTGATCAAAAGGGCCGCGGCCGCACCGATGATGCCGAGCGGACCGGTGGCCAGCACCAGCATCGCCTTGCCGAAATGCTGCAGCTGGACCATCAGCAGTATGACGATGACGGCCAGCATGATCGGCGCCTTGGCGGCGATGGAAGCCTGGCTTTCCGCCGAATCCTCCGCACCGCCCTGGATCTCGATCTTGTAGCCGGGCGCAAGCCCGTCGCGCAGATCCTTCATGTCGTTGTACATCTTGGTGACGACGTCGTTGGACTGCACGCCGTCGGGCAAGGTCGCCCGCACGCTGATGGTCGGCAAGCGGTCGCGCCGCCACTCGACGCCTTGCTCCAGCACCGGCACAACCTTGGCCACCTGCGACAGCGGCACGAAGCCACCGAAATCGGTCGGGATGTAGATGGAATCGACCGAGGAGAGCAGGGCGCGGCTGGCATCCGGCTCGCGGGCGACGATGGACACCGTTTCTTCGCCGTCGCGGAAGTCGCCCAGCGGCGCGCCGGACATGGAGGCCTGCAGCATCTGGCGGATGCGCTGCGAGGTGACGCCCAGCGCACGGGCGCGGTCCTGGTCGATGACCAGCTTCATCGCCGGCACAGGTTCCAGCCAGTCGTCATGGACGGCGCCGAGCAGCGGGTTGGCCTGGAATTTCGCCTTCACCTGGTCGGCAATGCGCCGCACTTCCTGGCGGTCCGGGCCCATGACGCGCATCTGCACCGGCCAGCCTGTCGGCGGGCCGAGGAACAAGCGATCGACCTTGCCGCGGATGGAGGGGAAGTCCTGCGCCAGGATGGTGCGCAGCTTGACGATCAGCCGCTCGCGCGCCGGCTCGTCATTGGCCATCACAAGAAGCTGGGCGAAGTTAGGATTCCTGAGCTGCTGGTCCAGCGGCAGGAAGAAGCGCGGCGCGCCTTCGCCGATGTAGGTGGCGATGAAGCGCTTGTCCTTGTCGTCCATCATCTTGGCTTCCAGCGCCTTGGCCTGCGTTTCGACTTCCTTGATGCTGGTGCCTTCCGGCAGCCAGAGATCGACGAGGATTTCCGGGCGCGACGATTGCGGGAAGAAGTTCTGCGGAATGAACTGGAAGGCCCACAGGCTGGTGGCGAAGGTCACCAGCGTCATCGTCAGCACGATGATGCGATGGCGAACGGCCCAGGTAACGGTCGAGCGAAGCCGGCGATAGAAGCTGGTGTCGAAGACGTCGTGATGGGAACCGGCATGCTTGCGCTGCTTGAGGATCATATAGCCCAGCCATGGCGTGAAATAGACCGCCACGAACCAGGACACGACGAGCGCGATGCCGACGACGTAAAACAGTGTGCGGACATATTCGCCGGCGGTGGAGGCGGCGAAGCCGACCGGAATGAAGCCGGCGGTGGTGATCAGAGTGCCGGTCAGCATCGGGAAGGCGGTCGAGGAATAGGCGAAACCCGCCGCCTCGATCTTGACCAGCCCCTCCTCCAGCTTGCGTTCCATCATCTCGACGACGATCATGGCGTCGTCGACAAGCAGGCCGAGCGCTATGATCAAGGCGCCGAGCGAAATGCGCTGCAGGTCGATGCCGATCTCGTACATGATGGCGAAGGTGGCGGCCAGGACCAGCGGAATGGCGATGGCAATGACAAGTCCGGAGCGCCAGCCGATCGACAGGAACGAGACGACGAGCACGATCAGCAGCGCTTCGCCGAGCGCATGCATGAACTCGCTGACAGCGTCCCTGACGACCTCGGGCTGGTCCGATATCTGGTCGACGGAGACGCCATAGGGCAGCGCCTCCTCGAATCGCTTGTAGGTCGCCTCGACGTCCTTGCCGACATCGGTGACGTTGAAGCCCTTGGCCATGACGACACCGAGCTGGACGCTCTCGTGGCCGTTGAACCGGTACTTGCGCTCGAAGGGATTCTCCAGCCCCGAACTCACGGTCGCGATATCGCCAAGACGCGTTATCTGGTTGCCGGCGCGCAAGCGCAGCTCGCGAATGTCGGCCGCCCTGGTGACGTCGCCCTCGACCGAAATGCGGACCGAACGCAGGCCGGTGTCGACCGAGCCCGCCGGGTCGACATTGTTCTGTCCCTTGATCGCGTTCTGCAGGTCGGTCAGCGTCAGGCCGCGCTCGGCCAGCGCCTTGGACGAGACGTCGATATAGATCTTCTCGGGCTGGTCGCCGATGATGACCGCCTTTTCGACGCCGGGCGTCGTCAGCAGCATGTCGCGGGCCTGAATGGCGAACTTCTTCAATTCGGGATAGCTGAAGCCATCGCCGCTGATGGAATGCAAGGTGATGAAGGTGTCGCCGAATTCATCGTTGAAATAGGGGCCGAGCAGGCCTTGCGGCAGATCGCCTGCTATGTCGCCGACCTTCTTGCGCACCTGATAGAAGGCGTCGTTGACCTGGGCCGCATTGGTGTCGCCCTTGATCTGCACGGTGATGATGGCGCTGCCGGCGCGCGTATAGGAGCGCACGAAGTCGAGATGCGGCGTTTCCTGCAGCTTGCGTTCGATCTTGTTGACGACCTGGTCTTCCATCTCCTGAATCGAAGAACCCGGCCAGATCGCCTGCACGACCATGACGCGGAAGGTGAAATCGGGATCTTCCTTCTGGCCCATGCGCATCAGGCCGAGCGCGCCGGCAAGGATGATCAGGCCGAACAGGAAACGTGCGATGCTCGGATGCCCGATCGCCCAACGCGAGAGGTTGAAAGGCCGCTTTTCAGTGTTGCTGTCGGTGGTCATGGCGCCAGTCCAGTCCAATTGATCTGCAAGGCAGGTTCATCATGCCGTTCATGCGTTCTTCGTCTGGCTTCCGGGCGGCGAGGCTCCCTCAAGCGGAGAGACTCGCATCGCATGTGACGCGACAATGATGCGGGGGAGCCATCTTGCCGGCGTCTCGACGATCGGGCGCCTGCCGCCCGGAAACCATGGCCTGCCCGGTCTTGCGGCTCGCGCCGCCAAGACAGGGAAGGGTTCTGTTGTGCCTGGCTGTCAGCGCAGGCTGCTGGTGGCAGCGTCTTCCGCCGCCGAGGCGGACTGCTGGAGACTGTCACCGGACAGCTTGACCTTCAGATTGTCGGTCATGAACTGGGTGCCAGCGGCAACCACGACGTCGCCCTGCTTGAGGCCGTCGGCAACCGCGACGCCATCGGCGGTGAAGTTCGCGATCTTGACCGGGCGCGAATGCACGGTGTCGCTGCCGCGGTCGACGGCCCAGACGATCTTCTGGCCGTCCTTTTCAGCCAAGGCGCTGAGCGGGATCGAGACCAGCTGGGTCCTGCTGTCGACCGTCGCCTGCACGTTGGCGGTCATGCCGAGCAGCACGCGCGGGTCGTTGGGGAGCGAGACGCGAACGGCGAAGGTACGCGACTGCGGGTCGGCGCTGCCGGCAACTTCGCGGACCTTGCCGGCAAGCGTCAGCGCATCGTCCGCCCAGAAGCTTGCCTTGACCTCCTTGCCCGGCCTGAAGCCGGCAATATCCATTTCCGGCACCGCGATCAGCACTTCCTTCTCGCCATCGACGGCAACCGTCATCACGGGCGTGCCGGCACCGACCACCTGGCCGACATCGGCACTGACCGCGGTGACGATGCCGTTCTCGCTCGCCTTGAGATCGGTATAGTGGACCTGGTTCTGAGCCTGGGCGAGGGTCGAGCGGGCGGCATCGCGCGTCGCGACCGCCTGGTTGTAGGTAAGCGTCGCCTGCTCCAGCTGCGATTTCGGCGCGAAATTCTTGGCATAAAGCTGCTCGGCGCGCTTCCTGGCGAGATCCACCGTCTCGACCTGGCGCTCGGCGGCATCAAGGCTTGCCGCGGCGCTCTTGACCGAAAGCTCGTAATCGGAGGGATCGATGCGGGCGAGGACGTCGCCCGAGGTGACATGCTGGCCGATGTCGACGAGCCTCTCGGTGACCTTGCCGGCAACGCGGAAGCCGAGATTCATCTCGGTGCGGGCACGCACCGAACCGGAATAATCGAGCTGGCGGGTGGTCTGCGCCGCGCCGATCTCGACGACCTTGACGGGGCGGATGATATCCTTGACCTCCGCCTTCTCCTGGGAACAGCCGGCAAGGCCGAGCGCCGCGACGATCAGGCCGGCAACCGGCAGCCAGCGGATAATGGAATTGGACGAAGACACCTTAGCACTCCCAAACTGGAGATTGATTGTCATTGCCGACGCCCGGCGGGCGGCGGCTACTTCTTCAAGGCCTTGATCGCATAGTCGATGAGGTCGTCGGGCATTGCCCGGTTGGTCTTGGCAAGACACTGGGCCACCATCTGCGGGTGGCACAAAATGACCGTGGCCGCGCCGAAGCAGCGCGACGCAATCACCGGATCCTGCTCCCTGAATTCGCCGGCCGCGATGCCCTCGCGGATCACCTCGGCAAAAAGATCGTGGATACTGTCGACATGCTTGTCGATGACGCCCCAATCGCGCTCGAGCGCGACGATGACCATCTCATGGACCTTCTGGTCGTCGAGCATGACCTCCATGGTCATCTTGTACTGCGCGTGCACGTAGCGCCGCAGCCGTTCCTCGGCGCTGATCGGCAAATGCATGATCTCGTAGGCCATCCTGTAGCTGGCCCCGAGCATCCGGCCGCAGACCGCCTGGTGGATTTCGACCTTGGAAGCAAAGAAGCGATAGATGTTGGCTGGCGACATGCCGAGTTCGCGGGCAATGTCGGCGACATTGGTCTTGCCGTAGCCATAGTGCCGGAACAGGCGCTCGGCGCAATCGAGAATGCGCGTCACATTCTCCTGGCGGGCGGCATCGGCGACGAGGTTGGCGGTTTCGGACATAGCCTCTTTCGATTTACTAGTGATGAATTTTAATTTTCGTCACTCGTAAATCGTAGAGGATGAGATGTCAACGCGAAATCGACGTACGCGTATAATTGGTGACAGATGGTGACAGTTGGCGGCGCGCGATAAGCGGCACGGCGACTGGCGGACGACTTTATGAGTTCGTCATCCTAGGGCGGAGCAAGGAGCGTAGCGACGCGGCGCAGACCCTAGGATGACGAAGTCGCGAGGCGCCTAGGAAACCTGTCGAAGTCACCGCAAAGCGCCAGCGTCCGCTACGCCTCCTTCGCCATCTCCCTCAGCCGGAATTTCTGGATCTTCCCCGTCGAGGTCTTGGGGATCTCGGCGAACACCACCGCTTTCGGCAGCTTGAAGCGGGCAAGCAGCGCGCGGCAATGCTCGATGATCTCGGCTTCGGTCGCTGTCTTGCCGGGCTTCAGCTCGACATAGGCGACCGGCACCTCGCCCCATTTCTCGTCCGCCCGCGCCACCACGCCGCAAGACGCAACGGACGGGTGCTTGTAGAGCGCGTCCTCGACCTCGATCGAGGAAATGTTCTCGCCGCCCGAAATGATGATGTCCTTGGAGCGGTCCTTGAGCTGGATATATCCATCCGGATGCATGACGCCGAGATCGCCGGAGTGGAACCAGCCGCCGGCGAACGCCTCGTCGGTCGCCTTGCGGTTCCTGAGATAGCCTTTCATGACGATGTTGCCGCGGAACATGACCTCGCCGATGGTCTTGCCGTCGGCGGGCGTCTGCGTCATCGTTTCGGGATCCATCACCGTGAGGCCTTCGAGCGCGGCGTAGCGCACGCCTTGCCTGGCCTTCCTCGTGGCCCTCTGCCCCTTCTCAAGATGATCCCATTCATTGTGCCATTCGTTGACCACCGCCGGGCCGTAGGTCTCGGTCAGGCCGTAGAGATGCGTGACGGCGAAGCCGGCATCGGCCATGCCGGTGAGCACCGCTTCCGGCGGCGGCGCGGCGGCCGTGTTGAAGGTGACGGCTTGCGGGAACTGGCGCTTGTCCTCATCCCTGGCGTTGATCAGCACCGACATGACGATCGGCGCGCCGCACAGATGGGTGACGCCATGGTCGGCGATGGCATCGTAGATCTGCTTCGGCCGAACCCAGCGCAGACAGACATGGGTGCCGGCCTGGACGGCCAAGGTCCACGGAAAGCACCAGCCATTGCAGTGGAACATCGGCAGTGTCCACAGATAGACCGCGTGCTTGGCCATGCCGGCATGGACGGTGTTGGCGTAGGCCATCAGCGCAGCACCCCGATGATGATAAACGACGCCTTTCGGGTTGCCTGTCGTGCCCGAGGTGTAGTTGAGCGAAATGGCGTCCCACTCGTCGTCGGGCATCGACCAGGCGAAATTCCCGTCGCCCTCGGCGACGAAGGCCTCGTAATCAAGAGTGCCAATGCGACCGCCCTTCGGATAGGGAGCGTCCGCGGCGTAGTCGGGATCGTCATAGTCGATGACCAGGGGCTTCACCTTGGCCAGATCGAGCGCTTGCCGAACCACTCCGGAGAATTCGCGATCGACGATGAGCACCCTGGTCCCGGCATGGTCGAGCTGGAAAGCGATCACGGCGGCGTCGAGGCGGGTGTTGAGCGAATGCAGCACCGCCTTGGTCATCGGTACGCCGAAATGCGCCTCCAGCATCGGCGGCGTGTTCGACAGCATCACCGTCACCGTGTCGCCCTTGCCGATGCCGCGCCTGGAGAGCGCCGAGGCGAGCCGCAGCGAACGCCGCCAGAAATCGCGATACGTCACGCGCTGCCGGCCATGGATGATGGCGACATGATCGGGATAGGTCTTGGCCGCCCGCTCCAGATAGGTGAGCGGCGTCAGCGGCTGATGGTTAGCAGCGTTCCTGTCGAGATCCTGTTCGTAAGGATTGCCCATCCTGTCCTCCCCGAATGTCCTTTTGCCGACAAGTTCTAACCACAGGCTCGGGCCGCGTCACCAGCAACGATGCCACGACAGGGCGCGTCTGGCGCAATGATGATCTAGATTTGGCGCGCGTAAAGGCATCGCGTACCTCCGCGAGGTTTGACTTTTGTCGAGAGCCGTGACTAATGTCAGCCGAGGAGAAGGCATGGCGATCCGACCGGCAGAACAACTTATACACAAGGCCGCCTGGCTCTATTATGCGCATGGCTTGCGCCAGGACCAGGTGGCGAGCCAGCTTAACATTTCCCGCGCCTCGGTTGCCATGTATCTGCGCAAGGCGCGCGAGACCGGCATCGTCAACATCTCGACCTCGACCCAGCTTTTCACCGACGACGTCATGGCGCGCAAGCTGGAAGACGCATTGGAATTGGACGCGGTCTGGATCGCGCCGGAAAACGGCCATATCGCCGATCCCGCCACCGACATCGCGGTGCTGGCGGCGAGCGTCTTTCTCGAACTGGTGAAAAAGGGCGACCGCATTGGCGTCGCCTGGGGGCGCACCGTGTACATGATCGCCGACATCATGTCCTACGCCGATCTTCAGGATGTCACCGTGGTGCAGCTCTGCGGCAATCTCGGCGCGCCCTACTCCTATCGTCCGGACCAGTGCACGATGGAGATCGCCCGGCGGCTCAACGCCAAGGGCATCAATTTCTACGCGCCGCTCGTGCTGACCACCGAAGAGCTGGCGCGCGGCCTGCGGGCCGAGCCTGTAATCCGCGAACAGCTGTCGAGCATCCACGAATGCGATCTGGCGCTGTATTCGGTCGGCGCCGTCGATGCCGACAGCCATCTGGTCAAATGCGGCGCGCTGACATCAGACGAAATGGCCGACCTGCGCAAGGCGGGCGCGGCCGGCGTCATTGCCGGGCAGATCATCGATGCCGAGGGCAAGGTGCTCGACTGCGGCTACAACCGGCGGGTGATCTCGGCGGAGCTTTCCTCGCTGCGCGCCATTCAGAAGCGGCTGATGGTGGTGCAGGAGAACAGCAAGTTCGAACCCCTGCTCGCTGCGATTGCCGGCGGCCTTTGCACGCATCTGGTGGTCGGCGCCGATATGGCGCAGCGGCTTCTGGATCATGCCGGAGCGGTAGCCAGAAAGGCATCCTAGAAAAGAGACCACTCCTGCCGCGGCCGTCATCGAGGCGTCGCGGCACTCCTGTTTCACCATTATGACAGCAACTGGACGAAGCTAATGAAGAACCTGTGGAACGACGGCGACGCGGAGAAGATGGTTGCCGACTATGCAAAGAAAGGCGTCGGACGCGACCTCGCGCTACGCGTCTACACGACGCGCCTGCTGGGCGGCGAACCGCGACTGGTGCTGCATGGCGGGGGCAACACCTCCTGCAAGACCAAGGCGACCGACCTCGTCGGCGACGAATGGGACGTGCTGTGCGTCAAAGGCAGCGGCTGGGACATGGCCGTCATCGAGCCGCAGGGCCTGCCGGCGGTGAAGATGGGCGCGCTCATCAAGGCGCGCGCGCTGGACAAGCTCTCCGACGAGGACATGGTTGCGCTGCAGCGGGCGAACCTCATCGATCCGTCCTCGCCCAACCCTTCGGTCGAGACATTGCTGCATGCTTTCCTGCCGCACAAATTCGTCGACCACACGCACTCGACCGCCATCCTGGCGATCGTCGACCAGGAAGACAGCAAGCCGCTGGTGAAGACGGTGTTCGGGGCCAAGATGGGTTACGTGCCCTACATCATGCCGGGCTTCGACCTCGCGAAGGCGGCGGCCGATGTCTTCGATGCCGACCCTGATGTGGAAGGACTGATCCTCGACAAGCACGGCATCTTCACCTTCGGCGACGACGCCAAGCAGGCCTACGATCGGATGATCCATTATGTGAATGTGGCCGAGGAGTATGTTGCCAGGCATGCCAAGCCCAAGGCGGCAAAGGCCGCGCTGCCGGCGAAGCTCGCGACGCCGGCTTCCATCGCTCCTATGTTGCGCGGCGCCGTGGCGGTGGCGCGCGGCGAAGGCCGCTTCGACCGCATGATCAGCGATTTCCGCACCTCGGACGCGATCGTCGATTTCATCAATTCGGCCGAGATCGCCGACTATGCCGCACGCGGCGTGTCGACGCCGGACCTGTCGATCCGCATCAAGACCGGGCCGATGGCGGTGCCGGCGCCCGATGCGGGCAAGGTCGGCGACTACAAGACCGTCATCAAGAGCCATGTCGACGTCTTCGCCAAGGAATACCGTGCCTATTTCGAGACCAATGACGCGCTCGACGACGTCAAACGCACCATGCTCGACCCGATGCCGCGGCTGACGCTGGTGCCGGGGCTCGGCATGTTCGGCCATGGCCGCACGCTGAAGGATGCCAGGATCGCTTCCGACGTCGGCGAAATGTGGATCGAGGCGGTGCGCGGCGCGGAGGCCGTCGGCCGTTTTCATCCGCTTTCCAAGGCCGACCTGTTCCCGCTCGAATACTGGTCGCTGGAACAGGCCAAACTCGCCTCCAACAAGCCGAAGCCGCTGACCGGCCAGGTCGTGCTGATCACCGGCGGCGCCGGTGCGATCGGGGCTGCGACCGCCAAGCTGTTCGCCGACAATGGCGCTCATGCGGTTGTCGTCGATCTCGACGCCGAAAAGGCGGCCGACGCCGCAAAGAAGGCTGGCAACAATTCGATCGGCGTCGGAGCCGACATCACCGATCCGGTGCAGGTGCGCGCCGCCTTCGACAAGGCGGTGGCGGTGTTCGGCGGCGTCGACATCCTGGTGTCCAACGCCGGTGCCGCCTGGGAAGGCCGGATCGGCGAACTTGACGACGCGCTGCTGCGCAAGAGCTTCGAGCTCAATTTCTTCGCCCACCAGTCGGTGGCGCAGAACGCGGTGCGCATCATGCTGGAACAGGGCACCGGCGGCGCACTCCTGTTCAACACCTCCAAGCAGGCGGTCAATCCGGGGCCGAAATTCGGCGCCTATGGCGTGCCGAAGGCGGCGACGCTGTTCCTGTCCAGGCAATACGCGCTCGACTACGGCGCCCATGGCATCCGCTCCAACGCGGTCAACGCCGACCGTATCCGCTCAGGGTTGCTGACCGACGCCATGATCGCCAGCCGTTCGGGCGCGCGCGGCGTGTCGGAGAAGGAATATATGTCCGGCAATCTGCTCGGCCAGGAGGTGACGGCGCAAGACGTTGCCCAGGCCTTCCTGCACCATGCGTTGGCCGACCGGACCACCGCCGACGTCACGACGGTCGACGGCGGCAATATCGCGGCGGCGCTGCGGTAGCGGGAGTTCTATCTTGTGCCCCTGCCGGAGGGCAGATGGGACGACGCGATGGGAGGTATCCTAACAAGGATTGTTATTTCTTGTGAGGTGCGCTACATAATTGGCATGAAAACCGAGCCTATGCGCACCCTCACCATCTCGCTCACCGCGCAGCAGGTCGCGCGCCTGCAAAGCGCTGTTGAAGGCGGCGGGTACGCCTCCAACAGCGAGATTCTCCGCGACGCCCTGCGTCTGTGGGAACAGCGCGAGGAGTTGCGTACCTTGGAACTCGAGCACTTGAAACGGGCCTATGCCGAGGGCATGTCAAGCGGGAAGCCGGTTGACATCGAACCGGCCGAATTCCTACGCAGTGTGAAGGCAGAACGCCGCGCGCGTGGCTAGATATCAGCTCACACCGCGCGCCTCGCAGGATTTGCGAGATGTCTGGCACACAATAGCAATCGATAATGAAAGGGCAGCGGACAAGCTGCTCATGCGCATTTTTGACAAACTGAAGCTGGCGGCTCAGCACCCCAAGATGGGCACAGCCCGACCAGAATTGAGCGCGACGGCCCGCGTGCTCATCGAAGGCCGCTATATAGTCATCTATGAACCACAGCCGGACGGCATTCTGGTCGCGGCAATTGTCCACGGGATGCACGATCCGGAACACTGGCTGTAACAAGGCCAACCATCCATATGAAAGGGGCGGCTCGTGGCCGCCCTTTTCGCTTTTTGTCAGGCTTGCGCTCTACTTCGCGTTCGGGTTCGGCATCCAGGCCGGCATGGCGACATCGGCATGGGCGAACTGCGGCAGCTTGGCCGACAGGTCCTCCATGTTCTTGATGTCCTTGTCGAGGAGGTCCTTCTGGGTGATCAGCGTCGGCGGCACGACGACGTTGTGGCCGGGATCTTCACCGGCGAGCAACTGCGCCAGCGCGCGCACCGAGACCTGGCCCACGACGGCCGGGTTGGTGGCGGCGGTTGCCGCCCAGGCGCTGTCGGGCTCCCGCATCGCCGCAATGTCCGAGGTCGAGATGTCGGCCGAATAGATCTTGATGTCCTTATTCAGGCCCGCCTCGTCGACGGCGATCTTCACGCCCTTGGCGAACTCGTCATAGGGAGCAAACATCACCTTGATGTCGGGATGGGCGGTCAGCACCGAGCGCGCCTGGTTGGCGACCGAGTTGGCGATCGGGTTATCCAATGTGCCGAACATCGCGACTTCGTTGATGCCCGAGTATTTCTTCTTCACGTCGACCCAGGTTTCGTTGCGGCGGTCGAGCGGGGCGATGCCCGCGACATAGACATAGCCGGCCTTCCAGCTCTCGCCATTATCCTTGACCGCCTGCTCGAGCGCGAGGCGCGCGAGGTCGCGGTCTGACTGCTCGATCTGCGGGATCTTGGGGTTTTCGACATTGACGTCGAAAGCGACCACCTTGATGCCGGCATCGACCGCGCGCTGGGCGGCGTCCTTCATCGATTCCGTCAGGCCGTGCTGGATGATGATGCCCTGCACCCCAAGCGCGATGGCCTGGTCGACCATGTCGGCCTGGAGGGCGGCATCCTGCCGGCTGTCGAGCACGCGCAGATCGACGCCGAGGGCCTTGGCCTGCGCCTCGACGCCGGACAGATAGGCCTGGAAGAAGTCACCGGTCGAGAGATAGCGCACCAGAGCGATCTTGACTCCAGGCTTGTCGAATGGCGCCGGGCGATCGGCAGCCAGAGCCGTCCCTTGCATCAGCAGCGCCGCGCCGGCGAGCCCGAGCGCTGCCTTGCCCAAAAGTCTTCTTGTGATGTTCACGTCGTTTCCTCCACTTGTTGAAATGCAACCCGGTCGAAATCTATGTCCTGCCCCTGCCGGAAAGAGCGAAGGTGAAGACAAGGGCGACGACCAGAACGGCGCCCTTGATGAAATCCTGCGTGTAGTATGGCGCGTTCATCATCGTCAGGCCCTGCAGCAGGACGCCGACGAAGACGGCGCCGACGGCCGTCCCGAACGCGTTCGGCTTGGCGGCGCCGAGAACCGCGTAGCCGATAAGCGCCGCGGCGACGGCGTCGAGCAGAAGATTATTACCCGAGGCGATATCGCCGCGTCCAAGCCGCGCGGCGAGCAAAATACCGCCGATCGAGGCAAAAACTCCTGAAATGATATAGGCCCAGATTTTGTATGCCTTGACAGGCGCGCCGGCGAGCTCGGCGGCGCGCTCATTGGAGCCGACGGCATACATCATGCGGCCGAAGCGGGTGTATTCGAGGAAGAACCAGATCAGCACCGCGAGCACCGCCAGGACGACGACCGAGACGGGAACCAGATTGGGAATAAAGAAGTCGAAGCGGTGGCGGCCGAGCGCCAGGAACGCTTCGCCGAACTTGCCGTTGGCGACCGAGCCGTCGGGCATGGTCATGCCGGTGGCGATCGAGCGGCCTTCGGTCGGAATGCGCTGCAGGCCGACCAGCAAGAACATCATGCCGAGCGTCGCCAGCAGGTCCGGCACGCGCATATAGACGATCAGCCAACCATTGATGAGCCCAACGATAACGCCGATCAGCAGGCAGACGATGACAGCGACGACGGCATTCTGCTCCAGCACCACCATGACATAGGCCGCAGCCATCATGGCTGACGTGGCGACCGAACCGATCGACAGGTCGAAGCCGCCAACAACCAGCGTGGCGGTGACGCCAAGCGCCAGCACGCCGGTGATGGCGACGGACTGGAAGATGAAGACCGCGCTTTGCGGCGAAACGAAACCGTCGGCGGCGATCGCGAAATAAGCGACGAGCCCGAACAACAGGACGATGAAACCGTAGCGGATGGCGTGGTTGCGCTGCGTCATTCAGCGCCCCCACGCGCCGCTGCCGTTTTTACCCAACTCGAACCCATGCTCTCCATTCCAATTGTCATCGTCAGTTCTTCAATTCCAGCCGGTCAAGCCGCGCGGTGCGGCAGCCCGCCGGCCACCTCGGCCAGCAGGCGATCGAGATCGATGTCCGCGTTGCGATGTTCGCCGACGATGGTCTGCTCCGACATCACCAGGATACGGTCGGCCGTCTCAAGAGCCTCGTCGAGTTCGGTCACGAACAACAGCGTCGCGCGGCCATTGGCGCTTGCCCTCAGCTTGGCGGCGATGTCGCGCCTGGCCGAGATGTCGACGCCTTGAAACGGCTCGTCGAGAATGAACAGGCTTGCATCCTGCGCCATCCAGCGGGCGACCATCACCTTCTGCTGGTTGCCACCGGACAATGCCGACATTTCGTCCTTCTCGGAGCGGCAGACGATGCCCAATTCCTGGATCTGGCGGCGCGCCGTGGCGCGTTCCAGGCGGCGCTTGAGCACGCTCAGGTTCGACATCCGCCTCAGGAACGGCAGGCTGACATTGCGCTCGATGTTGAAGCCGCCGACGATGCCGCTGGTGGCGCGATCCTTGGCGACGAGGAAGACACCGGCCGCGATCGCATCGCCGGCCGAGCGCGGCGCGTAGGGCTTGCCGTTCATCGTCATGGTGCCGGCGAGCGGCCTGCGCACGCCGAACAGCGTCTCGGCAAGCGCTGTCTTGCCGACGCCGACCAGCCCGGTTACGGCAACGACCTCGCCGTCGCCAAGGGTCAGCGAGATCGGCCTGGCGCCTTGGGCGATGCGCAGGCCTTCGACGGTCAGCACCGCCTTGGCCGAGTGCCTGGCGACGATCTGGTCGAGGTGGATCTTACGGCCGAGCATAGCATTGACCGCCCCTTCGTAGTCGAGCGGCTTCCTGTCGAAGACGCCGGACACGGCGCCGTCGCGCATCGAGACGATGCGGTCGGCAAGCCGCCTGATATCGGACATGCGGTGCGAGATGTAGAGGATCGCCACGCCTTGTGCGCGCAGTCTGTCGACCAGCGCAAAAAGCCGATCGGCTTCGGCACTCGACAGCGATGAGGTCGGTTCGTCGAGGATCAGCACTTTCGGCTGATGTGCCAGCGCGCGGGCAATCGCCACCATCTGGCGATCGGCCAGCGAGAGATCGCTGACGCGCGCCTTCAAGTCGATCGCCAGGTCCATGCGGTCGGCAACCGCCTTGGCCTCGCGACGCACACGGACCGGGTTGAAGAGCACCGGGGCGCCACTGCCGTTCAGCCTGTCCAATGTCAGGTTGGTGGCCACGTCGAGATCGGCGACGACACCGTCATTGATGTTCTGGTGAACGGTGACGACGCCAGCGCGGATCGCTTCCGCCGGTCTTCCTGGCGCAAAGTCCCGGCCGGCCAGGGTCATGGTGCCGCCGTCGCGCTCGTAGACGCCGCTGACGATCTTGACGAGGGTGGATTTGCCGGCACCGTTGGCACCCATCAGGACGGTCACTTCACCGGCATGGAGTTCGAGCGAGACGCCGCCAAGCACCTCGTTGCGGCCAAAGGATTTCCTCAGTCCCTCTACGCGGAACACGGCATTGCCGACCATGCGTTCCTCCCTGACGGTGACGCTATGGGCTATATCGGCAATTGTCAACACGATTGACAATTGCCAGAGCGCTCCCTAGCTTGGCCCCGCCGCCGTGGCTCCGCTATTATGGGGAACGAGCAGGAGAGGTGAGGATGACCGGGAAGACGCCGTTCGAAGCACTGTCGGTGGAGACGCTCGCCACGCGGCTCGGCACCAACGAGGCGCTCACCCAGCGCATCGGCGAGGACACCAGCCGCTGGAAGGTGCGCGAGGTCGGCGACGGCAATCTTAATCTCGTCTTCATCGTCGAGGGCGACAAGAGCGCGGCGGTCGTCAAGCAGGCCCTGCCCTATGTCCGACTGGTCGGCGACAGCTGGCCTCTGCCGCTGAAGCGTTCCTTCTTCGAATATCACGCGCTGACGCGTCAAGAGGCGCGCGCACCGGGCTCGGTGCCGGCCATCTACCATTTCGACGAGACCCAGGCGCTGATCATCATGGAGTATTTGTCGCCGCACGTTATTTTGCGGCGGGCGCTGATCGAGGGCCGGCAATTGCCGAACATCGCCAGGGATATCGGGCTGTTCATGGCCCGCACCCTGTTCCGCGGCTCCGACTTTTCGATGGTGACCAAGGAACGCAAGGCGGATCTGGCGCTGTTCGCCGACAATGTCGAGCTGTGCGACATCACCGAGAACCTGGTGTTCTCCGACCCCTATTTCGACGCCGAGATGAACCGCCACACTTCGCCGCAGCTCGACGCCTTGGTCGCCGAGTTGTGCGCCGACCGCGACCTCAAGGTGGAAGCGCAGCGCCTGAAGCATCTGTTCGCCGCCAATGCAGAGACATTGCTGCATGGCGACCTGCATTCCGGCTCGATCATGGTCACCGATACGGAGACCAGGATGATCGACCCGGAGTTCGCCTTCTACGGGCCGATGGCCTTCGACGTCGGCATGCTGCTCGCCAATTTCTGGATGGCCTTCTTCTCGCAGCGGGGCCATGAGCAGAGCGGCAAGCGCGACGCCATGCGCGCCTATCTGCTCGATGTCACGGCGCAGACGTGGTCGGTGTTCCGCACCGAATTCTCGCATCTGTGGCGCACGGAGCGCAACGGCATGCTCTACCAGAAGAGCCTGTTCGAGGATCAGGGCGACAGGCTGGGCGCAGAACAGGCGCTCGACCATGTGCTGCACCAGATCTGGGACGACCTCCTCGGCTTTGCCGGCATCGAGGTGCACCGGCGCATCCTCGGCCTCGCCCACAACGCCGATTTCGAGACCATTGCCGACGAAGACCTGCGCGCCACATGTGAAGCGAGGGCGCTGAAGTTCGGCCGCCACATCGCCGTCAACAGGCGTCATATTCACAGCATCGACGAGGTCAACAACCTGGCCACGCTGATCGAACAGGAGAACCGCATTTGAACGTCGGCGAGCGCCACTATCGCACCATCTGGCTGAGCGACGATGAGCGCTCGGTGGAGATCATCGATCAGCGCTGGCTGCCGCATGACTTCCGTGTCGTGAAGGTCGATACCGTTGCCGGCATCGCCACCGCCATCCGCGACATGTGGGTGCGCGGCGCGCCGCTTATCGGTGTGACCGCTGCCTATGGCGTCGCCATGCAGATGGCCGACGATCCGGCGGATGCCGCGCTCGATGCCGTGTGGGAGACGCTCCACGAAACGCGGCCGACGGCGATCAATCTGCGCTGGGCGCTGGATGAGATGCGGCGCTTCCTGCGGCCGCTGCCGACGGAACAACGCGCCGCAGCCGCCTATCGGCGCGCCAGCGAGATCGCCGACGAGGATGTCGGGCTCAACCGCGCCATCGGCGAGAACGGCCTCGCCATCATCAAGGACATCGCGGCGCGCAAAAAGCCGGGCGAAGCCGTCAACATCCTGACCCATTGCAACGCCGGCTGGCTGGCTACCGTCGACTACGGCACGGCCACCGCGCCGATCTACCTGGCGATGGAAGCCGGCATTCCGGTCCATGTCTATGTCGACGAGACACGGCCGCGCAACCAGGGCGCCCAGTTGACGGCCTGGGAGATGGCCGGCCACGGCGTGCCGCACACGCTGATCGTCGACAATGCCGGCGGCCACCTGATGCAGCGCGGCACAATCGACATGGTCATCGTCGGCACCGACCGCACCACCGCCGACGGCGACGTCTGCAACAAGATCGGCACCTATCTGAAGGCGCTCGCCGCCGCCGACAATGAGGTGCCGTTCTACGTTGCGCTGCCTTCGCCGACCATCGACTGGACGGTGGGCGACGGACTTGCCGAAATCCCGATCGAGGAACGCTCGGGCGACGAGGTTTCGCTGGTGTGGGGCAAGACCGCGAGCGGCGAGATCGCCCAGGTGCGCGTCTCGCCGGAAGCGACGCCCACGGCGAACCCCGCCTTCGACGTGACGCCGGCGCGGCTGGTCACCGGCCTGATCACCGAGCGCGGCGTCGCCAAGGCCTCGCGCGCGAGCCTAAAGGAGATGTTCCCAGAGCGGGGATAGCCGGCTCTCGCAAAGGCCAGGAACCACCTTTCGCTGTTCAGAAGGTGCTGCTCTTTGCGATCTCCAGCGAGTTGACGAAATCCAGTGAACGCCGCAGCACGCGACGAATGGTGGCGATATCCACCAGCGTGCTTCGCCGCTGGGGATCACGGCGCTGCGGGCGCTGCAGCCGCAATGGCAGTTCGATGCTGACCGGCAGCGTCGCGGGAAGCGCTGCCCAGTACGGTCCGTAGCCGATCGAGCCGTCACCGATAGCGCAAAACGCCCACCCCTCCTCGGTACTGACGACATCCTTCAGATGGGCATGCCCAACCGCATCGATGGCATCAGCGATATCTTGCGCCGGCTGCACCGTCTCGTTGCTGTAGGTAAAGGCATTTCCGGCGTCGTGGTTCAGGCGCACGTGCCGCGATCCGAGATCACGGATGAAGCCTGCCCCCAGCCGGGCGCCGCCGAGCAGATCGCCTTGGCCATGTCCGGGGTTCTCGAGCGCCAGAACGATGCCGGCCTCCTCCAGTCTCGGCAGGAGGGCGTCAATCGTTTTGCGGATCGCCGCGCTGTTTCTCACCGGGCCGGCATTGGTAATCAGGAACGACGCGCCAAGACCGGCGGCAAAGCCGATGCGGCGGGACAAGGCGTCGATGGCATCGGCCCCCGACAGGTCGAGATGAGCCGACACGGCATTGATCCCCAGCCCGGCGTGTTCCGCTGCCTGGCGCAGCTTCGCGGCGTGCAGTGCCGCAAACATGTCTTCATCGAAATCGACATAGCCGCGGATGAAGGCCGGCTCGACATGGAGGGCGCCGGCCGCTGCAATCTCCTCGAGGGCCAATTCCATGGAATAGCCGTCGAAGAGCGCGGTCGATACCGAGATGATCCGGGCCGGCGAAGGCAGGGCTCAGGCTCCCTTGCCGTAGACGATCAATTCCGAGGCTTCCTTGACCTTGGCAGGAGACAGCGCTTCGCGCCAGTCGTCCCGGACCACGACGCCTTTGGCGAATCGCATCAGCCGCAGCGCCGCATCGGACGGCACTTTCGGAGAGAAGCCGAACCACATGGCAATCTCGACGTTCAGATGGCCTATCAGGAAGTCCATCGCGGCCTGTCTGGGAATGCCATATTTGCGCTCACACTCCTCGACGGCCTCGACCATGGTGTCGACGAAGGGCATGGCCACCATTTCGGACAGGCCTGGCTCCAGGATCGCCAGTTGTTCGACCGTGACGCGATGGCTGTCGATGATCGGCGACCACATGGCCCTGCACACTTCCTCGCCAAGCGCATAGTGCTCTTCCGGACCTTGCATCAGGGCACAGACGATCGATTGCCTGGCGATGCCGCCATGGTAATCGCGACGCGCGGCCCATTCCGTCTCTTCGCCGAACAGCGGCGGATGACAGGGATGGCCGACGAAATAGGTGAGATCCGGCCGATCCGCGGGCAAGTCGCCGGCATAGGGCGCTGCCGCATCCAGAATGAGGATCATGGTGCCCGCGGCAAGCATCGGCGAGATCTGCCGCGCCACCTGGCCGATGATATTGTCCGGCAGAGCCATCACCACGACCTTGGCGCCAGGAATGCCCTCGTCCATGGCGACGGCGCCGATATCGGCCTCTCCCAGCCGCTTGCGGCCGGCCTCGCCGATCTCCACAGCGCGGACATCGTAGCCCGCTTCGATAAGCTTGCGTGTCACGCGGAAGCCCATCTTGCCTCCGGCTCCAAGCACCGCCACGGATGTCGTCATTTGCTTCTCTCCCATTTGCCTTGATGGCGCGCCTATGGCGCAGATTCAGCCGAACGCTTGCAGCGCGGCTTCGAGCTCCGGATGCGTGGCGGCGTAGTCGCGTGCGGGAACCCCTGCCGCCGCGGCTTCGAAAGCATCATGCAGGCTTCGAACGCCGGCGACCGGCCCGCCTGGATGCGCCATGATCCCGCCGCCGCAGCAATAGATGAAATCGTCCGAGCCTAGCCTTGTATAGGTTTCGGCGGCCTGCACAGCGGTCTGTCCGGACGAAAACACCGGCATGACCGTATCGGGACGGCCAGCCCGCTCGAACATCGGGGTGAGACAGCCATGGGCCGACGCCATCACCGACTCGTCCGGCTCGCAGAACTTATTGGACAACCCGTTGACGTGCATGTGGTCGATGCCCGCCAGGCGCCAGAATTTCTGATAGGCGAGATAGCTCATGCCGAGATCGGGAGAGCGGCTGAAGAGGCCCCAGCCGGCCCGATGGCCGTGCAGCGCAACGGCGGAGTGACGACGCATCTCGATGACGGCGGACAGGCCGACGGAATTCAGCACCAGCATGGCGCAGGTCCCGCCACGGCGCTCGATCAGATCCAGCTGCCGACGCATGGCGTCGATGTCTCCGGAAATGTTGGCCGCATACATGACCTTGCGCCCGGTCCTGTCGGCGTGCCTGTCTATCACCGCCATGACCGCTTCGTACCGGTGTTCGAACGGCGAATGCGGAGGGTCTCCCATCAATTCGTCGTCCTTGATGAAATCAAGACCCGCGGCAATCAGTGTGTCGGCCAGGGCCGCCGTCTCCTGCGGGGTAAGACCAACGCTTGGCTTGACGATGGTGCCGATCAGCGGGCGCCCTTCGACGCTTGTCAGGCGACGCGTTCCCTCGACGGCGAAGGCCGGCCCTGGGTAGGCGTCCGCGAAGGCATCGGGAAAGGTAACGTCGAGGAGACGCATGGCCGAAAAATGATGCAGCTCGAACAGATTGCCGAGAACCGTCGACCAGACCGAAGCCAGCACTGTCCCCGTATTCTCGATGTTCCAGGAAAGGCCCACCTTGGCCCGGCATGGCCTGACGGTCGCATTTTTTGGCGAGCGCGAGAACGGCAACGCCTCGCTGTCGACCTCGGCAACATCGCTGATGAATTCGACGCGGGCTCCGAACCTGCGCAGCAGCTCCGGCGTTTCTCCGGGTATGGCGCGGAACGTTCCGCTTGATTGTTCGCCCGCCATTGCAGCCGCGGCAACCTCCAGCGGGTAGCGGGTTTCGATCACATAGGTGGCGCGGAGGCGACCGGACAATGCAGGCTTCCCGACTGGAATGACGTTCACGGAGTGACCGTTAGCACCAAAAAGAAATCATGTCATCATACGAGTTTTCCCAGGCAAAAAAATTTCCAGCGCTCAGCCGGCTCCGCCGCCGGCCAGTTTCGAATAGAGTTCGTTGGCGCGGCCGATGTGGTCGGCCATCGCGGCGCTCGCCCCTTCCGCATCACCACTGGCGATCGCCTTGTAGATCCGCTCATGCTCCTCGACGGTCAGCCGCTCGGCGCCTTTCATCGCCACCAGATCCCGCTTGAAACGGGACAGCCATTCGAGCATTCCCTTCGCCACCGCCGCTATCATCGAATTGCCGCTCATCTCCGCAATGACGGCGTGGAACTCCATGTCGGCAGCTACAAATCGGGCCTGGTCGCCCTTTGCCTCGCGCAAATGACGCAAGGTCTCCGCGAGCCGTTCCAGACTCTTGGCCGTAGCGCGCCGCGTGGCTATCCGAACCAGGCCGGTTTCCAGCAAGAGCCTGACCTCCTTGAGTTCTTCGAGCCCGCGAGAGTTCGTCGCCAGCATCATGACCATGGCCGCGGAGACCTGATCGACGATGACATCGGGCGTCGGATTGATGACGCGGGCACGTTCTCCGTGCGAGATCCTGATAAGCCCCATCTGCTGCAGCGACAGCATCGCTTCCCGGATCGAGGGCCGGCCGACGCCGATCATCGTCATCAATTCCTTTTCCGACGGCAATTGAGAGCCGGGCGGGAATTCGGACGTCGAGATTGCCGCCATCAGCCGGTCAAGCACCTCCACATACAATTTCTTTTTCTGGACCGGCTCCATCCGTCCCTCCCTGGTGTTCGCGGCACAATCGATCCCGAGTCGCGTCGGCAGACAAGGTCCCGCCATCGATTGACATTACATATATGATGACCTAACGTCCGTCTACGGCCAGCCTTTGGACTGGTCACCAGTTGCCGACGGGGGCCGGCTCCGTTTGATCAAGGAAAGAACGAAGCTGACGGCCAAGCTTCGTCTCGTCCTTAAATCAAAGGAGGCTTCGGCAATCGAGGTTCCGGTGCCCGCTTGCCTATTTGGTATGCTGGTATAACATGTAGCTGGTATGGCGTCTTTCGGAGGATGTCGTAACGGAATGGCAGAAGGCCGACGTATCGGCCGGTGTTTTTTGGGAGGAAAATATCATGAAGTTTTCAACCGTGGCGGCGCTTGCCGGCGCCGCGCTGGTCAGCGTCTCGGCTGTGCCGGCAATGGCGTCACCGGATGCGCCGGTGATCGCGCTCGCCAACGCCTATTACGGCAACACCTGGCGGCACCAGATGGTGGAGGCTTTCGAAGCCTCGGCCAAGGAAGCCAAGGCGGCCGGTCAGATCGCCGACTACATCGTCATGAACGGCGACGGCTCGGTAGCGCAGCAGAACAGCCAGATCGCCGAACTGATCCTCAAGAAGGTCGACGTGCTCGCTGTCGACGCCGCCTCGGAAACCGCGGTCAACGGGATCATCGAAAAAGCCTGCAAGGCCGGCATCATCGTCGTGTCGTTCGATTCGGTCGCCTCGGCGCCCTGCAACTACCAGCTCAACTTCGACTTCAAGGGCTACAAGGCAGCCCAGGCCGAGGCCGTCTTCAAGATGATCGGCGGCAAAGGCAACGTCATCCAGGTGCGCGGCGTCAAGGGTTCGGCGCCCGACAACGACATGTTCAACGCGCAACAGTCGGTACTGGCCAAATATCCCGATATCAAGGTTGTCGCCACGGTCTACGGCCAGGCGACCGCGTCGGTCGCACAGGCGGCCATCGCCAACGTGCTGCCCTCGCTGCCGCATGTCGACGCCGTGCTCGCACAGGGCGGCAGCGACGATGTCGGCATCGCCCAGGCATTCGTCCAGTATGGCGGCGATTATGCCGGCAAGATGCCGATCATCGAAGGCGGCGGCGGCACCGACTTCGTCAAATGGTGGGCCGAGGAGAACGCCAAGAACGGCTACCAGACGATCTCGATGAACACCACACCAGGCATTGGCGGCGCCGCGTTCTGGCTCGGCCTGTCGCTGCTCAAGGGCGCCAAGGCACCCAAGATGATGATCATGCCGGTGGCCACCGTCGATGCCGGCAATCTCAAGGAATACGAAAAGCTGCCCGGCGGCCAGATCATCAGCCCCAGCTATTCGCTCGACTGGGTCAAGCAGAACCTGCTGAGCAAGTAAGGTTGGCAATGCCAGGACCGGGTGCCGCGGAACGGCCGCGCCCGGTCCCTGCCCGTGAAGAAACGGAGGACGAATGTCCCATCTCGCCGTAGCCGCCCCGGAAGGCGCAGCCGCCGCGGTGCTCGCCGATCCGGCCCGGCAGAGCGTTGTTTCGCTTTCCGGGATCACCAAGAGCTTCGGACCGACGCTGGCGAATGCCGAGATCGACCTCGCCGTCTCCGCCGGCGAGATCATCGGACTGGTCGGCGGCAACGGCGCCGGCAAATCGACGCTGATGCGCATCCTGTGCGGGGCGATGTGGCCGACCTTGGGTTCGATTTCGTTTGCCGGCCAGAGTATCGGCTTTGCGGGCTACGACACGGCGGAGGCACAGCGCCGCGGCATCCGCATGGTGCACCAGGAATTGTCGCTGTGCGCCAACCTCTCGGTGGCCGAAAACTTCTTCCTGGAAATTCCGGCGGATGCCGCCAACCGGCCAGGCTGGCGGGCCCTCTACAGGGCGCGCGCCCGCTCGGCGCTTGACGCCGTCTTCCCCGCAAACGGCATCGATGTGAATGCCGAAGTCGGCCACCTCTCCATCGCCGAACGGCAAATGGTCGAGATTGCGCGCGCCGCCGCGACACCCGGCGTCAAGCTGATCGTTCTTGACGAGCCGACCTCCTCGCTCGATCTCGATCGCTCGAGACAGTTGCGGGCCTTCATCCGCGAGCGGGCCAAATCCGGCCTCGCCTTCATCTTCATCAGCCACAAGCTCCAGGAAATCATCGACATCGCCACCCAGGTGGTCGTGCTGCGCAATGGACGCACCGCCTGGCGCGGCGATGTGGCCGAGACGTCGATCGGCAGGCTGGTGCAGCTCATGGGCGGCGATGCCAACTCGATCCACCAGCACGGTACCGCCGCCACCGGCAGTCGCGAAGCGCTGGTGCGATTGTCCGGATTCCTGACGGCCGAACTCGGCCACGACATCGAGATCGGCCGTGGTGAAATCATCGGACTGGCAGGCCTCGAGGGCAGCGGCCAGAAAGAGTTGCTGCACGCAATCTTCAAGCCCGATTCCGGAACGGATGCGGCCGTCGTCAGAAACGGTGGAGCCGGTTTCATCGCGGGCGACCGCCAGAAGGAAGGCGTGTTCCCCTTGTGGAGCGTGCTTGGGAACATCAGCATAGGTGCCCTGGCACGCCGCCCGGCGCTGGGCTTGGTCTCGGACCGCGCCAACCGCGCGGCAGCGGCCGATGCCGCCGGCCGGCTGCGGCTCGACGAAACCCGCTTCGGATCCAACATATTGGAGCTCAGCGGCGGCAACCAGCAGAAGGCGCTCGTCGCGCGGGCGCTCGTCGCCGAGACGCCGATCGTCCTGCTCGACGACCCGACGCGCGGCGTCGACATCGCCACCAAGCAGGACTTCTACCGCCTCTGCAACGACATTGCGCGAGCCGGGCGCACTCTCATCTGGCACACGACCGAAGATGCCGAACTCCTGGCCTGCGACCGCGTGCTGGTGTTTTCAGGCGGCCGCATCGTCAAGGAATTGGCCGGCGAGGCGATCACGGAATCAGCCGTCGTTGGAGCGTCCTTTGCCCAGCAGACGGACAAAGCTGCCAGTGCGGGACGAAGCGGCGCTGCCGGCGCCGGGCTTGCCCGCAGGCTGGTGAACGCTGCCCCCTTCATCGGCCTCGCCGCCGTACTGGCCGTGATGATCTCGGCCAATCCGGCGGTCGCCTCAATTTTCGGGCTCGACCTCTTGCTGATGCCGGCACTATCGCTGGTGCTGGTGACCGCGGCGCAGATGTTCATCGTCGGCGGCAGCGAGATCGACCTCGGCGTCGGCGCGTTCGCGGGGCTCGTCAGCGTGCTCAGCGCCACGCTGCTCTACGACCAGCCGTGGCTCGGCGCGCTGGCGCTGGCGGCAGCGATCGCCGCCTATGCCGGCCTCGGCGGCCTGATCCAGGCGCGCAAGATCCCGGCCATCGTCGTCACGCTGGGCGCGTCCTTCATCTGGGTCGGAATAGGCTATGCGTTGCAGCCGACGCCGGGCGGCGCCAGCCCCGAATGGCTGTCGGCAATGTTCAACTGGTCGCTCGGCTTCGTACCAACCTCGATCATCCTCATCGCCGCGGTGGCAATCGTGGTGTTCGTGATCGACCGGCTGCCGCTCGGCGTGGTGCTGCGCGGTTTCGGCAACAATCCGACCGCGATGATCCGTTCCGGCTGGTCGCCGACGCGCTACGCGCTGGTGCGCTACCTCGTCGCCGGGCTGTTCGCCGCCGCCGCCGGCCTGTCGCTGACGGCGATCAACACGGCGAGCGACATCAATTCCGGTAATTCGTTCACCCTGCTCAGCGTCGCCGCCGTGGTGATGGGCGGCTGTTCGCTGCTGGGCGGCGTCATCTCGCCGGGCGGCGCCGTCGCCGGCGCGGTCACGCTGGCGTTGATCGGCGCCCTGCTCGGCACGCTGAGCGTGAGCAGCGACTTCAACGCGGCGACGCAGGGATTGATCCTCATTGCCCTGCTGACCTTGCGCAGCCTGACCGCGGACCGCAGGAGCGAACAATGAACGTGCTTGCCGCCTTCAGCCCTTGGGCGCAGAAAAACCGCTGGATCTGGTCGGCGATCGGGGTGCTGCTGCTCTGGCTGGTGCTGTCCATCGTCACCAACCGCTTCAGCCTCTCAAGCCTGTCGGGCATCGTTCTGTCGGCCT
Organism: Mesorhizobium sp. BR1-1-13; assembly: GCF_020165515.1. Classification (NCBI taxonomy): domain Bacteria; kingdom Pseudomonadati; phylum Pseudomonadota; class Alphaproteobacteria; order Hyphomicrobiales; family Phyllobacteriaceae; genus Mesorhizobium; species Mesorhizobium sp. BR1-1-13. The sequence goes on from NZ_JAIUIH010000002.1 coordinate 352,244, forward strand.
CGTTCCTCACGGTCGTCGGCATCGGCCAGATGTTCGTCGTCACCACCGGGCGCGGCAATATCGACCTCTCCGTGGCCTCGGTGATCACACTCAGCGCCTTCGTGGCGCTGCTGACCATCAAGGGCCAGGACGCCAATCTCGCCATCGGTGTCGGCGCCGCGATCCTGCTCGGCCTTGCGGTCGGCGCTCTCAACGCGCTGCTCGTCGTCGGGCTGAACATACCGGCCATCATCGCCACGCTGGCGACGGGCTATGTGCTGGCGACCGCAACGCTGCTGTCGAACCGCGCGATATCGGGCTTCGCCGTCAGCCCGCTGTTGAAGACGCTGGCGACGGGCCGCATCGCGGACGTGCCGATCATGGCAGTCATCGCCATCCTGGGCGTCGCCGCAACGTCGTTCGTGCTACGCTATACCGTTTACGGGCAACTGCTCTCGGCAGTCGGCCAGAACCGCGCGGCGGCGCGGCTGGCAGCGATCCACAACAACCGGGTCATCGCCTCGGCCTTCATCATCTCCTCGGTGCTGGCTTCGCTCAACGGGCTGCTGCTGGGCGCCTATATCGGCGGCGCCTTTCTTGAAATGGGCCAGCCCTATCTCCTGCAATCCATCGCCGCGGTGGTGCTGGGCGGGACGCTGATCTTCGGCGGCTCCGCGACGGCGCTCGGCACGCTGTTCGCCAGCATCCTTTTGATCCTCATCGTCACCACCATGCAGATCATCGGCCTGCCGCCCGGCGCGCAGGACATCGTCCAGGGCATCGTCGTCATTTTCGTGCTGGCGCTGGCCGGCCGGCAGGTGCTGTCGCGGCGCGCCGCCATCGATCCCACCACCCTCGAGAGCGCAGGCGGCGACGGCACGGCGAAACCCGGGGCGGGCGCTGCGGCAATCAGGCCGCAGTGACAAAGCAGGGACTGATTTCTCTTGCCAAGATGGTAGAGTGATCATACCAGTATATAAGGTGACGATTGGTGAGACCATCGTTCAATATTTAGGAGCAAGGCTAGATGACGACGATCGCGCTGTTCGGTGCCGGCGGCAAAATGGGTTACCGCCTTTCGACCAATTTCCGCGGCTCGCCCTATATGATCCGCCATGTGGAGGTCAGCGAGGCCGGGCGCGAGCGGCTGAAGACCGGACTGGGCTTCGATACGGTTAGTGCCGACGAGGCGCTGGAAGGCGCCGAGGTGGTGATCCTGGCGGTTCCGGACACCCATATCGGCAAGGTCGCGGCAAGCATCGAAAGCAAGCTTGCGCCGGGCACGATGGTGATCGTTCTCGATGCCGCGGCGCCTTTTGCCGGCCATTTGCCTGATCGTCCCGACCTGACCTACTTCGTCACCCACCCCTGCCATCCGCCCATTTTCAACGACGAAACCGACATGGCGGCCAAGAAGGATTATTTCGGCGGCGTCAAGGCCAAGCAGCACATGGTCAGCGCACTGATGCAGGGACCGGAAGCGGACTACGCCAAAGGCGAGGCCATCGCCAAGATCATCTGGGCGCCGGTGATGCGCTCGCACCGCGTTTCCGTCGAGCAGATGGCGCTACTCGAGCCCGGCCTTTCGGAGACCGTGTGCGCCTCGCTGCTGGTGGTCATGAAGGAAGCGGTCGACGAGGTCGTGGCGCGCGGTGTCGACCAGCAGGCGGCCCTCGATTTCCTGCTCGGCCACATGAATGTACTCGGCGCCGTGATCTTCGGTGAAACCAAGGGCGTCTTCTCCGACGCCTGCAACAAAGCCATCGAATTCGGCAAGCCGGTGCTGATGCGCGACGACTGGAAGCGGGTGTTCGAACCGGAAGAGATCGCAGCCAGCATCCAGCGGATTACCTGAGAGGCCCGAGTCGGCTTTCCTCCCCACAGGGAGAAGGAAACGGTGACCGCTTAGATACAGATCACCTGAATTAGTGGTTGACTCATCATACCAGTGGCTTTAGCTGTTCCTGGACTCGGATCGGTCATGCTTCCTTGGAAGTTTGAAGTTGATGCGAGTGGAGGACGGCGGGAGCGGAGCGAGGAGCAGTCCGGATGACAGCCGGCGATCGGCTCTGAAATCCGGGCGGCGCGCTGCCGGCACTGCCTGACGAGTTCAATTGCAGACAGCGGCCTCGAAACGATCGAGGCATGGGTTTCAACGGGAGGACTTCATGAAACTGACACGCAGAATGACGCTTGCCGCCTTCGCCGGCGTGCTGGCACTCGGCACGGCGATGCCCGCCTATGCGGCGGATCTCATCGCCATCATCACCCCATCGCACGACAATCCGTTCTTCAAGGCGGAAGCCGTCGGCGCCGAAGCCAAGGCCAAGGAACTGGGCTACGAGGCGCTGGTGCTGGTCCATGACGACGACGCCAACAAGCAGTCCGAGCTGATCGACACCGCGATCGGCCGCGGCGCAAAGGCGATCATCCTCGACAATGCCGGCGCCGACGCCACCGTCGCCGCCGTACAGAAGGCCAAGGACGCCGGGGTTCCCTCCTTCCTCATCGACCGCGAGATCAACGCCACCGGCGTCGCGGTGGCGCAGATCGTCTCCAACAACTATCAGGGGGCCCAGCTCGGCGCGCAGGAATTCGTCAAGCTGATGGGCGAGAAGGGCAATTTCGTCGAACTGGTCGGCAAGGAATCCGACACCAATGCCGGCATCCGTTCCAAGGGCTATCACGACGTCATCGACGACTATCCGGACCTGAAGATGGTCGCCCAGCAGTCGGCCAACTGGAGCCAGACCGAAGCCTATTCCAAGATGGAATCGATCCTGCAGGCCAATCCCGACATCAAGGGCGTCATCTCCGGCAACGACACCATGGCGATGGGCGCCTATGCGGCGCTTGCCGCTGCCGGCCGCAAGGACGTCATCGTCGTCGGCTTCGACGGATCGAACGACGTGCGCGATTCCATCACCTCGGGCGGTATCAAGGCGACGGTGCTGCAACCTGCCTATGCCCAGGCGCAGATGGCGGTCGAACAGGCCAACGACTTCATCAAGAACAAGAAGTCGCCCGAGAAGGAAAAGCAGCTGATGGACTGCGTGCTCATCAATGGCGACAATGCCGCCAAGCTGGAAACCTTCGCGCTCAAGAACTGAGCCGGCGCAACGCGAACAGCGAGGGGCGAATCGAGGTTCGTCCCTCGCTCCTTTTCACCAGGATGCCTCGACCGCCATGCAGAAAAAGCCGAGTTGGCCGATCCTTGCCCTGACCGCCGGCATCGCGCTCAGCGCCTGCAAGATCCTGCCGACGCCGTCGGCGCAAGGCGACGGCAATGCTTCCGCCTTCAACCCCGACAAGATGGTCGAGGACATCTGGGCGGCGAAAGTCATCCCCTACCTGCATCAGAAGGCGGGACCGTTCGCCGAGGTCCATGCGCTGGCGAAGACCGATCCGGCCGCGGCCGGCGCGAAATACGGCAATCCGAAGAAGCAGGCGAATTCGCCATGGACGTTCGCGGTTCGCGTCGAGGGCAAGATCGTCGCCGCCAACACGCAGTCGCGCGCGGCCACCATCGATATCGATGTCGACGGTAACGGCAAGGCGGACGCGCGCGTCCAGATCGGGCCGGCGATGCGCGGCACGGCGCTGCGCGACAGCCTCGACTTCGTCCAGTTCAACGATTTCACCAATCAGATCGACTTCGCCCAGTTCGGCAAGGCTTTCAACGCCCATGCCGGCAAGACGGTGCTCTCCAAGCTGCCGCGCGAGGCGCTTGAGGGCCGGACCGCCAAGGTGCTCGGCGCCTATACGATCGAAGGCGGCCAAGACCTGCCGCTGGTGACGCCGGCGGAGGCCGAGATCGGGCCGAAGCCATGAGCCAGGCCAATGGCCACGACGTCATCCTCAAGCTTGAGGATGTCTCGAAAGTCTATGCCGGCACGGTCGCGGTCAAGCAGGCGAATTTCGAGGTGCACAAGGGCGCGGTCAACGTGCTGGTCGGCGAAAACGGCGCCGGCAAGTCGACGCTGATGAAGATCATCGCCGGCGTCGAGCAGCCGACCGCAGGGCGCATCCTGCTCGAAGGCGAAGAGGTCTCGTTCTCGTCGTCGGGGGACGCGGTCGAGCGCGGCATCGGCATGGTGTTCCAGGAACTGAACCTGTTCGGCAACCTGTCGGTCGCCGAGAACATCTTCGCCACGCGCGAGATCACCAACCGCTTCCGCAAGATTGACCGCAAGGCGCAGGAGCGGCGGGCCGGCGAATTCCTGGAGCGGTTGGAAGCCGGCATCCGGCCCGACATGCTGGTCGAGGACCTGCGCATCGGCCAGCAGCAGCTGGTCGAGATCGCCAAGGCGGTTTCGCTCGACGCCAAGATCCTCATCATGGACGAGCCGACCTCGGCGCTGAGCGCCGCCGAAGTCGAGATCCTGTTCAAGGTGATCTCCGACCTCAAGGCGCGCGGCGTCGCTATCGTCTACATCTCGCACCGGCTGGAGGAACTGATCCGCATCGGCGACTACATCACCGTGCTGCGCGACGGCCGCATCACCGGCCAGGAGGAGATGAAAAACGTCGATACGCAGTGGATCGTGCGGCAGATGATCGGCTCGGACGCAAAGGACTTCGCCAAGGCCGACGGCCACGTGCCGGGCGCGGAAATCTTCCGCGCCGAGGAGATCTGCCTGCCGCGCGTCACCGGCGGGCTGGCGGTGGACCACGTCTCGCTGTCGCTGCGCGCCGGCGAGATCCTCGGCATATACGGGCTGATGGGTGCGGGGCGCAGCGAGCTGTTCGACTGCATCATGGGCCGTCACGGCCATGCCAGCGGCAAGATCTTCATCGCCGGAAAGCAGGTGAAGGAGCGCGACACGACGCGCCGCATCCAGCGCGGGCTGGCCTTGATCCCCGAGGACCGCCAGCGCGAGGGCCTGGTGTCGATCCTCTCGGTTGCCAGCAATTTGACGATGGCCAGCCTGTCGCGCTTCGTGCGCCTGTTCCATATCCGAGGCGGCGCCGAGCGGCAGGCCGTGATGCAGATGGTGCGGGAACTCGCAATCAAGGTCGCCGACCCGGCGCAGGAGGTCTCGTCGCTGTCGGGCGGCAACCAACAGAAGGTGGTGATCGGCAAGGCGCTGCTCACCGGACCGAAAGTGCTTCTGATGGACGAGCCCAGCCGCGGCATCGATGTCGGCGCCAAGGCCGATGTCTTCCGCACCATGCGCAAGCTTTCGCGCGACGGGCTGGGGATCCTGTTCGCCACCTCGGACCTCGATGAGGTGATGGCACTGTCCGACCGCATCGCGGTGATGAGCAATGGCAGATTGACCGGCATGTTCGACCGCGCCGAAGCGACGGAGGCGGCGATCGTCGCCGCGTCGGCACTGGGCCACGGACCGGCCGCACATGGGGAGCAACGCTGATGACTGACATTCCGGCCAGGGCGGCCGCTTCCTCCGCCTCCAGCGGCTCGGCGCTGCTGACGCTGATGAAGCTCAGAACCTTCATCGCGCTCATCGCCGTGCTGGTGTTCTTCTCGATCGCGGCGCCGAACTTCCTGTCGGCCGCCAATCTGATTCTGATGGCCAAGCATGTGGCGCTCAACGCCTTCCTCGCCATGGGCATGACCTTCGTCATCATCACCGGCGGCATCGACCTTTCCGTCGGCTCGATCGTCGGCCTGTGCGGCATGGTGGCCGGCTATCTCGTACTCAACGGCATCGACCTGCAGATCGGTTACACCATCTATTTCAACGTCGTCGAGATCGCCCTGATCACCCTCGCGGTCGGCATGCTGATCGGTGCCGTCAACGGGCTGCTGATCACCAGGCTCAATGTCGCGCCCTTCATCGCCACGCTCGGCGTGCTCTACGTGGCGCGCGGCTTCGCGCTGCTGTCGTCGGACGGGCGCACCTTCCCCAACCTGGTCGGCAAACCGGAACTGGGCACCACCGGCTTCGGCTTTCTGGGTGCCGGCCGGCTGCTCGGCCTGCCGGTCTCGGTCTGGATCCTGATCGTGGTGGCGCTGGGGGCGGCCTATCTCGCCCGCTACACGCCGCTCGGCCGCCACATCTTCGCCGTCGGCGGCAATGAGCGCGCAGCGCGCATCTCGGGCGTGCGCGTCAACATGGTGAAGATGTTCGTCTATATGTTCTCCGGCTTCTGCGCGGCAATCGTCGGGCTGATCATCTCTTCGGAACTGATGGCCTCGCATCCGGCAACGGGCGAGAGCTTCGAGCTGAACGCCATCGCCGCGGCAGTGCTTGGCGGCACATCGATGTCGGGCGGCCGCGGCACGATCGGCGGCACCATCGTCGGCGCCTTCGTCATCGGCATCCTTTCGGACGGACTGGTGATGATGGGCGTGAGCTCGTTCTGGCAGATGGTGATCAAGGGCCTCGTCATCATCGTCGCCGTCGTCGTCGACCAGGCGCAACGCCGGCTCCAGCAGCGCGTCACCCTGATGCAGATGGCAAAGGCGGGCTGATCATGACGGAGTTGCGTGGAGCGCTGATCGGCTGCGGCTTCTTCGCCGTCAACCAGATGCATGCCTGGCGCGATATCGAGGGCGCCTCGATCATCGCCATCTGCGACCGCGATCCGGAGCGGCTGCGGATCGTCGGCGACCAGTTCGGCGTGACGCGGCGCTACACCGATGCGGCGGCGATGTTTGCGGCGGAGAAACTCGATTTCGTCGACATCGCCACCACTGTCGGCAGCCATCGGCCGCTGGTCGAGATGGCGGCCGCGCATGGCGTTCCCGTCATCTGCCAGAAGCCGTTCGCGCCGACGCTTAGCGATGCCAAGGCGATGGTCGCGGCTTGCGCCAAGGCCGGCGTGCCGCTGATGGTGCATGAGAACTTCCGCTGGCAGTCGCCGATCCAGGCGGTGCGCGCCGTGCTCGACAGCGGCGAGATCGGCACGCCGTTCTTCGGCCGCATCTCCTTCCGCTCCGGCTATGACGTGTTTTCTGGCCAGCCCTATCTGGCGACGGGAAAGCGCTTCATCATCGAGGATCTCGGCATCCATATCCTTGACATCGCCCGTTTTCTGTTGGGCGACGTATCGAGCCTCACTGCCCGTACGGCGCGCATCAATCCCGCTATTGCCGGCGAGGATGTCGCCACGATGCTGATGGACCACGAAAGCGGCGCCACCTCGGTTGTCGATTGCAGTTATGCGACAAAACTCGCCGTGGAACCGTTTCCCGAGACACTGATCGAGATCGACGGCAGCGACGGCACGCTCCGGCTGGCGCAGGGCTACCAGTTCACCGTCACCGGCAAGAGCGGCACAACGGTCAGGGACATTTCGCCGCCGCTGCTCGCCTGGGCATCGCGGCCATGGCATAACATCCAGGAAAGCGTGCTGGCGATCCAGCTGCACTGGGTCGACTGCCTTGTCGGCGGCAAGGAGCCGGCGACCTCGGGCGCCGACAATCTCAAAACCCTCGCCCTGGTCGAAGCCGCCTATGCGGGTGCTGCGAGCCGCGAACCGGTGCAGATCGAAGTCTTGCTGAAATGACGGCCGACGCGTTCGATCTTTACGGCACACGGGCGGCCGAAGCGGCACCGACCCTGCTGCATGCGGGCGCGTTGAATGCCGAGCTGGTCAATGGCAATCTGCGCACCATCCGGCATGCCGGCACCGAAGTGCTGCGCGCCATCGCCTATATCGTGCGCGACCGCGACTGGGGCACTTATGAGCCGGTGCTCACGGACCTGACCATCGACCAGAAGGACGATCGTTTCTCGGTAAGCTATGAGGCGAATTGCACCGGCCCGGACGACAGCAGCCTCCGCTTCCACGCGACGATCGAAGGCTCCGCCGACGGCAGGCTGGTCTTCCATGTGACAGCGCTGCCGGAGAGCGACTTCGAGACCAACCGCTGCGGCTTCTGCATCCTGCATCCGATCGCCGGCCTCGCCGGCAGCCCGGTGACGGTGGAGCACACCGATGGCAGCGTGGTGGAGACGGAGCTGCCTGATCTGATCGACCCGTGGCAGCCCTTCAAGGATCTGCGTGCCATCACCCATGGAGTGCGTCCCGGCCTCAGCGCCGAATGCCGGATGGAAGGCGATATTTTCGAGATGGAGGACCAGCGCAACTGGTCGGACGCCTCCTACAAGACCTATGTGCGGCCGCTGGCTTTGCCGTGGCCCTATGTGCTGCCGGCCGGCCAGCCGATGCGCCAGACGGTGGGCCTGCGCCTCATCGGCGACACCAGGATGCCCGCCGCGGCGGCGAGTGCCGAACCGGTCCGCATCGATCTCGGCGAGACCGGGCCGAGGCTGCCCGATATCGGCGTGATCGTCTATCCCGAGGACGTCGAGACAACGCTGGCCGAACTGCCGATGCTGGCAAGGCTCGGCCCGCAGCAGCTCCTCTTCCACTTCGATCCGATGCGCGGCCACGGCCTGGACGCGCTGCGCGCCCATGCCCGGCTCGCCGCGGCCTACCCCGCTTCGACCACGCTCGAATGCGTGGCGGCCTGCACGGGCGACCTCGATGCCGAACTCTCCGATGTCGCCGATATGGTGCGCCGGGCCGGCCTGCGGCTCGATGCGGTTGCCGTCTCGCCTTCCGTTGACCGCCAGTCGACGCCGCCGGGCAGTGCCTGGCCGGCATGTCCGCCGCTGGAAGACGTCTACGCCGCCACGCGGCGCGCCTTTCCCGGCATCCGCCTCGGCGGCGGCATGTTCAGCTATTTCACGGAACTCAACCGCAAGCGCGTGCCCGCCGACCAACTCGACTTCATCACGCACTGCACCTGCCCGATCGTTCACGCCGCCGACGATCTCAGCGTCATGCAGTCGCTGGAGGCGCTGCCCTTCATCACCCGGTCCACCCGGGCGATCTTCGGCGACAAGCCTTACCGGATCGGCCCGTCCACCATTGCCATGCGGCAGAACCCCTATGGCGGGGCGACCAAGGACAATTTCGCCGGCCAACGCATCGCCATGGCGAACCGTGATCCCCGCCATGCCGCGCAGTTTGCCGCCGCCTGGACCATCGGCTATGCCGCGCGCGTCGCGCCGGCCGGACTGGAGATGCTGACGCTGTCCAGCGTCACTGGGCCGTTCGGCGTGCTGGCCGCATCCGGGGAACCCGCCGCCGAGGGATCATCGCGGCCGATTTTCCAGGCCATCCAAGGGCTTTGCGAACTGGCCGGGCTCGCGCATGTTGCCGCGAAAACAAGCGACGAGACGCGTGTTGCGGCGCTGGCCGGACGCACCGCCTCGGGCGACCTTTTCGTCTGGCTGGCGAACCTGACGGCGAACGATGTCGCGGTTGATGTTTCGGCACTGGGTCAGGGCCATCTTACGATGTCGCCCTACGCCATTGCGCGAATTGGATAGGCAAGCAGCCTTACTTATCGGAATTCATCACATAGAGCGCACGGGAGCGTTCGAGATGCTTGATCATCGCCTTTTCGGCGCCGTCGGCATCCCGGTGCTCAATGCGGTCGATGATCTCCTCATGCTCGGTCAGCGTGTATTGTTCCTTGCCGGTCCAGATCAGCATCTCGGTGTGGTATTCCTTCAGCCAGCCAAGTGTGGCTTCGCTGACGGCAACATAGATCGGATTGCCCGATATCGCCGATATCTGGGTGTGGAACTTCATGTCGGCGGAGATGAAGGCTTCGGAATCACCTCGCGCGGCGCGCTGCTCGGCCACCGTTGCCCTGAGCCGCTGCACATCCTCTGCGGTCGCCTTTTCCGCGGCTTCCCTGACCATGCCGCGCTCGAAAAAGATGCGCGCGGTCTTCAGGTGCTCCAGCGTGTCCCTGGATGAAGACAGGATGATCTTGGCCGCGCCGTCGACCTGCCTGATGATCGATTTGGCGGTCAGTTGCAGCACCTTGGCGCGCTCGCCATGCGAGATGGCGACCAGTCCCATATTGCTCAGCGCCTGCATGGCCTCGCGGATCGCCGGCCGGCCGACCTCGAAGCGCTCCATCAACTCGCGTTCGGACGGCATGTCGTCGCCCGGCTGCAGCTCGCCGCTGGTGATCAGCCGCTTCAGCCTTGCAAAGACTTCGTCGGAAAGTTTGCGCCGGACGATCGGCTCCGAACGGTTCATCGTGACGAATCACTCCCTGGCCCGGTTCCTGTTTAGCATTCCAGCCAGGATTACCGGAATGCCTGCGCCTGGAGCGGTCCCGCCAAGCCGCGCCAGCTCCTTGTTCCAGACAATTCCGAACGAAAACGCGGCTCATCTTCCCGGAATTGCCGAAGCCCGCCCTCTTGCCGAAGTCGGGATATCGCTTGCAATACTTAGGTACTCATTATACCAGATTTCCTGCGCGACAAAACTTTTTTCGAACCCTTTTCGAGCGGCCGGCAGACCATGATCACGCTTACCTATCGCATCGAAACCCCTGGCAGCATCGAAGCGCTGGCGGCCAAGATCGCGAGCGACCAGTCGACCGGCACCTTCGTCGCGCTGCCTGGCGAGACCGAGGAGTTGAAAGCGCGTGTGGCGGCTCGTGTGCTGGCGATCAGGCCCCTGCCCGATGCCGAGCAGCCGTCGCTTCCCGGATCCGGGAACGGCCCCTTCCGACGCGCCGATGTCGACATCGGCTTCCCGTTCGACGCCATCGGCACCGACCTGTCAGCGCTGATGACGATCGCCATCAGCGGTACCTATTCGATCAGGGGCCTGTCCGGTATCCGGGTCATCGACATGAAGCTGCCGGAACAATACCGGCGCGCCCATCCCGGCCCGCAATTCGGCGTTGCTGGTAGCCGCAGGCTGACCGGGGTCGAAGGCCGTCCCATCATCGGCACCATCGTCAAGCCAGCGCTTGGCCTCAGGCCGCACGAGACAGCCGCGATGGTGGGCGAACTGATCGAAGCCGGCGTCGATTTCATCAAGGACGACGAGAAGCTGATGAGCCCGGCCTATTCGCCGCTCGCTGAGCGGGTGAAGGCGATCATGCCGCTGATCCGCGACCACGAGCAAAAGACCGGCAAGAAGGTGATGTACGCCTTCGGCATCTCGCATGCCGATCCCGACGAGATGATGCGCAACCACGATCTGGTGCTGAAAGCCGGCGGCAATTGCGCGGTCGTCAACATCAATTCCATCGGATTCGGCGGCATGGCTTTCCTCAGGAAGCGCTCCGGGCTGGTGCTGCATGCGCACCGCAATGGCTGGGACATTCTCACCCGCCATCCTGGCCTCGGCATGGATTTCAAGGTGTGGCAGCAATTCTGGCGGCTGCTCGGCGTCGATCAGTTCCAGATCAACGGCATCGGCTCGAAATACTGGGAGCCGGACGATTCTTTCATCCGCTCCTTCGAAGCGGTGACCACGCCGCTCTTTTCATCAGACGATTGCGCGCTGCCCGTGGCCTGCTCCGGCCAATGGGGCGGCCAGGCGCCCGAGACCTATGAGCGCACCGGCCGCACGGTCGATCTCCTCTATCTCTGCGGCGGCGGCATCGTCAGCCATCCGGACGGGCCCGGCGCCGGCGTGCGCGCGGTGCTGCAAGCGTGGCAGGCCGCGGTCGAGGGCATTGCTCTCGACGAATTCGCGCGCGACCATGCCGAGCTGGCACGCTCGATCGAGAAATTCAGCGACGGCAAGGCGGCCTGAGCGAAGCCATGCAGAACCTGCTCCTGAGCTACTATGGCGACGACCTCACCGGCTCGACCGACGTCATGGAGGCGCTCGAGCTCGGCGGCGTGCCGACGGTGCTGTTCATGCGCCGGCCCGACCAGCGCCTGCTGGCGCAATTTTCCCATTGCCGCGCCGTCGGATTGGCCGGCACCAGCCGAAGCGAAACGCCGCAGTGGATGGAGGAAAATCTGGCGCCGGCCTTCGAATGGCTGAAGGGCCTCGAGGCGGAGATCTGTCATTACAAGATCTGTTCGACCTTCGATTCCAGCCCGACGGTCGGCAATATCGGCCGCGCCATCGAGATCGGCCGGCGCATCTTCGGCCAGAGCAGCGTGCCGATGGTCGTCGGCGCGCCGCAGCTCAAGCGCTACACCGCCTTCGGCAATCTTTTCGCGGCGTTCCGCGGCGAGTATTTCCGCATCGACAGGCATCCGGTGATGAGCAGGCATCCGGTGACGCCGATGAACGAAGCAGACCTGCTGGTGCATCTCTCGCGCCAGACCAGTCTCAGCTCCGGCCTTGTCGACCCGGCGGCATTGCAGACCGACGATCTCGCGCAAACGGTCGACCAGGCCGTGCAAAACAGGGCGATCGTCCTGTTCGATGTCGAAAGCCGCCAGACACAGAGACGCGTCGGCGAGCAGATCTGGCGTATCCACAACCAAGGCCATGGCTTCGTTGTCGGATCCTCGGGCGTCGAATATGCCTTGCTTGCCGAATGGGCCGGCAAAGGCATTGCCTCCGGACAGGCATCGTTCGCGCCGCCGGGACCGGTGGACCGCCTCGCGGTGGTCTCGGGCAGCGTGTCGCCGACCACCGAAAAGCAGATCCGCCACGCTCTCGCCCACGGTTTCGACGGCGTCGAGATGGACGCCATGCAACTGGTCACGGAGGGCGCCAAGGAGGCAATCGAGCGGGCCGTCGCGAGCGGATTGGCAAGCCTGGCTGCGGGGCGCAGCGTCATCCTCTACACAGCTCTTGGCCCACAGGCCGACCGTAGTGCGGAGATCGACCATATCGAAGGGGCACGCAACAGGCTGGGCCGGGCGCTGGGTGACATTCTGCGCCGGCTGGTCGTCGAGAAGAAACTCAAGCGCGCGGTGATCGCTGGCGGCGACACTTCCAGCCACGCGCTCGGACAATTGGCCGTCGACGCGCTGACCGTCCGCATGCCGTTGCCGCAATCGCCGGGATCACCGCTCTGTGTCGCTCATGGCGGCGGCGCAATCGATGGACTCGAAATCGCGCTCAAGGGCGGCCAGGTCGGCACCGACGCCTATTTCGAGACGATCCGGCTGGGAAGCTAGAGCATTTCCGGCGAAACAGGATCGCCTCTAATGCTCTATCTGTTTGTTCCTACGCAATTCCGGACGCAAAACCCCTGCGCACTTTTGCTGGAATTGCTCTAAGCCGTTGCCATGATGACGTGAGCCTGAATTTTGGCGGCCACCGCGCCGCTGCCATGTCTGTCTGCAATCGCGGACGCGGCGTAGTCGGTCGCGGCTTGCAGCTTCCCGGCCTCCCGGGCCTCGATTTCGGTGCGAAGCACAGTTCCCTGACAATAAGCGACGGCGGGAAGGCGCGGCGAGGATGCACGGCTTTGTTCGGCTCTCGTCTCGATCATCACAGGAGAAAAGCCAGCGTCCTCCAGCTCGCGACGGATCACTGCCTTGTCGTGATAGCCATGCGGCGTGCGTGCCAGAAAGCGCGGCGGATCGTCGGGGAAGATCCTTGCGAGAGCATTCGTCACATCGTCGGCAAAGACGTTCTCCTCGATGCGATCCCATACGCTGAACAGGAAATGTCCGCCCGGCCTCAGGACACGCTTGGCTTCGCGGTAGGCAGATGGCCGGTCGGGAAAGAACATCGCACCGAATTGACAGCAAACGAGGTCGAAGGCCGCATCTTCAAACGGCAGCGCCAAGGCGTCCGCCTGACGCCATGTGATGCGACCGTCGGGAGGTTGTCGCGAAGCGGCGTGGTCGAGCATCGGCTGGTTGAGGTCGGTCACGGTATAACTTGCGCCAGGAGACAATTTCGGCGCCAATGCGCGGGTAACGACCCCGGTGCCGGCGGCCGTCTCCAAAACCGCGGCGGGCGACAGGGACGCTGCTCGCGCTACAAGATCCGCAGCGAACGGCTCGAAAATCAACGGCACCATATAGCGATCGTAGTTTTCCGGTATGGAGCCAGCGAATACCTTGTCTGTTTCCAGCGTTGCCATCACCCGCCCTTTGCCTAGAGGCTCGGGAGATTAGCATATCATTGCTTGTTTTGCGCCGTTTTCGGCGGAGACGACCAGTCCAGCTCCAAATCAAAGAGATAGAGCATAATGTCGTCCGAAACCGCCTCGCGCTTATCGGCATCGCCTAGTACAGGGGCTCGGCCATGTGCCTGGGCGCCGGCCACTGCGTCGTGACGCCGGGCTGCACCGGCCGCTCGAGATAGGTCGACAGCACCACATAGCTGCGCGTCGAGGTGACGCCGGGTGTTTCGTAGAGGCGGGCGAGCAAACCTTCCAACGCCCGCGTGTCCTCAGTGCGCACCTTCAGCAGCATGCAGGTGTCACCGGCAACCGTGTGGATCTCCTCGACCTCCGGATATTGCGAAACCGCCATCAACTCCGGCGTCTTGCCCCAGCCCTTGGTGTCGATATGCACGAATGCCAGCAGCGGCTTCTTGACCGCCTTGGGGTCGATGATGGCAGCCGTGCCGCGAATGGCGCCACTGCGCCGAAGGCGCTTGACGCGCTCATGCGCGGCGGGCGGCGAAAGGCCGACACGATCGCCGAGCTCAGCATAGCTGACCGTGGCGTCGTCGACGAGAACGCCTAATATCTTTCTGTCGATCGGGTCGACGTCGCGGGGCGCCGGCCTGTTCTGCGGAATGCCATTTGTTTCTTCGTCCATAGTGGAAATTCCCGATTGCCGCCGAATAAAATACGGCCATTATGAAGATATGTCGAACAGTGATCAAGCAGCAACCCTTGGTGCGAACGCCCGGCCGCCCATCCCGGCGCTGGCCTATCTCTTGACCGGATGCATCGCCGTGATCGGCTCGAACTCCCTGGTGCTGGGTCCGATTGCCCCTGCCGTGGCCGTGTCGTTCGCGACCAGCGTGCCTGTCGTGATGATGGGGGCCGCCGCCTTCGGCCTCGGCACCTCGGCGAGCGCCTTGTTCCTGGCGCGCTACATCGACCGGATCGGCGCGCGCCGGATGCTGCAGGCGGCCTTGCTGCTGCTGGCATTGGCGCTTGTCGCGAGCGCCGCGGCGCCGACGGTGACGGCACTGGTCGCCGCGCAGCTTCTCGCCGGCATCGCCGCCGGCGTCGCCATGCCGGCAATCTATGCCAGTTCCGCGGCCATCGCCCCGCCCGGACGGGAAAGCGGAACGATCGGCGTCGTGCTGACAGGGTGGACACTGAGCATGGTGGCCGGCGTTTCGTTGTCGGCGGTGCTTGCCGATCTGGTGCATTGGCGGGCCGTCTTCGCCGCCGTGGCGCTGCTGGCGGCGATGGCGCTTGGCAGCCTCACCGCATCGTCACTCCCGGATGTCAGGAAGGCCGGCCCGGCGCCGGCGCCGCTCGAGGCGCTCGGCACCCCCGGCATCGTGCCGCTGCTGATCGCCTGCGGCGCCTTCATGACCGCCTTCTACGGTGTCTACGGCTATCTTGGCGACCATCTCCACAGCGGGCTGGGCCAGCCGGTCAGCGCCAACGGCCTGGCCGCACTCGCCTATGGCGCCGGGTTCGGCACGGCGGCGCTCTTCGACGGCATCATCGATCGCCTGGGGGCCCGCCGCGTCATGCCCTTCGCTTACCTGCTCGTCGCCATCGTCTACGTCGCGATCGCCGCGACAAGCAACAGCTATGGCCTGACGCTCGCGATGGTGGCGGCCTGGGGTCTTGCCAATCATTTCGGTTTGAACGTGCTGGTGATGCGCCTCTCGGCGCTCGATCCGTCGCGGCGCGGCACGATCATGGGCCTGAACAGCGCGGTGACATATCTGGCGGTCTTTGTCGGCACCACCGGCTTCGGGCCGCTATATTCCGGTTTCGGCTTTGCCGCGTCGGCGATGGTGGCGGCGTTGCTCATGCTGGTGGCGGCCTCGGCCGCGGCATGGCGCCCGCGCCAGCCACACAGGACGTAATGGGCCACCAGCCTTCGCATGGTTGACAGCGGCGCCCCTCCCTTCCATACAAAGCCGTTAATGTTCTCAGGGCGGGGTGAAAGTCCCCACCGGCGGTGACGGTTTCGGCCGGAGCCCGCGAGCGCTTTCCGGCAAAACCGGAAGGGTCAGCAGATCCGGTGCAATTCCGGAGCCGACGGTTACAGTCCGGATGGAAGAGAACGAAACGGAAGACGGACCGCCCCGGCGGCCGGTTTTCGTATCGTGCGTCCTGATTCTGGTTCGAAACGGAAGGATGGACCCATGAATCAGCATTCCCACAAAGACTATGAAACGACCCGCATTGCCGTTGTCAGGGCGCGCTGGCACGCGGATATCGTCGACCAGTGTGTCGCTGCCTTCGAGGCAGAGCTTGCAGCACTGGGCAACGGCCGCTTTGCTGTCGAAATCTTCGACGTGCCCGGCGCCTACGAGATCCCGCTGCACGCCAAGACTTTGGCCGAGACGGGTCGCTACGCCGCGATCCTCGGCGCTGCCTTCGTCGTCAATGGTGGCATCTACCGGCATGAGTTCGTCGCCGGCGCCGTCATCGACGGCATGATGAACGTGCAGTTGGCAACCGGCGTGCCGGTGCTTTCGGCGGTACTGACGCCGCACAATTATCACGACAGCGCCGAGCACCACCGCTTCTTCCTCGAGCACTTCCAGGTGAAGGGCAAGGAAGCGGCCGGCGCATGCGTCCAGATCCTGGCGGCGCGAAAGCACATCGCCGCCTGAAACAGCCGAGAGCGGGGTGGAAATCCCGGTAACAGCCTGTAGTATCTCGGGAAAATGCCGAGTTCGGGAGGATGCCGGTGCAGACCAAGAAGATCATCAATGACGGCAACCGTGCCGTCGACGAGATGCTAGAGGGGATTCTGGCCGCGCATCCCCACCATCTCAGGAGCGCGGACGGCAGCCCGCGCTCGATCATCGCCCGCAACGGACCGCGTCCCGGCAAGGTCGGGCTCGTCGTCGGCGGCGGTTCGGGCCATGAGCCGACCTTCCTCGGCTTTGTCGGCAAGGGCCTGGCGGATGCGGCGGCGATCGGCAATGTCTTTGCCTCGCCGCCACCCGATCCCATCCTTGAATGCGCCAAGGCGGCGAACGGCGGCGCCGGTGTCCTGTTCACGTACGGCAACTATGCCGGGGACGTGATGAATTTCGATATGGCGGCCGAAATGGCCGCCATGGACGACATCGAGGTGCGCACGGTGCTGACCACCGACGATGTCGCCTCGGCACCGCGCGACCAGCGGCAGAAGCGCCGCGGAGTCGCCGGCAATTTCTTCGTCTTCAAGGCGGCCGGCGCGGCCTGTGACCGCATGTTCTCTTTCGACGAATGCGAGCGCATCGCGCGCAAGGCCAACGACCATACCTTCACCATGGGCGTGGCGCTGTCGCCCTGCTCGCTGCCGCAGACCCGGCGGCCGAATTTCGAGATCGGCGCCGACGAGATGGAGATCGGCATGGGCATCCATGGCGAGCCGGGCATCGCGCGCGGCAAGCTCGGGACCGCCGATGAGATCACCGACGAGATGCTGGACAAGATCCTTGCCGAGATGGCGCCGCAACGCGGCGACAAGGTCGCGGTGCTGGTCAATTCGCTGGGCTCGACACCGCTGATGGAACTCTACATCATGAACCGTCGCGTCAAGCAGCGTCTCGACGACATCGGCGTTTCCATCCATGCGACCTGGGTCGGCAATTATTGCACGTCGCTCGAAATGGCCGGCGCCTCGGTGACGCTGTTTCATCTCGATGGCGAGTTGCAGACCATGCTCGACCATCCGTGCGACTGCGCCATGTTCCGCGCCGGCTGAGGAGTGATCCGTGAGCATCGATAGCGCTGACCTGAAGAGAATGTTCGATGCGATCGCGGTAGCGATCGAAGCCGACAAGGACCGGCTCTGCCACCTCGACGGCGTCATCGGCGACGCCGATCACGGTATCGCCATGGCGCTCGGCTTCAACGCGGTGCGCGACGCGCTGGCGCCACTCGACCTGGCGGCGACCGAGCCGACCGCGCTTCTCAACATGGCGGCTAAATCGTTCCTCAACGCGGTCGGCGCGTCGTCTGGCCCGCTCTATGCCACCGCCTTCATGCGCGCCGCCGCTGCCGTCAAGGGCAAGACCACGCTAGCCGATGCGGATGTCGTCGCGCTGTTCCAGGCGATGGCGCAAGGCATCCGCGATCGCGGCAAGGCCGAGATCGGCGAGAAGACGATGATCGACGCCTGGTTGCCGGCGGCGGAAGCGGCCGGCGCCAGCAATGCGGCCGGAAAGGGCCTTGCCGAAAGCCTCGACGCGGCAGTGGGCGCGGCGCGCCGGGGGGCGGAGGCGACCAAGGACATGATCGCCGCCAAGGGCCGCTCCTCGCGGCTCGGCGAACGCTCGCTCGGCCATATCGACCCCGGCGCCGCCTCGGCCGTGACCGTCATCGAGGCGTTGCGCGAAAGCCTGGCTTAGGCCTGCTTCGCTTCATCGAGCTTGTTGATCGCCTGGACATTGCCGGCCGACGGTCCCCTCTCGTCGAACTCCGAGGCCAACCAGGTATCGACGATCGCCTTGGCGAGTTCCGGGCCGATGACCCGGGCGCCCATGGTGATGATCTGCGCGTTGTTGGATTTGGCGGCGCGCTCGGCGGAATAGGTGTCGTGGGTGAGTGCGGCGCGGATGCCGGGCACCTTGTTGGCCGAGATCGAGACGCCGATGCCGGTGCCGCAGAACAGGATACCGCGGTCGTTCTCGCCGTCGACGATCGTCTGGGCGAGCTTTTGCGACAGGTCGGCATAAAAGCCGGCCTGGCTGAGGTCGCTGACGGTGAGGCCGGACTTTGTCGCGAGATGCGCGGCGATGACATCGAGCAGCGGCTTGCCGGCGCTGTCGGCTCCAATGGCTATTTTCATGGTCGTGTCCTTTCTTGAATGGGATTTCGTTTGTTCAGATCGCCGCCGAGGCGCGCCTGAGGATGTCGATATAGCCCTCCG
Source organism: Mesorhizobium sp. BR1-1-13 (assembly GCF_020165515.1). Lineage (NCBI taxonomy): Bacteria > Pseudomonadati > Pseudomonadota > Alphaproteobacteria > Hyphomicrobiales > Phyllobacteriaceae > Mesorhizobium > Mesorhizobium sp. BR1-1-13. The sequence goes on from NZ_JAIUIH010000002.1 coordinate 370,957, forward strand.
CCTGCCAGGCCGAGCGGCCGATAAAGAGACCATCGATGCTGGGCTGGCCGATCAGCTCGGCCGCATTGCCGGGATTGACGCTGCCGCCATAGAGCACCGGCGGGATGGACGGCAGCAGGCCGCCGGCCACTTTCTTGATCAGCGCCTGCTGTTTGTCGGCATAGGCGGAGCTGGCCGGAATACCCTTGTCGCCGATCGCCCAGACCGGCTCATAGGCAAACAGAATTTTTGCCGCCTTCGCCTCGCCTTCGAGGAACTGCAAGGCACCCGCGACCTGGCTGATCAATACCGCATCCGCCTTGCCGCTTTCGCGCTCCGCCAGCGTCTCGCCGACGCAGATCAGCGGTATCAGTCCGTGCTTGACGGCGGCCGCCGTCTTCAGACCGACGGTGCGATCGGTCTCGCCGAAATGCTCGCGCCGTTCGCTGTGGCCGAGTTCGACCATGTCGAGACCGCAGTCGCTCAGCATCAGCGGCGAGATCTCCCCGGTCCAGGCGCCGGCGTCGGCCCAGTGCATGTTCTGGGCACCGACCTTGACCCGCGTCGACGACAGCGCCTGCTTGACCTCGCGCACTGCCGTGAAAGGCGGGATGACGAAAGGCTGGATGCGCTCGTCGAAGCCTGGCACGAAGCCGGCCAACACCCCGGCGAAATCCAGCGCCTCGGCCAGCGTCTTGTTCATCTTCCAGCTTGTACCGACCCAGTAAACCACGCCTACGCTCCTTGATCCTCATCCTTGTTGGCGACCACCGCCAACGAAACGCCGGCGGCATCCAGTGCGGCGCGCATTCCCGGCTCAGGTTCGCACCCGGTGAAGACGGCATCGAAGGCCTCGAGGTCAGTCAGGAAATGCAGCGCCGTGCGGCCGAATTTGCCGTGATCGACCAGCAGATATTTGCGCGTCGCCGCTTCCATCATCAGCCGCTTGATCTGCACCACCTCCTGGTCCTGGTGGAAAGCGGAGGCGCCGTGGATAGCCGATGACGACAAGAAGGCGACGTCCGCGCGTAACGATCTCAGCGAAGCCTCGGCGAGCAGGCCGAAGAAGCCGTGGAACTTCTTGCTGTAATGGCCGCCGAGCGCAATCAGGTCGATGCCCCCGGCGCCGGCCAGATCCTGGATGACGGCCAGATTATTGGAGATCACCGTCAGCGGCCTGAAATCGGCGAGGTGCCGCGCGATGCCGCCAGCCGTCGAGCCGTCGTCGATGATGACAGTCTGGCCGGGTTCGATCATCGCCACGGCGGCCGCCGCAAGACGCTGCTTTTCTCCTGTCGCCTGCTTCTGCCGGTAACGAAAATCGCTTTCGAAGAGACCGCTCGGCTGGATCGAAGCGCCGCCACGCACCTTGCGCAGGAAACCGCTCTCCTCAAGGTCGTCGAGATCACGATGCACCGTCATCCTGGAGACGCCAAAGCGTGAGGCAAGATCGTCGACGCTCGCCGCGCCGACGTCCATCAGAAAGTCCATGATGCCTTGACGCCTGTTATCGCTCTTCATTGCTGCCGATATCCGCCAACCGACGCTGGCTTCTCGATAAAGATAACATATTTCTTCCTGAAACTATCATGATTTTTGATATAATGAGATATTTTGCTGGGATATTCCCCCGGCTTTCATCACGACGCTGTAACAAGAATTGCTGCTGGGACGGCGTCTGACGGTTGCGGTTGCACGGAAATCCGGCCAGAAGCATCGGTGGGCTGGACCGATGCGCGGACAGCCCGCAACCACAGGTTCGAAACCAGATACGGGAGACTATTCGTTGGCTCGCATCACACTGAGACAATTGCTCGATCACGCCGCCGAATACGGCTATGGCGTGCCGGCCTTCAACATGAACAACATGGAACAGGGCCTCGCCATCATGGAGGCGGCGGAAGAGACCAAGTCGCCGGTCATCCTGCAGGCAAGCCGCGGTGCGCGTGCCTATGCCAATGACGTGGTGCTGGCCAAGCTGATCGATGCGCTGGTGGAGATCCATCCCGACATCCCGGTCTGCATGCATCTCGACCACGGCAACAACGAGGCCACCTGCGTCACCGCGATCCAGCATGGTTTCACCTCGGTGATGATGGATGGATCACTCAAGGAGGACGGCAAGTCGCCGGCCGACTACGTCTATAATTCGGGCATCACCAGGCGCGTCGTCGACATGGCGCATTGGGGCGGCGTTTCGGTCGAAGGCGAGATCGGCGTTCTGGGCTCGCTGGAGAGCGGCGGCGGCGAGCAGGAGGACGGCCACGGCGTCGAAGGTGCGATCAGCCACGACCAATTGCTCACCGATCCGGTGCAGGCCGAGCAGTTCGTGCGCGACACCCATGTCGACGCGCTGGCCGTTGCCATGGGCACCAGCCACGGCGCCTATAAATTCTCGCGCAAGCCGGACGGCGCGGTGCTGGCGATGAACGTCATCGAGGAAATCCACCGCCGCCTGCCGAACATGCACCTGGTCATGCACGGCTCGTCCTCGGTGCCGGAGGATCTGCAGGAGATCATCAACAAATATGGCGGGCAGATGAAGCCGACCTGGGGCGTGCCGGTGGAAGAGATCCAGCGCGGCATCAAGCATGGCGTGCGCAAGATCAACATCGACACCGACAACCGCATGGCGCTGACCGGCGCGATCCGCAAGGTGCTGACGGAAAACCCCTCCGAATTCGACCCGCGCAAATATCTGACGCCGGCGATGGCGGCGATGAGGAAGCTGTGCAAGGAGCGTTTCGAGCAGTTCGGCACCGCCGGCAATGCGCCGAAGATCAAACCGCTGCCGGTCTCGGAAATGGCCAAGCGCTACAAAGCGGGCAGCCTCGATCCGAAATTCGGCTAAACAACCAGTTCCCGGAGCGGTTCAGTGTTGGATGGAACCGCCGAACCGCTCCAGCTCTTTACGGGATGAGAACACCGGCCGAGGTCGCGGAACGTCCTGCGCGGCGAAGCCCAACCGTGTCAAACAGGCTCGCGCCAGGGCTGCATTGCTGTCGATGACGACCAATCCGTTCGTAGGGTTGAGGCTGGCGGCCACCACCGACAGTTCGGTGCAGCCGAGAACGGCCGTATCGGCGCCGGCCGATCGCGCGATTTCAAGCGCGCGCTCGGTTTCGCTCGCCGCCTCCGCGATCGAACCACCCTTGACGAGGCCGATCGCTCTATCGACGCGACCCTGGAATTCCGTGACAGCGGGAAAGCAGAGCTCAAATCCCGCCGCCGACATCCTGTCCCGATAGAAGCCGGAGACCAGCGTGCCCTGCGTGGCGAGGATCGTAACCTTGCCTCGGCCCAGGCTACGATGGGTTTCAGCTACGACCGCGTCGGCGATATGGATGATCCGCGCCTGCGAGCTCGCCGCCAGCTGCTCATACCAATGATGGGCGGTGTTGCACGGCATTGCGATACAGGCAACGCCGAGCGCATTGAGCGTCGAGACCGCGGCTTTCAAAGACGGCAGCGGACCGTCATGGCCGGCAAGGATCGCCTCGGTCCTGTCAGGCAGCTGTGGCACGCTGAGGATGACGGCCGGCACATGCTCATTGTCCCGGAACGCCTGGGTCATTCGGGTCAGCTTGAAGTAGAAGTCAGCCGATGCCAACGGCCCGAGGCCGCCGATGACGCCGAGCTGGAGGCTGATGCCATGGTCGATCATCGGACGGGCTCGAGCTGTTCCGACGCCGCTTCGACAGACTGCGTTGTCTCCCTGTGGCTGGGCGCGATCATTGCGGTGCTCGCCGCTACGGTGCAGACGCTGGACAGCGTCATGAACGTATCGACGGCCGCGTCGACCGCGACGAACAGGGCGAACGCGGCCTCGAAGGGAATCTTCAGGTAGCCACAGACGATCGACATCTGGGACAGGATGAGCAGGCTGCCCATGCCGCCGGTCGTGAGCGCGAGAAGCGCCGAGGTGATGCCGACGAGCAGGAGGTCGGGGATTGCCAGCGGACGGCCGTAGAGCTGAGCGATGAAAAGAACACCAGACGTGTAAAGCAGCGCCGGGCCTGTCCGCAGCAATGCCGCCTGCAGCGGCACGAGCAGTTCGACGACCACGAGGCTGAACCGCAGACGCTCGCTCAGCAGGTTGATGACCCACGGAAGCGAGGCGACGGTAGAGCGCGTGGTGATGGCGACCATGAGAAGGGGCTGACAGGTCTTGATCGTGGCCCAGTAGCTTCGCCGAGAGCGGATGGCGATAACGGCAAATGCGCCGGCGACGAATGTAAGGCAGGAAAGACCCATCACCAGCAGATAACCGCCCATCAGCGTGAGCGGCTTGGTTCCGGTCGACGCGGTCTGATCCGCGATCAGGATGAAGGTTGCAAACGGCAATCCCCATATGAACCAGTTGGTAAGGACCGTGCAGGCCCGGTAAACGGCGTTCAGCGCCTGAGACAGGCTCATGGACGAAGGCTGGGGAATCTTGCCCATCGCGAGTCCGAAAAGCAGGCAGAACAGCAGGACCTGGATGGTTTGACCGGAGGCCAGCGCGCTGAAGACGTTGTTCGGCACAAGATCGAGCAGTATCGAATGCCCGTTGTCGGCGCCCTCATTGGGTGGCGGTTGATAGGGGAATGCGAGATCGGTGGATACGCTACCCTGCGAATTAATGAACTCGCCAAGCTCGATGCGCGATTGAGGATTCTCGATCTGGCCCGGCTGAAGGACAAGCGAGTAGGTGCCACTCACCAATACGCTCAGGAATGACACGACCAGCACCGCCATACCCACCCGGCCCAGGTAACGGACCGAGTTCGGATCCTGAACCATCGACATGATCGAGAAGATGACCGACGAGACCAGGTAGGGCAGGACGACCATCTTGAGGAAATTCAGGTAGAGCTGCGCCACAGGGCTGATCGCATGGGCAAATGCTGGATAGTAGAGGCCGCAAAGGATTCCCGCCCCGATCATCGCAATCGTCGTCGCGGGCGAGCGCAATATGCGCCTTGCCGCCAGGCGCCAGTCGAAAGCCAAGGGTCCGGCTGCTTCCGAGATGGCCATCGTCAGGCTTTGCTCCCCAACCGGTAGCGCGCGATGATCTCGTCAGTGTTGAGAACCTGCTGACCGCGCGCGAGATCGAGGTAAAGGTCGATAAAGGCCGCGAGATGCGGATTGTCCGGTCGCACGCCGATTGCGATCGTGTCTACCTTGTCGGTCAGCGTGATCGAGCGAGCGGCGACCGTCATCGACGGATCGTCGACCATCAGCTTCTTGATCTCGAAATCGTCGCGATACGCCATGTCGATCGTCCCGTTGCGGATCGCATCGACAACCATCTCCCAGCCTGCGAAACGATGAACTTGTGCATGCGGGAACGTCGTCGCGGCATAGGTTGCGAATGAAGAGCCCTCGATCACGCCGAGATCGCCCGAGAAGTCGCGGATGATCTGCTCGGGTGGCTTGCCTTGCGCGATGCGCGCTAGATTGAGGCGATTGGCGATGAGGCCCTGGTGCAGCATGGCATAGGGCCGGGAATAGAGGATTGACCGGCCACGGCGAAGGGTTCGGCTGAGCTTGCCGACGGCTATGTCCGCCTGGCCGGAAGTCAGCTGTTTCACCATGCCGTCGAACGTTGCGGCGGATCGGTCGAACACCGGCTCGACGCCGAGCTCCGCTGCGATGCCGCGGGCCAGTTCCATGTCTATGCCGCTATCTCCCGATCCATCGGCCGGGAAGAATGGATCGGAGGAAAAGGCCGGCATTGCAATGCGCAGCGCATTGTCGCCGACAACGGGAGCGATCTCCGCCTGCTGTCCTGGAGTGTTGGCCGCCCGGGCTTGCGCGACCAGCAAGCCGACGCTTCCGGCCGTGAGCAGCGTGCGACGTGTAACCGACATGCGGATTCTCTAGTTGGCGAGGGACGCCGGACAAACAAATCGGACCAATTCGCAGTATGCATGGCGAAGTTAAACAAAAGTATCTTTCGTATTGTACTTTTATAGCAATCAGCAGCGCAGGCTGCCGCAATACTCGCACTATCTAAAATGTCTGGGATATCTGGTTGCTTCGCTGGTGGGCCAACCGGTTGGACCGTCAACAGGCGCGAGTGACATCGGCTCCCCGCCCCGATTTCTACCCGTTTTTCGGCAACAGATCAGGCCTGCCCGTGTCGATGGAGGGCGCCCAGTAGTCGACCGATTCGCGGATCATGGCGACCACCTGGTGGTCGGCCGGTTCGCGCTCGCGGAACGACAGTTCCAGACAAATCTCGTTGTCGGTGCCGCCGCCGCGCCGCACAGTCTCCAGCAGCTTTTCAGGCGTGATGCGGCCGTCCCTGTTGTGAGCCGCGGTGAACGGCCAATGGCCACCCTTGTTCATCGACGATTGCTTGATGTGGATAATCGGCGACTTCCTGGGGAAAGCCTCGGCCCAGGCATAGGGATCGATATCGGCCGGGTTGCTGGAGGTGACGTCACCATGGTCGATGTCGACCATCATCTCCAGCGGAATGGCCATGCCGGCCGCGTCGATCGCATCCTGCAGCAGCCGGCAATTCTCGATCGTGTGGCCGAACTCGCGGCCGACCGACATCGGCTCCCAGAACAGGTAGTTAAGCCCGGCCGCGCGGGCGTGTTCGGCGACCTCGCGCCAGCATTCCAGTGCAATGTCGAACAGGCGCGCGCGGCGCGCGGGATCATCATAATCGCGATGGGTGAAGATCGCGAATTGGGTACCCATGCCGCCGGCGCCAAGCTCGGCCGAGATGTCGGCAAAGGTCTTGAACCAGTCGACATAGTAGCGGCGTACGTCGGCGTCTGGATGGCCGAAATGGTTGAGCCGGCCGTAAGGACCGGTCATGCCTGAGGTCACACGCACGCCCGTACGGGAGAGTGCGCCACGAAACAGGCGGACGAATTTGACGATCGTCGCCGCCGGCCAGCCCGGATTGACGAATTCATGCGTGAGCTGAATGTCCCTGATGCCGATGTCGTAGGCGATGGTATCGACCAGGTCGTCAGGCTCGGCAAAGCGGTTGACCAGCGGATTGGTGTTGAGGGAGAGCGTGAATGCCACGATCGCGATCCTCTCAGCCCTGTCGCGCTACATTGGCGATGATTGCCATCACCCTGCCCTCGCCAGCCGGCCCGCGCACCAGTGTTCGAAAGCCGATCTCTCCTCGGCGGAAAGATGCAGGCCGTGCTTGGTGCGCCGTTCGAGAATGTCGGCCGGTGTCTCAGCCCATTCCTGCTCGAACAGGTAACTGGCCTCGCGCTCGAAGAAATCCTTGCCGAAGCATCGCCCGAGTTCCGCTAGCGAGTGGGCTGCGCCGACCAGAAGGCGTGTCCTGGTCCCATAGAGCCGGCCGTAGTGCTTGAGCAGCGATGCAGGCATCCATGGATACTCCCGCCCGAGATCGCCAAGAAACTGTTCGAAATCGGCGTTGGCGATGTCGCCGCCAGGCAGATGGGCCTTCGCCGTCCAGGGCTTGCCCATCCGGGGGAAGAACGGAGCGATCCTGTCCAGCGCATGCTCGGCGAGCTTGCGGAAGGTGGTGATCTTGCCGCCGAAGACGGACAGCAGCGGCGCCTCTGCATCCGGCGCGTCGAGTTCGAAAATATAGTCGCGGGTCACGGCGCTCGGGTTGTCGGCATTGTCGTCATAGAGCGGCCTGACGCCGGAGAACGAATAGACGACATCGCCGCGCGCGAGGCCGCGCTTAAAATAGCGGTTGACCACCCTGATCAGGTATTCGATCTCGCTCTCGTCCGCCGTCACGTCCTCGGGTCGGCCGTCATAGGGAATGTCGGTGGTGCCTATCAAGGCGAGATCGCCCTGATAAGGATTGATGAAGATCACCCGCTTGTCGCTGTTCTGGATGAGATAGGCCTGCCGCCCCTCCCAGAATTTGGGCACGACGATATGGCTGCCCTTGACCAGGCGGACATTGCGCGTCGAGTTCTGGCCAGCCACGCGGTTGATGATGTCGTTGACCCAGGGGCCGGCGGCATTGACCAGCGCACGCGCCCGCACCGTGGTTTTCACGCCGGTCTTGCCGTCGCGCATCTCCACCGACCAGAGGCCGCCTTCCCGGCGGGCGGCGGTGCAGGCGGTTCGGGTGAAGATCTTCGCTCCGCGCTCGCGCGCATCCAGCGCATTGATCAGCACGAGGCGGGCGTCGTCGACCCAGCAATCGGAATATTCGAAACCGCGCTTGAATTCATCCTTGATCGGCGCGCCCTCGGGCGCGGTACGCAGATCGAGCGTGCGGGTAGCCGGCAGCCGCTTGCGGCCGCCAAGATGGTCGTAGAGGAACAGGCCGAGCCTGACCAGCCATGCCGGCCGGTCGTCAGGACTGTGCGGCAGCACGAAGCGCATCGGCCAGATGATGTGCGGCGCCGATTCCAGGAGCACCTCGCGCTCGATCAGCGCCTCTCGCACCAGGCGGAATTCATAATATTCGAGATAGCGCAGGCCGCCATGGACGAGCTTGCCCGATCGCGAACTGGTGCCTTCCGCCAGATCGTCCTTTTCGCACAGAATGACGGAGAGGCCGCGGCCTGCCGCATCGCGGGCTATGCCGGCGCCGTTGACGCCGCCGCCGATGACGAAAAGATCGACGATTTCGGGTCCGCCGCTCATCTCATCACGATCTCGCTGCCGGATTTGCACGCCATGGCTGCCGCTCTCAGCACGGATTGACCGGAGGCAGCCCGGCGATGTAGCGGCGCACCTCCTCGGCGGCCTGCTCGGCCGCATAGGTCACGGTGCGCACCGAAGCACCGGCGATATGCGGCGTCAGCGTCACATTGGGGAGCCGCAGCAAGGGCCAGTCCGACGGCACCGGCTCGACCGCGAACGTCTCCAGCATGGCACTGGCGATCTGCCCTGAAACAAGGGCCTCATAGAGGGCGTCATAGTCGACCAGCGGCCCACGCGCCGTGTTGACGAAGATCACGCCGGGTTTCATCCGCGCGATGGCGTCCTTGCCGATGAGGCCGCGCGTCTCCTGCGTCACCCGCGAATGCAGCGTGATCACATCGGAACGGGACAGGAGATCATCCAGTGCGACGAGTTCGACGCCGGCATTGCGATCCTCTGCACTCAACTGCACATAGGGGTCGCTGACCAGGACGTGGCAGCCGAAGGCGCGCAACAGCCTGACCACTTTCGTGCCGATGTTGCCATAGCCGACTACGCCGACGGTCATTTCGCTAAGCTCGCGGCCGGTGCGGTCGGCGCGGTAGAGATCGCCGCGCCACTCGCCCCTGCGCAGCGCTTCGTGGCCGACCCGGATCAGCCGTGTTTCGGCCAATATCGCGCCGATGGTGAATTCGGCCACGGCGGTCGCGTTGCGGCCGGGCACATTGACGACGGTGATGCCATGCGTGCGGGCCGCTTCCATGTCGATGTTGATCGGGCCGCCGCGCGACACCGCGACGAGCTTCAGCGCCGGCAGGCGCCGCATCATGCCCTCCGACAAGGGTGCAAGCTGGGTGACGAGGATCTCGGCGTCGCCAATGAACTCGACGACCTCGTCGGGACGGCCGAAATACTCCTTGACCTTGTCGAGGCCGAGCGCCGGATCGCCGAATTCCATCGGCTCGTCGGGCCAGGCCGTCTGCAATGTCCTCACATCGAGGTCACCACTCGCGACCTTCTCGATTTTGGCGCGAAACACCTCCGGAAGCATGAAGTTGTCGCCAATGATCGCTATTTTCCTGGGCATACTCGACTTCTCAATTTGCCTGCACTGAAGCCATCGCGCGCCAGACCGGCCGCAACGCCTGGTGCGCCAACATGTAGGATGGGGTCATCCTGTCGTAGATCGCGGCGAGGCTCCGATCGCTCGGCTCGGCCTCGCCAAGCAGCGGCGTTACCCATTCCGCGACGCATTCGTCCATCGACTTGTACAGGCCGACGCAGACCGCCGCGATCATCGCCGCGCCGGCCGCCCCGGCCTCCTCGCGCTGGCTGGTGCGGATGTCTGCGCCGACGGCGGCACCGAGGATCTTGCGCAGCGCCGGGCTTCGAGCGGCGCCGCCGGTCAGCCGGATCTCGCGCGGCAATGGCCCCATGGCGGCGTAGCAATCGCGCGCGGCGAAGGCCAATCCCTCGAAGACGGCGCGCACCAGGTCCGCATAGCCGTGACGCGAGGAAATGCCGACGAAGCCGGCTCTCGCATTGGCATCGACAAACGGCCCCCGCTCGCCGGCCTCGGACACATAGGGCTGGTAGAGCAGAGAGGCGGGCTGCGAGGCCGCGATCCAGGTATCGACGAGCGCGATCATCTCGCCATTGCTGCGGGTGATGCCTTGCGAGGCGAGGATGCCGGAGGCCAGCCCAAGCACCCAATCGATGTTGAGCGTCGCGGCCATGTTGGACTGCATCTGCGCGAACACGCCGGGCGCCGGCATGGCCATGGTGTAGCCGGTTGCCGCCTCGTTCAGTTGCACGTCGTCCGGCGTCTCGGCCAGCCGCATATGCATGCCGGTGGAGCCGATGATGGTGCAGCCGGGCTTGCGCTCGCGGTCGAGCAGGCCGGCGCCAAGCGCGGTGCAGACGACGTCGACATAGCCGAGCACGACCGGCGTGCCGGCAAGCATACCGGTCGCAGCGGCGGCCGCCTGCGACAGACCGGCACTGTGCCTCGTGCCGTCGGTGACCGGCGGCAGGAGATGCCGCAGGTCCGCGACGCCGAGCACGTCGAGCACATCCTCGTTATAGTCGCGGGTGCGGAAATCACCGAAGGTGAAGGTTCCCTCCGACGGGTCGGTGGCGCGCTCGCCGGTCAGCTTGAAATAGAGCCAGTCCTTGCAGTGAAACGCCGTCGCCGCCTTGGCGAGCATCTCTGGCATGTTGCGCTTCATGAACACGAACTGCGAGCCCTGCTGGCAGGCGGCGAGTCCGCTGCCGGTCTTTTCGAAGCGCAGCCTGTCCTCCGGCCGCGCGCGGATCTCCTCGACGACACCGGCGGCGCGCGCGTCGAGCCAGAGCCAGCCCTTTGCCACCGGCTCGCCCTTGCCGTCGATCAACCAGGTGCCGTCGCCCTGCCCGGTCACCGCGATGGCGACGGTCCGGCCGGCGAGATCGGGCACCTTGTCGGCGAGCTGGCGCAAGGTCGCCGCCGCATCGGCCCATGTGCGCGCAAGATCCTGTTCGGCGCCGCCGCCCGGCAGCGTCTCGTAATGGTTCGGCGTTGCCGCGGCGGCGATCTGCCGGCCTTTCGTGTCGAAGGCGATGGACTTGATGACGGAGGTGCCGGCATCGATACCGATCAAGAGATCACGCATCAGGCGAGCTCCATGCCGTGCGAGATGGCCTCGCCGCTCGCCTGGTCGAAGACATGCAGGTTCTTCGGGTCGATGCTGACATTGATCGGCGTGCCAAGATCCAGCCGGGTGCGGTCGTGCTCGACCAGGACCAGCGAGCCGCCGGCGAAATCGGCCGCTATATGGGTCTGGTCGCCAAGCCACTGGTTGGCCGAGACCCTGGCGGGAACACCCTCCTTCGAGCGCCGCACCGCGTAAGGCCTGATGCCGATGACCACCCGCTCGCGGCTGAGCAGCTGGTCGCGGACGGGAGCACTGAAGGCGTCCTTGTCGTAGTCGAGCGACAGGCCGTCGGGCAGCCTGAGATTGATGCGGCCGGCGGTCGTGCCGACATAGGCCTCGAAGACGTTCATCGGCGGCTCGCCGACGAAGGTGCCGGTGAACAGATTCGCCGGGCGCTCCTTGATCCTGTCCGGCGTATCGAATTGCTGCAGCACGCCGCCTTCCATCACCGCGATGCGGTCGGCAAGCGCATTGGCTTCGGTCTGGTCGTGGGTGACTAGGATCGCGGTCAAGCCGCGTTCCTTGATGAAATGCTTGATACGGCCGCGCAGCACGGCGCGGAGCTGCGGTTCGAGCTGCCCCATCGGCTCGTCCAGCAGATGCAAATCGGCGTCGCGGATCAGCGCCCGGCCCAGGCTGGCGCGCTGCTGCTGGCCGCCGGAGATGGAACTTGGGTAACGCTCCAATATATCCTCGATCTCGAGCAATTTGGCGATGCTGGCGACCCTGGCCTCGACCTCGCTTCTGGGTAGCCGGGCCGCCTTGAGCGCGAAGGCCATGTTCTCGCGCACCGTCAGCGGCGGGTAGAGCGAATAGCCCTCGAAAGCCATCGCCACGTTGCGCCTGACCGGCGGCAGCGTGTGCACCTGGCGGCCGGCGACCGAGATCGCGCCACGCGACACCTCCTCGAAGCCGGCGATCATGCGCAGCGTCGAGGTCTTGCCGCAGCCGGACGAACCGAGCAGCGCCACGATCTCGCCCTTGCCGATCTCCATCGTCAGCTTCTTGACGGCGTGGACGCCCCGGTCGATCGGGCCATAGAATTTGTCGACACCGGAAATGGTGAGTGCGCTCGCGCTCATGCCGCTTCTCCGTTGCGCAAGCTGACGACGTTCTTCGAGCCGATGCGCTCGCCGCTGGCGCGATCGAATAACAGGGCGCTCTTGCCGTCGACGGCGATATAAGCCTTGCCTTCGCTGCGGCCCGGTGTTCCGGCCGGGCGCGAGACCAGGATTTCGCGGCCGCGCAGCGTGCGCACCAGCGTGACGATCTTTTCGTTGAGCGGCGTTTCGGCCTCGACCGTCACCGGAATGGCGCCCGCTTCATTTTCGCCGACGAAATGCAGTGCTTCCGGCCTGAGCCCGATGATGCAGTCGCGGCCGACCGCGGTCTCGGGAGCCCCGCCGAGATGGACCTGCACATTGGACAAGGCGACATGGATTCCCTTGGCGCCAAGCGCCGGCTTGACGTCGAGCAGGTTGATGGTCGGATCGCCGAACAGCCGCGCGATCTCGATATTTGCCGGCTCGCGATAGATCTGTTCGGGCGTACCGAGCTGGCTGATGACGCCTTGCGACATGACCGCGATGCGGTCGCCGAGCGCCATGGCTTCCTTATAATCCTGGGTGACGTAGACGACGGTGGCGCCGCGGTCTGCGAGCAGCCGCGGCAGTTCGAGCCGCATCTCGAAACGCAGCTTGGCGTCGACATTGCGCAAGGGATCGTCGAGCAGCAGCAGCGGCGGCGAGCCGACCAGCGCACGGGCAAGCGCGGTGCGCTGCTTCTGGCCATTGGAGAGCGCACGCGGCTTATGGGAGAGCACATGGGCGATCTTCAACAGCTTGGCGACGCTCTCAACGCCGGCCTTGATCGCGCCCTGCGACGAACGCTTGGCCTCCAGCGGCGTCGCGATGTTGTCGAATGCGCTCATATGTGGAAACAGCGCGAAGTTCTGGAACGCCATGCCGACGCCACGGAATTCAGCGTCGACATCGGTCATGTCCTCGCTGCCGATGAGGATCTTGCCTTCATCGGGGTCGATGACGCCGGCGACGAGGCGCAACAGCACCGTCTTGCCGGCGCCGGAGGGTCCGAACAGGACAAGCGTCTCGCCGTCGGCGACGGTCAGCGACAGATTGTCGAGCACGGTCTGGCTCTTGTAGCGCTTGACGAGGTTTCTGAGTTCGAGGCTGGCCATGGAACTACCCCTTCACCGCGCCGAGTGACAGGCCCTCGACCAGATAGCGCTGCGCGTAGAGGGCGAGCGCCAGAGTCGGCGTGATCGACAGGACGATGGCCGCCGAGATCTGGCCGTACTGGATGCCCGAGGAGGTGATGAAGGCGAGCGCGCCGACCGTCACCGGCTGCTTGTCGGCCGAGGCCAGCACCAGCGCGAAAACGAAATTGTTCCAGGCGAAGATGAAGGCGAGCAGGCCGGCAGCGGCAATGCCGGGGCCGGCGAGCGGCAGCGCGATCTTGCGGAAAGTGGCGAACCAGGAATGGCCGCCGATGCGATAGGCATATTCGATGTCGGCGGGAATATCCTCGAAATAGCCGCGCACGATCCACAGGATCAGCGGCAGGCAGATCAGCTGGTAGACCCAGATCAGCCCGATATAGGTGTTGGCCAACCCGAGCTTCTGGAAATAGAGCGTGAGCGGCAACAGCACCAGCAGGGCCGGCGCAAACCTGAACGACAGCAGCGTGAAGGCGATGTCCTCCGAGCCGCGGAACTTGTGCCGCGCGAACGCGTAGGCCGCCGGGACGCCGAGCAGCAGCGAGACCGCGACCGAGGTCACCGACAGGAACACCGAATTCCACAGATTGCGCATGAAGGCGATGTCGAGCGTGCCGGCTGCCGTCATCAGTTTGCCCGTGATCAGTGCCGTGTAGTTTGCGAGCGTCGGCTCGAAGATGAGTTGCGGCGGGATGCGCAGGATGGTCTCGTTGGTCTGGAACGACATCATCAGGATCCAGACGATCGGGAACATGAAGAAGATCACGACCAGCGTGAGTGCCGCGCCGCGCAAGATGCGTTCGACAAGGGAGGTGTGTTCCATGGCCGCCTCCTATGCCTGGCCGCGGGCGCGTTCGCGCAGCCGCAGCCAGTTCTTGATGAAGATGTTGGAGAGGAAATAGGTGATCGCCCACAGGATGATCATGAGCGCCGCCGAACGGCCGACATTGGTCGACTGGAAGAAATTGAGATAGGCCTCGACCTGGAAGACGGTCAGCGTGTCGCCCGGGCCGCCTTGGGTCATGGCATAGATGATGTCGAACTGCTGGATCGAATCGAGCAGACGGAACAGGGTCGCCGTCAATATGTAGGGCGTCAGCATCGGCAGCGTGATGCGGAAGAAGACGAAGCTCCTCGGCACCCCGTCGAGTGCGGCGGCCTCGAAGGGCTGCGTCGGCAGGCTGCGCAGGCCGGCAAGCAGCAGGATCATGATGAACGGCGTGTAGACCCAGATATCGACGAGAACGACGGTGAACAAAGCCGTCGACGGCGACGAGGCCCAGCGGAAATCCTGCAAGCCAATGAGGCTGGCGAGATAACTCAAGACGCCGAAGCCTGGATTGGTCATCAGCTTCCACATCAGCGCGGCTAATGCCGGCGCCGTCATCAGCGGCATCAGCAGCATGATCGAGATGAAGTTGTTCAGGGTCGAGCGCTTCTGCAAAAGCAGCGCGATGGCGAGACCGAGAAGCAGTTCCAGCACCACCGTAGTGCCGGCATAGAGCAGCGAGACTTTGAGCGTGTTCCAGAACTTCGGATCGGTGAAGAAGCTGATGTAATTGTCGCCCCAGTTGAACTGACGCGCCCAGGGCTGGCTCAGCCGGTAGCGCTGGAACGAATAGACTACCGAGGTCAGGAACGGGATCAGAATGCCGATGCAGACCAGCAGAGCCGGCAGGCTGAGCACATAGGGCAACACTCTCTTGCTGATCTTAAAGCCCGAAGGCTTGGGCCTTTGCGATACTACCGCAGTCATCGTGCTGCTCCGTTGTCCCTGTCGCTCCGCCCTGCCGGCCGCCCAGGGAGCAAGGCGGCCGGTCGGGCGAATGGCGGCGACCTTACGGCACCGCGTCGCACACATGAAAAGGTCCGGTGAAGGCCGGCCGGCCAGAGCAGGCCGGCCCTCGTTACGACTTAGCCGAGGCCGGCTTCCTTGAGCTGTCCGTTGATGCTTTCGGCCAGCTTGTCGAGGCCTTCGTCGACCGGCACTTCCTTGGCCACCATCTTCTGGAGCGTCGCCGCCCATTCGGTGGTGAGATCGAAGAACAGCGGCTGCGCGGTGAACTTGATCGAGGCGCCCGGCGCCGAGGCGTCGAACATCTCGACATAGCCGGGATAGCTCTTCTTCAGCTTCTCGCGGAACATCTCGTCCTTCCAGACCGACTGGCGGACCGGATCGACGAAATCCATCTTGGTGGCGCCGAACAGCCCGTGCTCGGGACCCGAAGCCCATTGCAGGAAGTACCAGGTCGCGTCCTTGTCCTTCGAGAAATTGGACATCGCCAGCGACCAGATCCAGATGTTGGGCGTCGAAGCCTTGGCCTCGGGATTGGCGGTGAAGGCGGCATAGGCGAGCTTGCCGGCCATCTTGTTGTCGCCGCCATTCATGAAATAGCCGAGGCAGTCAGCGTCGAAGATCATCGCCGAAGCGCCGGCGCCGAGATCGGCGCCGACCTGGTACCAGGTGTAGGTCGACCAGTCCTTGGGGCCGCTCTCCTGGATCATCTGCACCCATTTGGCGTGGAAGGCCTTGGAGCCGGCAGTGTTCATAGCGGCCGACAGCTTGCCGTCGGCGGAGACGTTGAGGTCCTTCTCGTTGAAGTTGGCATAGGCCGACAGGAAGCCGGGATGGATCGTCGCCCAGGAGCGCGAGCCGCGCACGCCGATGCCGTAGACGCCGCCGCCAATATCCTTCTGCAGCTTGGCCGCCGTCGTGATCATCTCGTCCAGATTGCCCGGAATGCCGACGCCGGCCTTGTCGAACATACCCTTGTTGTAGGTTATGTTGTTCTGTTCGAAGGCCCACGGAATGCACCACTGCTTGGCATCTTCGGAACCGAGCGCGCCGCCGGGAGTGCCGTTCCAGGCGCAGGACGCCTTGACGCCCGGCAGGAGATCGTCCCAGGCATAGTTCGGGTTGGTCTTGGCCGGATCCTTGATCCATTCGTTGAGGTCGGTGATCCAGCCGGCAGGGCCGTAGGTCCAGGTCATGTAGGCGCCGGTCATGAAGGCGTCGTATTCGGGAGAACTCGCCGACAGCGCCGCCGTGACCTTGTCGAAATAGACGTCTTCCGGGAACACGTCATAGACGACATTCATGCCGGTCAGTTGCTTGAAGTTCTCAAGGTCGGCGATCATCGCATCGGCATAGGGATGCTTGTTGAGCAAGAGCTTGATGGTCTTGCCCTTGTGCGCCTTCCAGTCGAAATCGGCGGCCAGCGCACGGGTCTGTCCCAGGTTGAGCAGCGTGCCGGCGGTGCCTGCGGCGAGGCCCATGGCACCCAAGCCCTTGATCAGCCCACGACGGTCGACTTGTCCGCGCAGGAAAGCGTCAATGAGGTCTTTCTCTTTCTCATGCATTTGGTCTTCTCCTCCACAGGGTAGTTTTAACTGAACCGACGCCGGCTACCCGACCGGCGTCTCCTCCACGAGCGATCGCGCTGTCCGCTCATCAGTTATCAGGCCCTTCAGATAGCGGCCCTCCAGCACCGCTTTGACGGCTCGAACCTTGACCTTGCCGCCGGCGACCGCGACGATCCGGCGGCTGGCGATGTCCTCGCGCGCCAGTGCCAGCGCCCGGTTGGAAAGGGTTGTTGCCACCGCTTTGCCGGCATCGTCGAAGAAATGGCCGAGCAATTCGCCGACGCCGCCATTGCGGCGGATCTCCTCCATCTCGCCCTTCTCGATCATGCCGGTGGCGACGAGCGAGGCTTCGCGTTCGGCCGTGCCGATGCCGGCAAACAAAAGGTCGGCGGATCTTGCGAGATCGAAAACCTCGCTGATGCCCTTCTGTCCCAGCAACACCGCGCGGTCGTCCACTGTGTTGGCGAACATCGGCACCGGCATCACATAGGCTTCGGCACCGGTGCGCTCGGCGAGGCGATGAATGACGTCATGCGGGTTGGCCGAGAACTTCCGCGTCAGGCCGCCGAGCAGCGAAACGAAGCGGATCTTGTCTGTCGAGCTGCGCGGCAGGTATTCCACGCAGGCGGCGAGCGTGCGGCCATGGCCGACGCCGATCAGCGCCTGCTCGCCGCGTTCGATCTCACGCTTGAGGAATTGCGCGCCGGCGATGCCGAGCGCCTTGAGCGGCAATTCCTCGGAATCGAAATCGGGAACCACCTCGCAATAATCGAGGCCGTAGCGGCGCGACAGCTCGTCCTCGAGCTCGACGCACTCCGACACTTCGCCGTCGATATAGACCTTCACCAGCCCTTCCTGATTGGCCTTGGTGATGAGGCGGTGGGCCTTGAGGCTGGTCAGCCCGAGGCGCTTGGCAACCTCGGACTGGGTCAGGCCGCCAGCGTAATGAAGCCAGGCGGCGCGTGCCGCCATGCCGGTTTCATCATCGCGCAAGAGGCCGTTTCCAAATCCAACCACGTTCCGCCCTTTGATATTTTTTTCAGTTTCTGCAAAATTTTTCACACGGACGCGTCGGAGTCAAGCGCCAAGCGCCTGCAAAATCACGCGAGGTTCAAAAAGGGGCGCTGATTGTCAACGAGAATGGACATGCGAACACCTGACACGCGGCACCTATCAGGGCCACGGCTACCGCTCAAAAGAAAGCGGTGTCGGCTTATATTTCGCGCAGGAACCCGATCACCATCGCCGCCGTCCAGGTGAAGCGCCGCCGCCCAGCGGCTCGCCGGTGAACGGATCCCAGCATTCGGCAAGCCGCTTTCGGTGATCAGGTCCCGGCTGGATCGCGTGATGGGCCGAGCGACGTCGATGTGCCTGGTGGCAGCAAAGGCCGCCGGCGAGCAGGCCCTATTGCAACGTCCGCGCCGCGGACGGCATCGAATGGTCGTGCGCCATGCCGGCATCGGCATCTTCCACGCCGAGCCCGCGGTCGAGGCCGGTGGCCACCACCGAAACCCGGAACCGGCCTTCCATGCTCTTGTCGAAGATGGCGCCGACGATGATGTCGGCGTCTTCATAGACCTCTTCACGGATTCTCGTGGCGGCCTCGTCGACCTCGAACAGGGTCATGTCGCGGCCGCCGGAAATCGAGACCAGCACGCCCTTGGCTCCCTTCATCGACATCTCGTCCAGCAGCGGGTTGGCGATGGCGGCTTCCGCCGCCTTCATCGCCCGGCTATCGCCTGACGCCTCGCCGGTTCCCATCATGGCGCGGCCCATGCCGCGCATCACCGATTTGACGTCGGCGAAGTCGAGGTTGATCAGGCCTTCCTTGACGATGAGATCGGTGATGCAGCTGACGCCGGCATAGAGGACCCGGTCGGCGATGACGAAGGCATCGGCGAAGGTGGTCTTGGCGTCGGCGATCCGGAACAGGTTCTGGTTGGGGATGACGATTACGGTGTCGGCGCTTTCGCGCAGCCGCTCGATCCCCTCTTCGGCCATCTGCATGCGGCGCCTGCCCTCGAAAGTGAACGGCTTGGTGACGACGCCGACCGTCAGGATGCCTGCCTTGCGCGCCGCCTGGGCGATCACCGGCGCGGCGCCGGTTCCGGTGCCGCCGCCCATTCCGGCGGTGACGAAGCACATATGGGTGCCGGCCAGATGGTCCATGATCTCGTCCAGCGATTCCTCGGCCGCGGCGCGGCCGATCTCGGGAAGCGATCCGGCGCCCAGCCCTTCGGTCACATGCGCGCCGAGTTGGATCAGCCGCGTCGCCTTGGACATGGTGAGCGCCTGTGCGTCTGTGTTGGCGGCAATGAATTCGGTGCCCTGAAGCTGCTCGGCGATCATGTTGTTGATGGCGTTGCCGCCGCCGCCGCCGACGCCGACAACGGTGATCTTGGGTCTCATCTCGGAGATCTCGGGCTTCTTGAACTCGGCCATGCCTCTTCTCCTTCGCCAGTCGCTCGCGCTTCACGCCCCGCCAGATCGATCACACCGCAAAACGGCAACCGACGCAGAGCGGCGTGACGAATCAGTCCGCTCGGATGGGTGTCCCAAAAAGCCAGAGAGCGGCCAGAGGTGCAAGTGCGGGGAAGGTCAAGATTTGTGATAGGGGCGTTTCAGATCGCCACAGCGGCCGCAGACGCCGCGCGCTCAGCCCGATGCCGAGCCTGATGCCGAGCCTTGGCTTTCCGCGTCCTTACCTCTATGTTGTGATCGCAGATCGCGCAATTGGTTTTGAAATGCCTCCCGACATCCCAGCTAGTGGCTTGAAAAAATAGGGAAACGTTCCGGCTGCGGCCGGATACGTGTTCCGAAAATCACAAGCCATTTTTACCAGGGATAGTGCAGCCGATCAGGGCGCGGGCACCCTTCGAAACCAGAGGTTGGAAATTGGGCGATGCAATTGCGGACGTTCTGAACTGGCTTGAGAGCCGAAACGACATCCAGAGCCTGAGGGCCGCGGTGTGCGACCTCAATGGCATCATGCGGGGAAAACGCATCCCCGTCGAGCAGGCGCGCAAGGCGCTGGAGGGCAAGCTGCGCATGCCCTATTCGCTGATCGGGCTGGACATCTGGGGCGAGGATATCGAAGGCAACGCGCTGGTGTTCTCGACCGGCGATGCAGACGGATTGTGCCAGTGGACCGGCCGCGGCATCCTTCCCGTGAACTGGACGGCGCATCCGACCGCCCTCATCCCGCTCTGGCTCGCCGACGAAGGCGGCGCGCCGTATCTCGGCGATCCCCGGCGGGCGCTGGCCCGCATCCTCGATCGCTACAAGGCTTTGGGGCTGACCCCTGTGGCCGCGACCGAGCTCGAATTCTACCTTGTCGATCCGCAATCGCAGCGGCCGGTCGGGCCCGTCTCGCCGGTCACCGGGCGGCGTCTGGACTCCGACGCGGCACTGTCTATCGACGAGATCGACGACTTCGAGGCCTTCATCCACGACATCTACGAAGCCTGCCGGGCACAAGGCATTCCCGTCGATACGGCAATCGCCGAGAACGGCGTCGGTCAGTTCGAGATCAATTTGAACCATGTCGCGGACGCGCTGCGGGCAGCCGACGACGCCGTCCTGTTCAAGCGCACGGTGAAGGGCATTGCCCGCAAGCACGGCTTTGCCGCCTGCTTCATGGCCAAGCCCTATGGCGACCGGGCCGGCAACGGCTTTCACGTCCATTTCAGCCTTGTCGACGCCAATGGGCGCAACGTCTTCGACGACGGCACCGACCAGGGCTCCGGCATTATGCGCCACGCTGTCGGCGGACTGCTGGCGGCGATGGCCGAGAGCACGCTGGTGTTCGCGCCGCATTTCAACTCCTACCGCAGGCTCCGGCCGAGATCCTACGCGCCGACCGCCGTCGCCTGGGGTTACGAGAACCGCATGGTCGCGATCCGCATTCCCGGCGGCCCGACCGGTGCGCGCCGCATCGAGCATCGCGTGTCGGGAGCGGACGCCAATCCCTATCTTGTGCTTGCCGCCATACTGGGCGCGGCACTGGTCGGCATCGAAAGGCAGATGTCACCGGGCGACCCGACCGGGAACGACGGGCAAGGCCTTGCCGCGGCCAAGCTGCCGCCGGACTGGGCATCCGCCATCGCGGCCTTTGAAAGCGGGACGCATGTGGCGGAGATCTTCCCGGCGATCCTGCGCCACTCTTTCATCGCCTGCAAACGCCAGGAACTGAATACGTTCGCGCTCAACGTCAGCGACTTCGAGATCGAGACCTATCTCGAAAGCGTCTGAGGCTCGGCTGACCGACGGCAGCGGCAACGCAAGGGCTTGCGGTGCAGTCGCTGACCGGGCATAAACATGAATAGTTTTGTCATGTATTATGGCCAGGACAGCGGAATTGACCTTCGTTGCGCGCATGGAGAGCCGGATCCAGGGATTTGCCGTAATCGGCGACCTGAAATGGCACGTCTGGGACGGGGTGGTCGCCGACCTCTGGGATGTCTCATGCGGTGACAATGCCGAGGGTTATTACGTCTCTCCCGACCCCCGGCTGTTCGTCGCTCTCGGCGTCGAGGGCGACGGTGCCTTCGTCGTCGAAGGTGCCCAGGGCGAACCGCGCCGTCACAACCAGGCGTTTTCCATAGCCTATATACCGGCCGGGGTGCCGATCCGCGGCCGCGTCGAGGGACTCAAACGGATCAGGCATCTCGACCTGCATTTCGACGCGGCGATACTGACCCGCCGCTTCGGCCGCAGCCTCGATCGCGATGCCTTGCAGATGTCGCGCCTCCAGTTTCGCGATGATCGGATCGCCACGCTTGCCGGCCTGATCGCCGCTGAATGCGGCAGCGAGCGGAAGCTGCATGATCTTTATGGCGAAGGTCTGCTCAACGCCTTGTTCGCATGCCTTTTCCAGATAGACCGGCCAAGTGCCGCCAGGCGCCGGACGCCCCTGTCCCGCCGCAAGCTGCGGCTCGTCACCGACTACATCGACGCCCACTGCCTGGACAGGATCCGCCTTGCTGATCTTGCCGCGCTGACCGGCCTGTCCGAAACCGCGATCAGCCATGCCTTCAAGGCGGCAACGGGCGTGCCGCCGCACCGCTGGCAGATGCAGGCGCGGATCGACAGGGCAAAGGCGATGATGGCGCATGAGGCTGCCTCCCTTGGCGACATCGCCCAGGCTACCGGCTTCTTCGACCAGGCGCACCTTACCCGCGTGTTCAAGTCCGTGGTCGGATTGACGCCCGGTGCGTGGATGAAGAGCGCAAACCGCCAGTGACATTTCCGCAACATAGTGCCGCGATGTCCGTGGTTTGGACAGGAATGGACAAGCCGCCCAAATCCATCCAATGACCCGCAGATAAGTTGATATAAACCATCAAGTATCTCAACGACCACAGGCGGGGACTTTCCTGATGAGCAGAATCTATCGGATCAAGGCGCTTCTGGCGGCCGGCGTGGCGGCTGCCGCGATGATCCCGCCAATGCCGGCGTTCGCGCAGACGGCGCAATCCAGCACCCAGCTTGAACCGGTCGTGGTCGAGGGCGAGGCCGGAGACAGGGCGACCGGGCCGGTCGACGGCGTCGTCGCCAAGACGACCAGAACCGGTTCCAAGACGGCGACCGACATCAAGGAAGTCCCGCAATCCGTCTCGGTAGTCGGACGGCAGGAGATCGAGGATCAGGGTGCACAGAAGGCTGACGAGGCGCTGCGCTACACCGCCGGCGTCTTTGCGCAGCCTTTTGGCCCCGACAGCGACACCAACTGGATGTACATTCGCGGCTTCGATGCAACGGCCACCGGCACCTACATGGATGGCCTCCAGCTGTTCAGCTATGGTTTCGGCGGTTTCTATGTCGACAGCTTTGGCCTTGAGCGCATCGAAGTGCTGAAAGGCCCGGCCTCGGTGCTCTATGGCGGCAGCAATCCCGGCGGCATGGTCAACTATGTCAGCAAGCGCCCGGACTTCGAACGCACGCGCTATGTCGAAACCGGCGTCAACGATGCCGGCAATGTCTATCTCGGCTTCGACATCGGCGATGTCGCCAACAACGGCACGGTCAGCTACCGGATGACGGGCAAGGTGGCCGGCGGCGATACCTACAGCGACCTGCAGAACGGCTGGCGCGGCTTCATCTCGCCGAGCATTAGCTGGAAGCCGGACGAAGCGACCACGCTAACCATACTGGCCAATTACAGCCACATCGACGAGAACCATAATGGCGGCAGCTTCCTGCCCTATGATGGAACCGTGATCGATCACATTGTCGGCGGCGTGAACTATGGCCGCATCGATCCCGATGCGAACTTCACGGAACCGAACATCGACCTCTACAAGCGCGAGCAGGGCTCGCTCGGCTACGAGTTCGAGCACACGTTCGACAATGACTGGACCGTTCGCTCCAACGCCCGTTTCACCGCCGCCGACATCAACGAGGTCAGCGTCTATCCGAACGGCTGGTCAACCATCGGAGGGCCGACCGAGCTGGCGCGGATCAATTTCGATCATGACACCACGGCCAAGACCTTCCTCGCCGACAACCAGATCGAAGGCAAGGTAGCGACCGGAGCGATCGAACATACGATCCTCGCTGGCGTCGATTTCAAATATTACAACATCGACCAGGTACAGTCGTCCGGCCTCTACGATCCCAATTATGACAATCCGATCGACGCTTTCGATCCGGTGTACGGTTCGCCGCTGACGCCTCGCGTCAGCTATCTCAATCAGGACCTGACGCAGAAGCAGCTTGGCTTCTATGCACAGGATCAAATGCGCTTCGGCGATGGCTGGCTGGTGACACTGAACGGCCGCTACGACCGTGGCTGGCTCGAAGCCGACAACCGCCCGACCTATTACTCGGCGGGCTCCAGCACGCAGAGCAGCACGGTTGGCGATTTCTCCGGCCGCGCCGGCCTGGCCTATGAGTTCGCCAACGGCGTAACCCCCTATGCCAGCATCGCCACCTTCTTCAATCCGATCATCGGCACTGATGCGGTGGGCAATCTGTTCAAGCCGGAAGAGGGCACGCAGTACGAAGTCGGCGTGAAGTATGTGCCGACTTTTGTCGATGGCCTGTTCACCCTGTCGCTGTTCGACCTGACCCGTCAGAACGTGCCGTCGAATGTCACTCCCTTCACCCAGATGCAGACCGGCGAGGTGCGTTCACGCGGCGTTGAGCTCGAAGGCAAGGTGAACGTGACGGAGGATTTCCGGGTTACCGGTGCATTCACAGCTTACGATATCGACATCACCAGGGACGCCAACCCGGCGCTCATCGGCAAGACGCCTTTCATCGTGCCGGAAGTGATGGCTTCCGCATCGGTCGATTACACCTTCCGTGGCGACTGGTATGACGGCATCTCGATTGGCGGCGGTTTGCGCTATATCGGCTCCTCATGGGCAGACAATGAGAACACGGCGAAGGTTCCGGCGGTGACGCTGGCCGACCTGAAGCTCGGCTACGAGAAGGAGAACTGGGGCGTCGACCTCAACATCACCAACCTCTTCGACAAGACCTATGTGTCGGGCTGCCAGACAACGCTCACCTGCTCCTACGGCGAAGGCCGCTCCTTCAAGCTGAAGGCGCACACGAGTTGGTAATCATGGACCAAACCCGCTGGCAATGATCCATCCGCCCAACAGACGGCAGGTGCTTGCGCTGGCGGCCGCGGCCTTGCTGCCGCCGGTTGCCGGCAGGACCGCGACGACAAGTGTTGCCGCGATCGATTGGGGCATGCTGGAAACGCTTCTGGCGCTCGGCGTCGAGCCGGCGGCGGCCACCGAACTGATCCAGTTCCGCAGGATTGCGGTCGAGCCTGCCGTTCCCCAATCCGTGACCGATCTCGGACTGCGCGGCACGCCCAACTACGAGCTGTTGCGCATCGTCGCGCCGGACCTGATCGTCATCTCCAATTTCTACGAGTACCAACGCCCGATTCTGGAGCGCATAGCGCCGGTGTTCGCGCAAACCGTCTACGATGCCGGAGTGCGGCCCTACGCTCTCGCCGAGGCAGCAACGCTGGCGCTGGGCGAAAAGCTCGGACGACCGGCCGAAGCGCGGCGTTACGTCGGCGACACCGCCGACGATATAGCGCGGCGTCGCGCCGCCTTGCCAACGACGTCCGCCCGGCCGGTCTTTGTCATCAGCCTCGGCGACTCCAGGCATTTCCGCGCCTTCGGCCGCGACTCCATGTTCGGTGACGTGCTCACGCGGCTCGGCCTGGTCAATGCCTGGTCCGACGAGACAAGTTACAGCGCGGCAGCACCCGTCGGCCTGGAGGCGCTGGCGCGGGTGCCCGAGGCCTCTATCCTGATCGTCTCGCCGTTGCCGGCGGATGTCGGGCGCTCGCTTCCCACCAATGCCTTGTGGAACGCGCTGCCGGCCGTGCGCCAGGGCCGCGTCGCGGTGCTCGAAGCCATCAACCATTTCGGCTGCCTGCCGTCGGCGCGCCGCTTCGCGCGCCTGGCGACGGCAGCGCTTGCGGGTCATGCTTCATGACGGGGCGCGCCGTAGCCGGAAGCGAGATGCCTCACCGCACCATCGGCGGCGCGCTGCCGCCGCTCGTCCTGTGGGGCCTGCTCGCGGGGGTGGCCGCACTCTTGTTCGCATGGCGCGTCGGCATGCAGCAGCCGGCATCGGTGCCGGGCGATCTCCGCCATGTCATCCTGTTCTACAGCACGCTGCCGCGCGCCGTCGTGGCGGTGCTGGCGGGCGCCGTGCTCGGCCTGTCCGGCCTGCTGTTGCAGCATGTGCTGCGCAATCCGCTGGCGGAACCATCGACGCTCGGCATTTCGGGCGGCGCGCAACTGGCGATGACGGCAGCCTCGCTTTACGCGCCGTTGCTGATGGAACGGTCGCAAGGGCTGGTCGCCTTTGCCGGCGGCACCGCCGCTGTGCTGCTTGTGCTGGCGTTGACCTGGCGGCGCGGACTGGAGCCGGTGTCGGTCGTGCTCGCCGGAATGATGGTGGCGCTGACCGCGAGTTCCGTCAGCGCCGCGCTGATCCTCGCCAATGGCGACTACCTGTTCTCGCTGTTCATCTGGGGCGGCGGGTCGCTGGTGCAGCAGGATTGGGGACCGGCCATCGCGCTGACGACAAGGCTGGCGGCCGGCGCTGTCGCGGCATTGATGCTGCTGCGGCCGCTGACCATCCTTGGCCTCGACGACGCCTCGGCGCGCGGTCTTGGCGTTGCCCGCCACACCAGCCGCTTTCTCATCATCGCGCTTGCGGTATGGATGGCGACGACTGTCGCGGCGCAGATCGGCGTCATCGGTTTCGTCGGCCTTGCCGCGCCGGCGCTCGCCACGCTTTCGGGCGCGCGCACGTTGCGGCAGAAACTGATCGCCGCGCCGCTGATCGGCGCAGTACTGCTGTGGCTGACCGACGGGCTGGTCCAGCTCGCCGCCGGCTCCGGCGGCGAGCGCATTCCGACCGGCGCGGGAACCGCGCTTCTGGGCAGCCCACTACTGCTGTGGCTGCTGCCGCGGCTGCGCATGTTCGAATGGCCGCATCTCGGTTCCAATGGCGTGACGCCGCGCAAGGCCCCCCGGCCTTGGCGCGTCATCCTCGTCCTGCTTGCGCTCACATTTACCGCCGCCGCCTTGGCCCTCGTGGTCGGTCGCGGACCGGCAGGGTGGTCGATCGCCGGCGGCGACCTGCTGGCCGATCTCGTCTCCTGGCGCGCGCCGCGTGTCGGCGTGGCCGCGGCCGCCGGCGCAATGCTCGCGGCGGCGGGCGTGGTCATCCAGCGCGTTACCGGCAACCCTCTGGCGAGCCCCGAAGTGCTTGGTGTCGGCACCGGCGCGGGCGCCGGCCTGACCGCCGTGTTGACGGTCAGCGCAACCGCCGGGCTCGGCTGGCAGCTCGCCGGCTCGGCCTTGGGCTCACTGGCGGCACTGGCCGCCATGCTGGCCATCGCCGCCAAGGCAAAATTCGGCGCCGACCGATTGCTGCTTGCCGGCATTGCCATGAGCGCACTGTGCAGCGCGCTGATCACCGCGACGATCGCGATGGGCAATACACAGTCCTATGTGCTGTTGCGCTGGCTGAGCGGTTCGACCGGACAGGCGACCGCCCTGGACGCATCCGTTGCACTGGCCTGCCTGTTGCCACTGACGCTGCCGCTTTTTTTTGCCGCGCGCTGGCTGGACATCCTGCCGCTCGGGGCCGACAGTGCGCGCGGACTTGGCGTGCCCGTAGCCGGCGGGCGGCTGATGCTGGTCGTTGTCAGCGCGCTCCTGACAGCGCTGGCCGCTTTGATCGTCGGCCCGTTGAGCTTCGTCGGCCTGATCGCGCCACACCTTGCCCGGCTCCTCGGCTTTTGGCGCGCACGCATTCATCTTGCCGGGGCGATGCTTCTGGGCGCCTTGCTGATGACCATATCGGACTGGCTGTCGCGCATGGCGGCCTTCCCGTACGAACTGCCTGTCGGCCTGTTCGCCTCACTGCTTGGCGGGCCGTATCTCGTCTACCTGCTTGCCAGGGGCGTGCCGCGCCACGGCTGACTCGGTCCGGGCATGTTAGGAAGACCGTTCGGCCTTCAGCACCGAGACCGCCGCCTCGCTGTTGTGGACGTAGTCATTGGCGTCAGGCTGCTTTTGCACCAGCAGGATGAACAGAAGGTCAGTCAGCGTGAGCTGCGCATCGCGCGCGGTGATGGACGATGAGCGCGCACGCTCCTCGTCGGCGATGGTGTAGAGGCAGATATCGGCAACGCGGCCCAGCGGGTTGTCGTGCAGGCCGGTGACGGCGATCACCATCGTGCCGCGCTTGCGGGCAAGCTCGGCGATGCGCAAGGTTTCGATGCTGGCGCCCGAATGGGAGAGCGCGAACAGCACATCGCCAGGCCCGAGCGTCGAGGCATTGGCCATCTGGATATGGCTGTCGCTGTCATGCAGCACATTGCGGCCAAGCTTCATCAGCTTGTAGGAGAAATCGCGCGCCACCAGCGAGGAAGCACCGACGCCGACCAGATGGATGCGGCGCGCACCGTCCAGCAGTTCCAGCGTCCTGGAGATGATCCGCTCGCTGTTGGCGGCGACGGTCCGCTCCATCGACAGAAGCTTGCTGCCGATCAGCTTCTTCAGGATGACCTGGTAACCGTCGCCGACCTCGATCGAACCGTGGATCATACCGGCCGGCATCTGCCATTCCCGCGCCTTGGCTTCGCTGACGGCGAGCTTGAGCTCCTGATAGCTGGCATAGCCGAGCTTCTGGCTGAATTTGACGACGCTCGACTGGCTGCGCCCAATCTCGGCCGCAAGAGCAGCCGTCGACAGCCGCAGCATCTCGTCCGGATTGTCGACGATGTACTGGCCGATCTCACGATCGCCAGGCGCCATGCCGTCGAGCTTGGCATTGATCCTGTTCAGAACGGACATGATTCCCCTTGCGCTTTGGCGTCCAGCCGCACGGCCAAGGAATAATTTATTCCAATTTCGATTGACAGCCAAGAACGCGGAATTAATTCTCAACCTGGGCTGGATTGAGCTCGGGATTGGCAGCTACGCCGGACGCGGTGCGGCACTCGTCGCATAAGGTTTCAGCCATGGACAGACTGCGCATCGTCGGTGGGCAAAGGCTGCAAGGCGCGGTCACCATATCGGGCGCCAAGAACGCCGCTCTGCCGCAGATCGCGGCGGCGCTGCTCAGTCCCTACCCGCTCGAACTGACCAACCTGCCCGATGTGACCGACGTCGAGAACATGCTCGGCGTGGTGCGGCTGCACGGCGCCGAGGTGACGCGATCGGCCCACGCCGCGACGATCGACACCAGTGCCGCCGTTTCCAGGGAGACGTCTTACGACACCGTCAGAAAGATGCGCGCGACAGTGCTGGTGCTGGCGCCGCTGCTCGCCCGTTTCGGCCATGCGCGGGTTTCGCTGCCCGGCGGCTGCGCGATCGGCGCGCGGCCGGTCGACATGCATGTCGCCGCACTCGCGGCACTGGGCGCCCGGATCGCCATCGAGAACGGGCTGATCGTCGCCTCGGCGCCGAACGGGCTCACCGGCACGCGCATCGTGCTGAGCTCGCCGTCGGTCGGGGCGACGGAAACCGCCATGATGGCGGCGGCCACGGCCAAGGGCGAAACCGAAATCCTCAACGCGGCGCGCGAGCCCGAAGTGGCCGACCTCGCCGCTTGCCTCAACGCCATGGGCGCGCGTGTCGAAGGCGCCGGCACGCATCGCATCCTGATCGCCGGCGACACGGACTGGCGCGCGGCCAGGCACGACATCATTCCGGACCGGATAGAGGCCGGCACCTATGCCATCGCCGCGGCGATCACCGGCGGGCAACTGGAACTGACGCATGCCCGGCTCGAGCACATGGCCTCGGTGGTGCAACTGCTGGAGGCGACCGGCGTGGGCGTCTGGCCCGGCGACCGCGGGCTCATCGTGTCACGCGAGCGGCCACTCAAGGCCGCAGACGTCACGACGGAGCCCTATCCGGGCTTTCCGACCGATCTCCAGGCGCAGTCCATGGCGCTGATGTGCTGCGCGCAGGGCGCGTCGCTGCTGCGCGAAACCATTTTCGAGAACCGCTTCATGCATGTTCCCGAACTGATGCGGCTCGGCGCCAACATCAAGCTGCAAGGCACCACCGCGCTGGTGCGCGGCGGCGAGAAACTGCACGGCGCGCAAGTCATGGCCACCGATTTGCGCGCCTCGGTCTCGCTGGTCCTGGCGGCCTTGGTCGCCGAGGGTGAGACGACCATCAACCGCGTCTATCACCTCGACCGTGGCTATGAGCAACTGGACCGCAAGCTGCGTCTGTGCGGCGCCGACATCGAGCGGCTGAGCGCATGAACAACGGCCGCTCCGATTATTTTCTCGGCGTCGACGGCGGCGGAACCGGCTGTCGCGCCCGTATCGAGGACGCCGAAGGAATCGTGCTGGGACAGGGCCTCTCCGGTCCGGCGTCGATGCGGCTCGGTATCGATGCGGCCTGGGCGTCGGTTGCCAAGGCCTTTGGCGCCGCGATCGAGGAGGCAGGGTTCGGCGCGGCCGAGACCACCCGGATCCACGCCGGGATCGGTCTTGCCGGAATCGGACGCAAGGGCGCGCTGGAGGCGCTGCGGGCGATCGCGCATCCCTTTGCCAGCATCGATTTCGTCAGCGACGGCGTCGGCGCCTGCCTCGGCGCGCATTCGGGCCAGGACGGCGCCATCGTCATTGCCGGCACCGGTTCGATCGGCCTTGGCTTCGTCGAAGGGCGCGACCTGCGCGCCGGCGGCTATGGCTTTCCGATCTCCGACGAAGGCAGCGGCGCCGATCTCGGCTTGAAGGCCGTGCAACTGGCGTTGCGCGCCCATGACGGCCGGCATGAGCGCACGGCGCTGCTGGCGGAGGTCATGCAGCGTTTCGAGAACGACCCGATGCAAGCCGTGGCCTGGATGGACCGCGCCAGCGCCACGGATTATGCGGCCCTGGCGCCGATGGTCATGCGCCACGCCGACCAGGGCGATCCGGCCGGACGGCGCATCGTGCAAAAGGCCGCCGCACAGATCGACACGCTGGTGCGGGTGCTTTTCGAAAAAGGCGCTCCGCGCGTGACTCTGCTGGGCGGGCTCGCCAGCCCGCTCGAACCATGGCTCGCTCCCGACGTTCGCCGGCGCCTGAAACCCGCCGATGGCGACGCGGTTTCCGGGGCGATCATTCTTGCCCGCAGGTCGCCCGGCGAGTGCTAACACCGAGGAATAATTTATTCCATCTTTTCGTTGACGGAACGAATATGAAATTCTAAGACGTTAACGAAACAGTGTAGCGACAATAGATCGACGTGCGCGTGTACCGGAGCCGTTGAGGAACCACTCTCGTTACCGGCTGGGTGCCCTGATTTTGAAAGCACTGGCCTGATTTTGAAAGCACTGGGATGAGCGAGCAAGGTTTGATGTCCGAGCTGGACCGGCTGGTTTCCGAAGGCCGCAATCCGCGGACCATGGACATCGACCTCCTGCCGACGATCGACGTCCTGCGCAAGATCAACGACGAGGACCGGGAGGTCCCGGCAGCGGTCGAAAAGGTGCTGCCGGACATCGCGGCCGCGGTCGACCGCATCGTGCTCGCCTTCCAGAAAGGCGCTCGGCTCATCTATATGGGCGCCGGCACCAGCGGCCGGCTGGGCGTGCTCGACGCCTCGGAATGTCCGCCCACTTTCGGCGTGCCGGAAGGCATGGTCATTGGCCTGATCGCCGGCGGGCCCGACGCGCTGGTGCGCTCGACCGAAGGGGCCGAGGATGATCCCAAGACGGGCGCCAGGGCCTTGCAGGACATCAAGCTCACTCCGGACGACGTGGTGGTCGGCATCGCGGTCAGCGGGCGCACGCCCTATGTGATCGGCGGCCTGAACTATGCCAAGCAGGTGGGAGCAACGACGGTCGCCCTGTCCTGCAATCCGGCATCGACCATAGCAGGCATCGCCGACATCGCCATCTCGCCGGTCGTCGGTCCCGAGGTGCTGACCGGCTCGACCCGGCTGAAATCCGGAACGGCGCAGAAGCTGGTGCTCAACATGCTGAGCACGGCCTCGATGATCCGCATCGGCAAGAGCTACCAGAACCTGATGGTGGACCTTAATCCTTCCAACAGGAAACTGGTCGCCAGGGCAACCAGGATCGTGATGCAGACCACAGGCTGCACGGCGGCGCAGGCGCGCCAGGCGCTCGGCCGGACCGGCAACGACGTGAAGCTGGCGATCCTGCTGACCATCACCGGGCTTGAGGTCGAGGAGGCACGTGCAGCCCTCGCCAAGGCAGGGGGTTTCCTGCGAAAGGCAATCAGCGACAAGACGCATGAAGGCGCTTGAGACAAGACGTATGAAGGCGCTTGAGACGAGACTTCATGAAGCCGCTTAGACAAAACGGCAAGCCGCTTTAGACAAGACGGCGCGAAGCCGCATAGACTGGGCCGATGCTCCAAAGCGCGTGTGTCTTGGAAGCGGTCCGCAGAACTGCAAGGGCATCGGGTTCAAGCAAAGATGGGAGACGAGAATGGTTTACCTCACAAGAAAGCTGCTGTCGGGCATCACGCTGGCAGCCATGCTCGGCATCGCCACCGTTTCGACGCAGGCGGCGACGCTGCACATGGCCTGGTCGCAGGACGCAACGGGACTTGATCCGCACAAGCAGACGGCCTTTTCCTCGCTGCGGCTCCTGGAGCTGATCTATGAGCCGCTGGTGCGGGTCGATGCGAGCCTGCAGATCATCCCGGCCATCGCCACGTCCTGGGAATTCTCCAAGGACGGCAAGGAGCTGACCTTCAAGCTCGATCCCAAGGCGAAATTCCAGGACGGCGCTGCCGTGACCCCGGCCGACGTCAAGGCATCGTTCGAGCGCATCCTGGACGAGAAGACAGGCGCCGCCGCCCGCGCCAACTTCCTGTCGATCACCAGCATCGACACGCCGGACGCTGGAACCGTCGTGTTCCATCTATCGCAGCCCGACGCGCCGATCCTGACGGCGATGAGCGACATCAACGCGGCCATCGTGCCGGCGGCCGAGATCAAGGCTGGCTCGATCGGCACCAAAACGGTCGGCTCCGGCCCGTTCAAGCTCGACAGATGGGACCCCAACGCCAAGGAAGTGTTGAGCGCCAACAAGGAATGGGCCGGCGGCGCGACCGGCGTCGACGGCATCGAGATCAGCGTGCTGCCCGACGAAGCGGCGATCCTCGCCGCCATGCGCACCAAGCAGGTCGATTTCGCGCTGCTCAACGATCCGCTCGTCGCCACGCTGGTGCCGAAGGAGGCCAGCCTGCAACTGAACCGCGCGCCGGTGCTGGCCTATAACGTGCTGCAGCTCAATCCGTCACGCAAGCCTATGACCGAGCTCAAGGTGCGCCAGGCGATCTCCTGCGCCGTCGACCGGCAGGAGGTGCTGGACACCGCCGCGCTCGGCGAAGGCAAGATTACGGGACCGCTGACGATCCCAGCACTTGCGACCGATCCAAGCCAGCTCTTCTGCTACAAGCGCGATGTCGAGAAGGCCAAGAAGTTGATGGCGGAGGCAGGCTTTGCCGACGGCTTTTCGGCGACCGTGATCGGCGCCACCGGCGAGCCGCCGACGGCGGCGGCAGAAGCCCAGGTCATCCAGTCGCAGCTCGCCGAAATCGGCGTCAAGCTCGACATCAAGATGATGGAGCTCAACGTCTATGTCGACGCCTGGCTGAAGGGCGATTTCGACATGGCGATCGCGCTTAATGGCGGCCGCGCCGACCCCTACACAATGTACAACCGCTACTGGACCAAATCAGGCAATCTGCAGAAGGTGGCCAACTACATCGACGACACGCTGGACAGCCTGATGCAGAAAGGCCGCGCCGAGACCGATCCGGCCAAGCGCAAGGTGATCTTCGCCGAATTCGAGAAGCACCTCGCCGAGGTCTCGCCCTGGATCTGGCTCTACACGTCCTACAGCTATACGGCCCAGCAGAAGAACATCGCGGGATTCGTGCCGACGCCGACGGGTACGCTGTTCAGCCTCAGCAAGGTTACCATCCAGCAGTCCGCAGGCATCGGACGAGAGGACTTCTTCGCGTGAACTATCTGATGCGACGACTGGCGGCGTTTCCTCTCGTCCTGCTTGGCGTGTCCATCCTGGTCTTCGTGGCGATCCGGATGGTGCCGGGCGATTCGATTACCGCGATGCTGGGCACCGAAGCCGGCCTGCTGACACCGGCGCAGCGCGATGCGCTCGCCGCCTATTTCGGCATCGACCAGCCCTGGTTCGTCCAGTACTGGCGCTGGATCGGCGGCATCCTGCACGGCAATTTCGGCATCTCCGTCACCTATGGCAGGCCAGTCCTCGACGTCATCCTCGAACGATTTCCGCTGACGCTCGAGTTGGCCGTCCTTTCGATGTTCATCGCACTCGCCGCCGGGATGCCGGCGGGCATCTACGCCGCCACCCGCAGTGAGAAATTGTCCGACCTCGGCGTGCGCGTCGTCGCCATGATCGGCCAGTCGACGCCGAGCTTCGTGCTCGGCCTTTTGATCATCTACGCGCTGTCCGCAGGCTTCGGCGTGCTGCCGGCGATGGGCGAATTCGCGCCGCTCTGGCAGGATCCGTTGCGCAATCTCAGCCAGCTGATCCTGCCTGCCATCACGCTCGGCTTCGCCTTCGCCGCCTCTGTCACCCGCATCTCGCGCTCGGCCATGCTCGACGTGTTGGGCGACGACTATGTGCGCACCGCCCGCAGCAAGGGCGCCTCGGCGCGCAGCGTCATCTGGCGGCATGCGCTCCCCAACGCGCTGATCCCGGTGGTGACGCTGAGCGGCATCGAGTTCGGCTATCTCCTGGGCGGCGCGGTCATCGTCGAGCAGATCTACGCCCTGCCCGGCCTCGGCCGCATGGTGCTCGATGCCATCCTCCAGCGCGACTACGCGCTGGTGCAGGGCAGCGTGCTGTTCATCGCCTTCAACTTCATGATCGTCAATCTCCTGGTGGACCTCGCCTATGTCGCGCTCGATCCGCGCATCCGGCCGGGCGAGCAGTGATGCGCATGCTGCGCGCCATCTTCGGGCACGGCAGCGGCCGTATCGGCGGCGTGATCGTCGGCGCCTATCTCCTGGTCGCCATCCTCGGCCTGTTGGGACTGACCCCGCACAATCCGATCACGCAATACCGGGTCGACCGGCTGCACGCGCCCAGTGCCGCCTACTGGATGGGCACAGACCTGTTCGGCCGCGACGTGGCGAGCCGGCTGATCGCGGGCGTCGGCCAGTCCTTCACCGTGGCGTTCTTTTCGGTCGCCTTCGCCGCGCTTGCCGGCACCGTGCTCGGGCTCGCCGCCGCCTGGCTCGGGCGCCGCTGGGATGGCGTTGTGATGCGCATCATGGATGTGCTGCTGGCCTTCCCGGCCATCCTCCTGGCGCTGCTGATCGTCACCGTTGCCGGACCTGGCACATGGACCAGCGTGGTCGCCATCGGCGTAGTCTACACGCCGATCTTCACGCGCGTGGTGCGCGGCCCCGCTTTGTCGCTCAAGGCGCGCGAATTCGTCGATGCCGCGCGCACCTTCGGCAGCAGCTCGTTCTATATCGTCACGCGGCATTTGCTGCTCAATCTGGTGGCGCCCCTGACCGTCCAGGTGACGCTGGCGCTCGCCTGGGCGTTGCTCACCGAAGCCGGCTTGAGTTTCCTCGGGCTCGGCACGCAGCCGCCGGCCGCCTCGCTCGGCCTGATGCTGAGCGACAGCCGCAATTTGATGGAAACCGCGCCCTGGCTGATGATCTTCCCGGGCCTGGCGATCATGATCAGCATTCTGGGCTTCAACCTGCTGGGCGACGCCTTGCGCGACATCCTCGATCCGAAGATGCGGAGAGCGCTCGCATGATCCCGCTTCTGTCCGTTCGCGACCTGCGCGTCGGCTTCGGCCGCGATCCGCAAGCCAATGAAGTGGTGCGCGGCGTCAGCTTCGACCTCGCCGACGGCGAAACGCTCGCCATGGTCGGCGAAAGCGGCTCGGGCAAGTCGGTCACCGCGCTGTCGATCAACCGTCTCATCGATTTCGGTGGCGGCCGCATCACCGGCGGCACCATGAGACTGAAACAGGCCGACGGCAGTCTCTTCGACCTGACGACCGCGACCGAACCGCAACTGACCGGCATTCGCGGTGCAGAGATCGGCATGATCTTCCAGGAGCCGATGACTTCGCTCAACCCGGTTCTGACCATCGGCACGCAGATCGAGGAATCATTCCGGCTGCATCGCGGCCTGACGGGCAAGCAGGCCACGACGGCGGCCAAGGACGCGCTCGACCGGGTGCGTATTCCCGACGCCGCGCGGCGGCTGAAATACACACCCAACCAGCTGTCGGGCGGCATGCTGCAAAGGGTGATGATCGCCATTGCGCTCGCCTGCAATCCGCGCCTACTGATCGCCGACGAACCGACGACGGCGCTCGATGTCACGGTGCAGGCGCAGATCATGGCGCTGCTTGCAGAGCTCAAGCAGGAAAGCGGCATGTCCGTCATCTTCATCACTCACGACATCGGCCTTGTCGCCGGCATCGCCGACAAGGTGATGGTGATGCAGAACGGGCAGGCCGTGGAACAGGGCGAATTGAACCAGATCCTCGATCATCCGCAGCACGCCTACACGCAGCATCTGTTGCGGGATGTGCCGCATTTCGCCCACGGCCGCGCGACACGCTCGGACGGACAGCGCGGCAAGGACGCAAGGTCGGACCCGGCCCTTGAGGTCAACGGCCTAGTGGTGCGATTTCCGCTCAAGAGCAGTTTCTTCAGCCATGCCAGCGGCGCCGTGCACGCCGTCGACGGTGTCGACTTCGACCTGATGCCGGGAGAGACATTGGCCATTGTCGGCGAGAGCGGTTCGGGCAAATCGACCACCGCGAAAGCAGTCCTTGGGCTGGTGCGCTCGACGCGCGGCAGCTTCTCGGTCGGCGCCCGAACGGCCTCGGCAAAGCATAGCGCCAAGCCCGTGCAGATGGTTTTCCAGAATCCCTACGCTTCGCTCAACCCGCGGCTGAGCATCGAGAGCATCCTGGCGGAGCCGGTGATCGCCAATGGCGGGCGGGCGGATGCCGAGGCGCGGGCCAGGATGGCGAGCCTGCTGGAGCGCGTCGGCCTGCCGGAGAACAGTCTGCGACGCTATCCGCACGAATTCTCCGGAGGCCAGCGGCAAAGGCTGTGCATTGCCCGCGCGCTGATGCTCAACCCGTCCGTCGTCGTTCTCGATGAAGCCGTGTCGGCGCTCGACGTCTCGGTGCAGGCCAAAGTGCTGGAGCTGCTGGTCGACCTGCAGCGCGAATATGGGCTGGCCTATCTGTTCATCTCGCACGACATGGCTGTCGTCGAGCGGATCGCCCACCGCATCGCTGTCATCTATGCCGGCCAGATCGTCGAGATCGGCGACGCGGCCTCGGTGCTGTCGACGCCGAAGCATTCCTATACGAAGAAGCTCATATCAGCCGTTCCGGCCATCGACCGGAGACGCGAGCGCTTCGAGATCGATACGCGCCAGGTTCCCTCGCTGGTGCGCCCGCGGGGATTCGAACCGGCGCCGGCGCGATGGGAGCGGTTTGGCGGAGACCATATGGCGAGGGTGGAAGGTTGATGGGCGGTGCCTTTGGATATGTGAGGTCGGCGGGACAGCGCCCCCCTCTGCCCTGCCGGGCATCTCCCCCACAAGGGGGGAGATCGGATTTCATCACCACTTTCGCCGACCTTCTGCGTTGGAAGGTGGGCGTTAGGTCAAGGCTGCCAATCTCCCCCCTCGTGGGGGAGATGGCCGGCAGGCCAGTGGCGGGCGCGAAGGATCGCGGCCTCTCCGATGGAGGCCGGCATTGAGCGATCTCTCCCAGCTCTTCGATCGTGCGTTCGCACCGCTGGAAGCCGCAGTGGCGGCGAAGCGAATTCCCGGCGGTGTGCTCGGCATCGTCGACAGGGACGGCCACCGCATCGCCAGGGCGATCGGCTTCGCGCAACTCGTACCGAAGCAGCGGCCGATGACCGTCGAAACCTGGTTTGACCTGGCATCGCTGACCAAGGTGATCTTCACCACACCGCGCATCCTGGCGCTGGCGGAGGACGGGGTCATCGATCTCGATGCGCCGCTGATTTCGGTGCTGCCGGACCTGCGCCAATACGATGCCGGGGCCTGGGAGCGGAGGGTGACGTTCCGCCAGTGTCTCGGCCACCAGGCGCCATTCCCCGCCGTCGAGCCGATCTACACCTATGGGCGCGACCCTGACCTGTTGCGCGCCTTCATTCTGCAGCGGGAATGGCGAGCGCGCGAGCCGGTTTATTCCGACATCAACTTTATCCTGCTCGGCTTTGCGCTCGAGCGGCTGTCGGAAAAGACGATCCGCGATATCGAGCCCGGACCCGGCTTTGCCTGGTCCGCAGAGCCAGAAGACACCGCCGCGACCGAGGACTGCACCTGGCGCCATCGGGTCCTGTCCGGCGAGGTTCACGACGACAATTGCGCGGCGCTGCAAGGCGCCGGCCACGCCGGCCTGTTCGGCACGGCGGCCTCGGTGCTCGATTTTGCGCAAGGACTGCTGGACGGCATTGGCACATCCCAACGTTCGATAGAGCTGATGCGCCAGCCCTTGTCCGCCACCCGCACCCACGGCTGGGAGCGTCCCCGTGAAGGCTGGTCGGGGGGCGCTTTCTGCAGCCCTGGAACGATAGGCCACACCGGCTTTACCGGCACGGGGCTGTGGATCGACTTCGACAGGGGCAAGGCGTGGACCTTGCTTACCAACCGGATCCATCCGACACGTCACGTCGACAGCGGAATCGTCGCGCTTCGCCAAGCGATCGGCGATCTCATCAATGGAGTTTGATAATGGAATCCCTCTGGGCCGTCGGCCTGATGACCGGTACCGTGCTGGACGGCAACATCGATGTCGCCCTGATCAAGACCGATGGCGAGCGCATCGACGATTTCGGCACCTACCGGCTGATGCCCTACCCCCCGTCGATCCGCGCCTTGCTGGAAGAGACGCTAAAGCAGGCGAGAGAATGGAATTTCACCGGGCCGGAGCCGGCGATCTTCCGTGAGGCCGAGGAGGCGCTGACCCGCGCGCAGTCGGCGGCGGTCAGAGAGCTCGTCGAAGGCTATGGGATGGAGATGGCCGACATCGGCGTTGTCGGTTTCCACGGCCAGACGGTGCTGCATCGCGCGCCGCAGGTCGGGCGGCTCGGCCAGACCCGCCAGCTCGGCGACGGCGAATTGATGCATTCGATCCTGAGAACCAAGGTCGCCTATGATTTCCGCTCCGCCGACATGCGCGCGGGTGGGCAAGGCGCGCCCTTGGCCGCCGCCTATCACACCGCACTGATGCGCAGCGCCGGCGCCAGTGGCGAGGTGGCCGTGCTCAATCTCGGCGGCGTTGCCAACGTCACCTGGTGGGACGGCGCCGACAATGTCGTCGCCTTCGACACCGGCCCGGCCAACGCGCCGCTCAATGATTTCATCAAGTCGAAAGGGCTCGGTGAGATGGACCGCGACGGCGCGCTTGGCCGGGCGGGAACGGTCGACGAGGCCCGGCTCGCCAAGCTGTTGCAACATCCTTACCTGACCAAACCCTACCCCAAATCGCTCGATCGTTTCGACTTCGGCGCCGCCATGGCGGATGGCCTGAACGCGCAAGACGGCGCCGCGCTTTTGACCGCCTTCACCGCCGCCGCGGTCGGCAAGGCACTCGACCTTCTGCCGAGCCGGCCGAAAAAACTGGTGGTCAGCGGCGGCGGCCGCCACAACCCGACGATGATGGCAATGATCGCCAGCCGCGCCGGTGTCGAGGTGGTGCAGGCCGAAAGCCTCGGCTGGAGCGGCGACGCGGTGGAGGCAGAGTGTTTTGCCTTTTTGGCGGTGCGCGTGCTGCGCGGCCTGCCGATCAGCTTTCCCAGCACGACGGGCGCGCCGCAGCCGATGCGCGGCGGACGGCTGGCTGGTTAGATTCTTGTTTGACGCAATTTCGGACGGAAAACCGCTTCGCGCTTTTCCTGTAATTGCTTCTGTCAGCCCGCCGACAGTTTTTTCTGCAGGAAGACGCGGCTGCGGCCGACGGGGAAATCGGCGAGTGTTCCGAAGGGCTGATAGCCCTGGCGCTGATAGACCCTGGCGGCGTTGGGGTTGAAGGTGTCGATCCAGGCGTTCTGACAGCCGCGCGCCATCGCCTCCTTCTCAGCCGCGTCCAGCATCGTGCCGGCCATGTGCCGGCCGCGCAGCCTTTCGTCGACCCACAGCCATTGCACGTAAAGCCAGCCCCAGGCGGTATAGCCCGAAATGCCCGCGACAATCGCGCCGGCTTCATCACGCACGAACACCGCAAGGGCCTTCCTTTCGGAAGCGCCGACATCGCCGTCGTTGAACGCCATCAAACGTTCGCCGAGAAAGGCGAGTTCCTGGGGCAACGGGGTTGCCGTCGTTTCAAGTGTCGTGATCATGGCTCATCCGAAATGCGCAACGGGAGACGAACAGAGTTACGAAGGCCGGAGCGCCTGCGCAACGCCTATATCCGTCTCCGAACAGGGTGCTGGTCGGGGATGCCACCATTGCGGAATTCGGAGGCGGAAATGCCGTAGCGCTTGAGCTTGTCGTAGAAAGTCTTGCGCGGCACGCCGAGTGCGTCGATGGCTCCGCGCACGTCGCCGGCGTGGTCGCGCAAGGCCTCGCGGATGAGTTGCGCCTCGTAACGGCCGACCCGTTCGGGCAGCGCCGCCGAGGGCTCCGGCAAACGCACGGGGGTTGCCCTGGCCTCCTCGTCGGGCCCGAGGCCAAGCGCGACGCGGTCGGCAAAATGCGCCAGCTCGCGCACATTGCCCGGCCAGTCATGCGACTGGAGATGGTCGCTCACCGCGGCATTCACGGCCGCGACAGGACGGCCGAAACGCTGCGAGGCGTTGCCCAGGAAATGCCCGAACAGCATCGGGATGTCGCCGCGCCGCTCGCGCAGCGGAGGGATGCGCAGCATCACCACGTTGAGGCGGAAATAGAGATCCTCGCGGAAATCGCCGCGCTGGTCCGGCCGGCCCAGATCCACCTTCGTTGCCGCGACGACCCGCAGATCGAGGCGGCGCGTTTCGTTGGAGCCGAGCGGGGTGAGGCTGCGCGTTTCCAGCACCCGCAGCAGCTTGACCTGGAGCGGCGGCGGCATGGATTCGATTTCGTCGAGGAACAGCGTGCCGCCGCTCGAATGCTCGATGCGACCGATCCGCCGCCGCTGCGCCCCGGTGAATGCGCCCGGCTCGTGGCCGAACAGCTCGCTCTCGATGACGGTCTCCGGCAGAGCGCCGCAATTCAGCGCCACGAAAGGCTTTGCGCGGCGCCGGCCCCATCTATGCAGGAGATCCGCCACCACCTCTTTGCCGGTGCCGGTCTCGCCTTCCACCAGCACGTCGACATCCATGTCGGCGATCTGGCGCAGGGTCTCGCGCAGCCGCCGGATCGCCGGCGCCTCGCCGATCAGCGGCAGGCCGTCGGCGGCCTGCGCGGCGGCCTCATGCAGCCGCCGGTTCTCCATCACCAGCCGCCGCTTTTCGCTTGCCCGCTTCAGTGCCTCGACAAGGCGCTCGCCCGCATAGGGTTTCGGGATGAAATCGTAGACGCCATCCTTGAGCGCGGCCACTGCGAGATCGATGTCGCCATGCCCGGTGACCAGGATCACCGGTATGTCGATGTCGATCGCCCTGATGCGATCGAACAGCTGCAAGCCGTTCATGCCGGGCATGCGGATATCGCTGACAACCACGCCCTGAAAATCCCGGTCGACGGCGGCAAGCGCTGCCTCCGCGGCCTTGAACGCGATCACGTTGAAGCCAGCAAGCTCGAGCAATTGCGTGGTGGCGTGAAGCAGATCCG
Organism: Mesorhizobium sp. BR1-1-13; assembly: GCF_020165515.1. Classification (NCBI taxonomy): domain Bacteria; kingdom Pseudomonadati; phylum Pseudomonadota; class Alphaproteobacteria; order Hyphomicrobiales; family Phyllobacteriaceae; genus Mesorhizobium; species Mesorhizobium sp. BR1-1-13. The sequence goes on from NZ_JAIUIH010000002.1 coordinate 412,123, forward strand.
CGTCGTCTTCGACGAGCGTGACCAGCCCTGATCCCTCAGTCATTCAATTCGCCTCAGATCTATGGTGAAGGATGCGCCTTTTGTGCTGCCTGGATCGAGGCGCAGCGTGCCGCCCAGTTCCTGGGCGATCTCCTGTGAGATCACCAGACCGAGGCCAAGCCCCTTCTCCTTGGTGGTCTGGAACGGCATGAACAGATTGCCAGCCGCTTCCGGCCCGAGACCAGGGCCATTGTCGCGCACCGAAACCAGCACCCTGTCGTCACGCTCGGCAAGCTCGATCTCGATGCGCGGACCGGGCCGGTCCTTCAGGGCATCCAGCGCATTCTGCAAGAGATTGACCAGGATCTGCTCCAGCCGGATGCGGCTCGCCATCACCAGCGGCGATGCCGTGCCGCGCGGCTTGACGACGGTCACGCCGGAATCGCGGATGCGGCCGGACAGGAGCGACAACGCGCCGTCGATCGCTTCACGCACCGGCAGCGGCGAGGCGGCGACGCCTGGCCGCCGCGCGAAGGTGCGCAGCGTGCCGGTGATGGCGCCGATGCGCTCGGTCATCGACACGATCGATGTCAGGTTGTCCGGGACGGATTCGACCTTGCCGCCATGCAGGAAGCGGCCGGCATTTTCGGCATAGGTGCGGATGGCCGCCACCGGCTGGTTGATCTCATGCGCGACGCCGGCGGCGATCTGGCCTAGGATGGAAAGCCGGTTGGCCTGGGCGAGATCGTCGCGCAGCCGACGGACCTTGGCCTCGGCGTTTTCGCGCTCGGCGATCTCGCCGGCAAGGGCCGTGTTGGAGCGGGTCAGTTCCGCCGTCCGAGTGCTTACCCTGCTCTCCAGTTCGGCATTCATGCGCGCCAGCGCTTCCTGCCTCAGGCGGCGCGCACGGCGGCGCCTGAAAAGCACATAGGCAAGCAAACCCGTCAGCAGCAGCGCCAGCAGCGTGGTCAGGCGCCCCGTGTTGGCGGCCGACGTCAAGGCGGCATCGGCAGGTGTGAGCAGCCACAGACGCCAGCCGGGAACCGCGCCGGGCAGGTCCTGCACCACCTCGACGAACCGGCGCGGCTTTCCGGCATCGTCGATCGTCGCCAGGCCGTCGCCGGCACCGCGTCGTATGGGCAGCGGTTCGAAGCCGGCTTCGGCGAGTTGAAGCTGCTCGTGAGCTGTCGCGGCATCCGCGGCCGAGAGCGGCGCAAGCGCGTGGAACCGCCACTCGGGCCGGCTGGTCGCCAGCACGACACCGCGCTCGTCGGTGACGAAAACGACAAAGCCGCTGGAGCGCCAATTGGCTTCGACGCCGTCGAGTTCGACTTTCAGTACGGAGACGCCGAGCGCCGTCTTGCCGTCGTCGACGCGGCTGGCGAGATAAAGTCCCGGCCTGCCGCTGATCGTGCCGAGGCCATACTGGCTGGCTGCGCCGTTGGCCATTGCGTCGGTAAAATAGTGACGAAAGTTGTAGTCGATGCCGACGAAGCTGCCCGGCTCGCCGGCGTTGCTTGCGGATATTGCGATGCCTGCCGTGTCGATGACATAGATGGCGGATGCCGAGGCGTCGGCGGCAATCGCCCGGAGCTTGTCGTCGAGCGCTGTCTCTTGCGTTTTGCCGGCCCGGCGCAACGCGTCGCGCACGGCATCGTCGCGTGCCAGCACCAAGGGAACGAGACGCTGCTTTTCGATTTCGCCGGCCAGGGTGCCCGCCGCCAGCGGCAAGGCTGCCAGTGCTCCGTCGCGCAGATCGCCGGCGGCCTGGTTGGCGGCAAGGCGCCCGGCAATCGCAACCGCTCCCGCCAGCATTGCCAGGGCGACCAGGAGAATGAGCCAGCGGCCGTCACGCAGCCTGGCCATCGCTTCGCGCAGGAGGTCGCGGAGGGCAAACCCTGGGGATACGCTATCGGTGCGCGCTCGCGGCGTTTGCCCTCTCCGTTCTTTCGCTGTTCGGCGGCCACTGTAATGCGAAATTCCGCCCACGCAAACAAGGATGAGTGCGGAAATCCGCACAGGCCTCCATCGAAACGGGGACAAAACTGCCGGAAATCCAGGGTTCCGGCGTTTTCTCGATCTGGCACGGCGCTTGCAAAACTCTCGACAGCGGCGAGCGACCGGAGCGCCGCGATGGGAGAAGTCTTGCGGGGCGGCGCGTGCCGTTCCCTCCGGCCAGGGAGATAGAAGATGCACATGGCAGACCAATCACGCGCGCCCGCCGCGCAGCGCAAGCCGCTCTACGCCCAACTCTACGTGCAGGTGCTGGTGGCGATCACCGTCGGCATCCTGCTCGGCCATTTCTATCCCTCGCTCGGCGAGAGCATGAAGCCGCTCGGCGACGCCTTCATCAAGCTGGTCAAGATGATCATCGCCCCGGTCATCTTCCTGACCGTCGCCACCGGCATCGCCGGCATGAGCGACCTGCAGAAGGTCGGCCGCGTCGCCGGCAAAGCGATGCTCTATTTCCTCACCTTCTCTACGCTGGCGCTCATCATAGGCCTGATCGTGGCCAATGTCGTGCAGCCCGGCGCCGGCTTCAACATCGACCCGGCGACGCTCGACGCCGCGACCGTCAACAGCTACGCCGCCAAGGCGCACGACCAGTCGGTCACCGGCTTCCTGATGAACATCATCCCGACGACCATCGTCGGCGCCTTCGCCGACGGCGACATATTGCAGGTGCTGTTCTTTTCGGTGCTGTTCGGCATCGCGCTGGCGCTGGTCGGCGACAAGGGCGCGCCGGTGCTCAATTTCCTGCAGGCGCTGATGGCGCCGATGTTCAAGCTGGTCAGCGTGCTTATGAAGGCAGCGCCGATCGGAGCGTTCGGCGCCATGGCGTTCACGATCGGCAAATACGGCATCGGCTCGGTTATCAACCTCGCCATGCTGGTCGGCACCTTCTACATGACCGCTTTCCTGTTCGTGTTCATCGTGCTGGGCGCCGTCTGCCGCTACAACGGCTTCTCCATCCTGTCGCTGATCCGCTACATCAAGGAGGAGCTGCTTCTGGTGCTGGGCACCTCGTCTTCGGAAGCGGCACTGCCCTCGCTGATGGAGAAGATGGAGAAGGCCGGCGCCAAGCGCTCGGTGGTCGGCCTGGTCATCCCGACCGGCTATTCCTTCAATCTCGACGGCACCAACATCTACATGACGCTGGCCGCGCTGTTCATCGCGCAGGCGACGAACATCCATCTCTCCTTCGGCGACCAGATCCTGCTGCTGCTGGTGGCGATGCTCTCCTCCAAAGGCGCCGCAGGCATCACCGGCGCCGGCTTCATCACCCTTGCCGCCACGCTTTCGGTGGTGCCCGCCGTGCCTGTCGCCGGCATGGCGCTTATCCTCGGCGTCGATCGCTTCATGTCGGAATGTCGGGCGCTGACAAACTTCGTCGGCAATGCGGTGGCGACGCTGGTGGTGGCGCGCTGGGAAGGCGAACTCGACGAGGCCAAACTGGCCAGGGCGCTGGCGGGAACGGCCGACGACAGCCTGCCGGCGGACATCGTTCCAGCCGAGTAGTCCGCACGGCGAACAACGATAGTAAATGGCCTGAGGCATCACTGCCTCCGGCCATTTTTCGTGTGTTCACCGTGTGAGGCGGCAGGACTTGCGCACGCCGCGCAGCTCGGCCATCAGTGTCCCTCCCCATGTCCGGGATATCTGCGCGGCCCTTCGACAGGCACGCGGGCCGTGCCGTCGTCGAACAGGACAAGGCTTGCCGCGCCGACCAGCCCGGCGTGGCGGCCGAGCTGGGCCTGAACCACCGGCACGTCGCGATAGGCGCGCATGGCGCGCTGGCGGATGGTCGCCTTTATTGCCGGAGCCATCAGATCGAGGCCATTGGCGATGCCGCCGCCGACGACCAGCACGTCGGGCGAATAGAGATGCAAGAGGTTGGTGAAGCCGACGCCCAGCCAGCGCGACTCCTCCTCGAGCAAGGCCAAAGCGAGATCGTCCTGCAGCCGCGCCGCATCGACGACATGGCGGCCAGTAACCTCGCCGTCGGCCGAGAGGCGGCGCAGCGTCGAGCCGTCGAAGGCTGAAGTCGCGGCATTGGCGCGGCGGCCGAGCGCGGTGCCCGAGGCGATGGCCTCGAAACAGCCGACGACACCGCACATACAGCGCTCGCCTTCATTGGTGATGGTCATATGGCCGATCTCGGCGGCAAGCCCGCGGCGGCCATGCAGGATGCGCCCGTCGACGACGACGCCGCCGCCGATGCCGGTCGAGACGGTGACGAAGACGAGCGAACGGGCACCGTGGCCGGCGCCGAAGCGCCACTCGCCAAGTGCCGCGGCATTGGCGTCGTTCTCCAGCCGCACCGGCAAGCCGAGCCGCCGCTCGAGGATGTCGGCCAGCGGCACGTCCAGCCAGCCGGCAAGCGTCGGCGGCCCGACCGCGATGCCGGCCAGCGGATCGAGCGGTCCCGGCGCGCCGACGCCGACGCCAAGGATGGCGAGCGCCGGTTCCTCGGCATGGATGGTTGCGGCGAGAGCCTCGATCTGGCCGATCACCACTTCGGGACCGGCCTGCGCCTGTGTCGGCACCGCCGCGAATGCCAGTATCTTGCCATCGCGGTCGACCAGGGCGGCACGAAGCTCGGTGCCGCCCAGATCGATCGCGAGAGCGGCTTCGTTGCTCATGCCGCGACTTTCAGCCCGTGCAGCCAGCCGATGCGGCCGGCCAGATCCCTGTCACCAAAGGCCAGCGAGCCGAGCACCACGGTCTCGGCGCCTGCGGCACGCAGCAGCGGCACGGTCTCATGGCGGATACCGCCGTCTGCGGCAAGAACCACGTCCGCCTCGCGTCCGGTCTTCCGCAGGATGGCGCGGGCCTCAACCAACCTGTCGCAGGCTTTCTCCGAAAGGCCCTGCCCCTTGACGCCGATCGCGGTTCCCAGAAGCGTGATGAACGCGACTTCGGACACAAAGGGCGTCACCGCTTCGACCGGCGTTTCCAGCCGCAGCACGACGCCGGCCCCGGCGCCGAGTTGCCGTGCCAGCCGAACCGCGCGCAGACCCGCCTCGCCGTTCTCGGCATGGACGCTGATCATGTCGGCTCCGGCCTCGATGAATTGGCGCGTCTGCGCCTCGACGATTGCCTCGTCGACCATCAGATGGACATGGATGGGCTTGGCCGTCAGCTTGGCGATGCGGGCGACGAGATCGGGAAAGAACAGGAAGGACGGCGCGAAGTGGCCGTCCGCGACATCGATGTGGTGAAGATCGACATAGGGTTCGATGCGCCTGACGTCGCTCTCGAAATTGGCGAGATCGGCCGACCAGAGCGAGAATTCGGCGATCAGGCGATCGCGCGGCAATGCGGCGATGGCGGCCGGGCCTGAAAGGAGTTTCGAGATCATGACTGGTCCTGGTTGTTGAAATTTTTATCGAGAAAGCCGCCGATCGCGGCACGGATTTCGGCGAAGTGGCGATCCTTGTCGGTGGCCTTCGGCGTCACCTCGGTGAAGATCGCATTGAGGATTGTCTTCGCCAATTCGCGGGCAGTCGCCAAGGGATGGACGAGGTCGACGCCGCTTCCGACGACGAGTGTGGGGATTGAGAGCACAGAGGCTGCGGCCCGCGAAACGCCGGGCCCATCGCCGGCGATTGCCTGCATCATTTCGGCGAAGACCGCTGCATTGTCGCGTTCGAAGAAACCGAGCAAGGACGCCAGATTGTCAGGTGCCTCGGCGCGGAACCGGGCCGCCGTGGCCGAAGCGGCAAAGACGGCGCGCGCCTCATTCAACGGGCGGTTTCGGATGAGCTCCGCCATTTCCGCATAGGGACGCATGTTTTCAGGTGCCGCGTCGAAGGCCCAGGCCGGGCGGACCAGCACCAGGCCGGTGACGCGCTCCGGGTGACGGGCGGCCAGGCGCAGCGCGATCGCCGCACCCATCGAGATGCCGCCGGCGACGAAGCGTTCGATGCCGGCCGCATCGGCGGCGCCCAGCACGTCGTCGGCGAACATGGCGATCGAAAAGGGGCGCTTGTGGCCGGCACCGGAGCCGCCTTGCGCCCGGCATTCGACGGTGAGCCGGCGTCGCGACGGGCCGTCGGGAAAATTCTGCGCCACCTGGGCGGCGTCACCGCCGAGACCGTGCTGGAAGACGACGGGGAGCCTGCCTTGCTCCGTGTCGAAGACACGAAGCGCAGCATCGTCGCGAAGCATCATCTTCGGCGCGACACTCATCGGAGCAGCCCGCGCAGAAACGCCGCGACGGCGGGAGCTTCGTCGGCCGACAATCCGTGCGTGACAAGCGGGCCATCGAATTTCACAGCGTTCAGCCGCGCGACGAAATCCGGAAAATCGACAATGCCTTCCCCCGTTGTGGCGAAGCGGCCGTCGCCTTGCCTGTCCTTGGCATGCGCCATGGCTATATGGCCGGCGGCCTCGTCGATCGCCGCCGCGACGATGGCGCGCGCCTCGCGCGGCGTCGCATGTTCGAACAGGTTCGCCGGATCGAGCACGACCTTCAGATGCTTCGAGCCCATGTCGGCGATCAAGCGGGTGGCATCCTTCGCCGAGGTGACGATGTTGGCCTGCTCGGGCTCGATGCCGAGATCGACGCCGGCCTCTTCGGCCAGCGCCAGCGCCTTTTCCATCTCGGCGGCCATGTCGGACCAGGCGGCCAGTGTGGCGTTGTCGGGATGGTAGGCCCATTGGTCGGCTGCATTGCGCGAGCCGGTGCAGAGCGTGACCAGCGGAATGTCGAGGGCGGCCGCCGTACCGATGACGACGGCAAGACGGCGAAGACCATCGTTGCGAACCGCCTTGTCGGGATGCGCCATGTTGTAGGTGCCCGACAGGGCGGCGAGCGACACGCCTGTTGATCGGGCGGCGGCGCGGATGGCAGGAATGACTGCGTCAGGCACGGCATCGGGCATCGACGGCAGGCCGGCGCAAGCGAGGTTGAACTGCGTCGTCTCATAACCCGCCTGCCGCACGGCCTTCAGCACAGCAGCCGGCTCGGCGCCCGCAAAGGTCTTGGCGAAGACGCCGAGACGCATCAGACCGCACCCGAAACCGAGGCGAGCTCAATCCGTTCGCCGGTCTCGACGGAGCGGGCAATGGCGACCATGGCGCGGATCGAGGCAATGCCGTCCTCGACATTGGCGCCGCGCATCGGCGCGCCGTTCAGCACCGTGTCGGCGAGACCTTCCAGCTGGCGGCGGAAGAAATGGCCGTCGGCGCCGAGCGGTTTTCGCGAGGTCGCGTCCTTTTCATGGAAGATGTCGACCTCGCTGGCGCGGAAGTACCAGGGATTGAACGTCTTGGCGATGACGGAGCCGTTCTCGCCATAGAGCTGGAAACCCTCGTGCCAGTCCATGCGCACGGCGACGGTGAGATCGAGATGGCCGAGCGCGCCGCTGGCGAACTCGGTCTCGACGAACCAGCAATAGGCGCCGAAGCGTTCGTTGAGACGGGCGCGTACGGCCGTGATCTCGCCGCAGAGGAAGCGCGCCGTGTCGACCAGATGCGAGCCGTGCGCCAGCATGAAATACTGCCGAAGATCCGCCTTCGGATTGCCCGATGGTTTCTTCGCCAGCTTGCTGGTGACAGGCAGCGGCTGCACCGCATCGGTGTTGGTGTAGCGGTGGGTGGAATCGCAATACCAGGCCTTCAGCGCCAGCACCTCGCCCATTTCGTCGCGGACGAAGTCGCGCGCGGCCTCCAGCGCCGGATCGAAGCGTTTCATGTGGCCGACCTGCAGGATCCTGCCGGAGCGCTTCACCGCCGCGGCCAGCGCCTCGCCTTCCTCAACCGACGTGCCGATCGGCTTTTCGCACAGCACATGCTTGCCGGCGTCGAGCGCCTTGACCGACATCGGCACGTGATAGGCATCCGACGTGGCGACGATGACGGCTTCCAGTTCCGGATCGGCGAGCATCGCGTCATAGTCGGCATACATCTTCCGCGGCTCGTAGGTGGCGCCCATGCGAGCGAGCAGGTCGGGTGCGGCGTCGCAGATGGCGTAAAGGTCGGCATTGCCGGCCTTTGCACAGGATTCCAGATGCGCGAACTGCGCGATGGGGCCGCAGCCGAGCACGCCGACCCTGAGGCGCCTGTCCTGTTTCCTGATCATCGCCTCAGGCTCCGTAGCCGCGCATCGTCCGTCGGTTGGTCTTGACCGCGCCGGCAGGATCGGCCGCCGCCGTGTCGGATTCTTCCTCGAGCACCAGCCAGCCATTGAAGTGCGGCGCGCTGCCGGCGATCTCGATGACTTCAGGCGTGTCGCAGACGCCCTTGCCCAGCATGGCCCAGTTGCCCTTGGCGTCGACATCCTTCAGGTGGATGTAGCGGATTCGGTCGCGGTAGGTGCGCAGCGTATCGGACATGTCCTTGTGGCCGCGCAATATGTGGCCGGTATCGGGCACCCAACCGACCAGATCGGGGTCAAGCAAGGCGAAGATCGCGTCGTAGTCGGCGCGGTCGAACAGCAGCGTGTTGTGGTGCGAACTCGGATGCACGGCGACCTGGACGCCGGCCTTGCGCCCGAGCTCGCCGGCCCTGTTATAGACCTCCGCGGCGATGGCGAATTTGTCGTCGCGCGACCCTTCGGACACCACGGTCGCCGAGCCCATCGATACAAGCGCGCCGGGGAAGGCGGCGGCGAAGTCGATCCAGCGCTTGGCGGTTTCGAGGTCGGCGACGATCTTCTCCTTCAGCGTAAAGCCGCTCTTCGAGCCGAAAGCGAAGGAGACCAGCGTCAGGCCGGATGACTCCAGCGCCGCGGCGAACTCCGTCGGCTTGCCTGCATAGCGGCCGATCATGGTGTCGGTGATCTCGATGCCGGCATAGCCGCCATCGGCGATCGCCTTCAGGAGATCGTCGGGGCCGCCGGTCCAGGCCTTGCCGAGCATCTCCCAGGTGAAGGTCTGGCAGCCGATCTTGAGCTTCGTCTTCGTCATATCGTTCATTCCTTGACGCCGCCCTGAGTTTCGCATGTTCTATAAAAATTTTACGCGCGTCAAGATTCAAAATGTTGTATAGCGGCTTGCGAGGAGTGATCGGTTGCCGGCGCAATGGATCCGGCAGAGCGTGGCCGCATCGGAGGAATGACAAGAAAATGCACGGACAATCGAAGACGAAGCTTGGGATCGGCGTCGTCGGATGCGGCAACATCTCGATGACCTATCTGCGCAATGCCGCGCTTTTCGGCGGCATCGAGTTGCGCGCCTGCGCCGACATCTCGGCCGACATGGCTGCCGCGCGCGCCAAGGAATATGGCATCCGTGCGCTCGGCGTCGACGCCATGCTGGCCGATCCCGAGATCGATCTCGTCCTCAACCTGACCATTCCGGCAGCACATTTCGACATTTCGCTTTCGGCGCTCTCGGCCGGCAAGCATGTGTTTACCGAAAAGCCGCTGGCGACCTCGGCCAGCGACGGGCGCCGCCTGGTGTCGGAGGCGGCCAAGCGGGGGCTGCTGCTCGGCTCGGCCCCCGATACTTTCCTCGGCGCCGCCGGCCGGCGGGCGCGCCGTCTGATGGATGAAGGCGCCATCGGCCGCGCCGTGACCGGCACAGCCTTCATGATGGGCCGCGGCATGGAGCACTGGCACCCCAACCCGCAATTCTACTACCAGCCGGGCGGCGGCCCGGTGTTCGACATGGGGCCCTATTATCTGACCATGCTGGTCAATTTGCTCGGCCCGGTCCAACGCGTCATGGCAATGGCGACGCGGGGCCAGCAGGAGCGGCTGATATCGGCCGAGGGACCGTTCAAGAACACGACGTTCAAGGTCGGCACGCCGACCAACGTGCTGTCGCTGCTCGAATTCCGGTCAGGCGCGACAGTGACCTTCGGCGCCTCATGGGACGTCTTCAAGCACTCCAACCATCCGATCGAACTGCACGGCACGGAGGGCTCGCTGCGCCTGCCCGACCCCGACACGTTCGGCGGCACCGTGTCCTTGTCCGAGTGCGGCGCCGAGTGGAAGGATTTCCCCAGCGAGGGCGAACTCTACGGCGCCCGCAACTGGCCCTATGCCGCGCCCGACCGCGCCAACTATCGCATGCTCGGCGTTGCCGACCTCGTGCGTTCGCTCGCGACAGGTGCCACGCCCCGCGCGTCCGGCACTCTGGCGCTGCATGTGCTGGAGACCATGGAGGCGATCCTGCACTCCGGCGAAACGAAAAACTCGGTCGCCATTGCTGGCGATGTCGTCCAGCCGGCCCTACTCTCGGAGGACGAGGCGCGCGGCCTGCTCGCCTAGATGCAATCATGACGGAGATTGCGATGACGCTCGATCCTGATGCTCTGCGTGCCCTGGAAATCGGCCGCGCGGCCGGCGGTGCGCCGTTCGAGAACGGCAGCGTGGCGGCGGCGCGGGCCGCCTACAACGCTTCGTTCCCGGCGCAGCAGGGCGAATATGAGCCGGTCGCGGCGACATCGCTGCGGCAGATCGACGGACCGAACGGCCCGGTTCCGATCCGCATCCATCGCGGCATCGGCGCACCGCGAACCGGCGCGCGCGCCGTGCTCTATCTGCATGGCGGCGGCTGGGTCATCGGCAATCTCGATTCGCATGACGAGATCTGCCGCTGGCTGGCCAATCTGGCCAATGCCGTCGTCGTCTGCCCCGATTATCGGCTGGCACCAGAGCACAAATTCCCCGCCGGGCTCGAGGACTGCGCGGCAGCGCTCCGCTTCATGGCGCAAGACGCCGGGGAACTCGGCATCGAGCCGGCCCGTATCGCCGTTGCCGGCGACAGCGCCGGCGGCAATCTTGCCGCCGTGCTGGCATTGCTCGCCCGCGATGGGCAAGCACCGCCGCTTGCCGCCCAGATCCTGATCTATCCCAACACCGATGCCCGCCAGACGGCGGACAGCTACCGCCGTTTCGGCAACGGGTTTGGACTGACCGCCGCCACCATGGCCTGGTTCCGCGACCACTATGTGCGCACCCCGGACGACATCAAGGACTGGCGCGTTTCGCCGCTGCTGGCACCGAGCCTTGCAGGCGCGGCGCCGGCGTTTGTCGTAACCGCCGGTCACGATATCCTGGCCGATGAAGGGACCGCCTATGGCGAACGCCTGCTCGCTGAAGGGGTGCCGCTGGTCCTGCGGCACTGGCCGGGCCAGATCCACGGCTTCGTGTCGATGGGCCGCTATATTCTCGCCGCGCGGCAAGCGATGAGCGAGGCCGCCGCCTGGCTCCAATTGCGGACGCGCGCTCAGGCCGACTGACGCATCACCAGGGTCGCGCCGAGCTTGACGTTTCGCACGAGGTCATGCGCGGGCGGGCCGGCCTCGTCGAGCAAGGCCAGCAGGATCTCGACGCTGCGGCCGGCCATTGCGGCGAAGTCCTGCGCCATGGTGGTGAGCGGCGGGCAAGTGTAGCGGCTCAGCGGGTGGTCGTCATGGGCGGCGACGCGGAAGTCGCAATCGGGCTTGCGGCCGATCTTCAGCCCGCGCGTGAAAGCGGCCGACATGATGCCGAAGGCGAGACGGTCATTGGCGCACAGAATGGTGCGGCCAGGCAGGCCTCCCTTGTCGAGCGTCCTTTCCATCCATTCATGGCCAATCCGCTCGAAGTCCCAGGTGTAGTCACGCGCCGCGTTGATGACGACAGGCTCAAGGCCGGCGGCCCGCATCGTCTCGATATAGCTTTGCAGTCGCTCGCCCGAATTGTGGTTGACGTGCGGGATGTCGACATACACCGGCGGCTCGCCGGACCGGCAGAGATAATCGACCATGATCGACGTGCTCTGGTGGTTGTCGTTGCCGACGAAAGGCGTGTCACCCTCGATATAGGTGTCGAAATAGACGATCGGGATGTCTTTGCCCATTCGTTCGAAGACGCCCGGCTCGGAAACCGATCCCAGCGGGGCCACGATGGCGCCGGCCACCTTCAGCGAGGTGAGCGTCTTGACCGATTCCGACTCAAGCCTGGGCGAACCGTGCGAGGAGATGACGATCGGCCAAAAACCTTCGTCGCGGCAGCGCAGTTCAATGCGGCTGACCATCTCGGCATAGAACGGATCGGTGATCGCCGGCACGACGATGCCGACATTGCGGGTGCGCTTGCGGTTGAGATTGCGGGCGAAGAGGTTCGGCTGATAATCCGAGGAGCGAAGCGCGGCCTCGATGCGAGCGCGCGTCGCCGGCTTGACGCTTGCCGGATCATCGAAATATTTCGACAGGGTCGGCCGTGACACGCCGCACGCCCGGGCGAAGTCATCCATCGTGCGGTGCGTCTTTTCCGCCATCGATATTCAGGGTCCCTTGCCCTCGCCCGCCGCCCCGGCCGACACCAGTCACGCGGCCGTTGCCTGGAAGCAGCAATGCTCGACCGAACTTGTCCAGTCAAGTTTTTACGGTTCCCAATAGATCGCGGAGTCATTACGCGCGTCAAATTATTTATTGACGCTTTCAAAGCGACACTGGAGCTTCAGAAGGAGCCAAGGGGGATAGGCCCGGTCTTGCATCGATGATAAGGTCGCATTGGGCGCATGCATGAGCGGGAGGCGTCTGCGACGCCTCCCGCCCCCGACATCACTCGCCGCGCATCGTCGCCTGGAAGGCCGGCAGGTGCTTCTTCTGCGCTTCCAGCATGCGTTCGCGGTAGACGCCGTAGATGACATCGGTGTCGTGCAGGGTCACGCCCGCGATCGTCGGCGAGGCGAAGACGGGCAGTTCGATGCCGCGCTTGGCGAGCTGCTCGGCGGTGCGCGCGATCAGCTCATGCGCCAGGATCATGGCGAGCACTGTCGAAGAGCCGGAGACCGGACGGCTCCAGCCCTCGACCGGCACGATCGCATCCTCGATCGGCGAGCAGGTGTCGATGACGAGATCGGCCGCGTCGGCCAGTCGCTTGCCGGAGGAGTGCGTCGCGGGCTTGTCGAGATTGTTCTTGCTGGTGACCGCGACGACGAAGATGCCGCGCTTCCTGGCATAGAGCGCCGTATCGATGCCGGAAGAGTTGCGGCCGCTGTGGCCGAAGATGATGATGGAGTCACCTTTGTTGAGCGGCTGATGATCCAGGAATTTTTCGGCGTATTTCTCGGTCCGCTCCAGCCACAGCAGCTCACGCACGCCGCCGGCGCCGAGCACGTTGTGCCACATCACGCGCGGGTCGGTCAGCGGGTTGAAACCGACATAGCTGCCGTAACGCGGAAACACTTCCTGCACCGGCAGCACCGAATGGCCGGAGCCATAGAGATGGATCAGACCGCCGCCTTCAAGCGAATCGGCAAAGCGGCTGGCTGCCTGGCCAAAGGCCGCTTCGTTGGTTTTCGCTGCCTGGTCGATGAGGGCGGCGAGACGGTGAATGTAGAGGTCGGACACGTGGGTACTCCTGTTAAGTGTCTGCTTGGGGTGATGATGGATCAGCTTCGCGGATTTGACGGGACGCGCCCGGCGCGCAGCGTCGAGCGGATCTCGTAGCGGTCGCCGCGCATGATGGAGACGGTGAACTCGAACGGACCGCGCTCGTCGGTGGCGATACGCTCGACCACGAAGGCCGGACTGCCGACCGGCAGATCGAGCAGCTCGGCATCCGCCGCGCCGACCGCGCCGACGCGATAATTCTCGCGCGCCGCCACCGGCACGATGCCGTAGTGACGCTCCAGCGCCTCGTAGAGCGATCCCTGAAGCAGGCCGGCGTCGAGGAAGCCCGGCACGCGTGCGGCTGCGAGCTGCGCCGTCTGGATGCCGATCGGCTCGTTGTTGCCGAGCCGCAGCCGCCGGATGCGCACCACCGGGTCACCCTCCTCGATCTCCAGCGCGCCGGCCGCCGCCGCATTGGCGGTGGTGAGGCTGCAATCGAGCAGGCGCGAGCCGGCAACGACGCCGATATTGCCCATCTCCTGGGTGAAGCTCGTCAGTTCGCGGGTGCCGGCGACGAGCGTCGTGGAGCGCACGAAGGTGCCGCGTCCGTGTTCGCGGCGCAGCAATCCGCTTTCCTCCAGATTGCGCAAAGCGTGGCGCAGCGTGATGCGGCTGACCCCGAACAGCGCGCCCAGCCGGTCTTCGGCCGGGATCTGGTCGCCCGTCGCCCACTCGCCGCTCTTGACGATGGCGCGGATGGCCTCCTCGACCTGATACCAGAGCGGCTCGGGCCTTCTGCGATCCGGCTGCTGAAAACTGGCTTCACTCATCGGATCTGTCTCCACCCGCTTCCGGCCTGCCCGGCCACTGCCGCACCGACCAGGCCGGCGCCAGGGCCGAACGCGCCAGCCTTGAGAGAAATGCCGCGCAGATGCGGCGGCAGTTGGCGCCGCAGCGCGGCAAGCAGCGGCGGCCCGATGACGTCAAGCGCATCGGCAAGGCCGCCGGAAACCAGGATCACCTGGGGGTCGAGCAGCGCGACGGCGCCGGCAAGCGCGGTGCCCAGCCGGCGCGCCGGCAGCTCGAGCAGGGTCTGTGCCGCGAGTTCGCCCGCCTGGGCAGCCGCCATCAGCTGGCGGCCGTTGGCAAGGCCGACCTGACCGGCAAGCGCGTCCACCGCACGGCCCGATGCAACGCGCTCCAGCCAGCCGCTGCGCTCCTCGCCATGGTCCTTGATGTCGGCGCAGGCCCAGCCGAACGAGCAGGCGCCGCCATGCGTGCCGGCGACGATGCGGTGGTTGGCGAGCACCGCCGAGCCTATGCCCGTGCCGATTGCCAGCAGGATCGCATCCGACATGCCTTTCGCGCTGCCTTCAACGGCTTCCGCCAGCAGAGCGATCTGTGCATCATTGCCGACGGCGACGCGTAGCCGCGGGAACAGCGCCGCGATATCGACACCGTCGAGCCACGGGAGATTCGGGATCCAGCGGCAGACCGACCCCTCGACAAGACCTGGCACTGCCAGGCCCAACGCCTTGACCGCGCCAGCCTCGGCGCAAAGCGCCGTGATGCGGGCGACGAAGGCATCCAGGCTTGCCGGCGCCGGTTCGCGGCTCGGCATCTCCAGCGCGCTGATATTGCCGGACTGGACGGCGGCGCGCAGATTGGTGCCGCCGAGATCGATAGCCAGAACCCGCGTCATCGGCGCCCTCCGGCAGCCGGTGGCGCGAACAGACCGCTGCCGGCGTTCCAGGAATGCGAGGCCGCCGCGAAGGCCTGCGCATGGCGCGTGCCGCGCAGGCAGCCGCGCAGACGGTAGAGCGCGCTGTAGTAATCGACATAGGGGAAGCTGCTCAGGCCCCGCGCCAGCTCGTATTCCTGCACCGCCTCGCTCCACGCCTCGAAGCCGTCGCTGACGTCGACCAAATGCTCGGCGCGGAAACCGTCATCGTCTTCCCAGTTCTCGCCGAACAGCAGCAAGCCAGGCGTAAAGGCGGCATGGTCGCGCGCAACAGTCGGAAGAGCGGCGAAGAAGATGCCGGTCTGCGTCAGCTTGGCGGCGGCGCGATGGTCCTTGTGCCAGCTGCCGTGCCAATGGGTTATGACCACCTCCGGCTTCAGCTCGCGAATGAAATCGCACAGTTTCAGCGCCGTCTCGTCATCGGAAGGCAGGAACGCATCATGCAGGCCAAGATTGCGCATGGCGACGCCGAGGCGCGCGGCCGCCCTCCCCGCTTCCTCTTCCTTCTGCGCGCAATAGTGCTCGGGAATTAGGCACGGATGGCCCTGCTCGCCCATGCTCAGGTGCAGGAACGTCACCGTGGTGCCCCTCAGTACGGCGGCCGCCGCCAACGGTCCGGCGATCACCTCGGCATCGAAGGCATGCGCACCGACGACCAGGATGGATTTGGCGGCATAGATCCCGTCCTCGATCATTTCATGCCTCCCCCGGCGCCGACGCCCTCGCGAATCTGGCGGGCGAGCAGACAATACATGATCAGGATCGGCGCCATGGAGATCGCCAGCGAGGCGAACACCAGGCCCCAATCGGTGCGGTACTGGCCGACGAAGACGCTGATGGCCAGCGGCACGGTCTTGTAGCGGTCGTCGAAGATGAAGATCAGCGGGAAGAAGAAGTCGTTCCACACGGCGATTGCCGTGAAGATGGCGACGATCGACACCGCCGGCTTCACCATCGGCAGGATGATCTGGAACAGGATGCGGACCTCGCCGGCGCCATCCATGCGTGCCGCTTCGTCGAGTTCGGAGGGCAGCACGCGCATGAAATTGGCGAAGATGAAGACGGCGAAGGGAATGCGGATCGCCGAATAGACGAGGATCAGCCCGGTCAGGGAATCCAGCAGGCCGAGATTGCGCATCAGCGTGAACAGCTCGACCGAGGCGAGCCTTATCGGCAGCATGATGCCGGACAGGAACAGGCCGAGCATGATGGCGTTCCAGCCGAGCCGGTAACGGCTGAGCGGATAGGCGGCCATGGCCGAGACGACGATGGTGAGGATGACCGCGCCGGCGGTGACGATCAGGCTGTTGATGAAATTGTGGCCGAGGTCGGCACGCGTCCAGGCGTTGACGAAATTGTCGAAGGCCCAGCTTGTCGGCAGGCCGAGCCGGTTGTCGTAGATTTCGGCCGTCGACTTGAAGCAGGAGACGACGAGGATGTAGAGCGGCAGCAGCACGGCCGCCGTCCATACGGCAAGCACCGTCCAGCCGGGCAGCCGCGAAAGCCGGCGCGAGATCACGGGATTGCCTGACATGGCCAGCACGCTCATAGCTGCACCGTGCGGCGGTCGAAGAAGCGCAGCATCAACAGCGTGCCGACGCTGAGGATCAGGAACAGCATGGTGCCCAATGCCAGCGCCAGGCCGATGTCGGTGATACCGACGGCGCCCTCCGCGCCGAAGGCCAGCCGATAGAAATAGGTGACCAGCGTGTCGGTCGAATAGCTCGGATTTCCCTGCACGCCCTGCATGACATAGACGATGTCGAACTGGTTGAAGGTGTTGATGAAGGACAAAGTCGTGAGCGTGCCCAGCGCCGGCATCAGCAAGGGCAGCGCGACGGAGAACAGCATGCGCGCATTGCCGGCGCCGTCGAGTTTCGCCGCCTCGAAGATCTGGCCCGAAATCTGCCGCAGGCCCGCCGTGTAGATCAGCACCGGCAGGCCCATCCAGTTCCAGGCGTCGACGGCGACCAGCATGGCCAGCGCGGTGTGGCTGTTGCCAAGCACGGTCAGGCTGCCCTGATGCAGGCCAAGCCCGTTCAGCGCCCATTCGACCACGCCGCCCGGCGCCAACAGCAGGCGCCACAGCGCACCGACGATGACCGGGCTCAGCACCGCGGGGAAGAAAAAGACCGACTGGAAGAAGGCAGCACCCCTGTCGCGCAGGAACAGCAGCCAGGCGAACAGCAGGCCGATGCCGTTCTGGAAGACCATGATGCCGAAGAACCAGGCGGTGTTGTGCCAGAGCGCGCCGTAGAGCCTGGCACTACTGGGGAAAACGAACAGGCGCGAAAAATTCGACAGGCCGGCGAAGTCGGTAATGCGCAGCCCCTTCCAGATGAAGAAGCTGCCCCACAGCGACATCGCCAAGGGATAGAGAACGAACAGGGCGTAGACCGCCAGCGCGGGCAGGATGAAAAGCAGGGCCATGCGCTGCTGCGTGCGCTTCAGGCTGCTTTTATGGCGACGATCGATCATGCGCGGTTTTGCCCGGTGAGAGGCCGGCCGCATTGCAGCCGGCCCGGCTCCTTACTGCTTTGGCTTGAACCAGGTGGCGACGGCGGCCTGCATGTCGGCCGCCAGCTTCTCCGGCGCGATGTTGCCTTCGACCATGTCGATGATCTCCGATTGCAGGACCGAAGAGGCGGTCGGCGACTGCCAGCGGAATCCAACCAGTGTCAGGTAGGGCGTCGAGTTCTTCGACATGTCCATCATCTCGGCCAGCACCGGGTCCTTAACCGTGACATCGGTGCGGGCCGGCGGCCAGCCGAGTTCGTCGGCGAATATCTGCGCGAATTCGGCCGAGGCCATGAAGTCCAGCACCTTGATCGCGGCTTCCTTGTTGGCGCTTTCGGAGACGAGCCCGTAGGAGCCGTCCGAGAAGGCGGAGGTGTAGAGCTTTGCCCCCGCATCGTCGGCGGGGAACGGGAAGATCGAGAATTTCAGCTTCGGGTTCTGCGATTTGAAGCTGCCATTCTCAAACGAACCGCCAAGAAACATCGCCGCCTTGCCGCCGATGAACTGCTGCGTGGCGGTGGTGTAGTCGATCCCGGCGAAACCGTCGGGGAAATAAGGCTTCAGCTCAGCGAAACGCTTCAGCGCCGCGACATAACGCGGATCCTCGAAGGTCGCCTTGCCGGTCATCATCTCGTCGTAGAAGCCCGGGCCGTAGACGGTCGGGCCGATGACGCCGACGCCGATCTCCAGCTCCCAGGCCGAGCCGTTGGCGCCACCGGTGGCGATCGGCGTGATGCCGGCCGCCTTCAGCTTGTCGCAGGCGGCGACGAAATCCTTGTAGGTCTTGGGGACCTCGATGCCCTGCGCGGCAAAGATATCCTTGTTGTAGAAGACACCCATCATCGGCACCGAATAGGGCACGCCGTAGAGCTTGCCGTCGGTGCGGCCGCGCGCACCGCCAAGGGCCGCATCCGGCATATTCTTCAATTCCGGCACGCTGTCGTCGAGCGCGTCGAGATAGCCGGCCTCGACGAAGGGCTGCAATTCGCCATAGGCCTTGAGCTGGGCGATATCGGGCCCGCGCCCGCCACGCAACGCCGTGCTCAGGCGGTTCTGGTAGTCGGCATCCGGCGTGAACTGCATGTTGACCTTGATGCCGGGATTCTTGGCCTCGAAGGCATCGAAGATGCGGCGCATCGCGGCCTCATCCTCGGTGCGCCAGCTCCATAGCGTCACCGTACTGTCGGCCCGCGCCGGCAGGCTGGTGAAGAGGCCAGCGCAGGCGGCAAGGCCGCCGATCAGGCCGAGGGCTGCGCGCCGGTGAATTGAAAGCATGCTCATTGCCAGTCTCCCATTTTTATCTGTCCTTGGCGTCCCACGGCCCTATTGATGCCGCGGAGAGTCATTCCTCAGAAAAGTCATTATAACGACATAGCAGAATCCGCAAGAGGCCTGACACTTGCTCCGAAACGATCGAGTTAAGCTATCGAACGAGGTATTTCTGGTAATATGCTGTCTATGTTTACAAATTTCGTTGTGAAACAGACATCATAGAGATCAGAGACAGCCCATGCGAAGCTTTTTCGCAATCGGGCCCTTGCGCCAGCACTTCATGTTGTCATAACGTCATTGTGATCGCTAAGCCTGAGGGAGGATGAGGATGTCTCTTGCCTGGACTTCGAAACTGGCTCTGGCCGCGAGCCTTGCCATCCTGCCCGCCAGCGGCTGGGCGCAATCGGTCAACATCTCCTATCTCACCCATTGGTCGCCGGAGACGGTCGCATTGCTGGAAGCGGCGGCCAAGGACTATGCAAAGACAAATCCGGATGTCAGCGTCACCGTGCGCGCCGTTCCCTTCGGTGATCTCCTGACGACGCTGCGCTCCCAGGGCGGCGGCGCGGACGGTCCTACGATCGGCGGCATCTACGATCTCTGGCTGCCTGAGCTGGCCCGCGACAAGCTTGTCGCGCCTGCCCCCGACGCCGTCTTCGAAGAGGTTAAGGAAGCATGGCCGGCTGGCGTGGTGAGCGCCGCGTCGGTCGGCGGCAAGCTCTATGGCATTCCCAACGAGATCGACGTCTACGCGCTGAACTACAACAAGGCACTGTTCAAGCAGGCCGGCATTGCCGCCGCGCCGAAAACCTGGGACGAGTTCAAGGAGGCGGCGAAGAAGCTGACCAACAAGGATGCCGGCCAGCAGGGTTTCGGCATGATCAATTCCTGGGCGGCGGGCGTCGTTCATCCCTTCGCCTCGCTGCTGGTCTCCAATGGCGGCGAGCTGGTCAAGGACGGCAAGCCGGCGCTGGACACACCGCAGGCCGCGCAGACCTTCCAGCTCTATGAGGATTTCATCAAGTCGGGCGCCAGCGTGCCAGCCATGGCGACGGCCGACGCCAACACCACCGGCCCCTTCCTCGACAATTTCGTCTCGGGCAAGACCGGCATGATCATCATGGCCAATTGGTGGGAAAGCGCGCTGAAGGCAGGCATGGGCGACAGGTTCGCGGATATCGCCACGGCGCCGATCCCCGTCGGCCCGAGCGGCGACAAGCCGCATTCGATCTCCTATTCCTGGATGACGGTGGTCAACGCCAATGCCGGCGAAGCCGAGCAGAAGGCCGCCTGGGAGTTCCTGGGCTGGCTCAACAATCCGAAATCCGGCAAGAACGGCGCCTCGGCGATGTCCGACATATTGATGTCGATGGGCATCCTGCCCTCGCGCAGCTCCGATATCGAGGCCCACAAGGACAAGCTCGGCTCGGAATTCCTGTCGGGCTATGTCAGCGTGCTGGCCGACGCCAAGCCCTTCCCGGTCGTGCCGGGCGGGCAGGAGTTCTCGGAATCCCTGCAGCAGACGCTGGAGGCGTTGCAGTATGGCCAGGTCTCGGCCAAGGATGCGCAGGCGACGGCGCAAGCGGACGCCGCCTCGATCCTGGAGCGCGCCGCCAAGTAGACTGAACCATGATCAACAGGTACCGTGCCTCGGCGGGCATCATGCTGGCGCCCGCCGTGACGCTGATCGGCATCTTCATCCTGTTGCCGATGCTGCTCACCGTCTGGCTGTCCTTCCAGGACTGGTCGACGCAGACGCCCTTTTCCAGCGCCAGCTTCATCGGCCTCGACAATTTCCGCGACATCTTCGGCGTCTCATCGGTCGGACGCGACTTCAAGGGCGCGTTGATCAACACCTCCATCTACACCGCGCTCTCCGTCATCCTTATCCTGCCGCTCTCGGTGGCCTTCGGGCTGATGGTCCACCAGCACGATGTGGGCGGCGGCACGGCGCTGCGGACCGTGCTGTTTTCCACCTACATGGTGCCGATGATCGCGGTGGCGCTGGTGTGGTCGAAGCTCTATTCGCCTGGTGAAGGGCCGCTGAACCAGATGCTCGGCCTGATCGGCGTCGGCCCGCAACCCTTTCTGTCGTCGCCGCGCTCGGCGCTCATCTCGATCGTCCTGCTCAATGTGTGGCAGCAGGTCGGCTATTTCACGGTGCTGGCGATTGCGGGGCTGACCCAGATTTCCGGGAGCCTTTACGAGGCGGCAAAACTCGACGGCGCCAACCGCTTCGAGCAGTTCCGCTTCATCACCTTGCCGCTGCTGCGGCGCACGCTCCTGTTCAGCGCGGTCATCGCCATCATCAATGCCGTGCAGGTGTTCGAGCCGGTGGCGCTGATCACGCAGGGCGGGCCGGCCGGCTCGACCAATGTCTTGACCTACCACATCCGCCGCGTCGGCATCGAGCGCGCGCAGGGCGGACTGGGTTCGGCCATGGCCGTCATGCTGATGCTGTCGCTGATCGTCGTGGTCTGCGCTCTGTTCGCCTTTGCCAACCGGAAGGATCAGGAATGAGCGCGGGATCGTCGAGCCGGTTGCCGCGCAGACGCCCCGCCGGCCGCAAGGCGCTGCTGGCCACGCTCATGCTGCTCGTGGCGGTAGCGTCGGCGTTTCCGCTGGTTTGGATGGTTCTGTCCAGTCTCAAGACGCCGGCCGAGAGCATGCAGGTGCCGCCGGTGTGGATCCCGCACACGCCGAGCCTCGACGCCTATGAGAAAGTTTCGGGCGTGGTCAATGTCGGCCGTTCGATGTGGAATTCCCTGGTCATCGCCTCGATCACCACAGCCGGTATCCTCATCACCAGCATGATGGCCGGCTACGCCTTCGCCAAATACCACTTCCCCGGCCGCTCGCTTTTGTTCTCGGCGCTGATCGCGACCATGTTCCTGCCGCCGATCGTGACGCTGATCCCGCTCTATCGTCTCGTCGGCTCGATCGGCCTCAATGCCAGCCTCGCCGGCATCATCGTGCCCAACCTCGCCAATGCCTTCGGTATCTTCCTGATGCGCCAGTTCATTGCAAGCGTGCCTGACGATCTGATCGACGCCGCGCGCATGGACGGCGCCTCCGAACTGCTGATCCTGTTCAAGATCGTGGCGCCCAGCGTGGCGCCGGCGATCGCGGCATTGGCGCTGTTTGCCTTCGTCTATCACTGGAACAGCTATCTGTGGCCGCTGACCGTGCTGCAAGGCAATGCCGACGCCTATCCGATCGTCATCAGCCTCAGCCGGCTGTTGAGCTACAACAGAGGCGCCGTCAACACCGGGTTGGTGATGGCCGGCGCGACGCTTGCCGTGCTGCCGCCGCTCATCCTCTTCGTCCTGCTGCAGCGCTTCTTCGTCGATTCCATCGTCGGCACGGCGATCAAGGGGTAGTCGCGCTCAAAGGTTTCTGCGCCGGAGGAAGCGACGCGACAAAATCGCGGATCAGCGCGACCACCGCCTCCGGCTGTTCGATGCAGGGAATATGGCCGGCATCAGGAATGATTTCGAAGCGGGCGCCGGGGATCAGCGCTGCCAGCGAGCGGACGAGATCGGGCGGCGTCGAGCCGTCCTGGTCGCCGACGATACAGAGCGTGGGCACCGCAATGCGCCGCGCGGCCTCGGTCAGGTCGGTATCGCGGACCGCCATGCATGTCCCGATATAACCCGGCAGCGCCTGCCTGGTCAGCATATTGCGGCAACCGGCAAGGTCGGCGGCGCGCGCGGCATGGAAGCCGGGCGTGAACCATGCTTTCATCACACCGTCGGCTATCGCCTCGATCCCGTCGCGCTCGACGGTGGCGATACGCTTATTCCAGCTCTCGTCCGTGCCGATCTTGTGCGCCGTGTCGGACAGGATCAGAGCCTCCACGCAGCTGGGATGACGGTTATAGAGCCGCTGCGCGATCAAGCCGCCGACCGACAGGCCGAACAGCACGACCTTGCCAAGATCGAAATGACCAATGAGGCCCAGGAGGTCGTCGACATGATCGTCGATCGACCGGACGCCGCTGCCAATGTCGGAAAGTCCGTGGCCGCGCTTGTCGTAGACCAGCAGAGGCATGTCCCCGCTTAATTGCGAGATGACATCATCCCAGATGCGCAAGTCGGTGCCCAGGGAATTGATGAACACCACCGGCCGCGCGGTGCCGGTCGCCTCGATGTAACGATGGTGCAGCGCAAGGCCGCCAATGGTGACGAATGGCACGATTTCGACCCTTCCCGGCTCCCACAGTGCATGAGGCATTTGGTTCGGTAAAATGATATTTTGAGGCATCGTTGTAGGACATCGGCCGTTCTGGCACACCGGTCTTGCGAGAACCACAATGACGGACGACCAATGACAGACCGCCGCAACGTCCTTTTCATCATGTGCGACCAGCTGCGCTTCGACTATCTGAGCTGCGCCGGACACAAGACCCTGCACACGCCGAACGTCGACCGGCTGGCCAGCCGGGGCGTGCGCTTCACCAACGCCTATGTGCAATCGACCGTGTGCGGGCCATCGCGCATGAGCGCCTATACAGGCCGCTATGTCCGCTCGCATGGATCGACGCATAACGGCGTGCCGCTCAGGGTCGGCGAGCCCACGCTCGGCGAGCATCTGAGCGAGATCGGCGTGCGCTGCGCGCTGATCGGCAAGACGCATATGAGGGCCGACGAGGAAGGCATGGAGCGCCTCGGCATCGACAAGGCGTCCGTCATCGGCGTGCGCGTCGCCGAATGCGGCTTCGAACCGTTCGAGCGCGACGACGGGCTGCATCCGTCATCCGCCTACGATCCCGATCCGGCCTACGACCAATATCTGCGCGAGCACGGCTTCGACGCCGCCAATCCGTGGGAGCACTGGGCCAATTCCGGTGAAGGCGAGGATGGCGAGGATTTCAACGGCTGGCTGCTCGTCCATGCCGACAAGCCGGCGCGCATTCCCGAGGAGCATTCGGAAACACCCTACATGACGCGCCGCGCCATGCGCTTCATCGAGGAGGCCGAGGCAAGGGGCGAGGCCTGGTGCGCGCATCTCTCCTACATCAAGCCGCACTGGCCTTACATCGTGCCGGCGCCCTATCACGACATGTACGGCAAGGCCGACATAAAGCCGGTCGTGCGCAGCGAAGCAGAACGCGTGTCGCCTCACCCGATCTTCGAAGCCTTCCAGCAGGAGCGCTATTCCAGGAACTTCTCCCGCGACGAGGTCCGCGAAAGGGTCGTTCCCTGCTATATGGGCCTGATCAGGCAGATCGACGATCAGTTGGGCGGATTGTTCGAGTTCATGGAGGAGCGCGGCCTGTTCGACAATACGATGATCGTGTTCACCTCCGACCACGGCGATTATCTCGGCGACCATTGGCTGGGCGAAAAATACCTGTTCCACGATGTCGCGGCCAAGGTGCCGATGATCGTCTACGATCCGCGCCGGCAGGCCGACGCGACGCGCGGCACGACGTCGGACGCGCTGGTGGAGATGATCGATCTCGCACCCACCTTCCTCGACTTCTTCGGCGGCAAGGCGAAGCCGCATATTCTCGAGGGCCGGTCGCTGCTGCCGCTGCTGGTCGGCCAGGACGTGAACTGGCGGCGCCACGCGGTGAGCGAGTACGACTATGGCGGCGATGCCGCGCGGCTGAGGCTCGCGATGCCGGTCGCCGACTGCAAGCTCTACATGATCACCGACGGCCGCTTCAAACTGGTCCATGGCGAGGGCCTGGCGCCGATGTTCTTCGATCTGCACGGCGATCCGCACGAACTGCGCGACCTCGGCACGGAAGCATCGGCGGCGGCCGACATCGAACGCCTGCGGCAGGCGCTATTCCGCTGGCTGGCCCTCCCCAACAACCGCATCACCGCCGCCGACGAATGGCTGACGGGAAACGATGACAAGATGCGGCACTTCGATCCGTTGATCGAACCCGGCGTGCTGATCGGTTACTGGGACGAGGCTGAACTCGCCGAACAGCGCGAAGCGCGCAGGCGCTGGTTGTCACGCAAATCGGGAGAATGAGCCTGGACGCCGTTCTAGACCGCAGGAGCGGCGTTGCGAACAGTCCGGCATCGAGCGATCGGTGCCGGACTGCCTGATGTGGCGGCCTATTGGAGCTTCGCCTGCAGGGCGTTGACGTCGTCGGTGGTCATTTCACCGTCGGTCGTCACCTTGCCGTCGACGATCTTCCACAAGCGGAACGGACCGGTGATGTCGCCATATTTGTCGAAGGCGACCGGGCCGATGACACCTTCGTAGCGGATCGGCTTGCCGTCCTTGATCAATCCGAGCGCCTTGGCGAACTCTTCCTTGCCGGCAAAGATCGGCGTGCCGGCCGGATCGACCGCCTTGTACATGGCGTCCTTGATCTTGGCCGAATCCTCTGAGCCGGCGATGGCGATTGCCAGGCCGACAATGGCGCCGGCATCATAGGAACGGTCGGCCGCTGGATTGGACGGTTCGATGCCTGAAAACGCCTTGTAGTTCTTGGTGAAGTAGTCGGTGGAGGCGGTCGGGCTGGTGCCGGACGAGGTGCCATAGGCCTCCTTGAGATAGTCGGCGCCGACGGACTCGATGAAATCAGGGCTGTTCATGCCGTCATTGAGCAGGAATTTCTGCACGCCCCCTTGCGAAATCCAGGTGCGGGCGACGGTGGCGCCGTCAACCGGCGTGCTGACGAGATAAAGCCCGTCAGGCTCGCCGGCCATGGCCGCCGTGACTTCCGAGGCATAGCTCGACTGCTTCTCGTTGTAGGGCGTGTCGGAGACGACGGTGCCGCCGAGCGCTTTGTAGGCGCGCGAGAATTCGGCCACCATGTTGACGCCGAAATCATTGTTGACATGGATGATCGACAGCTTCTTGAAGCCCTTGTCGATGGCGTATTTGGCGGCTGCCACGCCTTGCAGCGCATCGGAGGTGATGGTGCGGAAGAAGATGCCGTTGGTCTTGCCATCGCGCCCGAGTGCGGTCAGCGTCGGCGAGGACGACGCCGGCGAGACCTGGACGATCTTGGCCGGTGCGGTGACCGAGGTCAGGATCGGGATCGACACCGAGGAGATGATGCCGCCGATGATCACCGGCACTTTCTTGACCTGAACCAACTGGGTCGCCGCATCGACGGCGATATTGCCCTGGCTCTGGCTGTCGCGCGTGTCGGTCACCAGATCGCAGCCGCGAACGCCGCCGGCGTCGTTGATGTCGCGGAAGGCCATCTCGACCGATTTTGCGCCGGCCTGGCCGTATTCACCGGCCGGTCCGG
Source organism: Mesorhizobium sp. BR1-1-13 (assembly GCF_020165515.1). Lineage (NCBI taxonomy): Bacteria > Pseudomonadati > Pseudomonadota > Alphaproteobacteria > Hyphomicrobiales > Phyllobacteriaceae > Mesorhizobium > Mesorhizobium sp. BR1-1-13. Next base: position 438,132 of record NZ_JAIUIH010000002.1, read on the forward strand.
TCAATTCCATGACGAGGCCGACCGTGATCTTGCAGTCGGCGGCATGGGCCGCGCCGGCGAGCGTCACGAGAGCGAGCGCGGTGGTGAGTTGGAGTATCGTCTTTCTCATTGTTGTTCCCCTTGAGCTACACGAATTGAGTTACACGAACCAAATTTCACGCCTGGAGCCTGTTCAGCATTCCGGCACCTGCAGCCAGGTTTCATGCAGATGTCGCCATTCGACGCCGTTGGGCGCCGATGAACTGGTGGTGAAGAGCGCACTCGACTGACGGCGGCTGTGCTTGCCGTCCCGCAACTGCGCCTCGACATAGAGCACGACGATCGCGTCGCCTGTTTGCCAGCCGGGCCGGATGTCCTCGACCGAGATGGCGAGCGCTTCGTCGCAGGAAGCGCGGCTTGCGCGGACGTGGTCGACGACCGCATCGCGATCGAGGACCTTGCCGTCCGGCGTGACCATGGCCAAGCCTTCGCCCATGACGCGTTCGAAGCGGCTGAAATCGGCCTTGCCGGCGCGCGATGCGACGAACCAGTCGACGAAGAAGCGATGCAACTCGACGATTTCGGTGCTTGCCCGCGAAAACAGGCTTTCGGTGGTGGCGCTCATGGCCGGGCCGCGTTGAGATTGTAGTGCATGATCGAGCCGTGGCGGCCGTGACGGTCGCGCTCCAGCGTGTAGACGTCGCCGAGGGGACCCCGGCTCTGGGCGATCACGGCGCCGATCTCCGCCCGGTCCTCGGCCCCGAGCGCCACATCCATGATTTTCGCATTGGCCAGCGCATGCGCCTTGTTGCGGGCGCCGACGATGACGGCCGCCACTTGCGGCTGCTCGAGCACCCACGCACTGGCGACAGTGGCGATGTCGACGCCGTGGCGGTCGCCGATCCGCTTCAGCACATTGAGCAGGGACTGGAAGAGCTCCCAGCCGCCGAAATCGTCGATGATCAGCTTGTATTTGACCAGCGAGCGGTTTTCGAGCGGCATGTCCGGCTCGGCGACGCCGAGCCATCTGTCGCCGAGAAAGCCGCCGGCCACCGAACCGTAGCAGAGAAAGCTGACGCCGTTGCGCGCGGCGAGCGCGGCGAGGCTCGCCGCCGGACGCTGGTCGAGGACCGAGTATTGCAGTTGCTGGCTGACGACTGGCACGCCGGCCGACAGGATCTCGCCGAGACGCTGCGTATCAAAATTGGTGGTGCCGACATTGCGCACCTTGCCTTCCAGCCGGAGCTCGTCGAGCCAGCCCATCGCGTCGACATAGCGAGGCACTGAATAGTCCCACCAGTGGAACTGCACGAGGTCGAGCCGCTCGGTCTTCAGCCGCCGCAGAGACTGGTCGACTATGCCTCTGACGTAATCGCGGCTGATGCCGGCGAGCCGCTCGAGGTCCGGCACCAGCTTGGTGTGCACCCTCATCCTGGCGGCGGCATCGAGACCACGTTCGTTGGCCAGACGCAGGCGCGCCGCTCCGATCAGCTCCTCTACGCCGGTGTAGATATCGGCGCAGTCATAGGTCCAGATGCCGGCGTCGAAAGTGGCGACCAGATCGGCCACCGCCTGCTGGCGATCGACCGCGCCGTGGCCGCCGGCCAACTGCCAGCCACCGCGAATGACGCGGGAGATGGTGTAGCCGGGGCTGAGTTCGAAAGTCTTGGCGGTCATCTCTCTCCACTCTCCTTCGGCAGCGGCACAGCCGTGGTCTCGGCGTGACTGAACCGCCGTTTTCCGGTCCTGACGATCCGGAGCCTGCTGGCGCAATTGGGATCGGGACAGGCGATCTCGGCATCCGAGGTCATCCAGTCATTGGCATGGGTGGGGCGTTGCTTCGCCGCCAGCAGCGGCAGCACGGCCGCTATGGAATAGATCGAGAATCCCTGGCCCGCCGGCATCGACAGCATCTCGCCCTTCAGTTCGAAATAGTCGCCGGGCCTGGCGCCGCAATAAACCGGCTTGCCCTCGGGGACGACAGCCTCGACGCGGAGGTCGAAAAGTTCGAAGCTGTCGTCGCGTTCAGCCATTTCAGCTCTCCAGCCGCGTGAAGGTGACATCGCAGGCGCCGTTGCGGCGAATGATGCCGCAGGCAGAAGCGAACTGATCGCGTTCTTCGGGCAGCACCTGCGCAACGACGCTTCCCGCCAGCCAGCCGATCGGAAACAGCAGGCGCGCGCCTTGCCCGTAGAACAGGCCGATGTCGAAGATCGCGTGCGGGTTGCCGCCCCACATGCGCGGCGGCACGTAGGAAAGCACGATATCGCCGGGCTGCGGCGTCAGCGTCGCGTTCTCCGCCGGCAAGGCCTGGGCAAAGGCCTCGCCATCCAGATGTGCCGTGGGGATCGGACAGGAGATTTCCGGACCGGTCCACATGGCATGAATGCCCGCGACGACGCGCGGCTCGGCCAGATAAGACCACAGGAACGCGGCGTTCCCGGGTGCTTTTTCCGGCTGCAACAGCGCCGTCACCGACAGCTCGGAACGCGGCTCGGTGATCCTGATGGCGCGTCTGGTCATATCGGGCATTCACTCCGCCTTTGCCGTCAACTTCAGCTTGTCGCGCAGGAAAGCGAAGGGACGGCTGATGTCGGCCACCAGCGCCTCGCGCGCGGCCTGGGCATCCTGCGCGGCAAGCGCGGCGACGATGCTGCGATGATAGTGAGCGGTGTCGACCTCGCCGGCCTCGGAAAAAGCATAGATCGCAACGCGGATGCATGGTCCCGACTGCAGCCAGAGGCTCTCGATCATCGGGATCAGCACGGCGGAACCGCAGGCGCGATAGATTTCGAAGTGAAAACTCTGATTGAGCGTCACCTCGCGATCGACATCCTTCTTGTGCTTCAGCGCCCGCATCTCATCCCATTCACCGAGAATGGTTTCGATGGTGGCGATCTGGCGCGGATCCATACGCGCGGCGGCAAGCGCGATCGCCTCGCCTTCGATCAAGGCACGGGCGCGCAGGAGGTCGTCGATGCGTTCCAGCGTGATCGGCGGCACGCGCACGGACCGGTTGGGAAGCGCTTCCAGCGCCTTTTCCGTGATCAGCCGCCCGAGCGCCTCGCGCACCGGCATGGTGGAGGTGACGAGCGCATCGGCAAGGCCGCGTATGGTCAGAACCTGGCTCGGCTCGAACAGACCGCCGATGAGCGCCCGGCGCAATTCGGAATAGACGCGGTCCTGCACCGTCTCGCGGCCGACCGGCGCGAGTTGCGCGGCGATGACCTCGTTGTTGCGCTCGACAGCAGCCCTTTGCATGGCGTTCCCGATCTCGGCCTTTTCGTCGGCCTGGCCTGTTTTCGGCTTGCGGAGAAAATTAAAGCTGATTAGCGTGATCAAAGCAAGTGTGATCACAAATCAAAAAATCAGAAAGCGGCAAAGATCGCTTCGGCCAGAGGGCTTGATGAACGACACGGCGAAACGGCATGGGACGGAAACCCAGCCGCCGGTTCTGGCAGCGAAGAACGTCGTGCGGCGTTTCGGCGGCCTCGTCGCCGTCAACAACGTCTCGTTCGAGGTCCGCCCGGGCGAGATCCTCGGCCTGATCGGCCCCAACGGCGCCGGCAAGACGACGATGTTCGACCTGCTTGCCGGCAGCATCCTGCCGACGAGCGGCGAGATCCGTCTCAACGGGGCGCTCGTCTCCGGCGAAGCAGCGCACCTGCGCATTGGCCGCGGTCTCGGGCGCACCTTTCAGATTCCCCGGCCCTTGCCCAATCTCACGCTGATCGAAAACGTCATGCTCGCCGCGCAACGTCAGGCCGGGGAGCGGCTGCTCGCCAATTTCCTGATCCCGTGGCGGGTCGCCGCCGAAGAGAAGGCAGCCGCCGAGAAAGCCGCCGAACTGCTTGAGCTCGTTTCGCTCACGCGGCTGGCGCACGAACCGGCGCGGGTGCTTTCCGGCGGCCAGCGCAAACTGCTCGAACTTGCCCGTGTAATGATGGCCGACCCGGCCATCATCCTGCTCGACGAGCCTGCGGCCGGCGTCAACGCCACGCTGCTCGAAGTCATCATCGACCGCATCCGCGACATCAACAGAAGCGGCATCACCTTTCTTCTGATCGAGCACAACATCGACATGGTGACGCGGCTCTGCCATCGCGTCCTGGTGATGGCGGGCGGCGAGCTTCTGTGCGAAGGCACGGCCGACGAGGTGGCGCGCGATCCGCGTGTCATCGAGGCCTATCTTGGGGGCGCGGCATGAGGGGGATCGTGCTCGACGTCCGCAACCTCGAAGCCGGTTACGAACCCGGCGTGCCGATCGTGCGCGGCGCCTCGATCACGGTGAGGAAGGGTGAGATCGTGATCGTTCTCGGCCCCAATGGCGCCGGCAAGTCGAGCCTGATCAAGGCAATTGCCGGTCTCGTCCCGGTCACCGGCGGTACGGTCCTCCTCGACGGCAAGGATATCACCACCGCACCGGCTCACACCATGGTGCGGCTTGGGCTCGCCTTCGTGCCTCAGACCGAGAACGTGTTTCCACTGATGTCGGTCGACGACAATCTCAGGGTCGCCTGCGGCATCATCGAGCGCCGCGAGATTCCCGCCCGCATCGACGAGATGTACGCGACCTTCCCGGACCTCGCGCGCCAGCGCCGCATCGCCGCCGGCAATCTGTCGGGCGGGCAGCGCCAGATGCTGGCGGTGGCGCGGGCGCTGATCGTCCATCCCAAGGTGCTGGTGCTGGATGAGCCGTCGGCCGGCCTGTCGCCGAAATTCGTCTCAATGGTGTTCGAGATGCTGGCCGGCATCCGCAAGTCAGGCGTCACCATCCTGCTGGTCGAACAGAACGCCAAGGCCGCGCTCGCCATCGGCGACCGCGCCTATGTGCTGGTCGAAGGCAAGGACCGGCACGAGGGCATTGCCTCTGAACTATGGAGCGATCCGGTGGTCGCCGAACTTTATCTCGGCCAGCGCCCGGACAGCGCCGGCAAGGCCGCGCCTCCAGGCAAGGGGAGTGCGGCATGAACCTGCAATTCATCGTCGACGGATTGCTGACGGGCTCGATGATCGGCCTCGGCGCCATCGGCGTGACGCTGACCTATTCGATCCTGCGCTTCTCGAACTTCGCCCATGGCGACTTCATGGCCTGGGGCACTTATGCGACGCTGACCGCCGTCGGCGCCATCGGCGCCACGGTCGGCAAGGTGGCGCCGATCGCCCCGCTTTCCTTTGGCTGGCCGCTCATCGTCGCGCTGGTCGTCGGCATGGCATTCACCGCCCTGCTGGCGCTGCTGCTGGACAAGGTGCTGTTCGCGCGGCTGCGCTCTCAGGGCCAGGCCATCATCGTGGTGATGGCAAGCTTCGGCGCCTCGATGGCACTGCGAAGCCTGCTCGAGTTCACCTTCACCTCACGCCCGACCTATTTCAGCCGCGCCATCCAGATCGCCATGCCGGTCGGCTTCGGCATCCGCATCACGCCCGACCAGATCGCGCTTTTGCTGCTGACCGCGGTTCTGGTGTTGGGCGTACACCTGTTGATGACGCGCACGCAGACCGGCCGTTCCATGCAGGCCCTGAGCCAGAATGCGGCCCTTGCCCGCATCGTCGGCATCGACGTCGCCAAGGTGGTGCGTGTCACCTGGATCCTCGGCGCAGCGCTTGCCTGCGTCGCCGGCGTGATGATCGGCATCCTGGTGCAGATCCGCCCATTCATGGGCTTCGACATGCTGCTGCCGATGTTCGCCGCGGCCATTCTCGGCGGTATCGGCAGCATCCCCGGCGCCGTGCTCGGCGGGCTGATCATCGGGCTCGCTGAAGCGGGCGCCGTGCAACTGATCGGCGCCGAATGGCGCGCCGCCGTCTCCTTCATCATCTTGATGGCGGTGCTGTTCGTGCGGCCGATCGGCCTTTTCGGAGTTCGGGAAAGATGATCGACCTCATCGGCTACGGCGCATTCTTCCTGACCATGGCGCTGATCTTTTCGCTGGTCACGCTGGGGCTCAATCTGCAATGGGGGCTGACCGGGCTCTTCAATGTCGGGCTCGCCGGCTTCGTCGCCATCGGCGCCTACACGTCGGCGCTGCTGACGACGCCGGACGATGCCGCGCGTCTGGGCGGTTTTGGGCTGCCGATCCTGGCCGGCTGGCTCGGCGCCATGGTCGTCGGCGGCATCGCCGCGGCCCTGACGGGCATCGCCACGCTGCGGCTCAGATCCGACTATCTGGCCATCACCACCTTCGGCGTCGCCGTCGTCGTGCAACTGGTCGCGCTCAATGCTCAGAAACTGACCGGCGGTCCGTTCGGCATCGGCTTCATCCCGCGCCCTTTCGGCAGCCTCGCCGAGACGCCGCTGCTGTTCAACCTGTCGAACCTTGCCGTCGTCTCAGCGGTCACGCTGGTCGCCTATCTGGCGCTGGAGCACCTGTCCCGCAGCCCGTGGGGCCGGGTGCTGAAGGCGCTGCGGGAGGATGAGCGGGCGGCGATTTCGCTCGGCAAGAGCGCGCGCTTCTACCGTGTCCAGGCCTTCGCCGTCGGCGGCGCCATCATGGCGCTGGCAGGTGCGTTGCAGGCCCATTTCACTGGCTTCATCGCGCCGGAGAATTACCTGCCGATCCTGACTTTCCAGGTCTGGGTGATGCTGATCGTCGGCGGCTCGGGCAGCAATCCCGGCGCCGTCATCGGCAGCATCCTGGTCTGGGGGATCTGGGCCGGATCGGGCACGCTGACCAGTGCGCTGTTCCCGCCGGAGCAACAGGCGCGCGCCGCATCCCTGCAGATCGTCGCAATCGGCGTCATGCTGTGCGTCATCCTCCTTGTCCGCCCCAACGGCCTGTTCGGGGAACGGCCGCGCCGGGCACGGCTCGGCAAGCGGGCGAAGGTTGCCGCCCGCGAGAGCGGCTCGTGACCGCAATGGCCCGGCAGGAAGCGCTTTCGCTGTGGCATGCGGTCAGCCGTGAGACCCGCCCCCGGCCGGCGCTGGAAGGCGAGCTCGATGTCGACCTTGCCATCGTCGGCGGCGGCTTCACCGGCCTTTCGACGGCCTTGCATACCGCGGCCAGAGGTCTTTCGGTCGCCGTTATCGAGGCCGAAACCATCGCCTGGGGCGCTACCGGCAGGAACGCCGGCTTCATCGTGCCGAACTTCGCCAAAATGGATCCGGATGCGATAAAAGCCCATCTCGGACCCGCGCGCGGCGAGAGGCTGATCGATTTCGCCGCCGGCAGCGCCGATCTGGTCTTCGGCCTGATCAGGCGGCACGGCATCGAGTGCGACGCGGTACAGAGCGGATGGATCCAGCCGGCGCATTCCCCGGCCGCGCTCGAGAAGGTCAAATCACGGGCGAGGCAATGGGCGCAGCGCGGCCGGCCGGCTGTCGTATTGGACCGGCAAGAAGTCGAGGCGCTGACCGGCGCGCGCGGCTATGCCGGCGGCTGGATGGACGGTTCCGGCGGCGTGCTCAATCCGGTCGCCTATGCGCGCGGCCTGGCCGAGGTGGCGGAAAAAGCCGGCGCGCGCCTGTTCGAGCACACGCGCGTCGCCGCGATCGACCCCATCGCGGACGGCTGGTCGCTGAAGACGCGAATGGGTTCGGTGCACACCGGAAAGGTGCTGATCGCCACCAATGCCTATGGCGGACAGCTCAATCCGGGGCTTCGGAAAAGTTATTTCCCGCTGAAGATCTTCCAGGTCGCGACGGCGCCGCTGCCGCGCGAGGTGCGCAGCCGCCTGTTGCCCGGTGGGCAAGGCGTCGGCGACACGAGACGCAATCTCTTCACCTACCGCTTCGATGCCGAGAACAGGCTGATCAGCGGCGGCATGCATGTGTTCGGCCCCGGTGCCAACCGACGCCTGCCGCAGACGATCCGGCGGCGGCTGGCCCGGCATCTCGAGCTCCCGGACCTGCCGCCGCTCGCTTATGGCTGGTCGGGGATGGCAGCGGTCGAACCCGATTTCCTGCCCCACCTCATCGATCTCGGACCGGGGCTGATCGCCGGTCGCGCCTGCAACGGTCGCGGGATCGCCATGACCACGGCCATGGGCAAGGTGCTTGCGGATTGGGCTGGAGGAACCGACGCCCGCGATCTGCCGCTGCCCTTTGCGCCGCCGTCGCCGATGCCGTTCCACAGCCTGCTGCGCTTCGCGCCGAACGCGCTGCTGCCGTGGAGCATGCTTCGCGACCGGCTGGACAAGACCGGATAGGCCGATCGCCGGGCCGCGACGGGATCGCATCGTCATTCGGCCGCACGAAGGTTCCCCGCCAGCACCGCTGCCGCCATTGCGATGTCCTGTTCTATGAAGGTCCTGACGTCGGCGCCATTGCGCTGCGCCAACGCCCCGACGATCTTGCGGTGCGCCTCGTTCGACTGGGGTATGTAGCGCTCGGCCTGCATCAGGAGCTTGAGATAGGGCCCAACCCGGCCCCAGAGGTCACGGATCATGTTGAGCAGGATCGGCGCGCCGGCATGGCGGTAGATGGCAAAGTGGAAAGCCTCGTTGAGCGCAAGATAGGCCCCGGCGTCGCCCGCCTCGATCGCGCGCTGCATGCCCGCCAGCGTGGCCTGGATATCGACCAGACCGTCTTCGGTGATGCGCGAGGCGGCCATTTCACCCGCCAGCCCCTCCACAGCGACGCGGATGCGCGTCAGTTCCTCGAAGGCGGGGGCAGACAGCAAGGGAACGATGATCGAGCGGTTGTTCTGCAACTCCAGAAGCCGCTCGGCGACGAGCCGTTGCAGCGCCTCGCGGATCGGCGTCGTCGAAATGCCGAACGTCTCGGCAAGCTTACGGATGACCAATGTCTGGCCCGGGCTGAAGCCGCCCGAAATCAGCTCCTGCTTGAGCGCGCCATAGGCGCGGTCGTTCAGGGTCTGATGTTCGAGCTTCAGCATGTCGATTGCCGACCCCTTTCCTATCCCCTCACCAGCGCGACAGGGTGCGATCGAGTGTTTCGGCTAGTTGCTCGGCATTGTCCCTGGCGAACGGCAATGGCGGCCTGATCTTCAGCACGTTGCCCCGCGGACCGCATGACGAGATCAGCACGCCGTCCTCGCGCATGGCTTCGACGACCGCCGACGTCCTGGTGGCAGCCAGCGCCTCGTCCCCATCCGCCGTCAACTCGACGCCGAAATAAAGGCCGTTATGCCTGACATCGCCGACCATGCCGTGGCGACCCTGCAAAGCGCGCAGCAGCTCGCCCGTATAGGCCCCAACCGTGCGCGCGTTCTCGACCAGTCCCTCGCCTTCGATCACGTCGAGCACCGCGATGCCGACGGCGGCGGCGACGGGGTTGCCGCCGAATGTGTTGAAGTAGCCGGTGTTGGAACCGAAGGAGGCAACAAGCTGCGGCCGCACGATGACCGCGGCCATCGGATGCCCGTCGCCGATCGGCTTGCCCGTGGTGACGATGTCGGGCTCGAGGCCGTAATTGGCGAAACCCCACATGCCCTGGCCGAGCCTGCCGAAGCCGGACTGGACTTCGTCGGCAATGACGATACCGCCCGCCTTCCTGACGTGATCGGCGGCCTCGCGCATCACCGATGCATCGGGGAAGAAAATCCCGTCGCTGGAAAATGCCGAGTCGAGCAGCAGCGCCGCCGGGCGCACGTTCTGTGCGCGCATGTCCTCGATGGCGGCGGCGACATTCCTGGCGAAATCGCGTGCGGCCCGGCCCTGGTCGCGAAACGTATCCGGCGCCGCCACGGTCCTGTGCTGCGCGGGCACGCCTTTTGCCCCGACCGCTGCCGGCGACAGCTGCGCCGTGGCGATGGTGGCGCCATGATAGGCGAAATCGGTGATGATCACGCCGGTATTGCCGCTCGAATGCTGGGCGATGCGGATGGCGAGATCGTTGGCCTCGCTGCCGGTGCAGGTGAACATGGCATGGCCGAGATGGGGCGGAAGCGTGCCGAGAAGTCGTTCCGCGTAGTCGAGGATGATTTCGCTGAGATAACGCGTGTGGGTGTTGAGCGTGGCCGCCTGTCCCGATAGCGCCTCGACGACGCGCGGGTGGCAGTGCCCGACCGAAGCGACGTTGTTGTAAGCATCAAGATACTTGCGACCCTGGGCATCGTAGAGCCAGACACCGCTGCCGCGCACCAGGTGGATGGGGTTGTGGTAGAAGGCGCGGTAGGTCGGACCAAGCAGCCTGGCGCGGCGTTCGAGCAGCGCACGCTCGGACGCACCGGCGTCGGCGGAGGCATTTGCGGGCGAGGATTGGGACACGAGCGTCTACTCCGGTTTGGAATGATCGAGGAAATAGCGGCGGGCATCGCTGTGTGACAGTCCGTCCAGCCGCTCGAGCGAGGCCCAGACCTCGGTGATGAGGCGCAGCACATAATCGCGCTTGGCCGGGAAGCGCTCCGCCTGCCAGCTGGCGATGTTGGCAATGAGCGCCAGGCGGGCACGGATCAGGTCGAACAGGATGCCGATCTCCTCGGCCTCGAGCGGCTGCACCGATCGATAACCGGCGACGAAGCGCGCGGCGGGCGCCAGCGGGTGGCCGTCGGCCGGCCAGCGATAGACGGCGCCGATGGCGAGATCGCAGATCAGCGGCGAATGGATCATGTCGCCGAAGTCGAGGATGCCGCTGACGATCTCGGGCCGCGATGCGTCCATCACCACATTGTAGGAATTCATGTCGTTGTGGACGATCTGGGCGCGCAGGCTGGGGATGACGGGCGCGGCGTGCTCCTCGAAGGCATCGATGACGCGCCCGACCATGGCCCGGCGCCCGGCATCGGCGATATGCGCCAGCATGGGCCGCGTCTTGGCGACCTTGCGGATATCCCACAAAAGGTCGCTGCCGGCGGCCGGATGGAAGAAGCCGCGCAGTGCCCGGGCAAGACGAGCGAGGAAGATGCCGAGATTGCGATCTTGCGCAGCCGATACCGGCGAGCGCGAAAGCAACTGGCCGGGCAGATAGGTGACCAGCCGGATGATGCGCGGCGCCGATCCGCCGATGCCGACCGTGAACTGCGCATCGCCATCGAGGCTTTTGCGCACCGAAGGAACCGGCAAGGCAGGGTCGACCGCAAGGATGTGGTCCAGCGCCTTGTTCTGGAAATCGGTGAAGCCGGCCTCTTCCGCCGGATGCGAGATTTTCAGGACAAACTCGCCATTGCCATCGGTGCGGATGTGGAAATTGTGGTCGCGCTCCCCGGGCAAGGGCTGAGCGGTGCCGGCAAGGCCGTAGTGCCGGCGCAGGATGGCAAGCGCATCGGCGATCGAGACATCGGGCGCGTCCTCGGCCAGCGTCTCGCCGAATGCGTCGGTCACGGCGCCGGTCATGGCCTCGCCTCGGGGTCGACAGGCTCCAGCCCACACCAGTCGGCGATGAACAGCGCGATCGTCTGGGTGACCTTGCGTACGGAATCAAGGTCCACCGCCTCGTCATAGCCATGCGGCATGCGGCAGATCGGACCGTAGACGATGGCCGGCGTGTCGGCGTAGAGGCCGAAGAAGCGCGCATCGGTGGTTGCCGAGGTGACGTGTTCCTGCAGCGGCTCGCCCCAGACGGCGGTATGGCTGCGGCGCAGCACGGCCTCCATTTCGTCGGCGCCCTCCAGCACATAGCCCTCGGCCATGAAGCCGTTGTAGGTCATCCTGGGCGGGCGGTTGGCCAGGAACGGATCGGCGCGGGCCGCATCGGCGATGCACGCCTCGAGCTCCGCCCTGGCATCCTCCAGCTTCTGGCCGGGATAGGTGGCGACACGCATCTCGAACACGCAGTGCGCGGGAACGCTCGATGTCCACTCGCCGCCTTCGATCTTGCCGAGATTGAAACGGATCGGATGCGGGTGATCGCAGAAATGCTTGTCGTCGACCTTGCGCGCGTTCCAGACGATTTCGAGCTGTTTCAACGCCTGGATGATGAGGAAAGCCTTTTCGATGGCGTTGGCGCCGGCCGAGAATGCGCCCGACGCGTGCTGGGGATCGCCGTCGACCTCGACCCGGAACCAGATCGGGCCGACCTGCGCCCGCATCAGCTTCGGCTCCAGGGGTTCGGGGATGAAGGCGGCGTCGGCGCGGTAGCCGCGCTGCAGGCAAGCGAGCGCGCCATTGCCGGTGCACTCTTCCTCGACCACCGACTGTAAAAAGACCTTCGCGGCCGGTTGATAGCCAAGGCGGCGCAATGCGGCCAGCGCGTAGAGGCAGGCCGAGAGCCCGGCCTTCATGTCGCCGGCGCCGCGGCCATGCATCCAGCCGCCCTCGATGACCGGATCATAGGGATCGCGCAGCCAGCGGTCGAGCGGCCCCGTCGGAACGACGTCGATATGGCCGTTGAGGATCAGCGAGCGGCCGGTCGCGTTTCGCGGCGTATGGGTGGCGACGACGTTGAAGGCGTCGTCATAGGAGACGGCGACGGGCGAAAAGCCCGGCAGCTCGCGAATCGCATCGACATCGACACGCCACATATCCACCGTATAGCCATCCGCTTCATACGCGGCTGCCATGAAGGATTGCGCCGCGTGTTCTTCGCCGCGCTGCGAGGGAAAGCGCACGAGGTCGGCAAGGAATTCCACCTGCCGCGCGAAGCCGTCGTCGACTGCGTTCAAAATGGCCTCGTCCGCAATTCGTTCAGGCATGATATTCCGCTTTCCCTTCCATGGTGTATCATATCTCATATGCCATCTCCGTGAAATGCAAGGGACAGGCAGGCCAAAAATCTTGACCCACCCCGAGAACCCCTTGGCAGGTGAGCGCAGAGTTGGCATCAGCTTCCCGCATGCCGGTGTCGCGACGCGGCGAAAGGTCGAGGACAGATGTTGGTCACCGAAGGCAGGTTGCCTGATGAAAACACCAATCTAACGGTCGGCTATCGGCGCGTGCCGGCCGGCAAGATCGTCAATGCGGTGACATGGATGGAAGCGCTCGCACCGGTGCCGGATCTCGCGCGGCCGTTGACCATGACAAGGATCACGAAACCCGACAGTGCTTCCTACCGCACGACCTTCCTGGAGATCGGCGCTCCCTGGCTCTGGGATCGCGCTGCCGAAATGTCGGATGCCGAGATCGCCACGCATTTCGCCGATCCGCGCCAGCACCTCTATCACGGCCATGATGAAAGCGGCGCCCATTTCGGCATGGTCGAATTCTCGGTGGCCGATGACGAGATCGAGATCACCTATTTCGGCCTGTTCCCCTCCGTGACCGGCCGTGGTTTCGGCAAGCGGCTGATGGCCGGCGCGCTCGACCGGGCATGGCGCCTCAAGCCAAGCCGCATCTGGCTGCACACCAGCAGCTTCGACCATCACAGCGTCATCGGTTTCTACAGGGCCTGCGGATTTGAGCCCTTTGCGACCGGCTTCGAAATCGCCGACGATCCCAGGATCAAGGGAACATTGCCGCGTGACGCGGCGCCGCAGATTCCCTTGATCGAGACGGAATGGTGTCCCCACGCCAGATGAAAACACCTTCACAACCAGCCAGCCAGGCATCGCTCCACCACCGCCGATGGGTACGGCGCGAGAGCATCCTGTCGACGCTGGACCGGCATGTCGACACCCGCATCGTGCTGTTTTCGGCGCCCGCCGGCTTTGGCAAATCGACCACGATGGCCCAATGGATGGCTGAAACGGCACGCCTCGGCCGGCTGACGGCATGGCTGTCCTGCGAGGCGAGCGACAATGACGAAGGCGCTTTCCTCGCCCACCTGGTGGGGGCGCTTCGTCATCTCGTGCAAAATCCGGCCGAACTCGATCTTGCGTTCCAGTCGAGCCCGATCCCGCAGCTCGATGTCGTGCTTGCCGCACTGGTCGCGGGCTTTGCCGCCCGTGAGGCCGACATCACCCTGTTCTTCGACGACTATCACGCCGTCGAAGCGCCGGCCGTGAAGCGCTTCATGGAACGGCTGACGCGGCAGGCGCCTGCCAATGTCGCCTTCGTCCTCGGTTCGCGCAGCTTGCCCGACCTGCAGCTCGGCAAGCTCAGGGTGCTCGGCGACGTGTTCGAGATCGGGCCCGACGATCTGCGTTTCGCCTCATCCGAAGCCGAGGCGTTCTTCAACGACAAACTCGGCCTGAGCGTCAGCGCCACCACGGTGGAAACCTTGTGTTCCCGCGCGGAAGGCTGGGCCGCCGGCCTGCAGCTCGCTTCGCTGTCGCTGAGCGCCGCGCGTGCGCCTGAAACCGTCATCGGCAATTTCACCGGCGCCAGCCGCAACGTGGCCGACTTCCTGATGGGCGAAGTGTTCGGGGAACTGCCGCCCGACATTGCAAAATTCCTGCTCTACAGCTCGATCTTCGAACGCTTCTGCGCCGACGCCTGCCGCGCGGTGATGCGCGCTGCGGACGCGGAGGCGGCGATCACGGAAATCGAAACGCGCAATCTGTTCCTGGTGCCGCTCGACGACGAGCGGCGCTGGTTCCGCTACCATCATCTGTTCCGCGATTTCCTCAGCCGCGAAATGGAGCGGCGCGAACCGGAAATGATCGCGCCGCTGCATCTGGCGGCCTCGGAATGGTTCGGCGAACGCAAGATGCTGACCGAGGCGATCGGCCACGCGCTGGCCGCCGGCGACCAGGCCCGCGCGGCGGTGTTCGTCGAGAACAACGCGCTCGATCTCATCGCCCAATGCCAGCTGCTCTATGTGCGTCAGCTGCTGGCGCTGCTGCCAAAAAAACTGATCGATCAGCGCATCCGGCTGCAATTGGTCGTGCTGTGGCTGGCGGTGCACAGCAGCCAGCCGGAGATTGCCAAGCAGACACTCGCCTCCTCGCGCAAGCTCGTCGAAAGCGGGCCTGCTGACGGCAAGGATCCGGGCACGCTGGCCGGCACCACGATCGAAGCCGAACTCGCGGTGCTCGATGCCGCGGTACACAGCACTCTGGAGCAGTTCGAGGACGCGCGCGACACCGCATTGGCGGCCCTGCGCATCATCGCACCCGACGCCTGGTTCATGGAGGGCGCCACCGCCAACGTCATCGGCTACAATCTCTATGCGCTGGGCGATCTCGATGGCGCACGCGCCGCGGTTGATGCCGCGCGGCTGGCGCATGAACGAAGCGGCAGCCTGCTCGGCGTTACCATCGCCAACTGCTACATGGCTGTCATCGAGCGTTCGGCCGGACGGCTGCCCGCCGCCGAACGGCTGCTGCGCAACGCCATCATCGAGGCGAGGGCCCGGATCGGCGCCAATTCCTATGCCGAGGCGCTCGCCGGAACGCTGCTTGCCGAACTCGCCTATGAGACCAATTCCTCGGGCGAAGCCCTGGCGCTGGTGGAGAACCTCGGACCGCTGATCGAGGGCGCGGCGGTCATCGTCTATCCCTTGGCCAGCGTGCCGACATATGCCCGCGTGCTGCAATTGACCGGCCGCCCGGAGGCCGCGCTCGACATGCTCGACCGCGTCTACCAGCGCGTGCGCGGCACCGTGTACCGTCGCCTGGCATCGATGGTCCTGCATGACCGCATACGGATGCTGCTCGACCAGAACCGCAATGCCGAAGCGCGCGCACTGCTGACCGAGCACCGCGGCGACGCCGAAGCCCCGATGGCCATCACCACCGCCAACGAGTTCGAGTTCTTTGCCGAAGGCCGCCTGCTGACAGCCGAGAAAGCCCATGCCGAAGCGGCCGGGATTTTCGATGCTCTTCTGGCGCGGACCGGAAGCGGCGGACGCATCCGCCGGCACATACTGGCGCTGATCCTGCGCGCCAAGACGGCCAGTGCCAGCCATGACATGCGCGAAGCCGACCGTTATCTGCTCGATGCGCTGCGGCTTGCCCGACCGTCCGGCTTCATCCGCTCCTTCGTCGACGAAGGAAGGATCGCCATCGAAGGCTTGATGCGGCTGCGCGCGGCGCAGGCAAAGTCGGATCCGGCACTGTCGGCTTATGCCACGCGCATCATCGATGCGGCGCAGACGATGCCCCTCGGGACGCGCAAGCAAGCCGCGCCGGCCGCGGAGAAGGAGCAACTCACGCAGCGCGAGTCCGAACTGCTGCACTGCCTGACCGAAGGCATGTCCAATCGCGATATAGCGGTTGCCCTGTCGGTAAGCGAAACCACGGTGAAATGGCACCTGAAGAACATCTTCGGCAAGCTGGCCGTCACCAATCGCGTCCAGGCGGTGCGCGCAGCCCAGGCCGCCGAGAGCCGGCATGCCCCTCCGAAAGGAGGGGTATAGGCAACGGGCCAACCCATCCTTTCGGGTCGGGCGAAGCCTGCTCAGGCCTGTTAGCCTCAAAATCGTTTTGGAGGACGCTGCGGATGGCGACAGGTTACGTTTTTCACGAACAGCTGATGTGGCATGACACCGGCTCCAGCGCCGACATGATGCCTCCCGGCCGTTTCGTGGAGCCCGGCCGGCACCTGGAGTCACCCGGCTCGAAGCGCCGGCTCAACAATCTCATCCAGGTCAGCGGCCTGTCACGCCATCTCGTGCCGATCATCGCGGAGCCGGTTTCGGTCGAGGATCTGCTGCGCGTGCATACGCGTCGCCATGTCGACGACATCAGGATGCTCAGCGAACGCGGTTCCGGCTTCGCCGGGCCGCAGGCCCCGATCGGCCTCAACAGTTTCGACATCGCCCTTTTGTCCGCCGGCACGACCTATGCCGCCATGCGCGCCGTGCTGACCGGCCGCGTCGACAACGCCTACGCGCTGGCGCGGCCGCCGGGCCACCATGCAGAGCCCGACCAGGCCATAGGCAATTGCCTGTTCTCCAACATCGGCGTGTCCGTCCGCCGGCTGCAGCATGAGGGCCTGCTCGGCCGCGCCGCGATAGTCGACTGGGACGTGCATCACGGCAATGGCACCGAGACAGTGTTCTATTCCGACCCTTCGGTGCTGACCATTTCCGTGCATCAGGACAATCTCTATCCGACCGGACGCGGCGCACTCCGCGACAACGGCAAGGGGCCCGGCGAAGGCTATAACATCAACGTCCCGCTGCCGGCCGGCAGCGGCACCGGCGCCTATGAGGCCACGTTCGACCGCGTCATCGGCCCTGCCTTGCGCGCGTTCAAGCCGGACCTCGTCATCGTCGCTTCCGGTTTCGATGCGTCCGGCTTCGACCCGCTCGGCCGCATGATGCTCAACAGCGAATGTTTTCGCCGCCTTGCCGCACGCATGGTGGCGCTCGCCGCCGAAGTCTCGAACGGACGGCTGATGATGAGCCATGAAGGCGGCTATTCCGAGGGCTATGTGCCGTTTTGCGGCCACGCCGTTATCGAGACACTGGCCAATCACCGCACCGAGGTGGTCGACCCGCTGTCGGACCATATCGACGACTGGGCGGGGCAGGACCTGCAGCCGCATCAGGCAGCGGTGATCGATGCGGCCGAAGGCCTGCTCGCGGGCTTGCGCCAACGCCTCGCCAGCGCGGCCTGAAGCGATGGATTTCGCCATCACGACATTGCTCAATGCGCTGACGCTGATCAGCATCCTGATGCTGGTCGGGCTGGGGCTCGCCATCAGCTTCGGCCTGATGAACGTGACCAATCTGGCGCATGGCGAGTTCGTCAGCGTCGGCGCCTTCGCGGTCTACTTCATCCAGAGCATGGGCGGCTCGTTCTGGCTGGGGCTGCTTGCCGCCCCCATCGCCGGCGCGGGGGTCGGCTGCATCCTGGAATTCGCCATCATCCGCCATCTCTATTCGCGGCCGGTCTCGACCGTGCTCGCCACCTGGGGCGTCAGCCTGATCCTGCAGCAAGGGCTGGAACTGACCTTCGGTCTCGGCGCCAAGCCGGTGACGCCACCGATCGAGGGCACGTTCGACCTGTTCTTCACCGTCTATCCCGCCTACCGGCTGATCCTGATCGGCATCGCCATGGCGACCTTGCTCGGCGTGATCCTGTTGATCAGCCGGACATCCTTCGGGCTCGACATCCGCACCGTCATCCAGAACCGCGAAATGGCCGAGGGCGTCGGCATCAACACGCGCCGCACCTACGCCATCGCCTTTACCTTCGGCGCGGCCATCGCGGGCCTGGCCGGCGGCCTGGTCGCGCCACTGGCGATCGTGCTGCCGCAGATGGGGGTGAACTATCTCGCCAACGCCTTCTTCGTCGTCATCGTCGGCGGCGTCGGCTCGATCGGCGGCCTCGTCGCCGGCAGCGTCTTCGTCGGTGGCCTGACCAGCATCCTCAACTACCAGATCTCGCCATCGCTGGCGCAGGCGGTCGTGCTGCTGGCGGCCATCGTCGCCGTGCGGGTGCGACCCAACGGTCTGTTCAACAGGGCTTCGCGATGATCGCCCGGGACCGCAACTGGCTGCTGATCTTCGCGGTCTGCGTGGCACTTGCCATCGTCTATCCCATCTTCGCCGACGGCTACCAGCTGACGGTGATCCGCGACGCGCTGATCTTCGGCCTGTTCGCGGCGAGCCTCGACTTCTTCTGGGGCCGCACCGGAATCCTGTGTTTCGGCCACGCCGCCTTCTTCGGCATCGGCGGCTACATCATGGCATTGGTCACGCTCAATGACGCGATCCCCTTCGCCAGCCTTGTCGGCATCACAGGCGCGGTCGCGGGCGCGGCCGTCGTCGCCGCCATCATCGGCTACTTCCTGTTCTTCGGCGGCATCCGCGGCAGCTACTTCACCATCGTCACGCTGGCCATGGGCGTCATCTGCCAGCAGGCGGCAATCTCCTGGAGTTCGGTCACGGGCGGCGACAGCGGCCTGATAGGCATCCCGCCGATCGAATTCGATCTTGGCGGTCTGCATGTCGATCTCAGCCAGGACCTGCCTAGCTATATCTTCGTCGCGGCCATCGTGGCGGTGGCCGTGCTGACGCTGTGGTCGATCGGCCGTGGCCGCTGGGGCACGGTACTGACCGCGATCCAGGACAATGAGGTTCGGGCAGCAGCACTGGGGCACAACGCGCCGGCGCGGCTGCTGGTGACCTTCATCGCATCGGCGGCAATCGCCGGGCTCGCCGGCGCGCTTTATGTCTGCATGGCCGGGCTGGTGGCACCGGACCTCTCCGGGCTGCTTCTGTCGACGGAAGTCATCGTCTGGGTGGCGGTTGGCGGGCGCGGCACGCTGCTTGGGCCGGTGCTCGGCGCAATCTTCATCCAGCGCGCGCAGCAGCAGATCAGCAGCTTCAACCCGAGCCTGTGGCCGCTGCTGCTCGGCTGCGTCTTCGTCATCATCGTCTTCCTGCTGCCGGACGGCATCCTGTCGATCTATGCACGGCTGAAAAACCTGTTCAGGGCCCGGAGGCGCACGCAATGAGCGACGTCCTGCTGGAGGCCGAGAATGTCGGCATCCGCTTTGGCGGGCTGCAAGCGCTGGAAGGATTGAACCTTACCGTGCGCGACAAGGAACTCTGCTGCATCATCGGGCCGAACGGCGCCGGCAAGAGCACGTTCCTCAACGTTCTGACCGGCACGCTGCGCCCGACCAGCGGCAGCGTGCGTTTCCTCGGCCACGATACAGCCGGCCTGCCGCTGCACCGTATCGCCCGGCTCGGCATCGCCCGCAAATTCCAGATCCCGTCGGTGTTCCCCAGCCTGTCGGTGGAAGACAATCTGAAGGTGGCGCGCTGGGGCGCCCCCTCCCCGGCGCGCCCGGTCGGCGAGTTGATTGAGCTGGTCGCGCTCGGCAACCGCTCTGCCACGCTGGCCGGCGAACTTGCGCATGGCCAGAAGCAGTGGCTGGAGATCGGCATGGCGCTGGCGATCGAGCCGCGCCTGCTGCTGCTCGATGAGCCGACCGCCGGCATGACGCCGCAGGAGACGCTGGCGACGGCGCAGATGCTTTTGCGGCTCAAGGGCGAGTTCTCGATCGTCGCGGTCGAGCACGACATCCGTTTCGTGCGGGCGCTGAATTGCGAGACGCTGGTGCTGCACCAGGGGCGCCGGCTGCGCAGCGGCCCCTTCCACGACATCGAAGCCGACGAGATGGTCCGCGACGTCTATCTTGGGAGGCGCTGAGGATGCTGCGGACACTTGCCGTTTCGGCCGGCTATGGCCTGCTCCCGGTGCTGAACGGCATCGACCTCGGCGTCGCGGCGGGCGAAGTGGTCGGCCTGCTCGGCCGCAACGGCGCCGGCAAGACAACGCTGCTGCGCGTCATCGCCGGCGGTTTGAATGCGAGCGGCGGCGCGGTGGTTCTCGGTGACCAGGACCTTACCAATGCGCCGGCCTTCCGCCGTGCACGCGCCGGCATCGCGCATGTGCCGCAGGGGCGCGGCATCTTCAACCAGCTCACTGTGCGGCAGAACCTTGAAGTCGGAACCCGTGCCGCCAAAGATCGTGGCGACGGCGGCATTCCGGCCGACATTTTCGGCTATTTTCCGATCCTGCGCGAACGCGAGGCGCAAATCGCCGGCACGCTCTCGGGCGGGCAGCAGCAGATGCTGGCGATCGGCCGTGCGCTGTGCGGGCTGCCATCGGTGCTGCTGCTCGACGAACCCTCGGAAGGTATCCAGCCGAACATCGTCCAGACGATCGCCGAACTGGTGCCGCGCATCGCGCGCGAGCGCGGCATCGCGATCGTCCTGGTCGAGCAGAATCTCGATCTCGTCCTCAAGGCGGCGGACCGCTGCCTGGTGATGGAGAAGGGCAGGATCGTGCACGAAGGCGCGCCGGAGTCATTCGCCGACGAGAGCCTGCTGAAGGATCTTTTGGCTTTGTAAGGCGTGCATGGGGCGCGCCTGGACTGTGGAAGGGAACACAACAATGATAAGCAGAAGAACTGTCCTGAAATCCGGCGGCGCCGCGGCTGCCTTCGCCATAGTCGGCGCTCCGGCCATCCTGCGCGCGGCCGATACCGTCAAGATCGGCCTGTCGATCCCGATCACCGGCTTGCAGGCGATCCTCGGCGAGACGCTGCTCAATTGCTACAAGCTCGCCGCCGCAGAGCTCAACGCCGCCAACGGCATCGGCGGGCGCCAGGTCGAACTGTTTGTCGAGGACAACCAGACCACGACCAAGGGCTCGATCGACAAGGCGCGCAAGCTCCTCAACGAAGACAAGGTCGACGTGATCATGGGCACGATCATTTCGCCCGAGCGAAGTGCCACGCTGTCGGTGACATCGAAGGCCAAGAAGCTGTTCTTCTATCCGACCAATTTCGAGGGCGGCGAGTGCAACCGCTACTTCGTCGCCACCGGTCCGATCCCGATGCAGCAGGTCGACCCGATGATGCCATGGGTGGCGGAGAATCTCGGCAAGACGATCTACATCATGGCTTCAGACTACGCCTGGCCGCAGAAGATGACCGAGGCGATCACGGCCGCCTATGAAAAGGCCGGCGGCAAGATCATCGGCGCAGACTACTATCCGTTCGGCACGACGGATTTCGGTCCTGCCTTCCAGAAAATCAAGTCGCTGAAGCCCGATGTCGTGTGGTCGATGGTGGTCGGCAACGACGCGGTCACGCAGCTCAAGCAGTACCGCAGCTTCGACGTCAAGCAGCCGTTGATCGCGCCGCTCGACGAGGTGTTCAACAAGGACGCGCTGCCGCCCGGCGTGGCGGCCGGAACCTATGCGCCGCAGCCCTACTGGATGGCGCTGGACAATCCGGTCAACAAGAAGTTCATTTCGAGCTTCCGCGAAAAGTTCGGCCAAGAGAAGATGGTCAACGGTATCGGCGAGGCCGGCTACAACGGCCTGCACCTTTACGCGCTTGCCGCCGAAAAAGCAGGGTCGCTGAAGGACGACGACGTGCTCAAGGCACTGCCGACCATCGAGTTCGACGCGCCTCAGGGCAAGATCCGCGTCGACGCCAGCAACAACCACACGCTCTGCCATTCCTATGTCGGCAAGGCGGCGGCCGATGGCATCAGCTACGAGATCGTCAAGGACTTTGGCACGATTGCTCCGGTAACGCCCTACTGCAAGCTGTAGGAGTCCCGGCTGCGCGGCATACGGGTTTGCCCAAGCCGCGCAGCCATCGCACCGAATCTGGTCTTTGCCGGCAACGCGTTGGCGCCGGCCGCCGTCAGGTCGCCTGCACCGCCGGCAGCCGCGCGCGCAATTCCTCGACAAGCACCCTGGTGTTCTCGGAATAGTCGATGGGCACGACGACGAGATGCACGCCGCCGCCAGTGAAGGCCTGTTCCAGCGCCGGCCGGAATTCGGCGATCGCGCCGACCCTGGTTCCCTTGGCGCCATAGGCCTCGGCGTATTTGACGAAATCGGGATTGCCGAAGGTCATGCCGAAATCCGGAAACTCGTCGACCGCCTGTTTCCAGCGGATCATGCCATAGGCGTGGTCCTCGAGCAGCAGGACGACAAGATTGAGCTTGAGCCGGACGGCGGTCTCCAGTTCCTGGCTGTTCATCATGAAGCCGCCATCGCCGCAGATGGCCATGACGCGGCGCTGCGGATAGAGCAGTGCCGCCATCATCGCCGACGGCAGCCCCGCGCCCATGGTGGCCAGCGCATTGTCGAGCAGCAGCGTGTTCGCCATGCGCGTGCGGTAGTTGCGCGCGAACCAGATCTTGTACATGCCGTTGTCGAGGGCAAGGATTCCGTCGGCCGGCATCACGGAACGCACGTCATGCACGATGCGCTGCGGCGTGAAGCGGTCTTCGGTAGCGCGCGCGGCGATGCGGCTCAGAATGCCTTCGCGCAGCGGCAGCAGGGCCTGCGCGTTGGGGATTTTGCCCTCGATGCGATCCGCCAGCAGCGCCAGCGAAGGGCCGAGGTCGCCGAGGATCTCGGTCTGCGGGAAATAGACCTGCTCGACATCGGCGGTTTGATAGCCGACATGGATGACCTTCGGCCCGTTGACGCCCATGATGAAGGGCGGCTTCTCCACCGTGTCGTGACCGATGGTGATGATCAGGTCGGCCTGTTCGATGGCCTCGTGCACGTAGTCGCGTTCCGAAAGGGCCGCCGTTCCCATGTAGAGTTCGGTGCCGCCAGGCACGGTGCCCTTGCCCATCTGCGTGGTGAAATAGGGAATTTGGGTGCGCAGCACGAACTGGGCGACATCGGGCGTGACGCGCGGCCGCGACGCCGCGGCGCCGAACATCAGCAGGGGACGTTTGGCCTCGATGATCATGCGGGCGGCGCGGTCGAGCGCGCCCGCACCGGCCAACGGCAGTTCGACCGGATGCGTCGGCACCAGCGGAACCGGATCGCACTCCGCCGCCGCAATGTCTTCCGGCAGTTCCAGATGCACGGGACCCGGCCGCTCTTCCTGCGCGACGCGGAAGGCTTCGCGCACCAGCGAGGGGATCATTTTGGGCGAGACGATCTGGCGCGACAGCTTGGTCAGCGGTTTCATCGCCGCGACGATGTCGACGATCTGGAACCGCGCCTGCCTGGACGACAGGATGCCCTTCTGGCCGGTGATCATGATCATCGGCATGGCGCCGAGCAGCGCATAGGCCGAGCCGGTGGTCAGATTGAGCGCGCCGGGGCCGAGCGTGGTGATGCACACACCTGGCTTGCCGGTGAGCCGGCCATAGGTGGCGGCCATGAAGGCGGCCGCCTGCTCGTGACGGGTCAGGATGAGCTGGATCGAGGAGCGGCGGATGGATTCGACGATATCGAGATTCTCCTCGCCCGGAATGCCGAATATCCGGTCGACCCCTTCGTTCTCGAGGGCCGCCACGAACAGATCCGAACCTTTGGTCATCAACCGTCTCTCCTGCAATGTGCCCGCATACCGCCAGCTTTGCCTCATATGGCACCGGAAAGCGATGCCTCAAAGAGCCGAGGCGCCTCTTCACGGAATGTCCGCGCGATCCCAAACGAGGGTGGTCGCGAGCGCTGGCGATCAAGCCATCCGTTTCGGCAAGGCGGCCGCCAGCGCATCGACGGCAAGCCGAACTTTCAGCGGCAAATGGGGCGTCTGCAGCCAGAGGGCGTGGCAGTCATAGAGATATCGCGGCTGGTCCGGCAAGAGCTCGACCAGCGCCCCGGCCTGGATACGCTCGCGAACCAGCCACCAGGGCAACCAGGCGAGCCCCATGCCCTCGGCCGAGGCATCGGCGATGGCATCGAGATCGTCGAGCCGCAGCCGGCCGCCGGGCATGATCTCCTGTGCTGGTTGTCCTTCGCGCGGGAACAGCCACGGCTGAACGGCTTGGCCGAGCCGCCGGTAGACGACGGCATGATGATTGGCGAGGTCTTCGATCCGCCGTGGCTCGCCCTGAGTTTTCAGATAGGACGGCGCCGCACAGACAACCATGCCCTGACGCGCGACGCGGCGCGCGATCACGCCTGCCCTGTCCTCAAGATCGCCGGTTCGGATGGCAAGATCGTAGCCGTCCTCGGCAAGATCGGCGAAGCGGTCGCTGAGCGACAGGTCGAGCTCCAGCATCGGATATTGCAGCGCCAAGTTCAGCAGAACGGGTGTTACGCAGTGTCGGCCGAAATGCGCCGGCATGGTGACGCGCAGCTTGCCACGCGGTTGCGAGAGCTGGTCGGCGGCGAGTTGATCGGCAGCTTCGGCCTCGGCCAGCACCAGCCGACAGCGGTCGTAATAGGCCCGTCCGAACTCGGTGAGGCTCTGCCGGCGCGTGGTGCGGTTGAGCAGGCGCATGCCGAGACGCTCCTCCAGAAACCGGACGTGTTTGCCGACCATCGGTCCGGACAGATCGAGCGCGGCCGCGGCCGCCGCGAACGAGCCGAGGTCGACCGCCCTGACGAACACGGCCATGCTCTCAAGCCGATCCATATTCGAAACTCCTGGTTCCTACTGTTCTGCTCCCAATGCCATTTATCCAACTTCGCCTTAGCGGCATAGCTCCTTTCGGTTCAAACAATTTGGAGTAGACCGAATGGCGCGCGTCGTTCGCTTTCATCGGCATGGTGGCCCCGAGGTCCTGCGGATCGAAAATGTGGACCTTCCCCAACCCGGCCCGGGCGAGGTTCAGATCCGCGTCAAGGCGCTCGGCCTCAATCGCGCCGAGGCGCTGCTGCGCGCGGGCACCTATATCGAGACGCCCACCCTGCCCTCCGGGCTTGGCCTGGAGGCCGCAGGCCTCATCGAGGCGGTCGGTGAAGCTGTGACGGGTCTGGCTCCGGGTGATGCCGTCAGCGTCATCCCGCCGCAATCGATGATCCGCTGGCCGGCCTATGGAGAGCTTGTTACCTATCCCGCCGGGCTCGTCGTCAAAAACCCGATATCACTCGACTGGCAGACCGCGGCCGCGATGTGGATGCCGTACCTCACCGCCTATGGCGCGCTGATCGACATCGCCAGGCTGCGCAACGAGGACTTCGTCGTCATCACGGCAGCCTCGAGCAGCGTCGGGCTTGCCGCGATCCAGATCGCCAACAGCGTCGGCGCGACGGCGATCGCGGTGACACGGACCTCGACGAAGAAGCAGGCCCTGCTCGGCGCCGGCGCGGCTGAAGTCGTGGTCCTGGCCGAGGAGGATCTGGAGACGCGGCTAGGCCGGATCGCCGGGCCCCGAGGCATGCGCATCGTGTTGGACGCGATCGGCGGCCCGATCTTCGAGCCGCTCGCGGCGGCGATGTCCCGTGGTGGCATTCTCATCGAATATGGCGGGTTGAGCCCCGAGCCGACGCCGTTTCCCTTGCCCGCCGTGCTTGGCAAGACATTGACGCTGCGCGGCTACCTCGTCCACGAGATCACCGGCGACCCAGCGAAGCTGGAAGCCGCCAAGGCGTTCATCCTCGAAGGGCTGGAGGCCGGCGCGCTGAAGCCGATCATCGACAAGACCTTCCCGTTCGAGCACATCGTCGAGGCGCATCGCTATCTCGAATCGAACGAGCAGTTCGGCAAGATCATCGTCACGGTCTGAGCAGCCAGCATAGGGCCATCGAAACCAAGCGCTCGAAGCACGATGATGTCTGCGACAGGGAACAAATCCGTCCTTGCGGACAATATCGCTCTTGAAGGCGCGGTTCTCCATTCCTAACTCTCGCATGCGGGCCGGGCCCCTCTGACTGTCGCACTTCGCGACCGTGATGTCGGACCGCTTTAACGGGCCCGTTTCCATCCTTTCGGTCAAGCGGGCTCATCTCTTTTGGTTTGGAGTCCCATATGACCTCTTCTTCCCTTCTCGGCCTGGTTTGCCCCTCCTGCCGCGTCGCGCTCGTGATGAGCGAACGCCAGGGTATCGAGATCGATTATTGCCCGCAGTGCCGTGGCGTCTGGCTTGACCGCGGCGAACTCGACAAGATCATCGAGCGATCGGCCAAGGAAGCCTCGGCCGCGTCACAGCCGGCAGCGTTCTCCCAGCCCCAGCATGGCCGGGACCGCGATGACGACTATGCCCGTTCGCAGGGCCACCGCTATCCAAAACGGAAGAAATCGTTCTTCGAAGAGCTGTTCGATTGACCGCACCACGCCGGTAGCTGGTCCGGCGTCTGTCGAGAATTTCCGAAACCCCGTCGATAAAGGTTCATCCCGATGACTTCCCGCACAAGCCGATTTGCCGCCCTGTTTGCCGGACTGTTCCTGGCATTCTCAATGGTCGCGATCGACCATGCCGAGGCCCGTCGCGGCGGCAGTTTCGGCAGCCGCGGCATGCGCACGTTCCAATCGGCGCCGCCGACCAGGACCGCTCCGGCGCCGACCGCTCCGGTCGAGCGTTCGATGACACCCAACACCGGCGTGAACACCGCGGCCCGGCAGCCGCAGGCCGGCCTGCAGAGGCCCGGCTTCATGAGCGGCTTCGGTGGGACAATGATGCGCGGCTTGCTGATCGGCGGCCTGATCGGGCTGCTCCTGGGCCAAGGCTTCGGCGGGCTGGCCGGCATGTTCGGTTTCCTGCTGCAGGCCTTGCTGATCGGTGGCGCCATCATGCTGGCAATCAGGTTCTTCCGGTCGCAATCCGAGCGTGGCCCCGCCCCTGCGCTCGCCGGCGCCGGCAATGCCTCGCGATTTGAAAACCGCGCCGCCGGACAGAGCGATGCGAACAATGTGCGTTCCTTCACAATTCCTGGCTTTGGCGGCGGTTCAGGCGGAGGCTCCGCGGCGGCCACCGGTTCCGATGAGATCCGGCTCGCCCAGGCCGACCTCGACGCATTCCAGCAGCTGTTGAGCGATGTCCAGGCAGCGTTCGGGCGTGAAGATCATGCCGCCTTGCGGCGTGCGGTGACGCCCGAAATGGTGTCCTATCTGTCGGAAGAGCTGGCCGACAATGCGAAAAAGGGCCTCAGGAACGAGGTATCCGACGTCACCCTCCTGCAGGCCGACATCGCGGAAAGCTGGCGCGAGGATGACCGCGACTATGCCACGGCGGCCCTGCGTTATGAATCGCGCGACGTGATGCGCGAACGGGCCAGCGGCAGGGTCGTAGAGGGCGACGAGGATCATCCCACGGAGACGACTGAGCTGTGGACCTTCACGCGTCAGAATGGCTCGAGCTGGAAGCTCTCGGCAATACAACAGGCCTGAGCTCCAGAGTGCGAACTCGAGTAGACAAAGGCGCCTGACGACGGCCGGTCCGGCTATGTCAGCAGCCTTCCATGGCCGGCATCTGCTCAAGATAGGAATTTTTTCTTGACTGGGTGCAGGCAGCTATGGTAGATATTTATCTATGGTGCTGAGTTGCGCCAGGAACCCGCCGCGCAGGCGGGTTTTTTCGTTCAAGGCTCCGTCAACAGCTCCGGCGAAGGGTCCGAGCGATCCATCAGCTCGATTTGTTTGCCTTGGCCTGAGCTCCGGCCCGTTCAGTCCGAGGCTTCGATGCCGATGTTGCGCACGGTTCACCGCACGAGCTTGACGCACATCGGCGTGCCGATCTCGATGGCACGGCCGGTGTCGGTCAGCCCGCCGCTCTCGGCGTCGCGCGCGAAGATCGATATGCGGTCGGCATTCTGGTTGGCCGAGAACAGGTGGCCGCCGGACGGCGTCAGCGCCAGGTTGCGCGGCGTGGCGCCCCCGCAAGGGACATAGCCGAGGAGGCTCAGCGCGCCACTTCTCTGGTCGACGGCCATGATGACCACACTGTCATGGCCTCGGTTGGAGCCGTAGAGGAAGCGGCCGTCGGGCGAAATCTGGATATCGGCGCAGTGGTTGGCCTGGCGCGCCTCGGCCGGCACGGCCGGCCTGGCGTCGATGATCGAGAGCCTGCCGCTCGCCTCGTCCAGCACCATCGACACGATGGTCGAATCCAGCTCGTTCATGACGAAGACGAAACGGCCGTTCGGATGCAAGGCCAGATGGCGCGGACCGGCGCCCGGCGGCAAAGCGGATTCGGCAAGTTTGGTCAGATTGCCATCGTGCTCGATCCGGTAGGACACCAGCCGGTCGATGCCGAGATCGGCGACGATGGCCATTCCGCCGGCGATGATTTCGGTGACGCTATGGGCATGCGAGCGCTCCTGCCGGGCCGCGTTCGGGCCGGTGCCCTTGTGCGAAACGCTGGCCAGAGGAGCGGACAAGGCGCCATCCCTGTCGAAGCCATAGACCGCGACTGCGCGATCCGGACCGCTCTCGCCCATGCCGTAATTGGCGACCAGCAGCTTCGTGCCGTCGCGGCTGATGGTGTTATGCGCTGTGATGCTGCCGAGCGAGGGCTGCTTGTTCAGGTAAGTAAGCGTGCCCGAGGCGCGGTCGAAGCCGTAGGCCGAAACCGTTCCTTCGCGCCAGGCGAACACTTCCGAATTGGCGTAGAGGCGCGAACCGTCCGGCGTCACCGACAGGAAGGTCGGATTGTCGATGTCACTGGTCTCGGCCAGTTTGCGTGTTTCCAGCGTCTCCTCGTCGAAACTGTAGACGCCGAGACCGACGCCGCGTGCGCCCTGGAAATAGGGCGCCTCCCGGTTCAGGCTGCCGACAAAGACCAGACAGGCATCGCGCATGTTTTCCTCCCTGTCCGCTCGCGCTCGGGCGCAGCGGAAACAGCCAAAATTTCGCCTGTCCTCGCTTGCAACGCAACCCCATATGTGAAAATACTATTTACAAAAGAAGATTGACGGGAGGAGACGTCGTGCAATCTGGCGCCTTGATGCGTGTTCCGAAACTTGTGCCGTGCCTCGCGCAGGGCTTCCGGAGCCAGCGATGAACGACTTCGCACCGACTGTCGGCGTCGCCTCGACGCACCCGGCCAACATGCCCGAGGCGCATGCGGCCCTGCCGGTTTGGAACGCCGAGAACTGGTTCTACGAGGACTGGCCGGTTGGCCAGAAAATCCGCTCGTTGCGCCGCACCATGGCCGAAGGCGACAGCCACCTCTTCAATACGCTGGTACTCGACATCCATCCTTACGTGCAGGACCAGATGTTTGCCGAAACAGAGGGCATTTTCGGCAAGAGGCTGGTGGCCGGCGCTTTTGTCTTCTCGGCTGGCTTGGGACTCGTCGCAACCAACTGCGTCAATGCGTTTTCCTATGGCTACGACAAGCTCCGCTTCATAAAGCCCGTCTTCATCGGCGATACGATCTATTCGATCCGCTCCAACCTCGACAAGATGCCGCGCTACAAGGAAATGGGGCTGATCCGCGCCAGTTATGAGGTGTTCAAGGGCGAAGGCGAACTCGTTCTCTATTGCGAGCATCTGCAGACGGTGAAGTACCGCAACCCTGCCGATTTCGTCGGCAAGACGGAGAAGTAGAAATGCCGGCAGCAACCGAATTGCCGCTTGCCGGTCTCGTCGTCGTCGACATGAGCCAGTTCCTGTCCGGGCCTTACTGCTCGCTCAGGCTGCTGGATCTCGGCGCCCGCGTCATCAAGATCGAGCGTCCGGACGGCGGCGACCTGTCGCGCCGGCTCTATCTCAGCGACACCGAGATCGGCGGTGATTCCACCATCTTCCATGCCATCAACCGGGCGAAGGAAAGCCTCGCCATCGACCTCAAGGACGAGGCGGATCTCAAGGCGTTGCGCGGCCTGCTGGGCAAGGCCGACGTGCTGATCCAGAATTTCAGGCCGGGTGTCATCGAACGGCTCGGCCTCGACTACGAGGCGGTCCGCAAGATCAACCCGTGCCTGGTCTATGCCTCGATCAGCGGCTATGGCGAGGAAGGCCCATGGGTCAAGCGGCCCGGCCAGGACCTCCTGGCGCAGGCGCGCTCCGGGGTGATGTGGCTAAACGGCGACGAGGACCAGGGGCCGGTGCCGTTCGGGCTTGCCATCGGCGACATGCTGGCGGGCGCGGCATGCGCGCAAGGCATACTGGCCGCCCTTGTGCGGCGCGGCATCACCGGCCAGGGCAGCCATATCGAAACCAGCCTGCTGGAAGCGCTGGTCGACTTCCAGTTCGAGGTACTGACCACGCATCTCAATGATGGCCGCCGTTTGCCGCGCCGCTCCAGCTTCCGCAGCGCGCATGCCTATCTGTCGGCACCTTACGGCGTCTATCCCGCCAAGGACGGTTACCTCGCCATCGCCATGACGCCGATCCCGAAACTCGCCGATCTGCTGTCGCTGGAGGAACTGGCGCCCTACCGCGACGAGCCGGCATCGTGGTTCACGGCGCGCGACGACATCAAGGCGATCGTCGCGCAGCGGATTGCCACCAGGACGGTCGACGAGTGGCTTGGCGTTCTCGAACCCGCCGACATCTGGTGCGCCAAGGTGCTGACCTGGCCGGAAATGCTGGCAAGCGGGGGCTTCCAGTCGCTCGACATGCTGCAGACGGTGACGCGCGAGGACGATGTCTCGATCCTCACCACCAGCTCGCCGCTCAGGGTCGACGGCGTCAGGGCCAAGGTCGATCGGGCAGCACCGCGCATCGGCGAGCATAGCGCCGCGATCCGCGAGGAGTTCGGCCTGTGACCACGCGCTTCCTCAAGCCCACGCTCAGGGGCATGACCTGGAACCATCGGCGCGGCTATGATCCGATGGTCGCCTGTTCGTCGCTGTGGAAGCAGAGAACCGGCATTGCCGTCGAATGGGACAAGCGTTCGCTGCAGGATTTCGAGTCCTTCCCGGTCGAGGAACTGGCGCGCGCCTATGATCTGATCGTCATCGACCATCCGCATGTCGGCCAAATCACCGCAGAACGCTGCCTGGAGCCGCTCGATGTCGCCGGCCGCGAGGCGGAACGCGCAGCACTTTCCTCCGGCAGCGTCGGCCAGTCCTATCCGAGTTATACATGGCAAGGACGGCAGTGGGCGTTTCCCATCGATGCCGCGACGCAGGTGCAGGCATGGCGACCCGATGCGCTTGACGCACCGCCATCGCGATGGAGCGAAGTGCTCGATCTCGCCCGGCAGGGGCGCGTGCTGCTGCCGTTGCGGCCACCGCATTCTATGATGGTGTTCTTCACGCTCGCAGGCAATCTCGGGCACGCTTGCGCGACCGACCCATCGCGCGATCTCATCGACGGCGAGGCCGGCAGCGAGGTCTTCGAGATAATGCGAGAGATCGCCGCGCTGGTCGACACGGCCTGCTTCGAGATGGACCCGATCGCCGTCTCGGAGCGGATGGGTGAGGCCGGATCCCCGATCGTCTGCTCGCCGCTGATCTATGGCTACGTTTCCTACGCGATGGCCGGGTTTCGCCCACATCTCCTGGCTTTTGGCGACATTCCTGTTGTCGGCGCCAACGGCCCGGTTGGTACGGCGCTTGGCGGCACAGGCATAGCGGTATCGGCCTTCTCGAAGGCGAAAGAGGCGGCAACCGATTTCGCCTACTGGCTCGCCAGCGGCGAGGTCCAGCGGGGCCCCTATGCCGCGGCCGGCGGCCAGCCCGGCCATGCCGCGGCCTGGGAGGATCAGGCCGTCAATGCGGCGACCGGCAATTTCTACAGCGATACGCGCGCGACACTGGAGGGCGCATGGGTGCGGCCACGCCATGACGGCTACATGGCGTTCCAGCAGGCCGCGTCCGACCGCGTCAACTCCGGCATGACCTCAGGGCATCGTTCCAGCCACGTCATTGCCGATCTCAATCGCCTGTTTCGGCAGAGCGCCCCGGCGCAGGCGACCGGCACTGCCGGTGGAGGAGCCTGAAGAAAATCGAACGGAGGAGACAAATGAAAAGCCTGATCCGCGGCCTTGTGGCCGCAACCGCCTTCGCCTCGCTCGCAACGACAGCCTTTGCCGAAGACGTGCAAGGCGTCATCGGCGGGCTGCCCGATGAACTCAAGGCGCAATATGACGGCGCGCCGCAGAAGGTGCTGCCATCGGCCTGGGACAATTTCACCCCGCCGCCCAAGCCATGGAAATGGTGCCATTCGGAATCCTACCAGGGCAACCCCTGGCGAGTCACCGTCACCAAGGAACTGAAGCGCCTGGTGGACGGACTGATCGCCGACGGCACCGTCTCCAGCTTCGAAGTGTCGGATTCCAACAACGACGCCAGCCAGCAGATCAACCAGGTCCGCGCCTTCATCGACAAGAAGTGCTCGATCATCACCTCGATCCCGGGCTCGGCAACAGCGCTCGACGACGCCATCGATGCCGCCGCCAAGGCCGGCATCCCGTTCATCACCGCGGCCGGTTCGGTGACCAGCCCGAACGCGATCAATGTCGATTCCAACTATGCGCGCTGGGGCTACGACATGATGACGGCGATCGGCAAGGCCAAGCCGGATGGCGCCAGCATCCTGCTGGTCGAGGGCATCGCCGGCCACCCCATCGTGGTTCAGGAGCGCCAGGGCGCCGACAAGGCGTTGGCGGAGAACTCCAAGCTGAAGGTCTCGCGTACGGTCAACGGCAATTGGACGGCCAATGTCACCAAGACAGTGGTGCTGCAGGCGATCGCCACCAACCCGGCGCCGATCGACGCGGTGTGGACGACAGGCAGCGAAAGCCGCGTCGTCGCGGAAGCCTTCGCCGAAGCCGGCCGGCCGGCGCCGCTGATCACCGGTTCGATCACCGGCGACGCCCTGGGCTACTGGAAGGCCAACCCCGACAAGTACCGCTTCGAAGGCCATGCCGTGCTGCCGCACTGGACCGCCGAAACGTTGTTTCGCGTCGGCGAACGCATGCTCGACGGCCAGAAGCCGAAGCTGAACACGCTGCTCATTCCGATTCCGCCGGTCCACAACGCCGATCTCGGCCAATGGTACAAGGACTGCATGACGACGGATGCCGTATCGATCTTCCCGGTGCCGCCCAAGGATCCGATGCCGGAAGAATGGCTCGACGCCTATTTCTCCAACCCGGCGCCGACCAAGGGATGGGATTACTCGAAAGTACCTGACGCCTGCGCGAAGTGACGCCTGGCCAGATAAGAACTCGACAAGCCGGCTCCTTTCGGAGGGCCGGCTTGCCAGCTTTGAAACGCGACATGCTTGAAATCAGAAACATATCCAAACGCTATGGCGAGACGGTCGCGCTTGCGGACGCTTCGATCGCGTTCCGGGCGGGGACAATCCACACCATCCTGGGCGAGAACGGCTCGGGCAAGAGCACCATGGTCAAGCTGTTGTCCGGCATCGTTCAGCCCGACAGCGGCGCGGTCCTGCTGCAAGGCAGGCCGTTTTCGGGCGGAAACCCCTCGGCCTTCCAGGCGCAAGGCTTCGCCACGGTCTTCCAGGAAGTGCTGATCGCGCCGGACCGCAGCGTCACCGACAATATCCTGCTTGGCCTCGACGGCCTGGTCCGGCGCGCGGTTCCCCGCAGCGAGCGGCGCGACAGGGCAGCAGCCGCGCTCAAGCTTTTCGCCGTCACCAACGTGCCTCTCGACATGACCGCCGGGCAGTTGCCGCTGGCGGCGCAGCAACTCGTCGTTCTTGCCCGTGCCGTCGTGCGCAATCCAAAGATCCTGATCCTCGACGAAGTGACGGCAGCACTCGACTTCGCCGACCGCGAATCGGTTTTTTCGCTGATGCGCACGCTTGCCGGGGAAGGCTGCCTGATCCTGTTCATCACGCACCGCATGGACGAGGTGACGTCGCTTTCGGATCGCATCTCGATCCTGCGCGGCGGCAGCGTGGTGCGCACCGAGGAGCGCGGCGCCTCGACGCCGGCGGAGCTTCTCAAGGCCATGGCGCCACGCACCGCCGCGGAGCTGGCGCATGGCTGATCGCGCCGCCCTCACCATCCGCGACCTCGTCATCGCACCGGGCGCCAGCCCGATCATGCAGGCGATCGCTGCTGGCGAGATCGTTGGGCTCGCCGGCCTGGATGGCCATGGCCAGGAGCTTTTCCTCGAAATGCTCGCCGGCCTTGTCGCGCCGCTTGGCGGTTCGATAACCCTCGATCTGCCCGGCGCATCCCGCGCCATCACCGGCTTCCGCAAGGCCGTATCGAGCGGCATCGCCTATCTTCCGCGCGGGCGTGCCAAAGGCATTTTCCCGACACAGTCGGTGCTCGACAATTTCGCCGTTTCGACGCTGTCTCGCGATACCCGCCTCGGCCTGATCAGCCCGGCGGCGCGCAAGGCGCGCTACGAGGCCTATCGCGAAAGGCTGTCGATATCAGCGCCCCGGCCCGACGCACCGATCACCACCCTGTCCGGCGGCAACCAGCAGAAGGTGCTTTTGGCGCGAGCCCTGGCGCTGGACCCCGCAATGTTGCTTCTCAACGACCCGACGCGCGGCGTCGACGTGGCGACCCGGCATGTTCTCTACGACGTCTTTCGCGGGCTGGCTTCCGACGGCATGGGGCTCGTCATCCTGTCCAGCGAGATCGAGGAGATCCTTCTTCTCTGCCATCGCGTGCTGGTGTTCCGCGAAAATGAAGTCGCGGCGGAAATCGCCGGCCAGGCGATGACCGCCGAGAACGTGATCGCAGCCATGTTCGGACGCGCAGCATGAGGCCCTTTGGACGCCTGTTGTCCCTCGGGCGAAGCGTCGGCTTCGCTGTCGTGCTGCTGATCGTCCTGCTGGCGGTCAACCTAATGCTGAGCCCGGCACGGTTCCAGCCGGACTCCTGGGGTGCGCTGGTTGGGCTGGCGGCGCCATTGATCGGCGCGGCCATCGCCTCGACCCCGGTGATCCTCGCCGGGCGCGGCGGCATCGATATTTCGGTCGGGCCGCTGATGGGCTTCGTCAACGCCATCGTGATCCAGGTGCTCTTTCTGCGCGCCGGAATATCCTCGCCGCTGGCGCTTGTTCCGGCGGCGCTGCTCATCGGTGCGCTGGTCGGGGCGGCGAACGGGTTTCTGGCGACCATCGTGCGCATCCAGCCGATCGTGGCCACGCTCGGCACCTATCTGATCCTGACGGGGGTGACGCTGACCATCCTGCCGGCGCCGATCGGCCCGGCTCCGGCCTGGCTGAAAGCCCTGGCCGGGCCACTTTCGCTTCTGCCGCTGGCCTTGATGTTCCTTTTCTGGTGGCTGGTGCGGCGCAGCCCCTATTACGACCAGCTGATGGCGGTCGGCAGCGACGATCGCGCCGCCTACACCGCCGGCGTCGACGTCACGCTCGTGCGCTTCATCGCCTATGTCATGACCGGCATCCTTGGCGGCTGCGCCGGGCTGATGCTGACTGCGCTGATCGGTTCGGCCGATCCCAACATCGGCCCGACCTACACGCTGATCGCCATTGCGGCTGTCGCTCTTGGCGGCGTCAGTCTTGCCGGCGGCCGTGGTGGCGTCGCGGGTGCCGCGATCGGCGCCATCGACATCTTCCT
This sequence comes from Mesorhizobium sp. BR1-1-13, assembly GCF_020165515.1. Taxonomy (NCBI): domain Bacteria; kingdom Pseudomonadati; phylum Pseudomonadota; class Alphaproteobacteria; order Hyphomicrobiales; family Phyllobacteriaceae; genus Mesorhizobium; species Mesorhizobium sp. BR1-1-13. The sequence continues at coordinate 473,404 of NZ_JAIUIH010000002.1, forward strand.
GCTGCAAAGCGTGCTGACGACGTTCAACGTCTCGACCTTCGTGCTGCAGATCGCCTACGGCGCCATACTGGTGCTGGCGGTGATGCTGACCGCGCTGCAGGAACGCTTTGCCATCGGGAGGCGCTGACATGGCTGGCCGAAATCTATTCGCGACAACCAATGCCCGTGGCGTCGGCGCCTTCTGTGTTGCCGCCCTTCTGCATCTTGCCGGCACCATCCTCATTCCGGGTTACTCCAGCCCGTTTGCGGTGCGCGCCATGCTGGTGCTCGCCTCGCTGCTCGCCGTCGCCTCGATCGGGCAGACGCTGGTCGTCATCATGGGCGGCATCGACCTGTCGATCCCCTTCGTCATCGGCTTTGCCAATGTCGTTGCCGCGCAACTCTACGGCGATGGCTGGAATTTTGTCCTGGTCTGCGGCCTCGTCGGCGTGCTGGCGATCCTGATCGGTGGCCTCAACGGGCTGATCGCGCGCAGCCTCGACATCCAGCCGCTCATCGTCACGCTCGGCATCGGCATGGTCGTGCAAGGGCTGGTGCTTTTGTGGACCGCGGGCTTCCCCTCAGGATCCGCGCCGCAAGCGGTTTCGAGTTTCGTGTCGATCGGCGGATCGGCCGGGCCATTGCCGGTTCCATGGCTGGTGCCCTGTCTCGTCGTGCTGGCGGCGCTCGTCGTCCTGGTGCTGGAGCGGACGCCCTATGGGCGCCGGCTCTACGCACTCGGCAGCAATCCGGGTGCTGCGCCTCTGGCGCTGATCGATCCCGTCCGCATGTGGGTGATCACCTATGCGGCAAGCGCCTTCTTCGCCGCGATGGCGGGCGTTCTGCTGCTCGGCTTCACCGGCTCGGCCTATGGCGATGTCGGGCAGCCCTACCTGTTCCAGACCATCGCGGCCGTGGTCGTCGGCGGCGCCGCGCTGGTCGGCGGCCGCGGCAGCTATCTCGGCACCATTGCCGGCGTGCTGGTGCTGACCGAGATCAACACGCTGCTGATCGGGCTCGGTTTCCAGCCCTCCGCGGTGCAGGCAGCACTCGGCCTCATCATCGTGCTGCTGGTTTCGCTCTACGGCCGCGAACGGCACGTTTCGGCGACGATCTGAAGAACCCCAAGCAGAGCCGGTTAAAGCCGCCAGAGCTTGCGGGCGTTCGCCGACAAGAGCTTGTCGCGTTCCGCAACGCTGCAGCCGGCAAGCAGCGCATGGGTCGCCGCCACCCAGGTCGACAGACCGCCACCCAGCGTGCAGACAGGCCAATCGCTGCCCCAGACGACACGATCCCAGCCGAACGAACCGATCGCGTGCTCGACGTAGGGCCGCAGCGTCTCGACCGTCCAACTGCCGGGGTCGGCATAGGCGACGACGCCGGAAATCTTGGCCACGACGTTCGGGCGGCGCGCGATTTCGCTCATGAGCTCGCGCCACGGGTGCTCGCCATTGCCCTTGATGTCCGGAACGCCGCAGTGGTCGAGGACGAACTGGACGTCAGGCGCCAGGTCGGCGAGCGCGATCGCCTTGGGAATCTGGTGCGGCAGCACGACGAGATCGAAGGTGAGGCCGGCGCCGCCAAGCCGCCGGATGTTGTCCCGGAACAGCGCGCCTTCCGAGAGTTCGTCGGGCATGACGTGGAGGACGCGGCGAAAACCCTTGACGAATGGCTTTGCTCGCTGGCGCTCGAGATAGGCCGCAAAGCCGGCCTCTTCCGGACGGCAGGAGGCGATCGCCCCGGCCATCATGCTGCCGGCCTGTCTCGACAGGCCTTCGACACGTTGGGTCTCGGCCTCGATGTCGGCCGGATCGACATCGACCTCCATATGCAGTACGCGCTCGACGCCGACGCGCTGAGCTTCCACGGCATACTCCTCATAGGAGAAGTCGCGGTTGAGTGCCGGCACGCCGGCAAGCCACGGGTAGCGCAGGGCCGAGCGATCGATGAGATGCAGGTGGGTGTCGATGATCATGGCAAGGCTCTCCTCCCTATGTCTTTCACATCATCTCACGGAGGAATTCTTCATTCAAATAAGAATTACGCCGATGAACCGACGGCCGACCCGGCCAGACGCGACAGCTTTTCACATGTCGCCAGCAGCAGTTCGATGGTGCGGGTCATGTCCGGCGCGGACGGTGCGTTGACCACGGTGATGTAAGGAATCGAAAGCGCCGCGATGGCCTTGCCGTCGGAGCCGCGCACCGGTGCCGACAGATTGTAGACGCCGGCGGTCTGCATCGAGGCCATCATCTCATATCCCCGTTCCCTGATCTGGTCGAGACGGGCAAAGAACTCGGGCGGCTGCGCCGTATTGTCGGTGCTGCGGACATGTTCGGAGATCATCATCTGGCGCTCCTCCTGCGAACGGAAGGCGAGCAGCACATGTCCCGAACCGGTGTCGAACAGGCTGATGTGGGCACCGACCCGGATCGAGATGCCCCAGTAGTTCGGCGCCTCCTGCTGGCCGATCACCACGGCGGAACCGCGATCAAAAACAACAAGTTGGTTGGCCTGCTGCGATGTCTCCGCCAATTCCCGCATCAAGGGCGTCGCATAGGAAACCAGCCGCCGCACCGGCGCGTGCAGTTGCGCCAGACCGAACAGCTTGAGCGTCAGTGAATAACGATCACCGTCGAGCCGCGTGACATAGCCGCGCCGCACCAGCCGGTCCAGCATGCGGTAGAACTCGTTGGGGCTGCGGTCGAGCTTCTTGGCGATTTCCGCCTGCGTCAGGCCGCCGTCGACGCCGGCCAGCAGTTCCAGGATGTCGAGACCCTTGTCGAGCGCCGGCGCGCGATACCGCTCGTCTTCGCTATCATCCATGGGCTTCCCTCCAGTGAAATCGATTCTTCATATACGCAGGAACGAAGCCGGCGGAAACAAATTTCGCCTTGACGTATCCATGAATGTTTTGTTTGTATATGAATGTAGCACTTCTTGTCATCAGACGAGTTGCGGTCGCCGCTGAGGCGCACCCAGGGAGGATACCAATGAACAGACTGCTTTCCGGCGTATGCGCCGGCGCATTGTTGCTTGCGTCAGGTGCAGGCGCAGCCCTTGCCGCGGACCTGCCCGGCAAGTTCGAAGGCGTTACCGTCGACGTGAAGCTGATCGGCGGCCAGCAATATGAAAAGCTCTACGAGCGCATCCCCGAATGGGAGAAGGCGACCGGCGCCAAGGTCAACATCCTGACCAAGAAGAACGGCTTCGACATCGACAAGGAGTTGAAGTCCGACATCGCCTCGGGCAGCACCAACTGGTGCGTCGGCTGGAATCATTCCTCCTTCGCGCCACAATATACCGGCCTCTATACCGACCTCAGCAAATTGCTGCCCAAGGAAGAGATCGACGCCTTCGTGCCATCGACGATCAAGGCGGCGACCATCGATGGCAAGCTGGAGATGCTGCCGCGCGCGCAGTTCGACGTCTCTGCCCTCTACTACCAGAAGAGCCTCTACGAGAACGCCGACAACAAGGCCAAGTTCAAGGCGAAATACGGCTATGATCTGGTGCCGCCGGACACCTGGAAAGAGGTCACCGACCAGGCCGAGTTCTTCGCCAACCCGCCCAATTTCTACGGCACGCAGTTCGCCGGCAAGGAAGAGGCGATCAACGGTCGCTTCTACGAAATGGTAGTGGCCGAGGGCGGCGAGTATCTCGACAAGGACGGCAAGCCGGTCTTCAACTCCGAAGCCGGCGTGCGGGCGCTCGACTGGTTCGTCAACCTCTACAAGGCCAAGGCCGTGCCGGCCGGAACCACCAATTATCTCTGGGACGATCTCGGCCAGGGTTTTGCCTCCGGTACCGTCGCCATCAACTTGGACTGGCCGGGCTGGGCCGGCTTCTTCAACGATCCGAAATCGTCGAAGGTCGCCGGCAATGTCGGCGTCAAGGTCGCGCCGAAAGGCTCGTCCGGCAAGCGCACCGGCTGGTCCGGTTTCCATGGCTTCTCGGTGACCGAGAACTGCCCGAACAAGGAGGCCGCGGCATCGCTGGTGTGGTGGCTCACCAATGAGGACAGCCAGAAGCTGGAAGCCGCCGCTGGCCCGCTGCCGACCCGCACCGCGGTCTGGGACTGGGACCTGAAGCAGGCCGAAAACGATCCGTACAAGAAGGAGGTTCTCTCCGCCTTCCAGGAAGAAGCCAAGCACGCCTTCGCCGTGCCGCAGACGCCTGAATGGATCGAGATCTCGAACGCCGTCTATCCCGAATTGCAGGCGGCGATTCTCGGCGACAAGACGTCCAAGCAGGCGCTCGACGAAGCCGCCGCCAAGGCGACGCAAATCCTCGAAGACGCCGGCAAGCTGTAGAACCGCTCCCAAGGCCGCCTCCCCCATCAGCCATGGGGGAGGCGCTCGCGTCTTAAGGCGCAATGCCTGGGGTAATTCACGATGACGACTCCTGCCCCGCCCGGCTCGACAGGAAAGGGGCAGCGGCAATCGAATGCAACTCACAGGGTCCCAATGAAGGGCTTCAAGCCATCCGCCCCATTCCTGCTGCTGCTTCCGGCGATCATCGTGCTGGCGGCGGTCGTCGTGGTGCCGTTGCTTTTGTCGCTCTATTCCAGCTTCACACCGTTCCGGCTGACCAAGCCCGAAACGTTCTTCGTCTTCGTCGGCTTCCGCAATTATCTCTCGATCCTGGCGAACGCCGATTTCTGGTGGGCGTTCGGCCGCACGGTTCTGTTGCTGACGATCGCGCTCAATCTCGAAATGCTGCTGGGCCTCGGCCTCGCCATGCTGGTCGAGAAGGCGACGCGCGGCCAGCGCGTCCTGCGCACGCTGATGATGTTTCCGATGATGTTCTCGCCGATTCTCGTCGGCTTCCAGTTCAAGTTCATGTTCAACGACAATATCGGCCTGGTGAACAACGCCCTGCAATCGCTCGGCATCACCAGGGATGCCATCCCGTGGCTGATCGAAGGCCATCTCGCCTTCATCGCCATCTCGATCGCCGAGATCTGGTCGTCGACGGCGATCTTCGCCATCCTGATCCTCGCCGGCCTGCTCGCCATGCCCAAGGAGCCGATCGAGGCGGCGCGCGTCGACGGCTGCACGCCGTGGCAGACATTCCGCTATGTGACCTGGCCGTTCGTCATGCCTTTCGCCTATATCGCCATGACCATCCGTTCACTCGACGTCGCGCGCGCCTATGACATCGTCAAGATCATGACCGATGGCGGGCCGGCGGGCCGCACCGAGCTTTTGTGGACGCTGGTGGCGCGCACCGCCTACAGCGACGGGCGCATGGGCATGGCCAACGCCATGGCCTATTTCTCGATTCTGCTGTCGATCGCCTTCACCGTCTACTTCTTCAACAAGCTCGCCGCGGCGCGCACGCAGATCGGTGCGGAGTGGTGATGGACGAGAATTCTTCCGCCCGCCTCAAGCGCCGGCTGCTGGGCATCGCCTATCGCATCGGTCTGTTCCTGGCGATGCTGACCATCTGCCTGCCCGGCCTGTGGATCGTGCTTTCGTCGCTGCGGCCGACGGTGGAGATCATGGCCAAGCCGCCGGTGTGGATCCCGCAGCAGATCTCGTTCGACGCCTATGTCGCGATGTTCTCAGGCATCGGCAAGGGCGGCATCCCGGTCATCGAATATTTCCGCAATTCCTTGATCATCTCGGTGACCTCGACGGTCATCGCGGTGGCCATCGGCATGGCCGGCGGCTACGCCTTCGCGCGCTACCGCTTCCGCGGCAAGTCGGGCGTCTTCCTCGGCTTGATGCTGACGCGCACGGTGCCGGGCATCGCGCTGTCGCTGCCGCTGTTCTTCCTCTATGTGCGGCTCGGCATCATCGACACGCATTTCGGGCTGATCCTGGCCTATGTCGCGCTCAACGTGCCGTTCACGATCTGGCTGATCGACGGCTTCTTCCGCCAGGTGCCGAAGGATCTCGCGGAAGCCGCGCAGATCGACGGCTGCACCCGCTGGCAGGCCTTCTGGCAGGTCGAGTTCCCGCTTGCCGGGCCGGGCATCGCCTCCGCCGCGATCTTTGCTTTCCTGACCTGCTGGAACGAGTTCGCGCTGGCCTCGCAGCTGACCCGCTCGGTCAGCGCCAAGACGCTGCCGGTCGGCCTGCTCGACTACACGGCCGAATTCACCATCGACTGGCGCGGCATGTGCGCGCTCGCCGTGGTGATGATCATCCCGGCGCTCACCCTCACCTACATCGTCCAGAAACACCTTGTCGGCGGCCTGACCTCCGGCGCGGTGAAAGGCTGATCCCATGGCAACCGTTTCCCTCCAAAAGCTGACCAAACGCTACGGCAATGTCGGGATCGTGCATGGCATCGACCTCGTCATCGCCGACCGCGAATTCATCGCGCTGGTCGGTCCGTCCGGCTGCGGCAAGTCGACGACGCTCCGGATGATCGCCGGGCTGGAAGAGATCAGCGCCGGCTCGATCGAGATCGGCGGCCGCGTCGTCAACGATTTGCCGCCGCGTTCGCGCAACATCTCGATGGTGTTCCAGTCCTACGCGCTCTATCCGCACATGACGGTGCGCGAGAACCTCGGCTTCTCGCTGAAGATCGCCGGGGCCGCCAAGGAGGACATGGAGCGCCGCGTCGCCGAAGCCTCGGCCATCCTCGGCCTCGACACGCTGCTCGACCGCCGCCCGTCGCAGCTTTCAGGCGGCCAGCGCCAGCGCGTCGCCATGGGCCGCGCCATCGTGCGCGATCCCGACGTGTTCCTGTTCGACGAACCGCTTTCCAATCTCGACGCCAAGCTCAGAACGCAGATGCGCACCGAGATCAAGAAACTGCACGCCAAGGTGCGGTCGACGGTGATCTACGTCACCCACGACCAGGTCGAGGCGATGACGCTTGCCGACCGCATCGTCATCATGCGCGACGGCCATATCGAACAGGTCGGCACGCCCGACGAGGTGTTCCGACGCCCGGCGACACGCTTCGTCGCGGGCTTCATCGGCTCGCCGCCGATGAACCTGCACGAGGCGACGATCGACGACGGCCAGCTGGTTTTTGCCAGCGGCGAAAAGCTGCCACTGCCCAACCAGTTCAAAGCCAACGTCGCCAGGGGTAACAAGGTGGTGTTCGGGTTGCGGCCCGACGACATCTACCCGACCGGCCATGGTATCAGTTCCGGTGGTGCCGCAGACGTCCACCAGATCGAATTGCCGATCACGGTCACCGAACCACTCGGCAACGAGACGCTGGTGTTCGTCGAGTTCAATGGCGCAGACTGGGTGTCGCGCATGCTGAACCCGCGGCCTCTCAAACCGGGCGAGCGGCTGGCCATGAGCCTCGACCTGTCGCAGGCGCACCTGTTTGCCGCCGATACGGGAAAGTCATTGCGGAGCTGACGACATGGCCACGATCGAAAAGATAGAACTGCGGATGGTGGACCTTGTGCCCAAGGTCAAGCGCACCGACGCGATCCAGAGTTTCGTCAGCCAGGAGACGCCTCTCGTCACGATCACCGATTCCGACGGCGCCGTCGGCACCGGCTACAGCTACACGATCGGCACCGGCGGCTCGTCCGTGATGCGGCTCCTGTCCGACCATCTGGCGCCGCGCCTGATCGGCCGCGACCCTGACATGATCGAGGAGATCTGGCACGATCTCGAATTCGCCACGCACGCCACCACGATCGGCGCCATCACGGCCATCGCGATCGCGGCGATCGACACCGCGCTTTGGGACCTGCGGGCGAAGAAGCAGGGCCTGCCGCTGTGGAAGCTGGCGGGCGGCGCCAAGGACCGCTGCCCGCTCTACACGACGGAGGGCGGCTGGTTGCACATCGAGACGCAGGCGCTGGTCGATGACGCGCTGGCCGCCAAGGCCAAGGGATTTCGCGGCTCGAAGGTGAAGATCGGCAAACCGCACGGATCGGAAGATCTGGCGCGGCTGGCGGCGGTGCGCAAGGCGGTGGGCGACGGCTACGAGATCATGACCGACGCCAATCAGGGATTCTCCGTCGACGAGGCGATCCGCCGCGCAGCGAGGCTGCGTGAACTCGATCTCGCCTGGATCGAGGAGCCGCTGCCGGCCGACGACATCGATGGGCATGTCAGGCTGTCGAACTCGACGCCGACGCCGATCGCCATCGGCGAGTCGCTCTATTCCATCAGGTATTTCCGCGAATACATGCAGAAAGGCGCCTGTTCGATCGTGCAGGTCGATGTCGGCCGGATTGGCGGCATCACGCCCTGGCTAAAGGTGGCGCATGCGGCGGAGGCCTTCGACATCCCGGTCTGCCCGCATTTCCTGATGGAATTGCATGTCAGCCTCACCTGCGCTGTTCAGAACGGCCGGTATGTCGAGTACATTCCGCAGCTTGACCAGTTGACGGGCAAGCGCATGCGCATCGAGGATGGGCAGGCGCTGGCACCCGACGAGCCCGGCATCGGCATCGATTGGGACTGGGACGCGGTCAAGGCCATGAGCATCGCCGAATTCACCACGGCGATCACGAAATAGGGGAACGAACATGCAGCGGATGGGAATGGTTCTGGGACTGAAGCCGGGAAAAGTCGAGGAGTATGTGCGTCTCCATGCCGCCGTCTGGCCCGACGTGCTGACCATGATCTCGGCCTGCAACATCAAGAACTATTCGATCTATCTGAAGCGGCCGGAGAATCTGCTGTTTGCCTATTTCGAATACCATGGCACCGACTATGCCGCCGACATGGCCAAGATGGCGGCAGACCCGAAGACGCAGGAATGGTGGGCCGTGTGCATGCCTTGCCAGGAGCCGCTGGCGACCCGCAAGGAGGGCGAATGGTGGGCTTCGATGGACGAGGTCTTCCATCATGACTGAAGGCGGTTTCGACCCTGCCTCACTCATCCAGTCCTGGCCCAAGCCCACAAAACCCCGGCCAGTCGTCACCTTCGGCGCCGGATCGATTGTCGGCGATGCCCATTTTCCCGCCTACCGGAAGGCCGGATTTCCGATTGCCGGCCTCTATGATCCGGACCGGGCCAAGGCGCGGACCCTGGCCGAGAAATGGGGTGTCACCGCATTCCGCTCCGTGGAAGAAGCCGCCGGAATCAACGATGCGATCTTCGATCTGGCGACACCGCCCGGTCGGCATGCCGAGATCCTGAAGGCGCTTCCCGAGGGGGCGGTCGCGCTGATCCAGAAGCCGATGGGCAACGATCTCGGCGAGGCAACCGAAATCCTCGAAATCTCCCGCGCCAGGAAGCTCAAGGCTGCGGTGAATTTCCAATTGCGTTTCGCGCCGATGATGCTGGCGCTCAAGGATGCCATCGCCAAGGGATGGCTCGGCGAGATCGTCGACTTCGACGCCTGGCTGGCGCTGGCGACACCTTGGGAACTGTGGGAATTCCTGCTCAAGGCGCCGCGTGTCGAGATCGCGATGCATTCGATCCACTATCTGGACCTCGTCAGGCAATTGCTGGGCGACCCCAAAGGGGTGCACGCCAAGACGCTCGGCCATCCCAATCACAAGATGGCGCAGACGCGCACCAGCGCCATCCTCGACTATGGCGACACCGTGCGCTGCGCGCTGTCGATCAACCATGACCACAAGTTCGGGCGCCGGCACCAGGCCTGCGAATTCCGCATCTGCGGCACCGAGGGCGCGGCCTATCTCAAACTCGGCCTCAATCTCGACTATCCCCGCGGCGAACAGGATGTCCTGGAAATATACCCGAAAGGCGGGACGGATTGGATTGCCGTGCCGCTCGCCGGCGAATGGTTCCCCGATGCCTTTGTCGGGCGCATGGCCAACATCCAGCGCTTTGCTTGCGGAGAAGACGACGAGCTGGTCAGCTCGGTCGAGGACGCCTGGAGCACGATGGCACTGGTGGAAGCCGCCTATAAATCGAGCGCGGCGCCGGCAACGCCGCTGGCCGAAAAGCCGTAAGGCAGGACATGGAACAGATAATTTATTTCGAAGACTACGAGATCGGCTCCTCGCGGCTGACCAGCGGCCGCACCATTACCGAGACCGATTTCGTCGTCCATGCCGGCCACACCGGCGATTTCTTCCCGCACCACATGGACGCCGAGTTCATGAAGACGACGCCGTTCGGCCAGCGCATCGCGCACGGCACGCTGGTGTTCTCGGTCGGCATCGGACTGACGGCAAGCGTCGTCAATCCCGTCGCATTCTCCTATGGCTATGACCGGTTGCGTTTCATCAAGCCGGTGTTCATCGGCGACACGATCCGCACGCGCACCACCATCGCAGCCAAAGAGGACGATCCGAAGCGGCCGGCCGCGGGCCGGGTGATCGAACGCTGCGAGGTGATCAACCAGCGCGACGAAGTGGTATTGGCCGCGGATCACATCTACATCGTCGAACGCAGGCCGGCGCAGGGTTGAAGCTCAACAAGCGGCTATGAGCCGCCGGTGGCGCGCGCGGTGATGCGTTCCAGCCCAAGCAGCCAGGTCAGCGACGCTGACCGAGCCGATCATTCACCGTTTACCTGTCAGCGTCCGCGCAGGCTTTGCAGATTGTGCACGTGGACGTGGTCGCCGGCCGCCACGGCAGCCGTCAGGCGGCCGATCGCCTCGCCGTATTTGCGTATGGTGGAGCCGGCGGCCAGGTCGTGCAACGCCAGCTTATGACCGGCTTGCAACGCGGCGCCGGCCTTGAGGACAACCCCCTCGCGGGCGCCTCGCGTCGTCACTTCGGCGCCTGCCTCGACCGGTTCGACGAGGACAGCCACGTCGTCGTCAGCGTGCAGCACTATGGCTCCAGGCTTGGTCATGCGCCGGCAAGCCGGACCTGGACGCCGGTCGCGTCTTCGCGCAACTTCAGCACGGCGCCGACATCCTTGCCGGCCATGCCGGCGTCCATCGCCTCCCTGAGCACGGCGAGCGTGGCGCCCCCGACCGGCGTCTCGACGCCGAGCGCATCGTTCATCGCCAGGGCAAGCCGGCAATCCTTGTGGGCAAGCTTGACCATGAAGCCTGGCTCGAAGTCGCCCTTGAGCGCGCGATTGTGCATCGCCACCGCCAATTGCTGGTTCCAGGCCATCGTCGTCTTCAGCACGCTGATCATGGTGTCGAGCGTCAGGCCCGCCTTGGCGCCGGCGACCAGCGCCTCGGAGCTGGCCGTGATCAGCACGCTGGCCAGCAGGTTGTTGGTGAGCTTCATTGCCTGCCCCATGCCGAGCCCGCCGCAATGGATGAGGTCGGCCCCCATGCTCGACAGGATCGGGCGCGCGCGCTCCAGCACGGCCGTATCGCCGCCGATCATCAGCGTCGAGGTTCCGGCGATGGCATGCTCCACCGTCTTGCCGACCGGGCTGTCGATCATGTCGACGCCGCGTTGCGCCAGCCATGCGCCGATGCGCTGGGTGGTCTGCGGGTCGATCGTGCTCATGTCGATATAGAGGCTGCCGGCCCTGAGGCCATGCCCGATGCCGTCCGCACCGAGCACGGCGGCCTCCACATCAGGCGCATCCGGCAGCATGGTGATGACGATTTCCGATTGCTGCGCAACCTCGCGCGGCGACGCCGCCGCCCGGGCGCCGGCGTCGACGAGTTTTTTCACCGCCACGGGGTTGAGGTCGAAGACCGTCAGCGCATGTCCTGCCTTGAGCACGTTGCAGGCCATGGGTGCGCCCATGGTTCCAAGTCCGACAAAACCGACTGACGTCATGGATCAACTTCCTTCCCTGAATGACTCTGCTGCGAATGCGCGTGCCGCCCGAACTCCTCAGGACGGCACTTTCCACTGGTCTAGCTGCCATGCCGGGAGGCCACGCAGATCCTTGGCATTCTTGTCGGTGAAGCCGCTTTCGTCCGGCACCTTGCCCGTGCCCTCATAGGCTTTCTGAAGCAGCGGCGCCGCTTTGCCGAAGGCGGCCTTGACCTGGTCCCAGCTCAGCGCCTCAGGAATCATCTTGCCGGCAACCATGAACTGGGAGATCTGGCTGATCGCCGCCGCATCACCTTCGGTCGGCCAGATCCAGCCGCGCTGGAAAAGCACCTCGTCGCCGATGACCTTGGCGCCCAGCGCGGGATCGAGCCCCCAATATTTGACAACCGACTGCGAGATTTCCCGCGGGTCAATCTTCTGGAGATCGGCAAGCGCGCGTTGCGCGGCCGTCAGGAAGGCCTGGCCGAGCGCGGCATCGTCGCCGACGATGCGATCGCTGCAGATCCAGAAGGAGCGATGCAGATAGTAGCCGTCGGGGTAGAATTTCGACTTTTTGACGCCGGGCAGCATGTGACCCTCGCCCTCGCCCGCGGGTCCGCTGTAGCCGGCCTCGGTATAGCCGAACGAATTCATGATCCCGGTTAGGCCGGTTTCGGCATTCGCCTTCAGGAAGGCCGGGTAGATCACCACCGACGCGTCCATGCCCTCCGGCAGGGATGCGGCAACGGCCTGGGTCGGCGTGTTGACGATGTTGATGCCGAAGGCGCGCGGGTCGGCGTCGCCCAGTTCCTGCAGCAGCATTTGCGAGAGTGCGTTGTAGGGGTCGCCGCCGACAAGCGCCCCGACGGTCTTGCCCTTGAGGTCGCCGATGTTCTTGATGGCGGAGCCCTTGCGGGTCGCCAGCACCATGCGCATGTGGCCCTCGCCGACGGTGAGAATGTTGATCGGCTGCGCCTGCGAAAGCAGCCGCACGATCGGCGTGTTGCCCCACATGCCGATGTCGAGATCGCCGGAGACGAAAGCTTCCACCATCGGCAGCGCGGAGGGATAGTCGCGCCAGTCGACTGTCAGGTCGTAGCCGAGTTCGGCGGCCGCCTTCTCCAGCAGCTTTTCGTTGATCATGCGTTGCGTCAGCGGCGAGTTGCCGGCGGCGTAAGGCTGGCGGCCGATTGAGACCTTGGCCGGCTTGCGATCCTGCGCCCGCCCGATCGATGGCATGGCCAGCGCGGCGGCCGCGGCGCCACTCAGGACTGCGCGTCGGTTGAATGCGGTTTCCAGAAGTTTCCTCATGACAATCCTCTCCCTGTTGTCGCTTCAGTTCATCGTTGCGCGATAAGCCTCTTCGCGGATCAGTTCCCAGATCGATTGGCTGAGCCTGGCGAAATCGCCGGAGCGCCGCGTCTCGTCGCCGCGCGGCCTGGGCAGGTCGATGTCGATGACCTGCTTCAGGCGGCCCGGATGGCTGCTGAGCACCGCGACCCGGTCGGCCAGGAACACCGCCTCGTCTATGGCGTGCGTGATGAAGACGACCGTCCGCCGCTCGGCAGCGGGGCGGTCCTGCCCCCAGATGCGCAGCAATTCGTCTTGCAGGATGACGCGGGTCTGCGCGTCCAGCGCCGCCAGCGGCTCGTCCATCAGCAGGATTTCCGGCTCGTTCGCCATCAGGCGCGCCAGTGCCACCCGCTGGCGCATGCCGCCCGACAGTTGGTGCGGGTACTTGTCCTCGGAGCCGGTCAGGCCGACCATTTCGACGGTGCGGTTGACGCGGTCGGCGCGCTGCGCGGGCGAAAGCCCTCGCCCGGCCGGCCCATAGACCAATCCGAACTCGACATTGCCGCGCACGGTGCGCCAGGGAAACAGGGCATAGTCCTGGAACATCACGCCGCGTTCGGCCCCCGGTCCTTCGATCGGCCTGCCGTTCAGGCTCATCGTGCCCGACGTCGGCCTGTCGAGGCCGGCGAGCATGTTGAGAACGGTCGTCTTGCCGCATCCGGACGGGCCGACGATAGCCATGAACTCGCCGGCCCTGATGTCCAGCGAGAGGCTGTCGACCGCCACCACGGAGGCGGATCCCCCGAAGGATTTGCTGACGCCGTCGAGGCGGATCTTGGCATCGCTCATGGCTGGCTCCACGGCACGGCGAAGGCGAGTGCGGCACGCAGGATGCGGTCGAGCGCGAAGGCCACGATGCCGACCGCGATCATGCAGACCACCATGCCGTTGAGGTTGATCGAGTAGGCGTAGAAGACGAACATCATCTGGCCGATGCCGCCGCTGCTGCCGGACTTGGCGCCGACCGCAAGCTCGGCGGCAATGATCGCCGTCCAGGCGATGCCGAGACCGATGCGCATGCCGACCAGAATGGATGGCAAGGCGGCGGGCAGCAGCACCACCCGCATCCGCGTCAGCGGCGCCAGCCCCATGGTCAGCGCGGCGCGCATCAGACTGGGCTCGATACGCTTCACGCCCGAGATGGTGTTGATCAGGATCGGGAAGAAAGCGGCATAGGCAACGATGGCGACCGCTGCCCCGGAACCCGAGCCCAACCAGAGGATAACCAGGGGCAAGATGGCAAGTGCCGCTATCGGCCGGAAGGTCTCGACCAGCGGATCGAGATTGCGCTCGACGGCCGGCATGCTGCCCATGGCGATGCCAAGCGGGATCGCCAGCAGCGCGGCCGCCGCGAAGCCGACGAAGACCCGTCCCAGGCTGGTGGCGAGACCGGCCGCGAGATCACCGTCGCGCAGCATGGAAATGGCCGTTTCGGCCACCGTGCTGGGGCGTGGCGCCTGGGCGGAGCCGGAGGCGAGAGCTTCCCAGACGACCAGCAGCAGCACGGGAACGACGAGGCGAAGCGCCAGCCTTTTCATCGCGCTGCCTCCGTCCGCGCCCACGGGGTCAAGACATCCGAGAGCCAGCGCAACCCCTTGTCCGTCAGGAAGCCGAGCAGGCCGATGGTGACGATGAAAGCCATCACCGTCGGCGTCGACAGCATGCTGCGGTAGTATTCGATGGCGTAGCCGAGGCCGTTCGGTGCCCCTACCAGTTCGGCAGCGACGACGGCGGTCCACGAGGCCGCCACCGCAAGCCGCGCCGAGACCAGGATCGCCGGCAGCGCGGCCGGAACGATGACGCGCCGCATGATCGCCCGCCCGGACAGGCCCATCGTGCTCGCCGCTGCGACGAGCCGCCTGTCGACGGCGGCGGCGCCCGCGGCGGTGCCGACCAGCAGCGGGAAGAAGGCGGTATAGAACATGATGAACAGCGGCAGCCGGTGGCCGATGCCGAAGATGTAGAGCGCAAGCGGTATCCAGGCGATGCCGGCTATCGGCCGCAGGATCTCCACCGGCAGTTCGAGCAGATCATTCCAGAGCCGGCTGCGGCCCATCAGCAGCCCGAGCGGCACCGCCACCGCGGCGGCCGCCGCGACGCTTGCCAGCAGCCGGACAAGGCTGATCCCTGCATTGCCGAGCAGTTCGCCGTTGAGGGCCGTATCGCGCAGCGCAAGCGCAACCGCGACCGGTGACGGCAAGAGCAGCTTCGAAGGGACGAAGAACGATGCGACATACCAGGCGATGACGAACAGGCCCATCGTGCGCAAATACACGAACAGGCTGGTCAGGCGCGCAAAGCGCAGTGTCCTTTGGCCGGCATCGTTCGAGGAGATAGCCGTCACAACGAGCCTCGCACGCGGGTCGGAACTTCGAGCCCTTCTCCCAAAATCTCGCCGAAGGTGAGCGTGCCGCCGGCGACATCAAGGATGGTCGCCAGCAGCCGGTTTGCCGCTTCGGCGACGGTTTCAGTCCCCTCCGAAACCGGGCTGGCGTCGAAATCGATCTGCTCAGGCAGCCGGCGGGCCGTCTCGCGCCGCGCCGTGATTTTGATCGTCGGCGCGAGTGCGCTCGCGGTGCTGTTGCCTGGTCCGGTTGTGAACAGCATGATCTGGGCACCGGCCGCGGCGAACCCTGTCATCGATTCCGGCGAGAAGGACGGGCCGTCCATGAGGTAGAGGCCGCCGGCGGTGACCGGCTCGGCCATGCCGAGCACGCCATCGATGCGGCAAGTTCCTGTCTTGGCCAGGGCGCCGAGCGACTTCTCCTCGATCGTGCTCAACCCGCCGCGTATATTCTCCTCGCCCGGATTGTTGCCGGTCAGGCTGTGGCCGGACGCGGCGGCGAAGCCTTCCTTGCGCTCCACAGCCTGCAGGATCTGTCGTGCCACCGTTGCATCGCGGGCGCGCGCCGCGAGTATATGTTCTGCTCCCAGCCACTCGACGGTCTCACCGACAATGACGGTGCCGCCATGCGCAACCAGAAGATCGACCGCGGCCCCCACGACCGGATTGCTGACCAGACCCGAGGTCGCGTCGGAATGGCCGCATTCGATGCCGACCACCAGCTGCGCGCCGGGCAAGGTCTCGCGCCGGATTCGCGAAGCCTCGCGCAGCAGCGCCGCGCCGCGCCTGATGCCCTCGCCCATGACCGACAGCATGTCTTCATGCTGCTCGGCGAAGGAAACGCTGGCGACCGGCTTGCCGCAAGCCGAAATGCGGGCCGCGACCATCTCGGTCGTCGCCGAATCCACTCCGACCACCAGAACGGCGGCGGCGTTCGGATTGCGGCCGAGACCGACAAGTTGATCAAGGTGTAGACCGAGGTCCGGCTCGATGTGCCCCCTGCCCGCGCTCGTCGCGGCCAGAAGCGCGCCTTCGAGACCCGCCGCGATCCGCTCGCTGACACGCAGCGCCAGACCATTGATGCACAGGATCAGCACATAATTGCGGATTCCGGCGCGGCCATCGACCCGCCTGTAGCCACTGAATGGCGGCAGGCCGTCGATTTTCCCGGCACCGGAGGCAGGCAGTGGCATTGGCGTTTCCAAACCGTCGCGAGCGTGGCAATCTTTTCAAATCTCAATATTTGATCAAATGTCGCCTTGGCAAGGGCCAAATTGACTTCTTTCGATCGCCGTGCGAGCAATATTTGCTCAAATCAGGGTAGGCTTGGATGCATGGCGCGTATTCCCGACGTTCAGAAGCTTCTTCGTGACGACATCGTTTCCGGAGCCATTCCATTCGGGGCAAGGCTGAGGATCGACGATCTCGCCGGCCGTTATGGCGTAAGTCACATGCCGGTGCGCGAGGCCTTGCGCGCCTTGAGCGGCACCGGACTTGTCGTGCTGGAACCCAATCGCGGCGCCAGCGTCAGGACGGTCCACATGTCGTTTGTGATCGACCTGTTCGATATCCGCAGCGCCGTCGAAACGATGCTGGCGCGGCGCGCCAGCGAACGGCGCACCGCCGAGCATCTGCGCGACCTGAAGGCCGCGCAGGACATGCTGGAGGAAAGGGTGGCCAGCGACGACTTCCTTGCCGTCCCGCATGCCAACAACATCTTTCATGGCGTCATCAACGAGGCGGCCGGCAATCCGGGCGCGCTGTCGATGGTGGACCGCAACTGGCTGCTTGTGGCGGCGATCTGGCAACGCTACGGCTATGACGAGGGGCGCTTCCATGGCGTCATCGACGATCACCGCCATATCATCCGGGCCATAGAGCGCCAGGATGCCGGCTCGGCGGCGACCTTGATGGGCGCGCATATCGAAAAGGCCAAACACGACCTCCTGGCGCGCATCGCCGTCGATCCCAAACCCGATATCGGCCGGCAATGACGGCCCGGTTCGAGGTCGCGGCGTCAACGGCCGACACGCTCGGCGAATCGCCGACATGGCTGGCGCGGGACGGAGAGCTGTTCTGGGTCGATCTACGGCGTCCTTGCCTGCACAGGCTGCGGCCCGAGACCGGAGCGGTGACATCGTGGCCGATGCCTGAGGTCATCGGCTCGGTGGTTGCACGAGCATCGGGCGGAGTCGTCGTGGCCTTGCGGCAAGGTCTCCACGCATTCGATCCCGCCAGCGGCGCACTGAGCCTGCTGGCGCGCGTGGAGGATGGGCCGCCCGAGCATCGGCTGAACGACATGAAGTGCGATCCCGGCGGCGGCATAGTCTGCGGCAGCATGTGGGACTATGGGCTGCATGCGTCCGGGGCGCTTTACCGGATCAACGCCGCCGGAAGTTCGGGCCGGATTCGCGACGGGATCGCCGTGCCCAATGCGATCGCCTTTGCCCCGGACGGCAGCACCGTCTACTTCACGGATACACGGCAAGGCGACATAGAGCGGGCGGGTTTCGACCCGGCGAGCGGACTTGTGGGGCCGTGGTCCCTGTTCGCCGACCGGCACGCGGCGCCTGGAAAGCCCGACGGCGCCACCGTCGATGCGGACGGCTTCCTGTGGAATGCGCGCTACCAGGGAGGCTCGCTGGCGCGGTTCGCGCCCGATGGCCGACTCGACAGGCTGGTCCCTCTGCCAGTCACCCAGCCGACCTCCTGCGCCTTCGGCGGCCCGGGCCTGAAGACACTGTACGTGACCACCGCGACGCAGAAACTGACGGAAGATCAACTGGCCAACGAGCCCTTGGCGGGTTGCCTGCTTGCACTCGACGTCGGCGTGGCCGGACTGCCGGAGCCGGCTTTCGCCGGTTAATCTCGGCTATTGCCAGCCGAGATGGCGGCCACCCGTCGCCTGCAGGTCCGCCCCGGTGATGAAGCTGCCGGCATCGGAGCAAAGCAGCAACGCCGCTCCCGCCATCTCGCGTGCCTCGCCGGCCCGCTGCATCGGCGCGGACCCCCTCTGGATCTCCGCCCATTTGGCCGCGTCCTCGCGGCGCCACCGATTACGCTCGGTAACGACAAGCCCGGGCGACAGGTTGTTGATCGTCACCCCGTGTGGCGCATAATCCTTGGCAAGGTTGAACGACAGATTGTGCTGCGCGCTCTTCAGCGCGGCATAGACGGCGAGATCGGATTCGGGCCGCGTCTGGTTGATGCTGCCGATCGTCAACACACGGCCCCAGCCATTGTCCTTCATGCCGGGCAAGGCGGCCTGCAGCAGTTCGATCGTCGCCTTGAAGTTGATCTGGATCTGGTGCTCGATCTGCTCGGCGGGAAGGTCGAGGAACGGCGTGCGGTACTGGATCGAGGCGCAGACGACAAGCACGTCGACACCACCCAACGCTTCGATCGCCGCCTGGACACATCGGGCCGCCTCTCCGGCCCGAGCGAAATCAGCATCGATGGCGACGCCGCGCCTGCCCTTCCCGCGAATTTCACGGACAGCTTCGGCGGCCGCATCCGGCTGCCCGAATGCCACGTCGGCGGCGCGAGCGAAATGGACGGCCACATCGGCGCCCGCCTCGGCAAAAACCCGCACGATCTCACGGCCGATGCTGACGCTGCCGCCGGTCACCAAGGCGCGCCGGCCGGCCATCGTGAAACGTTTGGCAAGAGCCAGCGCATTCTGGATGTCGATCTCTTCCTTTTGCACCGTCAATGGCCCAGCCTTTCCAATTTGATCATTCTTCTCATCGGAAGGCTCTTCAAAACCCATTTCCGGGAAAAAATCTAGAACCAATTCGTCTATTTGATCAAATCTGAGCGCAACTGAAAAGCAGCTTGGTTGACGGCAACTGCTAGGCGCAAGGCGTACAGCCCGTCACGCATCCATTGGATTTGACAAGTTCTAAGGTTTTCGCGACAGACCGTCGCCTTCTATGGCGTTAACCAATGTCTCGCTGCCTTGGCGCAGATGCTGCGTCAAAACGCTGACGGCCTTGCCGGCGTCGCGTCGCCGGCAAGCGGCCAAGAGGTCGCGATGGTCCGTCTGCGAGCGGGCGCGGTAGTCGAGGTTCGACAACAGGATACGGACGTAGCGGTCGGCCGCATTATGGTGCGCCTCGATCAGGCCGAGCAACCGGCGATTGCCGCATGCGTCATAAAGCGCCAGATGGAAGGCCCGGTTCAGCACGCCCCACCTGCCGACATTGCGCTCGGCATCGATCTGATCGAGCACCTGTTCGGCCTCGTCCAGCTTGCCGCCGGGCAGGCCGGGAATGGAGAGCCGCAGTGCCTCGCACTCGAGCAGTTCGCGCACGGCATAGATCTCCCGGATCTCGTCGCCGTCCATCCTGGCGACGTGCGCACCCTTTGTCGGGTGGATGGATATGATGCCTTCGGCCTCGAGCTGACGAAGAGCGTCCCGGATTGGCATCCGGCTGAAGCCAAACTGCTCGGCCAGATCATCCTGGCGCAACGTCGTGCCGGCCTTCAGGGCCCCGCTGGCAATGGCCTCGCGCAAGACATTGGCGACCTGCTCGGCAACCGTTTGCGGCCTCTCGATCAAGCCTTCGCCAAATCCGCGCAATCCATGCCCCCATTTCACGCATCGTCAGTTTAGGGGAAAGCTTCATTCTCGGATATAGGTATCCATGTGTACGAGAAGAGTGGCAGGCCCGGCCGTGATGCGCCGGCATAGACGCGGGATCCCGCGGCGAAACCCTTCGGAACGGGAATGGCTTGCAGTTTGGCCCGCGGAAACAGCAAAACTGGCAGCCGCCAGCCGCATGCGGTCAGGCGGGCGCGGCATTAGCGGCAGCGATCACGGGGCAGGATATGACACTCAGAATGGTAGTGCTTGACGGCAAGCCGCTCAGTGCGGCTGATGTGGCGAGGTCGCACGGCGCAACGCCCGCCTTGAGTTGGGCGGTCAGGCGATGCGCCGCATCCGCGAGAGCCATGCGCTCATCGAGCATCTCACGCAACTTGGCAAGCCCATATATGGCGTCACCACCGGTCTCGGTGCGTGCGTGGATACTCCGCTTGCGCAGGCCGATCTGATCGCGTTCCAGCATAGCGTACCGCTCAGCCACAGTATGGGCATCGGCCCCGCCCTTCCGACAGAGGCCGTGCGGGCGCTTATGGCCGCAAGGATTTCAGGCATGGCGGCCGGCGGCACCGGCACCTCCGAACGTGTGGTCATGGGCCTTGTGGCGGCACTCAACGCCGGGGTTCATCCGGTGATCCCCAGTTGGGGATCGATCGGGGCGGCGGACCTTGCCGCTCTCGGGCATATGGCGAGGGCACTGCGCGGCGACGGCGAAGCGGAGTTCCAGGGCAAGATCATGCCGTCCGCCGAGGCGCTGGCTCTCGCCGGGCTCGAACCACTCAACCTGCGCGAAAAGGACGGCCACGCCATCATCGTCGCGAACAGCCTTTCGACCGGAACAGCATGCCTGTGCCTGGAAGATGTCGCCCATCTCATCGACTGGTCGCTGGCTGCCGTGGGCCTCAATTATGAGGCTTTCCGCTCATCCCTCAGCGCAATCAGCGAGGAGGCGCTCTCAGCCCGTCCGGCATTCGGCCAGCGCGAGATCGGCGCGCGTCTGCGGGCGGAACTGGCGGGAAGCGGCCTGTGGGAGGACAACGCCGCGCGGCGTCTCCAGGACCCGCTCAGCTATCGCTGCGTGCCGCAGGTGTGGGGCGGCCTGCTGCATGTGTTCGAACAGGCGAAGCTGGCGACGGAGATCGAACTGGCCCATTCGGGCGACAACCCGGTTATCCTGCCGGAGATCGAGCGGGTCGTCTCGAACGGCAATTTCGACCTGACGGCGATGACGCTGGCCTGGGAACAGCTCGGCCAGGCGCTTGCGCATTGCGCGGTCGGCACAGCCAACCGTTGCATGAAGCTGATGTCGCCGATAACGGCGGAGCTGCCGCGCTTCCTGTCGGCCAGGGGTGGGAGCCGTCAGGGCTACGCGGAGCTGCAGAAACCGCTTGCCGCCCTGGAAGTCGAGATCCGGCACCTCGCCAACCCGATGTCGCTCAGCCCGCTTGCCGTTTCGGACGGCATCGAGGATCAGTCGTCGATGGCCCCGCGCGTGGTGGCCAAGACAGCCGAAATCGTCGAGCGGCTGCGTTATCTCGTTGCGATGGAACTGATCTTTGCGGCTACGGGGGTGGAATTGCGCGGTGTCGTCGACAGCATGGGCGACGGGCCGCAGCGCACCTTCGCCGCCGTGCGCTCCCTTGTCAGCCCGCTTGACGATGACCGCGAAATGAGCACGGACATGACACGGATCGCACGGATGGTGGCGGGCCCACGCGACTGACGCGCCAAGGCGCTCGGGCCTTCCCCTCACGCAGAAAAGGACACGCCTCTGCGGCGCATGCCTGCCTGCACGCCGTGGACGATCAGCCGTGACAGGATTTCCATGTCGGGCGGCATTCGTGGACGCCAGATATCCAAAAGCAGGGCTACGCGAGGCTTGTCGGCGTCGTTTGTCACTTCGTGAGGGAACGTGTCGTCCCACAACAGACACTCGCCGTCGGCGATCCGCCTCTCCTGATGATTGATCATCATGACCGTCGCCGGACGACCATCTGCCTGTCGAGGGATCACCAAGCCGAGATGGAACCTCATTATGCCCCTGAAAGGGCCGCGATGGCTGGGAATGTGCTTGCCCGGAGCCAGGAAGGAGATCGCCGCCGATTTCACCTCAGGGCATTCTGCAAGCAGCCGGTCGAGGACCGGCATCCGCGCCAGGTTTTGCGGAACCGCGATATCGTAAGCCTTGAGCACGAACATACGCCAGTCGCGACCGTCATTGGCCGAGATGTCGGCCTGTTCAGGCATGATGTCGTGGAAGCGGGGCGCCTTGCCCACGGCAAGCGCTTCGTCGCGGATGGCCTGCCAGGCGGCCGTGAACTTGGTGGCGTTTGGAAATTCGCTGGCGGTGTCGAGGATCGCCGGCGCGTCGATGCGCTTTTCGTAGATCCGCCGCACCAGACCGGATGCAAGATCGTAAACTTGAGACATTTCATGGCCTCGAGGACATCATGAAACGAATATCCGGCAATTAAGTTGCTGATCTTGTTCGGCGTATGCCTGTCAGCACGAATTCGTGACAGGCGAACAGTCCCGCAATCCCGCGCTTTGCCGCTGGCGTGCGTCAGCGTTCAGGGGCGCGTTCGACCAGACGAAACCTGTACCGATCCCGTATGAATTCATTGAAGAAGCGCCCCTTGGACAAGGCGGCTTTGAAGGCAGCGTAGGTCTCGGGCTCCACGTCGTCGTAGTCATAGCGGTTTCCGCTCGGTACGAACCAGACCGAAAGCACCCTGGTGGCGGGATGGTACTGCGTGCTGCGGATGGCCGTAGAAGGCATTGGCGTTCTCCCGGATGGATAATCCGGGGCGCAAACGGAAGTTCCAACTGTGCCGGGCGACCCTGGCCGACAGGCCTTTCCATTCGGGAGCAGCGCAGCCGGATCGTCCGTCCGCGCCAGAAGATGAAGGAGCCGGCCCGGTTCTGGCGAGCCCGCCCCAGGGGATCAGAACGCCGGCTCGACCGCGTTGACATTGTCCTTGGTGACGACCGTCAGCGGGATCGGCAAACGGTCCTTGACCTCCTTGCCGTCCATGATCTCCGCCATGGTGTTGATGGCCAGGCGGCCGTCCTCGACCGGCGACTGCACGATGGTGGAGTACATTTCGTTGGTGCGGATCGATTCGAACGCGTCCTTCTGGCCGTTGATGCCGACGATCGGCGGTGCCGCCTTGGACGGATTGGCCTCCTTCCAGGCGTCGATGAAGCCGCGCGCCATGGTGTCGTCATTGGCATAGACGCCGCTGATCTGGTCGCCGAAACGGGTGATCAGGTCGCGGCTGACCACCAGCGCCTTCTGCTGGTCGAAATCGGCATTGACCGTATCGAGCACCTTGATGTCGGCATTCGTTTCCTTGAGACGGTCGGTGAAGCCGCCCACGCGGCCGATCGTCGTGCCGTTGCCGGCCTGGCCGGCGATGATGACGACGGAACCCTTGCCACCCAGCGCCTTGCTGAGCGAGTCGGCCGCAAGCTTGCCTTCCTCGTAGACGTCGGGCCCGGTGAACGACTTGATGAATGGCTTGGCATCGTCGCTCATCGGCGAGTTGATGAGGATCGCGGGAATGTTCGCCTGCTGTGCGCGGGCGAGGCCCGGTATGTAGGCCTGCGGGTCGAGCGGCCACAGGATGATGCCGTCAACCTTGCGCGCGACGCAGGTGTTGAGCTGCTCGGTGCCCTTCTGGACGTCGAAATCCTGGCTGAGGCTCAGGATCTCGATGCCGAGTTCGCCGGCGCGCGCCTGGAGCGCCTTGTTGGCCGGCGTCGCATAGGCATGCGAATCCGCGGCCGTGACGTAGCAGACCGTCTTTGCACTGGCCCAGCCCGTCGAGGCCAATATTACCGCCATGGCGGTAATGTGGAGCATGCTTTTCTTGCCAACCATAGGTTTCCTCCCGATCATGTATTTCCTCCTTGAGTGATTGGATTGTCGCCATTGAGCGCGGGTCCTGTGCCCGGCGCCCTCCTCTTGGTAGTCACGGCCCGATCGAGCACGACGAGCAGGATCAGGATAAGCCCCGACACGACCTGCTGGACGTATGCGGGAACGGATTGGAACTCCATCGCGATGGTCAGCGAGCCGATCGTCAGCACGCCGCCAAGCGTGCCGAGCGCGGATCCCTTGCCGCCTTCGAGGCGGGTTCCGCCGACCACGACCGCGGCAATGACGGCGACCGTCAGTTCCGAGCCGAAGACGGGCGAACCGGTGTTGGTGACGAGGCTCTGGAGAACGCCTGCGAGACCGGCGAGCGTGCCGGCGAAGACGAAGCCCAGAAAAACGATGCGGTCGGAGGCGATGCCGCTCTCCTTGGCCGCTGCCGCATTGGACCCCACTGCAAAGACATTTCGGCCCGGTATGGTACGCGTCAGCCAGACATGCAGCAGCACGATCAGAAGGATGAACAGCGCACTGCGGATGGTGAAGATTTCGAGATGGATCTTGGCGAACGCCAGCGAAAGCATGATGTCGGTGCCGGTCACCGGCTGGCTGTTGGTGATCCAATGCGCGAGCGAGCGGAAGATCAGCATCGTCGCCAGCGTCAGCACCAGCGAGTTCACCTTCAGCCCGACGACCAACGCGCCGTTGATGGCGCCTGCCAGCATGCCGACCAGGATACCGACAAGTGCGGCAGGCAGAATGCCGATCTCGCGCTGCAGGATTACCGACATGATCCCCGCCAGCGCGAACACCGCGCCGCCGGAGAGGTCGATCTGGCCGGCGACCAGAAGCACCGTAAGTCCAATGGCGATCAGGCCGATCGTCGCCGCCCGGTCGAGGCCGAGTCCGAGGGTCGATGCGGAGAAATAACCCGGAACCACCAGGGCGGAGATGATCAGCGTCAGGCCGAGGATGATCACCACCCTGTGCCGCGAGGCAAGCGCCAGGAAGCGCATCACGCCACCCCCCGCTTGCGCAATGCCACATCCATGCCGACGGCGCCGACGATCAGGATGCCGAGGACAAAACCCTGGATCGGCGTGCGCACGCCGTCGAGCACCATGACGTTGGTCAGAAGCTGCACGAAGACGAGCCCCGCGATCGCCCTCGGCACCGAGCCGAAACCGCCGATGATCGACACGCCGCCGACGACGACCGCGGTGATGGCGCTGAACTCGTAGCCGGCGCCGATCAGCGGCCGCGCGCTTTGCAAGGTCAGGCCCAGCAGGCCCCCGCTGACGCCCGAAGCCAGCGCCGTGATCACGAACGCACCGGCCTTCACCGCCTCCACCGGCACCGCGCTCGCCTCGGCGGCGCTGTAATTGCCGCCCGTGGCGAGCGTCCACCTGCCCCAGAAGGAGCGCGAGAGGACGAAATGCCCTATGAGAGCGATCAGCAGGAAAATCAGCACCACGACCGGGACGCCGAAGAGCCGGCCCTTGGCAAATTCGGCCGAAGCGGGATTGTTGCCATAGACGATGACGCCGCCGACGGCCGCCTGCACGATGCCCAGCCCGATGGTGCCGGTGCCGAGCGTGGCGATGATGGGATTGATACCGACATAGCCGACCAGCACGCCGTTGAGCAGGCCGATAAGGCCCGCAAGCGCCACCGCCAGGACGAAGGCAGGAACCGGCCCGATCATTGGCTGCAGCCCGAGCGAAAGGATGGCCCCGCAGGCGATGGCGGCCGGCACCGACAGGTCGGCCAAGCCGCCGGCCACGAGCACGAAAGTCATGCCGACGACGACGATGCCGACAATGGACATCGAGGTCAGGACGTTGAGCAGATTGCCTGTGGTGAAGAAGGCGGGGCTGACGAATGAGCCGTAGAGCATCACTGCAAGGATGGCAAAGCCGAGCCCCGCCTTGGACAGGACATCGGCAAGCCTGCTGCCACGCGTGAAGCGGTCATTGCGGGTCGCCCCGCTGGTCTCCATGGCCGCATCAGTCATGCCGCCTCCTCCCCCGTCGCCAGCGCCATGATGCGCTCCTCGCTCAGTTCGGCGCGGGCGAGCGGCTCCGATGCGCGGCCGTCGCGCATCACCACGACGCGATCGCAGACGCCGAGGATTTCGGGCAGTTCCGACGAGATCATCACCACCGCCATGCCGTCGGCCACGAGCCGGCCGATGATGCTGTGGATCTCGGCCTTGGCGCCGACGTCGACGCCGCGCGTCGGCTCGTCGAGGATGAGCACGGAGGGCTTGGCCGCGAGCCATTTGGCGATGACCGCCTTCTGCTGGTTACCCCCCGACAACAGGTTGATGCGCCGCTCCCCGTCGGGCGGCGAAATAGAGAACTGCTTCACATAGGTCGCCGCCAGCGAACGGTCGGCGCTGCGCCTGATGCGGCCGAAGCTGGTCAGACGCCGCAATATCGGCAGGCTGATGTTCTCGCGGACCGACATGCCCGGAACGATGCCGTCACCCTTGCGGTCCTCGGGGACGTAGGCGATCCCGGCTCGCACCGCCTCGGAAGGAGAGTTGATGGCGACCTTGCGCCCGTTGACGCTGACCGTTCCCTCCACCAGCCGCGACAGGCCGAAAATGGCGCGTGCTACCTCGGTGCGACCCGCCCCGACCAGTCCGGTCAAGCCCAGTATCTCCCCAGCGCGCACATCGAAGCTGACATCGCGGAAATGCGCCCCGTCGCCGATGCGCTCGACACGCAGCACGGACTTGCCGATCGCGGCCGGGCTTTTCGGGAACACGTTGGCGACCTCGCGGCCAACCATCAGCCTGATCATTTCGGCCGCGGTTATGCCGTCGATCGGACGGGTCTCGATCATTGAGCCGTCGCGCAGCACGGTCACTTCGTCGGCGATCTCGAGAACTTCCTTCAGCCTATGGCTGATGTAGACGATGGCGATGCCGTCATCGCGCATCTTGCGAAGAATCCGGAACAGCGCCGCGGTTTCGTGCTCGCTCAGGCTCGATGTCGGCTCGTCCAGCACGATGATCCTGGGCTGCGCCGCATAGGCCTTGCCGATCTCGACCAGTTGCTGCTGGCTGATCGACAGGTCGCCGACCCGCGCGCGCGGGTCGATGGCCGCGCCCAGCTCGTCGAGGACGGCGGCGGCCTTCCCGACCATTTCGCCCTTGCGCAGCCAGCTCCATTTGCCGGGCATGCGGCCGAGATAGACGTTCTCCGCGACGGTCAGGTCGGGAACAAGATTGATCTCCTGGTGCACCATGCGGATGCCGAGCGCCTGGGCGTCGGCGGGACGCCGCATGCGCACTTCGGCGCCGCCGACGAGGATCGTGCCGGCGGTCGGAGCGTAGGATCCGTTGAGCACCTTCATCAGCGTCGACTTGCCGGCGCCATTCTCGCCGACGACCGCATGAACGGTGCCGAACCGGATGGCGAAATTGACGTTCGACAGGGCCTTCACGCCGGGAAAAGTCTTGGAGATGCCTCTCATGTCCAGGGCACAATCGGCGGCGGCACTCATCTAGGCTTGGTCCTCCCTGGTAGCATGCGGTCGGCGGCGTTATGTTAGTATAATGGTCTTCCAGGCGCAGTTCGGCCCACCCGAGCAGGCCCAAAGGCCCTTTCAGCGCATCCGCACCAGACACCTCATCATAGGCTGAAAATCACGCTACTGGCGGCACTATTGCACTAATATAATAGTTCTGGCAAGCTGGATCTGACCGCTCCCGTGACTGGCGTCGGATCGCAACGAGCCCCGCGTCGCATGCAGGTGCATTCCGTTTGACATTCGAATAATTTTGCCATTTCAGGTGGGACGAACGATGGGATTTTCCATGGATCTAGATCCTTCGACCCTCAATCGAGCCCTCCCGCTGCGCGACCAGATATACAACAAGATCCGCAACATGATCGTCGTCGGACGGCTGAAACCGGGTGAGGTCATCAATGAGATCGCCATTGCCGAAGCGCTGGGTGTCTCGCGCACGCCCGTGCGCGAGGCGGTCAAGCGCATCAGCGACGAAGGGCTCGTCAAGATCCTGGCGCAGACCGGCACCTACGTTGCTCCCATCAGCCGGGCCGACCTCGAGGAAGCCTATGTCATCCGGCGCGCATTGGAGATGGAGAGCGCCAGGCGCGCCGCCGCCAAGCTGACGCCGGCTGCCAGTGAATTGCTGGAAGACAACATGGCCGCGCATAAGCTCGCCATAGCGCGCGGCAGGTACGCCACAGCGATTCAACTCGACGACGTCTTTCACCGCACCATCGCCGAAATATGCGGCCTGCCGATGATCTGGCGCGCCGTCGACATCTCCAAGGCGCAGATGGACCGCGGCCGCTATCTCGCCATTCCGAAGCCCGGCTATGGCGAGCAGACGATCGAGCAGCACGAGGCCATTCTGGACGCGCTGAAGCGTCACGACGCGGAGGGCGCCGCACAGGCGATGGAGCATCACCTCGAGACGTCATTTCGCAACACGCTCGAAGTCGCCGCCGAGCTTCTCGACTGACGACCTCGACTGAGCGCTGAGACGGGCGGCGCAGGTTCCAGGTCCATTCAGCGTCGGCCTGTGACCTGCCATCCGGCCGGTTTGCCGAGGCCCGGTGAGCCGTGTTCGCAGCTTGACCGTTGACATTCTATTATATTAGTATTCCGATCCATTCGGCGGCATTGTGCCGGCGGGGGCTTTTTCAGAGTTTGTAATGGCGCGGTTCATCCAGCTTTCGCATGCCGACAACATCCTTCTGGCGGTCGATCCGTTGAAGATCGGCGACAAGGCAGGCGACGTGCCCGCCAAGGCGCGCATACCGCGCGGACACAAAATGGCGATATGCGACATCGCTCCGGACGAGCCGGTCGTGAAATACGGACAGACCATCGGATTCGCCCGCGGGCCGATCGCCGCCGGCGATTGGGTTCACGAGCACAATGTGTATTTGCGCAATTTCGAACGCGACTATCTGTTCGGCACCAACGCCAGGCAAACACCCGTCTTCCCTGAAGCCGAGCGCGCGACCTTCATGGGTTACCGCAGGCCGAGCGGCAAGGTCGGGACGCGCAACTTCATCGCTGTCCTGACCTCGGTGAATTGTTCGGCCAGTGTCGCCCGCTTCATCGTGGAAGAGGTCAACCGCTGCGGCATCCTGCGCGACTATCCCAATGTCGACGGCGTGATCTCACTCGTCCATGGCACCGGCTGCGGCATCGACACCAAGGGCCCCGCTTACGACCTCCTGAAGCGCACGCAGTGGGGCTTTGCCACGAATCCCAATGTCGGCGGCGTGCTGATGGTCGGGCTCGGCTGCGAGGCGTTCCAGATTCCGCGCTGGATGCAGTCCTACAATATCGAGGAGAGCACGACCTTCCGCACGATGACCATCCAGGAGACCGGCGGCACACGCAAGACGGTCGAGGCCGGGGTCAAGGCGATCCTCGATATGCTGTCCATCGTCAACGCCGCGCAAAGGACGCCGCAGCCGGCCTCCGAACTGGTGCTCGCGCTGCAATGCGGCGGGTCGGACGGCTATTCCGGCATCAGCGCCAATCCGGCGCTTGGCGCCGCGGTGGACCTGCTTGTCTCGCAAGGCGGCACGGCGGTGCTGTCCGAGACGCCGGAGATCTACGGCGCCGAACATCTGCTGACCATGCGCGCGGAAAACCGCGCGGTCGGCGAGAAGCTGATCGAGCGCATCCGCTGGTGGGAGGACTATACCGCCAAGCACGACATGGAGATGAACAACAACCCGTCTCCCGGCAACAAGCTCGGCGGGTTGACGACGATCCTGGAGAAGTCGCTCGGCGCGTCCGCCAAGGGCGGGACGACCAATCTGCGCGCGGTGCTGGAATATGCCGAACCGATCAACGAACGTGGCCTCGTCTTCATGGACACGCCGGGCTACGATCCGGTCTCGGCCACCGGCCAGGTCGCCGGCGGCGCGAACATATTGTGCTTCACCACGGGGCGGGGTTCGGCCTTCGGCTGCAAGCCGACGCCCTCGATCAAGCTTGCCTCCAATTCCTTCATCTTCGAGCAGATGCGCGAGGACATGGATATCAATTGCGGGGACATCCTCGACGGCGTCACGCTGGACGACAAAGGCCAGGAGATCTTCGCAGAGATCCTGCGCGTGGCATCGGGTGGGCGTACCAAATCGGAAACGCTGGGCTACGGCGACAATGAGTTCGTGCCCTGGAACCTCGGCGCTACCATGTAGCGACATCGCCCACCTGCAACGGGGCAACCTCAATTCTCTCAACCAGAAAGAACGCTCGGCATGAACAGGATCGATCTTGACGGCCAACACGCCGTGGTCACCGGAGGCGCGCAAGGCCTCGGCTTCGCGATGGCCAAACGTTTCGTCGCCTCCGGCGCGACGGTCACCTTATGGGACGTCGACGAGGCGCGCCTCGAAACGGCCAAGCGCGACCTTGGCAAGGCCGCCACGACCCTGGTCGTCGACATTGCGGATTGGGAGACGGTGGACGCCGCGCGGGCAAAAACCGAGGAGAGCGCCGGCAAAATCTCCATCCTGGTCAATTCCGCCGGCATTGCCGGTCCCGCCGCCCCGCTCGACAGCTACGACATAGCGACGTGGAAGAAGATCATCGACATCAACGTCAACGGCACCTTCTACGTCAACCGCGCCGTGGTGCCCGGGATGAAGGCGCGCAATTACGGGCGCATCGTCAACATCGCTTCCGTCGCTGGCAAGGAAGGCAACCCCAACGCCGCCGCCTATTCCGCTTCGAAGGCGGCGGTCATCGGCATGACCAAGTCGCTCGGCAAGGAACTGGCGCAGTATGACATTGCGGTCAACTGCATCTCGCCGGCCACCGCACAGACCCGAATCCTCGAACAACTCACGCCCGAGCACATCGAATACATGCGCTCGCGCATTCCACGCGGCCGTCTGCTGGAGGTCGACGAGGCCGCCGCCATGGTCGCCTGGCTCGTCTCGAAGGAAAACAGCTTCACCACCGCCTCGACCTTCGACCTGTCGGGCGGGCGCACGACCTATTAGTCGAATACCGCCGCGAAGCGTCTGCGCCGTGCGGCGCGCCGGTACACCGGCACTTGCTGCGTCACGGAGATGCGGCCGCGTCGCCGGCGAAGACTCGAGCTGCCTGGAGCTGGGGGCGCAGCATCAGGTAGAACGCGACGGCGTGCGTGATCATCAGCAGTGGGACATAGATTACGGGGATCGCGTATGCAGCGCCCAATTGCCCCGCCAGCTCAGGAAGACCGGCTTGGCTGCCGTGATAGTAGTCGACGGCGATATCGATCGTCCCCACGAGATTGAACGCGACGACGAACAACCAGAATAGCGGACGTATCCTCGTCGTCAAAAGCGCCAGCATGGCCAACACTCCGGTTGCAAAGTCGCCATAGGCGGCGAAGGTGGCGAAATCAGCCGGCAAATCGCGCCCGACGACGCCTGGAATGATGAAGACAAGCCCGAAGAAGCGAAAGCTGTGCAGCGTGGCGATGGCGCGTTGCGCCTCGACCAGGTTGACGGATCTGAGCCGGGGCAAGACATAGACGCCGACGCAGAGCAGCCAAGGCACGTAGCCTAGAGCGAGATGTAACAGGAAAATGGTTGCAGGCGACATATGGCCTCCCAAGAGATGCAAGGCGCAATCTACGCCCGCTTCCAGCGGTCGACTATTCGCGATAATATTGACGGGGCATGAAGCAGAACTTCACAATCCGGAAAGGTGCGCTCGACGGCGTGGAGGCGTTTCTCGGCGTCGCGCAACACCGCAATTTCCGAAAAGCGGCCGCGGAGCTCGGCGTCACGCCATCGGCGATCAGCCAGGCGGTGCGCGCGCTCGAGGTGCGCGTCGGCGCGGCGCTCTTCATGCGCACGACGCGCAGCGTCGGCCTGACCGAAGCCGGGGAACGGTTCCTTTCGCGCGCAAAGCCCGCTTTCGAGGAACTGGTCGCCGCAAGCGAGGTCGCACGTGAGCTTGGACAGCGGCCGACCGGGCTGTTGCGCCTCTCTGTGCCGCGCGCCGTGGTGCCGATCCTGCTGGAGCCGCTGGTGGCATCCTTTTGCCAGGCCTATCCCGAAATAGAGGTGGAGATCGCCGCAAGCGGTGAGTTGGTCGACCTCGCGGCCGAGGGGTTCGATGCCGGCATCCGGCTCGGCCAGTTCATCGCCGCCGACATGGTCGCGGTTCGGCTGACGCCGCCGTTCCCGCTCGTGGTCGTCGGCAGCCCTGGCTATCTGCGCCGGCAGAAGCGGCCGGAGCGCATCGACGATCTGCGTGGCCATGCCTGCCTGCGCATGCGCCGCTCCAATGGATCGATCGCGCCCTGGCCCTTCATCGACGGCAACAAGACGGTCGAGGCAATCGTCTCCGGGCCGCTGGTAGCGCATGACTACCCGACACTGCTTGGCGCGGCGATCCAAGGTGTCGGACTTGCACAGGTGCCTGGCCCTCTCACCGAGGGACCGATTGCCGATGGCCGGTTGCAAGCGTTGCTCACGCCCTTCGCCGTCACGACGCCTGGCG
The DNA here is from genome assembly GCF_020165515.1 of Mesorhizobium sp. BR1-1-13. Classification (NCBI taxonomy): domain Bacteria; kingdom Pseudomonadati; phylum Pseudomonadota; class Alphaproteobacteria; order Hyphomicrobiales; family Phyllobacteriaceae; genus Mesorhizobium; species Mesorhizobium sp. BR1-1-13. The sequence continues at coordinate 505,650 of NZ_JAIUIH010000002.1, forward strand.
TTTTTCTGTATTATCCCGACAGACGCCAGGTCCTGCCCAAGCTGCGCGCTTTCATAGAGCATGTGAAATATCGGGGAACGGACGCCGAAGGCGCGCGCACGCCCTGAGGCCTAATTGGCGCGAAGGGCCGCAATCACCGCGGCGGTAACCTCGGCGGTGCTCGCGGTGCCGCCGAGATCGGGGCTGAGATATTCCGCCCGGTCCGTGACAATCTCGACCGCAACCATGAGGCGCCGCGCGGCGGCCTGCTCGCCGAGATGCTCAAGCATCAGGCTCGCCGTCCAGAACGATCCGAGCGGATTGGCAACACCCTTGCCGGTAATGTCGAAGGCCGAACCGTGGATCGGTTCGAACATGGACGGCCGGCTGCGCGAGGGGTCGATGTTCGACGTCGAGCCGATGCCGAGTGATCCGCCCAGCGCGGCGGCCAGGTCGGAGAGGATGTCGGCATGCAGGTTGGTCGCCAAAACCGTGTCGATGCTGCCGGGCTTGTTGACCATGCGCTGGGTCATGGCGTCCACCAGCATCCAGTCGACGCTGAGACCGGGATAGTCGCGAAGCACGCCGCGCACGACTTCGTCCCACAGCACCATGCCATGACGCTGCGCATTCGACTTGGTGACGACCGTCAGAAGCTTGCGGGGGCGCGACAGCGCAAGCTCGCAGGCGAAACGGGCGATGCGTTCTATCCCGGCGCGGGTAAAGACGGCGACATCCATGCCGACCTCGATAGGCAGTCCGCGATGCGCGCGACCGCCGACGCCGGCATATTCGCCTTCGCTGTTTTCGCGCACGATCACCCAGTCTATCTGCTTGCCGAGATCGGGCCGCAACGGGCCGGTCAGCCCGGGCAAGAGGCGCGTCGGCCGCACGTTGGCATACTGGTCGAACCCCTGGCAGATGGCCAGGCGCAGGCCCCAGAGGGTGACGTCGTCGGGAAGGTCCGGATCGCCGACCGAGCCGAAATAGATCGCATCGAAACCCTCCAATTGCCCGAGGCCGTCCTGCGGCATCATGCGGCCGTTGCGGCGATAATAGTCGGAGCCCCAGTCGAAGCGCTTGAAGTCGAAGGCCAGACCCGGCTCGACAGCGGTCAGGGCTTCCAGCACCTTCACGCCGGCCTCGACGACCTCCGGCCCGATACCGTCACCGCCGATGACGGCGATCCTATGCGAGGACATTTTCAGTTTCCTTCTCGATGGCAGCGACGATGGCGCTGGTCATTCCCTCGGTGTTGGTGGTTCCGCGTATGTCGCCGGTCCGCGTCTCGGGCCGCGCGAGCGCCGCAACAGTAGCCCCCGCCATCATGGAAGCCGCGCGAAGCGCCTCGGGAACGCCGCGGTTGTGGCCAAGCCATTGCAGCAGCATGCGGGTGGATTCGATCATCGCATAGGGATTGACGATACCCTTGCCGGCGATATCGGGCGCGGACCCGTGCGCCGCCTGCGCCATGGCTATGTCGCCTTCGCCGATACACAGGCCGGGCGCCATGCCGAGGCCGCCGACGAGGCCGGCGGCCTCGTCGCTCAGGATGTCGCCGAACATGTTGGTGGTGACGACGACATCGAATGTCTGTGGATCCCGCAACAGCCGCATGGCGAAGGTGTCCACGATCACCTCGTCGACAGCGACATCGGGGAATTGCTCGGCGGCCCGATAGCACTCTTCCACGAACATGCCGCAGCCAAGCTTGAACACGGTGTCCTTGTGAACGATCGTCAACTTCTTGCGCCTGGTTCTGGCAAGTTCGAGCGCCGCCTTGGCGACACGGTAGCTGCCGGCGCGGGTGATGACGCGAACCGAAATGGTCGTGTCGTGCGTTGGCCGGAATTCTCCGGAACCGGCAACGACATTGCGATCAGGCTGAAAGCCCTCGTTGTTTTCCCGCACGATGACGAGATCGACGTCGTCGAACAGCGCGCCGAGACCGGGAAAGGAGCGCGTCGGCCGGACATTGGCAAAAAGGCCGAAATGCTTGCGCAGGATCGGGTGCGGATTGATGGCGCCGGTCACCTTTGGATAGGCCCGATGTCCGATCGGCCCGAGTATGAAGCCGTCCAATGTCGAAAGCGTCTCGAGCGTGCCGTCAGGCATGGTCGATCCGTGCATGTCGAGCGCCGCGCGGCCGATCGGCATCGGGCGCCAGTCGATGTCGAGGCCGCTGCGCGCGGCGGCGGCCCTGGCGATGCGCACGGCGGCAGGCACGATTTCGTGCCCGATGTCGTCGCCGTTGAGGATACCGATCGTGAGATGGGCCATCGGCCGACCTTTCTGAATTGCCGGCCGCGGCTCTGCCGCCGCGGCCGCTTGGAGACCTGTTAGCCGGCCTTGGCGACGAGGCTCATCAGCCGCTCCAGCGAGGGCTGCCGCTCCAGGTCGCGCACCAGCGCGACGACCTCGTCCGCCGCCGAACGGGCAAGGCGGGCATGAGCAGCATTGTCCCTGAACTTGTCGGCAACCTCCTCGTAGCTCATCGGGTTGGCCGGACTGCCCTTTCCGAAGTCGGCCTCGCCGTGAATGACACGGCCGTCATTGAGCGTGATATCGATGATCGTCGTCATCTTGTGATAGCCGGCCTTCTCGGCCTTTTCGTCGATTACGAAATCCACTTTGTCGATCATGGCTTTGACATCGGCCCGCTGCGTCGTCGCGTCGGTGAACTCGCCAAGCCCGGCCTTGCCGTCGAGCAGCAGGATGGCCATGCAGAACTCCATCGAGAACTTGGCCTGGAGTTCGTCATGCGGATTGTGATGGATCAGGGCATTCGGCATGTTCGAGTTGGTGCCGACCCGCACGCGCTTCACGTCAGCGGCCTTGATATCGTTCTCACGGATAAGGCGCGCCATCTCGGTCATGCCGGGATGGGTCAACGACCCCGAGGGATGCGGCTTGATCGAGATGCCGGGGTCGGCGAACGTCCACGGCGCGCCAAGGCGTCCACGGATGGCGTTCTCGTCGTAACCGCCGCCGGCGGCCTGGAAGAAGCCGCGCGGGGCCTCCAGGATCTTGTCGGTGGCAGTCCATCCATGGGCGGCGAACTGCGCGGCGGCGACGCCGCTTTCCGATGCGCGGCCCGCATGGAACGGCTTGGTCATCGTGCCGAAATTCTCGCGCAGGCCGGCCGACTGGCTGCCGGCGATCGAAAGAGCGCGCGCCGTGGTCTTGGCATCGAAGCGAAGAAGCGAGGCCGCGGCCGAAGCGGCGGCGAACGTGCCGCAAGTGGCCGTCGCGTGAAATCCTGTCTGATAGTGGCGAGGCGCGATCGCTTCGGCGATCTTGCACTCGACCTCGACCCCGAGATGGTAGGCCAGCATGACCTCCCTGCCCGAGGCGCCCACCAGTTCGCCGACGGCCAGTGCCGCGGGCAATGCCGGCGCCGTCGGATGGGTCAGCAAGCCGTAGACGCGATCGGAAGCGACGGCCAGCTGGGTGTCGTCATAGTCATCGGCATGAATGCCGACGCCATTCGCGAACGCGGCAAAGCGCGGCGCAACCTTGCGGCCTGCGCCGATCACCGTCGCGGCGCCAGGCATCAACCCGAGTTCGTCGAGATGGCGGCGCACAAGGTCGCCGCTTTGCGCGACGGAGCCCGAAAGAGCAAGCCCGATGCCGTCCAGTATCGACTTCTTGCCGAGAGCGATGACGTCATCCGGCAGATCCTGCGGAGTGGCTGCTGCGACGAACTCCGCCACGTATTTCGTGAGACCTGCCTGTGCCATGTCGTGCATTGAAAATCCTCTCCGTCGACCGTGCCCGCGAACCAAGAACCCGCTCGCGCGGGCTTGCTTGCTAAGGTTGCGAGCAGGACTAAGAAAGCAGTTTTGGTAAACTGTCAACAATTTTTTGTCGACAAAATGAAGCCCGTCCAGCCTGGAGCTATGGGACGGAAATGACGAGCGCAGGCCACAATCGGCGCATTCTCGCGCTTCAGGCGAATTCGCCTTCTTCCGAGAAACGTCCTACGGCAGTCAGTCCGAGGAGTGTCGCAACGCCACGGTTGCCCGGCGCGTGCGCGAGGTTCCGTTGACGATGTGCTCGCGCCCGGCTGCGAAGGCCCGCTGCGGATCGCGTGCGGCAACGGCGTCCACGATGGCCCGGTGCTCGCGATTGGATATATCGAGCACGTCGCCACTCGCCAGTGCGCGGTAGCGCTGGATGTGGAGTTCCCGTGCAAGGCCGAGATAGATCTGCGCCAGGCGGCCGTTGCCGCACATCCTCGCCAGTTCCGAATGGAACTCCAGATTGACCGGATAGTACTGGCTCACCTCGCCGATCTTCGCCAGTTCGTCCATGCGGTCGACGAGCGCGCGCAATTTGGCGATTTCGGGATCGGTGATCTTCTCCGCGACGCTCATGGTCATGCACGCGAAGATGCAGGCGCGCGCTTCCGACACATCGCGAGCCTCTTCTTCGCTGAGCTCGCGCACGAAAAAGCCCCGATTGGGGATCACCTGGATCAGCCCCAGAGCTGCCAGCGCGCTGCACGCTTCCCGGATCGGCCCCCGACTGACCTTGAGCTGCTGGGCCAGCGCGTTTTCGTTGATCCGTTCGTTGGGCGTGAATTCTCCCTCGACGATCATTCGCTCTATTTCGTGCTGCACGACATTGGCGAGCGAGCGCGTGCGTAAAAAGTCGATGGGCGAAAATCCCGACATGTTTTCGGTTTCGTTAGCCATGAGCCCGAATTCCGTTCAATGCCCCGCGGACGACACGATTTGCCTGATCCGGCCTCGCTGGCCGCGAACACTTTGCCTGGCCATCATCCACGGTTTGATCTCCTTCGTCCAATTGATGCCGACGACATCCAAGCAGGACCATGACTGAGACATACTTCCTCTTGTCAAGCGAAACGCGGACAATTGCTGTGGAATCAAGACCGGCATCCACCTCAGCCACCGCTCCTGGGAGGCGCTCCGCCGAGAACCGGGACCTTGTTCGCGATAAAGACAACGGTGAACGAAACCACCAGCAGCAAGATGCCGAGTACCGCAATCGCTCCGTAGTCGCCGCTTTCGTTGAGATCGTAGATGATGACTGAGACCAACTTGGTCTGCGCGGTCGTCAGAAGCACTGTCGCCGACAACTCCCGGATGGTGCCGATGAAAACGAAGCACCAGGCCGCGATCAGACTGGTACGCAGCAACGGCGCCGTGATCTGCCACAAGGTCTTCAGGCGAGTGGCGCCGAGAATGCGGCTGGCTTCCTCCAGTTCCGGATGCACGCCATGGAAAGCCGATGACAATTGCTGATAGCCGGCCGGAAGCTCGATCGTCAGGAAGGCGATCAGCAGGATCCACAAGGTGCCGTAGAGGCCGAATGTCGGGTTGGCATAGGCGAGGAAAAGCCCGACGCCGAGCACAATGCCCGGAATGGCTATCGGCGCGGTTGCCAGCACGCCCAAAAATGCCGCGCCCGGCGCGGCGCGGCGGGCAACCAGATACGACACCACAAGCGCGATGCCGGTCGCGATCGTTGCCGTCGACAAACCAAGGATCAAGGTGTTCCAGATGGCGAGCCGCGTGCTGGAAAATTCGAAGAGCACGAAATGAAAATTATGGAGCGTCAACGAACTCCAGCTCAGCGGCTCGGAAATATTGTGCGTCAGAGCCACTTTGAGCAGAGCGAGATAGGGAAACAGGACCGTCACGCACAGGATGAACAACACATATGCGCCGGCCAGCCATTTCCAGTTGCCCAGCTTCACGCGCCGCGGCGTGCCGCTCTTGCCGCCGAGCACGGTATAGCCGCGGCGCCCGAGCAGCCATCTCTGCCCCCAGAGCAGGAGCATGGTGACCACGAGCAGGGGCACGGCACTGGCCGCGGCGAGATCGAGCCGCGGCGGAAACTGGAAATAGCTCCAGATCTTGGTGGTGATGACGTGGAAGCCGGCCGGCAGCGCCAGGATCGCCGGCGAGCCGAACATAGTGAAGGCCTGGACGATGGCGACCAGGGACCCGGCCAGCATGGCAGGCAGCACCATGGGCAATGTCACCCGCCGCAATGTCGTGCCGGGCTTGCCGCCGAGGATCGCCGATGCCTCTTCGAGGTCGGATGGCACCTTGTCGAAGGCGTTGGCCACCAGCGTGAAGACGAAGGGAAACGAATAACAGGTGACCGCGAAGACCAGCCCGGTGAAGGTGTAGATATCGAACAGGCTTTGCGACTGGTCGAGGCCGAAGGCCCAGCGATAGATATTGTTGAGAATACCGCTGTTCGGCGCGGCCAGCATTGCCCAGGCAATGGCGCCCAGGAAGGGCGGCGTCACGAACGATGCCGTCACCAGACTGCGGACAAGGCGCTGCCCCGGCATGTCGGTGCGCGCGACAAGCCAGGCCAGCGGCGTGGCGACGAGACACGAGAACAGGCCGACGCAGCCGGCCATGCCGAGCGCGATGAGGAACGCCCGGCGAATTGTGGCGTCGGTAAAGAGGCGGGCGAAATTCGCCAGGGTCAGGGAACCCGCCTTGTTGGTGATGCTGTAGTAGCCCAGCCAGAACAATGGCAGCAGCACCAACACGCACAGGATGCCGGCCAGCAGCACGAAAAGAGGTGTCGACAAATCGAACCTGCCGAGGCGCCGCCTTGTGGCGGAATCGGGGGACAATGCAGCGATGGTCACCTGGTCACCTCTGAGCTTGATTTGATATCGGCAGAACACCCCCGGCCCGACCCGGGATCTTGCGATGTCGCCCATGACGACATCGCAAAATCATTTCATTCCGCCACCGGTCCAACTTGACGGCGAACCGCTACTCACGTGCCGAAATACTCTTCGTATTTCTGCTTGATCTCTTCGATGGCGTCGCGAACGTTCGCCGGGTCGGACTCAAGCAGCTTGATCTGGGAAAGCGGCGTGCGGTTGGATTTTTCCTTCACGTCCGGCCGGACCGAACGCAGACCGCCGAAATCGTCGTTCAATTGCTGGGCTTCCTGCGAGAACATGAAGGAATAGAAAAGCTTGGCTGCGTTTGGATGAGGAGCGTAAGCCAGGATGGCGGCGTTGCCGTAGGCGATGGAGGTTCCTTCCGCCGGATAGACCGCCTTGATCGGCACGCCTTTGTCCTGGAGGATGAACACGTTGTACTCATTGCCATCAGCCTGGATCGGGCGCTCGCCCTGGGCAAGGACCTTCGGCGGCTCCGTCGAGGACTGGACCTGCATGACGCCCTGCTTGCCCAGTTTCTCGAAATAGTCCCATCCGAGAAGCTGGCTGAGGGCATAGGTCGCGGTCATCACATTGCCGCTGTAGCCGGGATGCGACTTGACCAGCTTGTCCTTATATTTGGGATCGAGCAGATCGGTCCAGGTCTTTGGCGCGTCCTCTTCCTTCACCAAGTCGGTCCGGTAGGCGATGACGGTCAGCGTGGCGCGGAAAGCCGCATAGAGCCCGTCGGGGTCACGATCCTTTTCCGGCCACATCTTGGCCACGTCCTCGGGAACGGCCGGCGTCAGCCAGTTCTGATCCTTGAATGTGAGGAAGTGGGATGCGTCGGAGGTCTCGATGACATCGGCATTGTGGATGCCGCTCGAATATTCCTGCCCTATGCGCTGAAAGACGCGTTCGGAACCAGCCCTCTCCACCTGGACCTTGATGCCGGGATAATGCGCCTCGAAGGCGGAGCCCAGTTTCTCGGCAACCTGCACGTCGGTGGAGGTGTAGTAGACGACCGAGCCCTCCTTGGTTGCCGCCGCAACCAGCTCGTCCGTCACGTGGTAGGGCTCCGGCGGGGCCGCCCAGGCCACCTGGCTCCACGCCAAGGCTGCCAAAAGCGCGCCTGCTGCGACTTTCGTGTTCGACATGTCTCTCTCCCTTTAGTGCGCGAGCGCCCGGCAGCGATCAGGTGGGCAATGAAGCCAAATTTGCTGGTTTTCCGGGACCGCGACATCGACGGGCGCAATCGCCCGCACGGTTTCGCCACCTGATAAATTGACGAGATAGTCGCGATGCGACCCGAGATAGACCTGGCGCAGCACCTTCCCGGTGGCCCAGTTGCTCGGATCGCCTTTCGGCTTCTCGTTCGTGAGGTGCAGGTCGTGATGCCGCACCGACACCGCGGTCTGGCCGTTGGAGGCGTAGTCGCCGCTGCCGCAGCGCAGCACCAGGCCATTGCCGCAATCGACGGTGTCCGTTCCGATCCGCTTGCCCTTGAAGATATTGGTGCCGCCGATGAACTGCGCGACGAATTCCGAGCGCGGCCGTTCGTAGATGTCCTCGGGAGAACCAGCCTGCTCGACATTGCCCTGGTTCATCACCACGATGACATCGGCGGCGGTCATGGCCTCGGTCTGATCGTGAGTGACGTAGACGGTCGTGTAGCGGAACTCGTCGTGAAGCCGACGGATTTCAAACCGCATCTCCTCGCGAAGATTGGCGTCGAGATTGGAAAGCGGCTCGTCGAGCAGCAGCGTCTCCGGCTCGATGACAAGCGCCCTGGCAAGCGAAACACGCTGCTGCTGACCGCCCGACAATTCGCCCGGATAGCGCTCAGCCAGTTTTTCGAGCTTGGTCGCATGGAGGATGCGACCGGCCTTAGCCTGGATGTCGCTCTTTCCCATGCGGCGGAGCCGCAGGCCGTAGGCGACGTTCTCGAACACGGTCATATGCGGCCAGAGCGCATAGCTTTGGAAGATCATCGACATGTTGCGGGCTTCCGGAGGCTCGCTGGCATGCGGCGACGACACCACACGGCCGCCGACGCGGATCTGACCATCCGACGGCTGAACGAACCCGGCGACCAGGCGCAAGGTGGTGGTCTTGCCACAGCCCGATGGTCCGAGCAGGCACACCAGCTTGCCCTTCTCGATAGAGAGATCGACCTGATTGACGACGGTCAACTTCCCGTAGCGCTTGGTCAGATTGTCGAGTTCCACAAAGGCCATGGGTCCTCCCGAACACTCACTCACAAGCGATGTGCCTGCGCCTCTTCCCCAAGGTCGGTCTAATTTTGTTAATTGTCAACAATTAACTGACGACTATCTGCATTGTCGTTGAGGGCAGAGGCATTTGTCGGCCGGAATTGCCGGGCGCCTCGCGTCGAAACGGATCCGTGCGACGCGCTTCGGCTCTTCTCCATGCCTTGTCGCTGTCCCAAAATTTGGGCGACATGCGTTATCCTACAGCCATCAGCAGACCGCAAAAGAGGACCGATCCCACGACCATCAGCGTCAAGGGCCCCAAACGAACCCTACGCGCCGCAACGGCGACCATGATGGCCACGCACCAGGCGATCCAGCCGCCTTTCGCGTTGCTCAGGAGAGCCGAGACGCTGGACAGCACCAGCCCCGCGGCGAGCGGCGCCAAACCATAGACCAGGGCGCCTTGCCATGCCGCATCCGGACGGCTGTGCCAGAAATGCGCGATCACGATCACCAGCAGCGAGGACGGCGCAAAGATCGCGATCGTCGAAACGACTGCCCCCGCCCATCCGGCAAGGTGCCAACCCATCAGCGTGACGATCAGGGTTCCCGGTCCGGGTGCGACGCGGGAGATGGCAAACATATCGAGGAAAGCCTTGTTGGTCAGCCAGTGCCGGTCATCGACGACGCTGTGCTGCAATTCGCCCAGAATGGAGGATCCGCCGCCGATGGCCATCAATGACAAGGGTGCGAACACCAGACACAGGGTAAGAAGCAGATTATCGTCTTTCATGCCGTTTTCTTACAAAGCCGATGCCGATGCCGATGGGCGCCAGCACCGCAACGATGACGAGAGCAGAAAGATGAAAGACCGATGCGCCGACCAGCGTGCAGGCAAACAGGACTGTTGAAATGACGTCGATGCAGGCATATCGCATGGCAAGATAGCCGACGGAAAGCGACAGTCCGGCTGCCGCGACGGCGAGGCCCGCAAGCAGCGCGCCGATCGCGGGATCGGCGCTGAGCCTCAGCACGACATTTCCTATCAGGATGATTGCGATGGCCGGGGGCAGGACCACTGCCAACAGCGCCACGAAGGCTCCGACGAAACCTCTGAGTTGATATCCGAGCCAGAGCGCCAAGTTTGCAACGTTGACTCCGGGCAAGGACTGGGCAAGCGCCAGTCCGGACAGAAACTGCCTGTCGGTGAACCAGCCCCGATTCACCACGAATTCCGTGTGCATCATGCCGTTCACGCCCCCGCCAATGCTGGTGATGCCGAGCTTGGCAAACGCCAGGAAGAGTTCGAAAAGGCTTGGCGAAGGCAACGCATCCTTCACCAGCGGGATGTCCGCCTGAGGCATGAAACTCCGGTTCTCCAGCTTGCGGCCAGCAATGATCCTGCCTGTCAGTCGCACTGTATTCTGTTGACAGTTTGCAGTAAATAGTAGATCACGATCCGATGAGGGCCGAGCTTGAGTTTCTTCAGAACCACTCCCTGACGAGCGTCCTGCGGCGCGAGTTGGAGAGCCTCATCCTGTCGGGAGAATTCGCCCCGGGTGAGAGGCTGAACGAGAATTCGCTGGCGACCCGCTTTTCGGTGAGCCGCGGTCCCATCCGCGAAGTGTGCCGCGCGCTTGCCGAGAAAGGCCTACTCGAGCTTGTCCCCAACAGGGGCGTGTTCATGCGCAGGATCGACGAGGAGCAGGCCGCCGAGCTTTACGACGTGCGCGCGGGGTTATTCGCGTCGGCGGCGCGCCTCCTGGCCACGAAGGTCACGGCGGCGCATATTTCGGAACTGGAGCGCTTGCTCGACGGCATGGAGGAGGCGGTCGCCATGCATTCGCTCGATGCCTACTACCCGCTCAATCTGGAATTCCACGATTCGATCCTGCGCTTCGCGGGCAACGGCCGGCTGCACAAGGCCTATTCCGAACTCGTCAAGGAACTGCACCTGTTTCGGGAGCGCGCGCTGCTGCAAGGCGGTGGCCTCTCCGTGTCCAATATTGAGCACCGCCGCATCGTTGCGGCATTGCGAAACGGCGACGCGACAGCCGCCATGGAGGCAGCCTTCCTGCATGTGATGAGCGGCAAGAGCCGCATGACCCTGCCGGCAGCGGCCGTCCCTGGACATTCGAGCGGCAACGCGCCCGACACCGGGGATCTCGCATGAACCGCTCCGATTGGTCTCGAGAAATGCCTTCAATGGCAGTGGCCGGCCCGGACTGGTCCGACGGGAGCTTGGCATGAACGGCGGACGGGAACTGGAAGGACGCGTCGCCATCGTAACGGGAGCCGCCCGCAATATCGGGCGCATCATGGCGCTGGAGCTTGCTGGCGCCGGGGCCGCCGTGGTCGTGAACGCACGCAGCTCCCGGGCTGAAGCCCAGTCCGTCGTCAATGAGATCGCGGCCGCCGGAGGGAGGGCCAGGGCTGTCCTGGCCGACATCGTCGATCCGGAGGCAGTCGACGCGCTGATCGGCGCGACCGTTCGGGAATTCGGCGGCATAGACATTCTCGTCAACAGCGCCGCCGTACGACATGAAACCGCGTTCGAGGATATGAGCTTCACTGAGTGGCGCGAGGTGCTTTCGATCATCCTCGACGGCGCGTTCCTGACCGCCCATGCGGCGCTCCCGCACCTCAAGAAGTCAGGACAGGGAGCAGTGATCAACATCGGTGGCCTGTCGGCGCATACCGGCGCCGGCGGACGCGCTCATGTCGTGACCGCGAAGGCGGGCCTGTCCGGCTTCACGCGCGCCCTCGCCCATGACCTTGCCGACGACGGTATCACCGTCAATTGCGTTTCGCCCGGCATGATCGACACAGTGCGGGCAGGCGGAGAACCTTCTCACCACGTCGGGAAACTGCCACCTGTCGGCCGGCTTGGAACGCCGCAGGAAGTCGCCTCGCTCGTGCGCTATCTCTGCGGCCCCGCGGCCCGCTACATCACCGGCCAGACCGTTCACGTCAACGGCGGCGCCTTCATGGCGTGATCCGCGCCAATCACCAGCAAAGCACGCCGGCAGGCCAGGCAGTCCTGTGCAACGGTAATCCAGGGAGATCAAATGATTGACGTCACCGCCACGCTGGCCCGCTATGTCGTGTCGGCATCCGCAGACAGCGTGCCCGGTAATGTCCGGCGCGAAGCGGTACGCTCCTTCCTCAACTGGACAGGCTGTGCGGTAGGTGGCTCGCAACATGCGAGCGTCGATATTGCGCTCGCGGCTGTGTCGCCGTTTGCCGGCAAGGATCAGGCTGCCATATTGGGCCGCGACGAACGATTGGACGCACTCAACGCCGCGCTTCTCAACGGCATCGCCAGCCATGTTTTCGATTTCGACGATACGCATCTGCGCACCATCATCCATCCCGCCGGGCCGGTCGCCTCCGCGATCCTGAGCCTTGCGCAACTGCGGCCGGTAAGCGGCCGTGATCTGCTGCATGCCTTCATCCTCGGCGTCGAGGTCGAATGCCGCATCGGCAATGCGGTCTACCCCGCGCATTACGACATCGGCTGGCACATCACCGGAACGGCCGGCGTCTTTGGCGCCGCCGCCGCAGCGGGGCGGCTGCTTGGCCTCACCGAACAGCAGATGATCTGGGCGCTCGGCATAGCCGGAACGCAGTCTTCGGGTTTCCGCGAGATGTTCGGCACCATGTGCAAGAGCTTCCATCCGGGCCGCGCGGCGCAAAACGGACTGCTCTCCGCCTTTATGGCGCAACGCGATTTCACCTCGTCAAATCGCGTGCTCGAGGCCCCGCGCGGTTTCGCCCACGTCATGTCGACCGAACGCAATTTCGACGAGATCACCAAAGGTCTGGGCGAGAGCTTCGAGATCGCGCTGAACACCTATAAGCCGTTTGCCTGCGGCATCGTCATCCACCCGATCATCGACGGCTGTGTGCAATTGCGCAACGAGTTCGGACTGACGGCCGCGCAGATCGAAGGCATTGAGTTGGAAGTCGATCCGCTGGTGCTCGAGCTGACCGGCAAGAAGACGCCGACAGTCGGTCTCGAAGGCAAGTTCAGCGTCTACCATTCGGCAGCGGTGGCCATCATCGAAGGACGCGCCGGCGAGGAGGAATACAGCGATGCGAGCGTGCGCGACCCGGAGGTGATTGCGCTGCGCGACCGCGTGAGTGCAGCGGCATCGCAAAGCGTCGCCGAAGACGAATGTCACGTGACGATCAGGCTCAAGGACGGCCGCGTCCTGAGGAAACATGTCGAGCATGCGATCGGCAGCCTGGCGCGGCCGATGACCGACGACGATCTGAACGCAAAGTTCGGCGGGCTTGCCGAACCGGTTCTGGGCGCTACGGCAACGGCGCGCCTGCGGGATCTGTGCTGGGAGATAGAGACGCTCGAAGACGCCGCCGCCATCGCCCGCGCCGCAACCCCCGTGGGCTGAACGGGTTTCATGCCGCCACGGCGGTCAATCTCGCCGATGCAAACACCCTCTCTGCCCTGGTGCCGACGACCTGAAGGTCAAAGTGCCGCGGCGATCGCCTTGCCACACTCAACGGTGTTTGCGGCGCCGCCAAGGTCGCGCGTACGCAGCGAAGGCTCGGCGAGAATGGTCTCGATCGCCGAAACGATCCCGGCGGCCGCCTCAGCCTGCCCGAGATGGTCGAGCATCATCGCGGCCGACCAGATCTGCCCGACGGGATTTGCAATCCCCTGCCCCGCAATATCCGGCGCCGAGCCGTGAACCGGCTCGAACAGGGACGGAAAATTACGGTCGGGATTGATATTGGCGCTGGGTGCGATGCCGATCGTTCCCGTGCAGGCCGGGCCGAGATCGGACAGAATGTCGCCGAAAAGGTTGGAGGCGACGACGACGTCGAACCAGTCGGGATGAAGCACGAACTGGGCCGTCAGGATATCGATGTGGTATTTGTCCCAGCGCACATCGGGAAAAGCCTTGGCCATTTCCTCCACGCGCTCGTCCCAATAGGGCATGCTGATCGAGATGCCGTTCGACTTGGTCGCCGAGGTCAGGTGTTTGCGCTTGCCCTTGGCGGCAAGCTCGAACGCGAACCTCAGCACACGATCGACGCCAATGCGCGTCATGACTGTTTCCTGCACCACCACTTCGCGCTCGGTGCCCGGGAAGATGCGGCCGCCTATCGAAGAATACTCGCCTTCGGTGTTTTCGCGCACCACCCAGAAATCGATATCGCCTGGGCCGCGCCCGGCGAGCGGGCTCGGCACACCCGGCATCAGGCGCACCGGCCGCAGGTTGACATATTGATCGAACTCGCGCCTGAACTGGAGAAGCGACCCCCACAGCGAGACGTGGTCGGGCACGCCGGCAGGCCAGCCGACGGCGCCAAAGAAGATCGCGTCATGCGATCCGATCCTTGCCTTCCAGTCCTCGGGCAGCATCCGGCCGTGACGGGCGTAATAATCGTAGGAGGCGAAATCGAACCAGTCGAATGACAGGCCGATGCCGAAGCGCGAAGCGACCTTTTCCAGGACGCGTACGCCCTCGGGCACGACCTCCTTGCCGATGCCATCGCCGGGGATGACCGCGATGCGGAAACTGTTGGATTTCGTCATTTGGCTTCCAGTTGGTTTCAGGGCCAGTTGGCCGACATCGGTCAGGCTGCAGCCTGGCGTTCCGCGTTTTTGCGGCGCGCAAGCTGGGCCGCAAGTCGAACCGCACTCTCCAGCGCACCTGTCGAGGCGACGCCTTTGCCGACGATGTCGAAGGCGGTTCCGTGCGCCGGCGTGGTGAAGACGGTTTCGAGGCCGGCCGTGACAGTCACGCCGCGATTGAAGCCGCGCAGCTTGGTCGCGATCTGCCCCTGATCATGGTACATCGCGACCACACTGTCATATTCGCCGGCGAAAGCCTTGATGTAGATGGTGTCGGCGGGGAAAGGCCCGCTGCAATCGATGCCCGTTGCCGCGGCGGCCTTGACCGCCGGACCGATCAGATCGATCTCCTCGCGTCCGAACAGCCCGTTCTCGCCGGCATGCGGGTTGAGGGCCGCGACGGCGATACGCGGCTTCTTCATGCCGGCGCGGCGCATGGTGCGGTCAACGAGTTGGATTGCCTCGATGATGCTGTCATGGGTGATCTGGTCGAGAGCCGTGCGCATGGAAACGTGCGAGGTGACGCGCGACATCCATTGGCCGTCGAGCACGTTCATCTCGGAGAAATATCCTTTGTGTTCCAGCAAATGGGCAAACATCTTGTGCTCGTCCGGAAATTTCCAGCCGCCGGCATGAAGCGCCGCCTTGTTCAGCGGTGCGAAGGTGATGCCGTCCACTTCGCCCTTCATCGCCAGCCGCACGGCGGCGGCCAACGTGTCTCCGGTCAGCTTTCCGGACTCGGCGGAAACCACACCGCGCGGCAAGGCCGCGGGATCGATGTTGCCGAGGTCGATGACAGGCGTCTGAGCTGCGCTCCAGTCGATCGAGGCGACCTCCGGCACGGTCTTGATGGAGAGAGACACGCCGGCATCGCGGGCGCCCATCTCCAGGACACGCCGGTCGCCGAGAACGACAATGCGCGCAGCATCGGAAAGCCGGCCATCCGACAGCACGCGCGCAACGAGTTCCGGGCCGATGCCCGTCATATCGCCAGGCAAGAGGGCCAGGCAAGGCAGCGGCGAAGCGGCTTTGGGCGAGGACTTATCTGAATCTGGCATGGACACGCCCCCTTCGGCTCGGCGGTGGCAAGGCCACCCGATAGTGGCCGCGCAAGCCTTGCTTGGCGACCTGGTGCGATGTTGCGCTGCATCGAAAAAAAGTCAACTGAAAATTGTTGACAGTATTCAATTTGAAGGCGAGGTTTAGGGGACAGAGCTCGGGAGAACCTTATGGCCAGTCAAAACACCTCGGACGTCGCCGCCGCATCCCTCATGCCCCCCCTGGAGAAGGAGCATCGGGGCCTGATGGAGGGATTTTCCTACAGGAGGATCAAGACCAGGGGAGCCGAGATCAATGTCGCGATCGCGGGCTCAGGCCCGGCATTGCTGCTGGTCCACGGCAATCCGTTGACGCATGTCAGTTGGCACCGGATCGCGCCTTCGCTGGCGAAATCCTTCACGGTGGTTGCCATCGACCTGCGCGGCTACGGCGACAGTTCGAAGCCCGACGGCGGCCCTGACCATGCCGCGTACAGTTTCCGCGCCATGGGCGAAGACGCCTTCGACGTGATGAGCGAACTCGGCTTTGAAAAATTCGCGCTTGCCGGCCATGACCGCGGCGCCCGCGTCGGCTTCCGTATGGCGCTCGATCGGCCTGACAGGATCACGCGCTTCTGCGCGCTCGATATCATCCCGACCTACCATCTTCTCACCAACGTCACCCTAGGTTGGGGGCTGGAAAGCTATCACTGGTTCTTCATGGCGCAGAAGGCGCCGTTCCCGGAAAAGCTGATTTGCGCAGACCTCGATTACTACATCCAGTACAAGCTCAACAAGAAGGGCGTTGGGCTGGAGATATTCACGCCGGAAGCCTTCAAGGAATATGCCCGCTGCACGACGCCTGAGCAGATCCACGCGGTGTGCGAGGACTACCGGGCGACCGTGACACTCGACCTCGCCATGGACACAGCCGATTTCGGCAAGAAGAAGATCGGATGCCCGGTCATGGTGATCTGGGGCAGCAACAGTCATGTCGGACGCCATCTCACGCCTATCGAGGCATGGGCCCCCTGGGCGCCGGACCTTAGAGGCTGGGCCATTCCGACGGGCCACTACCCGGCCGAGCACCGTCCCGACCTGATCTATGAAAGCTTCTGGACGTTCTTCAAAGGCGGCGAGCCGAAGCCCTACCGCTGATAATGCCCGGCGGTTCTTCAGCCTAGCCGCGCGGCGTGCCACTTCAGGTGATCGTCCATGAAGGTCGAGATGAAGTTGTAGGAATGATCGTAGCCTTCCTGCATGCGCAAGGTGAGGTCGATGCCGGCCTTCTTGCAGGCTTCGTCGAGCAGCCACGGACGGAGGCCTTCGTCATGGAACCCATCGGCCGTGCCCTGATCAACCAGGAACTCGCCAAAACGGCGGCCGTCCTCGATAAGCAGCGTGGCGTCATAGGCGCGCCAGTCCCTGTCGTCGGCGCCGAGATATTTCTCGAGCGCAGGCCGCGACCAGCCAGCGGTCGTCGGCTGAACGATCGGCGCGAAGGCCGAGCAACTCCTGAAGCGGCCGGGGTTCTTCAGCGCGATCGTCAACGCGCCGTGTCCGCCCATCGAATGACCCGATATGCCCTGGCGCGCCGTGTCGGCAGGAAAGTTCGCGGCGATTAATCCCGGCAGCTCGTCGAGGACGTAGGAATACATACGGTAGTTCCTGGCGTAAGGCTGCTGCGTCGCGTCGACATAGAAACCGGCGCCGCAGCCGAACTGCCAATTGTCCTTCTCGTCCGGCACATCGGCACCGCGCGGGCTGGTGTCGGGGCAGACCACGATGAGACCAAGCTCGGCCGCCAGGCGCCGGTACTCGCCCTTGTCCATGACATTGGCATGGGTGCAGGTGAGACCCGAAAGATACCACAGCACCGGCACCGGCCCATCCTTGGCCTGCGGCGGCACGAAGACGGCAAAGGTCATGTCGCAGGCGCAGACCTCTGAAGCGTGCGAGTAAACACCCTGGACGCCGCCATGCGACTTGGACGTGGAAACGACTTTCATCAACTCTGCCTTTTCGTCATGACCTTCGGTCCGACATAACTGCCGGCCGCCGCACCCGCAACCTTCAGCCTTGCAAACAGCACCGGCAGCGTGACCGAGGTGCACCTCGGCCACGCTGCCGGTCGACGCCGGACTTTGGGAACACGCCGACCTGGCCGGGAGGCTGGAGGTAGCGAAAAGTCCGGGCGTTTCTGTGGCCCCGCCTACTCAAGCAGACAGGACCTCCTGTCGGTCCAAGTGGGATGTCCTCGGGCCGGCGGCGTGTGGCTTTCTCAATAAACCACGACACTCCTGATCGACTTGCCCTCGTGCATGAGGTCGAAACCCTTGTTGATGTCCTCGAGCTTGAGCGTGTGGGTGATCATCGGGTCGATCTCGATCTTGCCGTCCATGTACCAGTCGACGATCCTGGGCACGTCGGTGCGGCCGCGCGCGCCGCCGAAGGCGGTGCCCATCCAGGTCCGCCCGGTGACCAGCTGGAACGGCCGGGTCGAGATCTCCTGGCCGGCGCCGGGTTTTCTCTCTCCAAACTTGCTTGCCGGGACGATCGATCGCCCGGCGTTGCGCTAGAAATCATGCGGCCTTGGCCGGCCCTGCCGGGAACACGCCCGACATCACGGTAAAGCCTTTGATGCGCTTGACGCGATCGCACCAGCGCCGGATCGCCGGATAGTCCTGGCGCCCAATGCCGCCTTCCTCCGACAGCATGATATAGGGAAAGCAGGCAAGATCGGCGATGGTCGGATGATCGGCCGAGCAGATCCAGCCGCGGCCCTGCTGCTCGCCGAACCACAGATGCTCGTCGAGGATACGGAACAGCCGATGCGCGCCGGCGCGCGCGGCATCGATGTCGAAATCGTAGAATAGCGCGTCGTGCAGGCGGGCGACCGACGCAGTCGAAGTGATGCCGTCGGCGAAGGCCAGCCACTGGCTGATCTCGCCGAGCAGGGCCGGGCTGTTCCGGGGATACCATGTGCCCGACGGATCGTATTTCGACGCGAGGTAGACCAGGATCGCCTGGGCGTCTCGCAGGATCAGCCCGTCATCATCGATGACCGGCAGTTGGCCGAGCGGATTGAGCTTCAGGAACCATTCCGACTTGTGCTCGCGGCCGGGGTAGAAGTCGACCGGCACGGTCTTGTAGTCAATGCCGAGAAAACTCATCAGCAGCCGCAGCTTGTAGCAATTGCCCGACAGTTCGTAATCGTAAAGCGTGATCATCGGCTGCTCCTAGATGTCCAGCACGAGGCGTGCCGATTTGGCGCGCGAGACACAGGTCATGATCTTGGTTCCGGCCTTGCGCTCGGCATCGTTGAGGTAGACGTCCTGATGGTCCGGCTCGCCTTCGATCACGGTGGCGACGCAGGTGCCGCATGCGCCCTGCTCGCAGGACGACGGAACATCGATGCCATTCTCGCGCATCACCTGCATGATCGTCTTGCCGGCCGGCACCTGCAGCGTGACGCAGGAGCGCGCCAGCGCTACTTCGAAGCTCGAACTGTCGTCGATCTTGTTGGTGTTCTTGAAATATTCGAAATGGATGGCGGTATCCGGCCAGCCCTGCTCGGCGGCAATCTGACGCGCGGCTTCCAGCATCGGTCCGGGACCGCAGATATAGAGATGCATGCCGTTCAGGTAACCGGCGAGAATCCCCCGAAGCTCGGCGCCGGTCGCGTCCGGCGACAGCCCGAGATGCGGCTTCAGCGCATCGCCGAGATGCTTCAGCCGATCCGCGAAAGCGAGGTGCTCTTCGCCTTGCGCGAAATAGTGAAGCTCGTGCGTCAGCTCCTGGTTCTTCAATGCCTGGGCCATGGCCAACAGCGGGGTGATGCCGATGCCGCCGGCGACGAACAGCGTCTTGATCGCGTCACGGCGCAGCGGGAAATTGTTGCGCGGCTCGGAAATCGCCAGCACGTCCCCCTCGCGCACGGTCTCGTGCATGCATTTCGAACCGCCCTTGGAATCGCGCTCCAGCTTGACGCCGATGACAAAGCTGTCGGTCTCGCCGGGGCCGTTGGTGATCGAATACTGCCTGATCTCGCCGTTCGGCATATGGACGTCGATATGCGCGCCGGGCTGGAAGGTGGGCAGCAGTCCCTTGACCGGGCGAAGCTCGAATGCGGCAATACCGTCGGCCGCCTGCCATTTCCTCGCCACGCCGACGCGCAGCGCCGCCTTGCGGCCATGCGCGGTCACCTCGGGCATTTCGGAGAGTTCGGCCGACAGCCTTTCGTAGACCGGTTCGATCGGCGCAGGCGAAGGTGCACTTGCCGCCTCCCGCTCAGCCTCATCGCGCAGCTTGGAAAGCCGCTCATTGTGGTGGCGCAGGATGGCGATGCGCGCGGCTGCTTCGACCTCCTGATCGAGCACGCCACGGATCACCGAACGGTTTGAATCAACCGGCTGCACGAAGAACACGCCGCGCGTCTCGGCACCACTATCGCGCGAGTGCAGCGCCACGGCAAGATCTTGCGCGGCCTCGATGATGGTTTCCGCGCCCTCGCCTTCGAGCGCTGCGTTGGGCTGAAAGCGATAGGCTTTCAGCCTTTCGACGACCTTGTCGGCCGGCGCGTTGACCGAAATTCCGCGCAAGGCGAGCAGCTTGCCTTCGGTCAGCGCGGCAACATCCGGCACCTCGCCGCGAGGCTCCTCGGACGACCAGACAAGACCGTAGCGCTCGACCGCCGGGAAGGTGCGGTTGGTGATGGTGCGGGCCGGCGCGTCGGCAGGATGCGCGGGAATGTAGGTGCAGCCGGCGGTGCGGTTCGAATAACGCCAGCCGTGATACTGGCACTTCAGCTCGCGCCCGTCATTGATGCCGATCGACAGCCGGACGCCGCGATGCAGGCAGCGGTTTTCCCAGATGTTGACGTAGCCGTCATCGGCACGCCAGACGGCGAATTCCCGGCCGAGCAATTGACCATGGAAAACGTGGCGGTACGGCAAATCATGGGAAGCGGCGATCGGATGCCACTGGCTTCTGGCTTCTTCCAACATCAATCGTCTCCAAGAATCTCGTCAGGCCGCAACCGGAATGACACCGTAGGTCACGCCCTTCTGGCTGAGCCAGCGCCGGTAGGCGATGGCCGACTTGTCGGCCCGGATGGGCGTTTCGGCGCGTGGGTCGAGCGGCAGGCGTTTGGGCACCTGGTTTTCCAGGATCGGCTTGTCCTGGCCGAAGATCGTCTGCTGAAAGCGCTTGATCACCTTGTCTTCATTGTCTTCGTCGAGCACGCAAAGCAGCATGTGAGCGCGCACGTGCTCCTGGTCGACCGGCTGCAGGAAGATGGCGATGACGTCGCGCCGTGCCTCGTCGACCGGGCTCGATTTATAGAGCACGGAGCAATAGGGGTGCGGCACGCGATAGACGTAATCCACGTCTGCGCCGCCATCGGAAGCGGTCGAAGCCATCGGCTGGAAGAAGCGGCAACGCGTGGCGAGAATCTCGTCGCGGTCGACCGATATCTCGACATCGTATTCCTTGACCTCGGTGTGCGGTTCGGCGCCGAGAATGTCGGTATGCACGAAAGGGAAATGCCCCATATCGAGGAAGTTCTCGATGGCGCGCGGCGCCGAGACATTCACGCCAAAGGTCGCAGCGTTGAGCCGGCGACGGTCGGGCTCGGCATACTCAGGGATTGGGAAGAGCTCGGCAGGCGGCGAGCCCAACGAGGTCCAGACATAGCCATAGGCGCTTTTCGCGGGCAGCCTGTCGGCGGCCGTAATCTGGTCAGCCCGTTGCACATCAGGCCGCGAGCGCCAGACGATCGGCGAACCATCCGTACCGACCTCGAAACTGATGCGCTCTTCGAGCAGCACAGTCTGCTGGGCGTTACCAGGGACGGCCTCGGCAATCGCGCCAATCGGATGCCAGAGATTGAGGATCACGGGATCCGAGCATTTTGTCATCGTTTTATCCTCTGGATGCCCTCAGACGTCATCAGGCTTGTGCCGGTATCGCGCCATAGGTGACGGCCCGATCACGCAACCAGCGCCGGTAGGAAACCGACACGGCATCGGCACGGATCGGGGTCTCGGCACGCGGATCGAGCGGCAGGCGCTTGGGTACCTGGTTCTCCAGGATCGGTTTGTCCTGGGCGAAGATCAATTGCATAAAGCTGCGCACCGTTGCCGCCTCCATGCCTTCCTTAAGATAGCAGAGGTAAGGATGCGCGATGCAGTTTTCCTCGTCCACCGGCTGCACGAACAGGGTAATGACGTCGAGCCGGTCCTTCTGGATCGGGTTGCTCTTGTAGAGAGCCGCCGTGTAGGGCCGGATCACCTTGTAGATGTAGTCGACGACAAAGCCTTGCTTGGCGGTCGGCGAAGCCACCGGCTGATAGAATTTGCACTCGGTCGCCAGCAGTTCGTCCTGCGCTGTGATCTCAACCTTGTAAGGCGCGACCTCGGTATGCGGCTCCTCGCCGAGCCAGCCGGTATGAATGAAGGGAAAATGCCCCATGTCGAGAAAATTCTCGACCGCGCGGAGGCCCGACACCTTGACCGCGATCGAACCGCCGCTGACAAGATGCCGGTCTGCCTCATTGGCCTCGGGGATATAGATGATGTCGCGCGAGGGCTTGTCCAGACACGTCCAGACGAAGCCATAACGCTGGGCGCTTTTCAGCGTGGCGCCCGTGTCGCTGCGAACGACTTCGATCTTGTTTGAACATTTGTGGACGGAGAGATCGACTCCAAGCAGGCATGTGGCAAACGGTGTATCCTGGCTTAGCGATTCCTGATCCGCGACGATGTGCCAATCATTCAGAAGCTCGCGGTCAACGCAATGGGGAGCCATCGGCTTCCCTCCCAGCTCGGCTAGCCCTTCACCATGAACCTAGCCCGACGTTTCGAGATGACGAAACCACAAGATTGGATACCAATCAACATTTTTTTGTCGTCCAAAATCCCTTTTTGTGTTGACAGATTGTGATGATTGAATTCCGATATGGGAAAGCTGAACTTGGGATATGTCGTGTCCTGACGGGGCATGTCGCCATCACGAAAGCCTGCTGATCATGTCGTCGAAATGGCGGAGAACCATGCCTTGAGCAGCCGTTCCCAGACCATCGCGGATACGCTGACCCGCGCCATCATCGACCATCGCCTCGTTCCCGGCTGCAAGCTCGGCGAACGCGAACTCTCCGAAATATTCAACGTGAGCCGCATTGTGGTGCGCCAGGCCCTGATCCGGCTCGCCAATGACGGGCTGGCCCAGATCGAACGCAACCGCGGTGCCTTTGTCGCCAAGCCGAGCATGCAGGAGGCGATGGAGATCTACGACGCGTTGACGCTCGTCGAACAGGGCGTCGCAGCACAGCTCAGCGATCGCCTCGGGCCGGCCGGCTGGGCCGAGCTGCGCCAGCATGTCGAGCGCCAGCGCCAGGCTGTTGCCGCCGGCAACGATGCGCTAGCCGACGTGCTTGGCCAAGAGTTCCATACCGTGTTCGTACGCCTCAGCCGCAACAAGGTCATGCAGGAAATCCACGCGCAGCTGGTGCGCCGCACGACGCTGCTGCGCTCCCTCATTTCGGCCGATTTCGACTATTGCAATCTGCTGGACGACCACTCGCGGGTCGTCGACCTGCTGGAGAAGGGCCGGCTGAAACCGGCCATGGACCTGATCGACACCCACCACCGCGCGGTGGTGCGCGGCTACATCATGGATCGCGCAGTGTTTCCAGAGATGACGCCTGCCGAAGCGCTGGCGCCCTATCTGGACGGCAAGGCCGACGGCGAGACTGTGCCGCTGCGAAGGTTGTCTAATGCATCCGGCGACGGCGACACGGCAACGCATCTTCACCTCCATCTCCCCAGAACAGACCGGGCACCGACAAGCCGGGCATCGACAAAAAAGACCAACAGAGGGCTGCCATCATGAACAATCTGACGAGACGCGAATTCCTGAAATACAGCGGCGCGGCCGGAGCCGCGTTGGGCGCGGGAGGGCTAAGCGCCAGCGCACAGGCGCAGGAGGTGCTAAAGATCGGTGCCGTCTACGTCTCGCCGGTCGCCGAGATCGGCTGGACCAAGCAGCACAGCCTCGGCGTCGAGGCCATCAAGGCCGAATTCGGCGACAAGGTCGAGCTCACCGTCATCGACAACATCTTCATGCCGCAGGACGCCGAGCGTGTCTTCCGCGAATTGGCCAGCGCCGGTAACAGGCTGATCTTCGGCACAAGCTTTTCGCATGGAACGCCGATGCAGAAGGTGGCGCCGCGCTTTCCCAAGGTGGCGTTCGAACACTGCTCGGGCATCGTCCACCTCGCCAATCTGGGAACCTTCGAGGCCAAATATTACGAAGGCACCTTCGTTGCCGGCGCGGCGGGCGGCTACATGTCCAAGTCGGGCAAGATCGGTTTCATCGGCGGCTTTCCGATCCCCGACATCGTCGGTCCGGCAAATGCACTGCTGCTTGGCGCGCAGAGCGTCAACCCAAATGCGACCTGCAACACCATCTTCCTGAATTCCTGGTTCGACCCGGGCAAGGAGAAGGAGGCGGCCAAGACGCTGATCTCGCAAGGCTGCGACGTGGTCTGCTCGATGACGGACACCGCGACCGGCGTGCAGGTCGCCGGCGAAGGCGGCGCCTGGTCGATCGGCTATGCCAGCGACATGTCGAAATTCGCCTCGGGCAAGCAGCTGACCTCTTTCGTTCTCGATTGGACCAGCGACTATGTCGGCGCAGCCAAGGCCGTGGCCGCCGGTACCTGGAAGCCGGAAGTACGCTGGGACGGATTGGCGGCCGGCGTGGTGAAAATGGCCCCCTACAATGAGGGTATCCCCGCCGATGCGCGCGCCAAGCTCAAGCAGCTCGAGGCCGACATCGGCAGCGGCAAGCTTCATCCCTACGCCGGGGAGCTGAAGGATCAGGACGGCAACGTCAAGGTTGCCGCTGGTTCGGTTCTGGCCGATGGCGACATTCGCGGCATGAACTGGTTCGTGAAGGGGATGATCGGCAGGCTGAGCTGATCGCCGTAAAAGTGCCGGGAGACGCCCAAGTCCATATCTTCGGCTTCTCCTTGCCTGGTTCCCGTCCAACCTCGCTTCACGCCACGGCAGGACCCCGCCATGCATCCGCGACTAGAACTGCGCAACATCTGCAAGCGTTATCCCGGCGTCGTCGCCAATGACGATGTGTCGCTCTCGATTCAAGCCGGCGAGATCCATGCCGTGCTGGGCGAAAACGGCGCCGGCAAATCCACTCTGATGAAGATCATCTATGGGGCGACGCAAGCCGATTCCGGCGAGATCTTTTGCGATGGCAATCCGATCGCCACGCACACCCCGGCGATGTCGCGCGCGCTCGGCATCGAAATGGTCTACCAGCATTTCGCGCTGTTCGAATCCGTTTCGGTGGTCGAGAACATAGCGCTCTCGGCCAGCAGCGCGTACGACCTGCCCTTGCTCGCCGACAAGATCCGCGATCTGTCACGCCGCTACGGCATGCCCATCGACCCGCATCGCCAGGTGCACGACCTGTCGGTCGGCGAGCGCCAGCGCGTCGAGATCGTGCGCTGCCTGCTACAGTCGCCGAAACTGCTGATCCTCGACGAGCCGACCTCGGTGCTGACGCCCCAGGCGGTGGTGAAGCTGTTCGAGACGCTCCGCCAACTTGCCGCCGAGGGCTGCAGCATCGTCTATATCAGCCACAAGCTCGACGAGGTCCAGGATCTCTGCGACACCGCCACTGTGCTGCGCAACGGCAAGGTCACCGGTACCGCGCGTCCGAAGGAGACGACATCGCTGGAGCTTGCCCGCATGATGGTGGGTTCGAAGCTGCCTGAAATGCATGTCGGGCCGCCGACGCCAAGCGACAGACCGGTGCTCGAGGTCAACAGGCTTACGGTGACGGCCCGGGATCATTTCGGCGTCGACCTGAAGGACGTTTCCTTCAAGGTGCATGGCGGCGAGATCGTCGGCCTGGCCGGGGTTTCCGGCAACGGCCAGGCCGAGCTGATCGCCTTGCTCAGCGGCGAGCGCACGCATGAGCGCAGCGACGCCATCCGGATTTGCGGAACCGGCGCAGCCCGCCTTCGCCCGCACGAGCGCCGCAAGCTCGGCGTTGCCTTCGTTCCCGAAGAGCGGCTCGGGCGCGGCGCCGTGCCCTCGCACACGCTGTGGGAGAATGCGGTGCTGACCGCGCACCGTTTCGGCACGGTGCGCAATGGGCTGGTCGACCGGCGCCGGGCCAAGGCGTTCGCCGCCGGCATAATCGATAGGTTCAAGGTCAAGGCCAACGGGGCGCAGGCGATCGCGCAAAGCCTGTCCGGCGGTAATCTGCAGAAATTCATCGTGGGGCGTGAAATCGCGCTCCAGCCGAAGCTCCTCCTGGTGTCTCAGCCGACTTGGGGGGTCGATGTCGGCGCGAGCGCCTTCATCCGGCAGACCATCGTCGATCTCAGCCGCGCCGGCGCGGCGGTGCTCGTCGTCTCCGAGGAACTCGACGAGCTGTTCGAGATCTGCGACCGGCTGCTGGTCATCTGCCAAGGGAAGGTTTCCCCGCCGCTGGAGCGCAAGACGACCGATCGCGAGGAGATCGGACTTCTGATGACGGGCGGCGGCATGAGCGACGGCGCATCGGCAAATGGGGGTGGCAACAATGCGCTTCAGGATTGAACAAAGGCCGGAGCCCTCCTCGCTGATGCGCGTCGCCGCGCCGGCACTGGCGACCCTGTTGACCGTTGTCGTCGGATCGATTTTTTTCGCCTCCCTCGGACATGATCCGCTGGCGACCCTCCATGCCTTCTTCATCGAGCCGCTCTCTTCCATGAACGGCCTGTCCGAATGGCTGCTCAAGGCCTCGCCGCTGATCCTTATCGCTTGCGGGCTGGCGGTCGGCTTCCGCGCCAATGTCTGGAATATCGGCGCCGAGGGCCAGTTCACCATGGGGGCAATCGCGGCCAGCGGCGTGGGGCTTTTCTGGCCGAACCCCGAAAGCGTGCTGCTGTTGCCGCTGATGTTCATTGCCGGCATGGGCGCCGGCATGGCCTGGGCGGCAATCCCCGCCTTTCTGCGCGCCCGCATGAACACCAACGAGATCCTGGTCACGCTGATGATGACCTATATCGCGACGCTGTTCCTGTCCTATCTCGTGCACGGACCGTGGCGAGATCCGGCCGGCTTCAACTATCCGCAGACGGCGCTTCTGCCGACGGCGGCCCTGTTCGAGTCTTTTGACCCCGCCTATCGGCTCAACCCGTCGATCTTCATCACGGTCGTCGCCGTGCTCCTGATGTGGCTGTTCACCGACCGCAGCTTCCTCGGCTACAAGATGTCGGTGAGTGGGGCTGCGCCGCTTGCCGCCCGCTATGCCGGCTTTCGCGAATCGGCTGCGGTCTGGATCGGACTGCTGGCGGGAGGTGCCGCGGCCGGCATCGCCGGCATGGCGGAAGCCGCCGGGCCGCTCGGGCAGCTCTCGCCTCAGATTTCGCCAGGCTACGGCTTCGCGGCCATCATCGTTGCCTTCGTCGGACGGCTGAACGCCTTTGGCATCGTGCTTGGCGGGCTGTTGATGTCGCTGCTTTTCCTCGGCGGCGAAGGTGTGCAGATGACGCTCGGCCTGCCTTCGGCCCTGACGCGGATCTTCCAGGGCATCCTGCTGTTCTTCCTGCTCGCCACCGATTTCTTCATCTTCTATCGCGTTCGCCTGGTGCGACCCGTCCGGGACACGCATGCGCTGGAGACGGCACGATGAGCGGATTTCCGATCGTGCGGGAGACAGCCTGATGGACCTGTTCATCGCCATCTTCACCGGCACCGTCATTGCCGCCACACCGCTGATCTTCGCCGCGCTCGGCGAACTCGTGGTGGAGAAGTCGGGTGTCCTCAATCTCGGCATCGAAGGCATGATGCTGATGGGCGCCGCATTGGCATTCTGGGCCGTCACCGCAGGCTATCCGATGCCTGTCGCGATCCTGGCCGGCGCGTTGGCGGGTGCCGCCGCCTCGCTGCTGTTCGGCGTTCTGGCGCTGACCTTCCTGACCAACCAGTATGCAGCCGGCCTGGCGCTGGCGATCTTCGGTTCGGGCGTCTCGGCCTTCCTGGGGCGCGGCTTCGGCAGCGAGCCGATCGAGGCATTGCGCCGCCTCGACATCCCCGTTCTGTCCGACCTGCCGCTGATCGGTCCGCTACTGTTCCGCTTCGATCCAATGGTCTATCTGGCCCTGCTGATGTTCGTCGCCATCAGCTGGTTTCTCTACCGGACCAAGGCTGGCCTGGTGTTGCGCACGATCGGCGAGTCGCCGCAGACGTCGCATGCGATCGGCTACCCCGTGATCAGGATCCGCTACATGGCCGTGCTGTTCGGTGGGTTGATGGCAGGCCTGGCAGGCGCCTATTTGTCGGTCGCCTATACGCCGCTCTGGGTCGAGAACATGACTGCCGGCAAGGGCTGGATCGCGCTTGCGCTGGTGGTCTTCGCCACCTGGCGGCCGCTGCGCATCCTGCTTGGCGCGTGGCTGTTCGGCGGGATGACGATCCTTCAGCTGCAAGGTCAGGCGTTGGGGCTGGACATGCCGTCCGAACTGTTGTCGGCGCTGCCGTATCTCGCGACCATCATCGTGCTGGTGCTGATCTCACGAAACCGCCAGATGCTGGCCCTGCACTTCCCGGCCTCGCTGGCAAAACCCTTCCGCCCGGCCAGTTGACCTTCTGGGAAATGCTACTTCTCTTGCAGGAGAAGGCTCAAGTCGATCTCGGTAATATGCCAGCGACCCAGATTGGCGGTATAGAGCTTGTCGCCCTTGAAGGCGATGTTGGTGGGGTGCGCCAGCGTGGTTGCCGCCGGATCCTCGATCAGCACTTCGAGACCCTTGTCCTTTTGCCAGCGATAAATACGGCTGGGCTCATAACATGAGATGAACAATGAGCCGTCAGGCGCAAAGGCCACTCCGTCCGGAACATTGTGCACGCCCTCGACGACGATCTCACGAGCCCCCGCCGATCCGTCAGCAAGGATCGGCACATAGCTGATGCAGGGTGCGTCGCTCTCCACGACATTGAGGCCGTTGCCGTCCGGCGCCATCGCCATGCCGTTGGCGAACGACATCGCCTCCCGGCACCACGGGCCGCCCTCGCCCGTCTTGAGATCGTAGCGGAAGATGCCCGAGCGATTGTCCTGGCCAACGCTGTCCGAAACGAAGAGCCAGCCCCTCGCCTCGTCGACGATCGGATAGTTCGGCACGCGAATGCCGGCCGACGCGAAGTGCTCCATGCGCGCTGTCGCGGCATCCCAGCGGAAAATCGCGGCATGCCTGAGATCGCAGGCGAAGCAGTTTCCCGCGCTGTCGAAAGCGATGCCGAGCAGAAAACCGTCGGTGCCGCCCATGCGCTCGACCGAGCCGCCATCGGCGGCCAGCCGCAGCAGGTCGCCGGTTTCGGTGCCACACCAGATCGAGCCATCGCGGTGAACGGCCACGCCCTCCGGATGCGCGACGCGCGGGCTGGTGAAGATACCATCGAAGAAAACGCGCGCGGCTGATATGTCGAGCAACGGTTTTGCCATGGGGTCTCAGCTTTCGACAAGCGCCGTCTGCGCGGCGATGCAGCGTTCGACCATCGCGCGGTCGGCTTCAAGAATCTCGGCGATCAGCGCGCCGCGCTCCTTGGCGCTGACGAACTCCAGACGGCGCAGACCGAGCGGGTCGATGCGGGTTCGCAAGGTGGCGAGCGTGTCGTCGGAAGGCAGTGGAACCTCGCGGCAGTCGGGATCGAACGACACCGCAAATCCGGTGGCGTCACGGATCTGCTGCTGCGTGACGCTCGGCATGGTTTCGACAACGATCAATTCCCTCGAAGTCTGATCGAGCCGGAAGACACAGAGATCAGTGAAGACCAGCGCTCTGCCGGTGCGATAGCCCATCGGCGCGCGCTCGGCCGGAGTCAGCAGCCCGCGAGCCGAGCTGACGATTTCGACCTCATTTACCAGCGACTGGATCGAGTGGCGGGGGATGTAGAGCAGGTAATCGCGGTGCATGTTGGCAACATCGGCCATGCCGCCTTGCCCCGGCAACCGGATGAGGCCGCCGCTTGGTTTGCGCAGTGCGATCGTGTTGACGCGGCCGCGCCGGTCGACCTGTGCCGCGCCGACGATCTCGTGCGTCACCGCGCCGGCCTGGTAGTAGGTCGAGTAGGTGTCGTCGCCGCCGGCATGCGCCACCGCCGTTTCGCAATCAAGGCTTTCGATCAGCGACAGGACCATCGGGCTCGGCGCGATGTCGAGATGGCCGCAGCTCATCGTCGCGATGATCATGTCCGGCGCGTGCGTCGCCTTGGCCAGGCGGTATGCGACATTGGCCAGCGGCGAGACTGCACCCGCGCTGGCGAAGCTCTCATTGTCAAGTTCGGCAGCGATGCGGGCGGCGATGATCTCGTCGACGGACGCTTTCTTTTCGGCGTGCGCTAGCGCGGGCATGGCGAGCACTGCCGCAGCGCGTACCTTCGCGGCGCTTTGCAACGGCTTCGGCACGCCCTCGGAAGGCGGTCGCAGATTGTCCGCCAAGGACGTTTCCCGGTCGGCGAACGCCTCCCACAATCGCTGATAATCGGTGACGTAAAACGGCAGGCAGGAGGCCGGATAAGCGCCGCCCGGCGCCAGGGCAATGGCCGAAACCTGATTGCGGGTCAGCACGCTCTGGCGGCCGTCCTGGCGCAGCGTCCCGACCGGAACGATTTCCTCGACCGTGACCAGCACCTGGCGCGCCGCACCCGCCATGGCGAAGTCCAGCGCGCGGGGCCCGATGATCTGCACATTGCCGCTTTCATCCGCGCGCTGGGCATGGACGACGAATGTGTCGAGCCGCAGCGGCGGAATGAATCCGTTTTCGGCTCCGGCAATCGGATCAGGTCTGGCGCTCGCACCCGGCACGCGCGCTAGCATGTCCGATCCCTGCGGAAGCTGGAACGACATCGAGGGCAAGTTCTGTTGCGCCGCCCGCAGCGCCTGGATCATGGCCAGCGCCGTCCAATCGCGAACCGGTATCGCGCCGCTCTCGGCGGCTGCGCGAAATTTTGGCGGCAGGCCGAAAATGTCGAGGCTGGAGAAACAGAGATCGATTTCAGCCACGGCATGCGCTTCGAGCAGCAGTTCGAGCGGTAAGCCGCCGGCCCAGCAGATGTAACGCAGATCCTTGACGCCCGACCGGGCTATCGCCCGCAGCAATGCGATCGGCAGCCGGGCGAAATGATGGCCGCCGACGCCAACCGATTCGCCACGGCCGACCATCGCTGCCAGTCCCTCGACATCCGTGAAGCGCGGCCGGTTCGGCTTGACCAGAGACATTGCGGTACGGTTCGTCACAGCGCGGATGCCTCGATGCGATAGCGGGTGACGAACGGCTTTTCCGGCGAGAATTCGAGTGCGGTCGCAATGCCGGATTGTGCGATCGGATTGTCGGCCAACGCCATCGCCGGGCCGAGCCCGAAGGGCGAGCAGATCGGCTCGATGCCGATGGCGACATGACGGCCACTCCAGGGCGCGGCCTTGCGGCCGCGATTGGAGTACCAGAGCAGAAGGCTTGGGAAATGCTCCTTCTGCCAGGAGAGGTCCACCCGATAGCCGTCCTCGTGATTGAGGAGCGCCGCCAAACCGTCAGTGCCCTCGATCTGCAGCAGCTCCTCCGTTGCGGCAGCCAAGGGAAGCCGCGAGGCATCGACCGCTTTGCCTGTGCGCGACGGCACGGCTGTCAGTTCAAGGAACGTCTTGTTCCGGGCAAATAGCGCAGCACCTGGTTCGACATCGTGCGGATAGGTGCGGCCCTCGTCGAAGCCACCGAATTGCAACGTGGCTGCGCCCGTCTCGAACGGCAGCCGGAACACCGGATGCAGGCCGATCGGCAGGCGGCAGACACGGCGAACGACGATCTTCAACACGATGTCGATGGCGGGCGCCAACGGGTCGGGCCGCACGGTCCGTTCAACATGCTCGACCGGACTTCCCTCGGGATAGGTAAGCGTCAGCGACAATGATCCGCGACTACTGGGACGCCATGTCCACTCATGATTGGAGCTATGGCCATGGACTTCTTCGCCTGGTTCCGGCGGACCCATCGCCCGCGCCCAGTCCTCGGGCCATCCCTCGGCAGGCACCGAATAGCCGAACGGCACGCAGGGCCATTCGCCGCGAAGCTTGCGCAGGATGCCTGGCAGCGCTTGTGCCTGCGGTTCGTTCGACCACGGCGCAATGTGCATCGGCGAGATCTGCCGACCGTCCTCAAGAATGAACGTAACCGGCGCCAGCATCGCGCCAAGCCGCTGGACAGTCAGCGCGCCATGCGCCCAGCCCAATCCGCGATAGTCATCGCCCGCGTTCACGGCCCGCCCTTCTTTGCCTTTGTCGTGCTCCGCTCGGCAAACTCCCTGACGCGCTGCTGGCCGATCTCGCTGCGATAGAGCTCACCCAATATGTCGCGTTCCATGGTGAGCCCATCGGCCAGATCACCGGACACGGCATGCGCCGTCAGAGTCTTCAGTCCCTCGATTGCGGCAGCGGGCTCGGCGGCGATCATTTCGGCCAGTTCCAGCGCGCGCGGCATCAGCCGGTCGACCTCGACGATCTCGTTGACCAGACCGGCAGCGACGAATTGCGAGGCCGGGACGATGGCGCCGGTCATCAGCAGGAAATTGGCGCGGTTGCGGCCGAGCTTGGCGACGCTGCGTTGCGTGCCGCCGCCGCCGGGGACCAGCCCGAGCTTGATCTCCGGCAGGCCGAGCTTGGCGAATTGGTTGGCGATCACGAGGTCGCAGCACAGCACCAGCTCCATGCCGCCGCCCAGCGCGAAGCCGTTGACCGCCGCGATCACCGGTTTGCGGTTGTTCTCGATGGCCGCGTACATGCGCATGCCGGCAGCCTGGAAAATATCGAATTCCGGTCCGGTCTGGGCGGCGTATTCCTTGATGTCGGCGCCGGCCATGAAGCCGCGCCCTTCCCCTGTCACCACGATCGCCCCGATGCTTGCATCGCCGGATAGCGACTCGAAGGTTTCGGTGATCTCGCCTTGCATCAGCCGGTTCATGGCGTTGAGCTGATCGGCGCGGCGGAAGGTGACGATCGCGACGCGGCCCGCGGTTTCGACCGTGAGTGTCTGGCAGGCGCGCATCGTCAGGCGGCGTCCACGGTCATGTCACCGGACGCCTCCAATGCGGCGATCTCGTCCCTGGAGAGGCCGAACTCGGCCAGGATCTCGCGGCCGTGCTGGCCGACCAGCGGCGCCGGCCGTTCTATGGTCGCGGGCGTCTCGCTCATTTTCACCGCCGGGGCGACCACCCGCACCGTACCGCCGCGCGGATGGTCATAGCTGGTGATCATGCCCATGTGCTTGACCTGCGGGTCCTCAGCGGCGCGGCGGATATCCTTCACCTCGGCGCACCAGATGTCGGCCGCCAGCAGCCGCGCCAACAAATCCTGCGTGGCGAATTTCCTGGTCTCGGCATTCACCTTCTCAAAGACTTCATCGCGCTTGTCGAACAAAGTCTTGAGGTCGTCGTAGACGGCAAGCTGCGGGGCCTCCAGCACCCCATACAGGGTTTTGAATGGGCTCATGGCGATCGACACGTAGCCGCCGTCGCTGGTCTCGTAGATGCCGAACGGCGCCTGCATGCCGGGATGGCCGATCCCGGAATTCGGCCGCACGAAGTCCTCACCGAGGTTGAGCACCGCGACATATTCCTGGTTGAGATGCGCCAAGAGGCCTGCCAGCAGGTTGACCTCGATCTTCTGGCCCTTGCCGGTCTTCTCGCGATAATAGAGCGCCGACAGGATGCCGTAGACCATGTTCATGGCGCCGATCTGGTCGGCGAGGCCGGCGCCGGCGGGAACCGGGGCCTGGTCGCCGCGGCCGGTGTTGGCGATCAGCCCTGCGAGCCCCTGGATCAGCATGTCCTGGCCGGGGCGCTCGACATAGGGTCCTTCCTCGCCGTAGCCCGAACCTGAGCAATAGATGATGCGCGGATTGATGGCCTTGAAATCCTCATAGCCGTAGCCGAGCTTGGCCAGCACGCCGGGGCGGAAATTCTGCACCACCACGTCGGCGCTTTTCGCCATCTCCATGATGATAGCATGCACCTTGCGGCTCTTCAGGTTGAGCGCGATCGAACGCTTGTTGCGGTTCCAGGCGAGGAAGTTCGGGCTCTCCGAACCGCCGACCCATTTGGCGAAAAAGGTCATGCCACGGAACATGTCGCCGGCGCCGGCGCGCTCGATCTTGACGACATCGGCGCCCATGTCGCCGAGCAGCTGGGTAGCGAACGGCCCCTGCAGCAGATGGCTGAAATCGAGGATGCGGACGCCTTCGAGGGCCTTGTTCATGTCATGTCTCGTTTCAAAATTTTCAAAGCAGTTCGGGAACGTAGCGCGGTGCCGCCGTCAACCCGCCATCGACGCGCAGGTCGGTGCCGGTGGTGAAGCCGGCGGCATCGGAGGCAAGATAGACGGCGGCCTCGGCCACTTCCGAAGGCTCGCCGATACGGCCGAGCGGATGCATCTTGACCCAGGCCTTGGCGAGATTGCCGCCGATCTCCTTGATGAGTTTCTCGTTCATCGGCGTGTTGATGGTGCCCGGCGAGATCGAATTGACGCGGATGTTCAGCGGCCCGAATTCAACCGCCATCTGGCGTGTCATCGCCATGACCGCGCCCTTGGCGCCGGCATAGGCGGTCCAGCCATCAAGCCCGATGTGACCCTGCGCGGAGGCCATGTTGATGATCGAGCCCGATTTCTGCGCGATCATGTGCGGCAGCGCGTATTTGCAGCCGCGGAACACGCTGGTCAGGTTGACCGCTATCAGCCGGTACCACTGCTCGTCGGTCATCTCGTGCACCGGCATGCCGCCAATGGCGATGGCCGCGTTGTTGACCAGTATGTCGAGGCGTCCCGTCTTTTTGACGGCGCTGTCGATGAGGCCTGAAATGTCGGCCTCCTGCGAGACGTCGCAATGCACATAGTCGGCGCGGTGGCCGGCAGCGCGAAGCGCGGCCGCGAAATCCTCGCCCGCGCTGTCGGCGATGTCGCCCAGAAAGACATGCGCCCCTTCGCGCGCCATCGCTTGCGCGATCGCGTGGCCGATACCGTCGGCCGCACCCGTGATGACGGCGATTTTTGCTTCAAGACGAGCCATCTTCAGCCTCCATTCGCACGCCGGCGTTTCGCCTCATCGAGGGCGACCGCGGCAATGATGATCATGCCGGTGATGACCAGCTGCCATTCGGTCGGCAGGCCAAGCCCGCGCAGCCCGTTGGACAGGAATTGCAGGATCAGCACACCGAGCGCCATGCCGGTCAGGCTGCCGATGCCGCCGGCAAGGCTGACCCCGCCGAGCACGGTGGCGGCAACCACCTGGAATTCGAAATTCAACCCCGCCGTATGCTGCGCCGAGCCGACCCGCGCGGCCAGGATGATGCCGGCGACCGTCGCCAGTAGCGCGCTGATGATGAAGCAGATGAACTTGACCCGCCGCACGTCGTAGCCTGCAAGGCGGGCCACTTCCTGATTGCCGCCGACGGCATAGATTTGCCGTCCGAACGGCCGGTGCTGCATCATGTAGGCGAAGGCTGCGAGCAGGACGATGGCGATGACGGCCGAATAGGGGATGACATTGAACAGGCGGCCATCCGACAGCGCGATGAAGCTGTCGAGGCTGGCATCGTCAGGGATCGCGCGCTGACCAGTGTAGAGATAGACGCCGCCGCGCATGATGAACATCGTGCCCAGCGTCACGATCAGCGAGTTGATGCCGGCATAGGCGGTGAGATAGCCGTTGACGACACCGATGATCAGCCCGAACAGCAGCGCGCCGCCGACGCCGAGCAGCAGCGAATTGGTGTCGTTCATGATGATGATCAGCGGCAGTGCAATGGTCGCCAGCAGCGATCCGATCGAGATGTCGACCTCGCCGGAAATGAAGACGATGGCGCAGCCAATGCCGGCGGTGAGCGCGAGCGAGGCCTGGCCAAGCACATTGGTCATATTGCGCACGGAGAAGAAATTCTCGACGGTGACCGAGAAGAAAGCCAGCACCAGCACGAGGCAGACCAGCAGCGCCAGTTCCTGCCGGGCAAAGAGCCGCGCCAGCACGGACGGCGGGGCTTTCGCGGAGACTGTATTCACAACGCTCATGATTTATCCGATCGCCGCATTGAGGATCTTCTCCTGCGTGGCTTCGTCGCGCGGCATGATCGCGGTCAGGCGGCCTTCGCACATCACCGCGACCCGGTCGGCAAGACCGAGCAGCTCCGGCATTTCCGACGTCATCATGACGACCGCCAGGCCTTCGCCGGCGAGCCGGTCGATCAGGGCGAATATCTCGGACTTGGCGCCGACATCGATGCCGCGGGTCGGCTCGTCGACGACGATGACCTTGAGGCCACGCATCAGCCAGCGCGAGATCAGCACCTTCTGCTGGTTGCCGCCAGACAGGTTCTTCACCTCTTGGAACAGGCTGGGCGTCTTGATGCGGAAGCGGTTGACGTAATCCTGCACCGCTTTGTGTTCCCTGGCCTTGTCGACGAAGCCCATGCGGGCGAAGGCGCCGAGCGAGGCGAGGCTGGCGTTCTGGTAGACAGGCAGCTCGCCCATCAGCCCTTCGCTCTTGCGATCCTCGGTGAGCAGACCGATGCCTAACCTGACGCCGGTGCGCGTATCGTGCGGCGAGAGGCGCTGACCGTCGACGGTGATCGTGCCCGAAGTGATCGGATCGTAACCGACGATCGCCTTGGCGAGTTCGGTGCGACCGGCGCCCATCAGCCCGAAGAAGCCGAGCACCTCGCCGGCGCGCGCCTCGAAGGACACGCCGTTGAGCTTCTTCGCCGTGCTGAGCTTGTCCACTGACAGGGCTACCTTGCTAGCCGGTGCGCCACGCTTGCGGGGAAACAGATTTTCGATGCGCCGGCCGATCATGTCCTGGATCAGCGTGTCGTTGGTGTGCTCGCCGATCGGCTTGGTCGAGATGTGGCGCCCGTCGCGCAGCACCGTCACCGTGTCGGCGATCTCGAACACTTCGTCGAGCTTGTGGCTGACATAGACCACCGCGATGCCGAGGCTGGCAAGCCGGCGGATGACGGTGAACAGCAGCGAAACCTCGTTCGGCGTCAGCGAGGATGTCGGCTCGTCCATCACCACCACACGGGCTTCATGAGCGAGCGCACGGGCGATCTCGACCATCTGCTGCTGACTGACCGGCAGCGAGCCGGTGCGCGCCGCCGGATCGACGTTGAAGCCGATGCGGTCGAAGAGCGCGGCTGAATCGGCGCGGATCTTCTTCCAGTCGATGGAGCCCGTCCTGCCGGTCGGATAGCCTTCCAGGAAGATGTTCTCGGCAACGGTGAATTCGGAGATCAGCGCGATCTCCTGGAACACGACCTTGATGCCTTGCTTCAAGCTGTCGCGCGGCGACTTGATGTCGACCTCGCCTCCGCGCATGCGAATGGAGCCGACGTCCTTGCCGTAGACGCCGGCCATGATCTTGATCAGTGTCGACTTGCCGGCGCCGTTCTCTCCCATCAGCGCATGAATCTTGCCGGGCTCCAGGGTGAAGTCGACATTGTCGAGCGCCACGACGCCGGGAAAGCGCTTGCCGATGCCGCGCAGTTCCAGCGCCGGCACATCGGTATCGATGGCCGCGCCTTCGCCAGGATGCAGGAAATCAACGGACATTGGCTCTGTTCCGGATGATGTCGAGATAGGTTGCCAGGATGATGACGATGCCCGGCACCACCATCTGCAAATCCTGGTTCCAGCCGAGGATGATGATGCCGTTGTCGATCACCTTCAGCACCAGAACGCCAAGCAAGGTACCGAACAGCGAACCGCGGCCGCCGAGCAGGCTGGTGCCGCCGAGGATGACGGCGGCAATCACCGTCAGCTCGAAGCCACGGCCGGCGGTAGGCTGGCCGGCATTCATCAGCGACGACAGGATCATGCCGGCAACACCGACGCACAGGCCGGTGACGACGAAGGCCAGCAGCTTGAGCCGTTCCGAGCGAATGCCTGACAGGCGCACCGCCTTTTCATTGGCGCCGACCGCGTAGAGGTAGCGGCCGAGCGTGGTGAAGCGCAGCGTCACATAGGCAACCACGAAGATCAGCGCCGCCAGGATGACGGGAACCGGCACGGGGCCGATATAGCCGGCGCCGAGATCGGTGAAGCTTGCCAATTGGTTGTGGTTCTGCACCGCCTCGCGCGTGAACAGATAGACGCCGCCCTGCAGCATCATCATCGTGCCGATGGTGGCGATCAGCGAATTCACCCTGAGCCTTGTGACGACCAGCCCATTGAACAGGCCGACGCCGCCGGCAAAGGCGAGCGCCGCCAGCATGCCGAGCGTAAGACTATGGGTTGCGTTGAGCACCGCCATGCCGATACAGCCGACGAAGGCGAGCGATGCGCCGACCGACAGGTCGACCTCGGCGGTGATGATGAGCATGGTCATGCCCGAGGCGACGATCAGCACCAGAGCGCATTGGCGCAGGATGGCGATGATGTTGGCCTCCGAATAGAATTGCGGCGCCGCCATCGAGATGGCGATACACAGCACGGCCAGGATTGCGCCCAGCACGAGCTGGCTGCTGCCCAGAAGGTTGCCGCCGATGAAACGCTTCGACGCGGAGGCCTGTGTAAGCTCGCTCATTTCAGTCCATTCCCGGCCGTTTGCCTGGTTCTTCTGGAACCTGTCGCGTCGAACCCGGCATTTGTCTTGGCCACCGAAAGGTCCTGACCGCCTGCCCTTCCCGCAACACGGGAAGGGCGATGTCGGCCGACCTTATTTCTTCAGGTCGGCGGAGGTCTTCATGCACTTTGCCGGCGGCTGCAACGCGTTGACGGCATCCCATTTGATGGTGCGGGTGGTGCCGTCATAGTCATAGAACTTCTTCCAGTCGTCGCCGTTCATCGGCGCGGTCGGGCTGACGATGTGCTCCGGCACTTCCTCATTGTTGAAAAGCTTCACCGCGGCATCGATGGCGGTAAAGCCTTCCTTCTCGGGGAACATCGCGGCTTCGATGCGGTAGGAAGGCTCGTTCTGCATCGCGTTGATGAAGGCAAGTCCCTCGCCGCCCGTGCCGACCGTCAACAGGCCATCCTGCGACTTGCCCGCCGCTTTCCAGGCCTGCAGGCCACCCAACGAAGACGAATCGTTGATGCCGTAGATGATGTTGATATCGGCGTTCTTGGCCAGTGCCGCGGAGGACACTTCGAGAGCGCGGTCCGGATTGCCGCCGCCGTCGAGATCGTGGACCATGACCGCGTCGGGGATGATGGTCTTCAGCCCGTCCATGAAGCCGTGCGAGCGCAGCACGGTGGCGGAAAGCAGCGGCAGGCCGACATTCATCACCTTGGCAACGCCGCCGAGCTTTTCCTTGGCGTATTTGCCGGCCTCCACGCCGGAGAAATAGCCGGTGTCGTAGTCGCAGATGGCGACCATGGTGGTCATGCCCTTGACCGGATTGCCTTCCAGCACGACCGGGACATTGGCGGCCTTGGCCTGGCGCAGCAGCGGCACCACGCCTTCCTCGTTCACCGGCGTGATGATCAGCACGTCGACGCCCTTGGCGATGAAGTCCTCGGCCGCAGCGACCTGCTTGGCGATGTCGAGATTAGCATCCTGCACCTCGACCTCGATACCGAGTTCCTTGCCGTGGGCCTTCATGCCCTTGATGACGTTCTGATACCACTCATGGGTGGCGTAGTTGGTGACGTAGCCGATGCGCTTGGGCATGTTCTCGG
Source organism: Mesorhizobium sp. BR1-1-13 (assembly GCF_020165515.1). Lineage (NCBI taxonomy): Bacteria > Pseudomonadati > Pseudomonadota > Alphaproteobacteria > Hyphomicrobiales > Phyllobacteriaceae > Mesorhizobium > Mesorhizobium sp. BR1-1-13. Next base: position 544,869 of record NZ_JAIUIH010000002.1, read on the forward strand.
CATGCGCGGCGGCCCCGAGCGCCAGCACGGCGGCCGACGCAAACAGGATTGACTTGGACCAGAGCATTTTCTTCTCCCAGATTTATCGCTTTTGTTAGTCGCTGAACGGATAGTCCCGCCGTTCCGGGTCGGCACGTAAGGAGGTGGTGGCCTCGCCCCAGCCGAGTGCGGCCGATATCTTTTCGGCGGCGGCCCGGGTGCGTTCGAAGACAGTTTCAGGATCGAACCGCGCCGCCTTCTGCGGCAGCAGCGGCACGGTTAGCGCGGCGATGACGGCACCAGTGTGATCGCGTACAGGCATGGAGATGTTGGTGCAGGCCGCAACTGCCAAGGAAGCGCGCATCTCGTAGCCGAGCCTGGCGACCTCGTTCAGCCGCGCCTCGATTTCGGCCCGCGTGCCCTGCCCCTCACCGGCGGCCACGATGCGCTCGACGATGCGGTCGCGCTCGGCCCGGCTCGAATGGGCGAGCAGCACGGCACCCGAACTTGTTTCGAGGATCGGGAAATGCGACCCAAGTGCTACCGAGTAGCGCATCGGCAGCGGCGAATCGATCTGCAAAACCACCAGTGCGTTCTGGCCCTCGCGTACCACGAGGTGGCAGCTCTGGTCGGCATTGGCGGTCAATTCGCGCATCACCGGCAGAGCGCATTCCACCAGCCGGTTTACCGGCGGATGCATGTGCGCCAGTTCGAACAGCTTCAGCGACAGCCGGAAACGGTCCGACTGGGTGCGGAAGATATAACCCCGCTTCTCCAGCAGAAGCAGGATGCGGTAGATCTCGTGTATTGAGCGGCCGAGGCCGGTCGCGATCTCGGTCTGGGTCAGCGTTTCGGCGCTGGAGGCCATGAATTCCAGAACGTCGAGCGCCTTTTCCACCGCCGGCACGCGATAGCCGTTGCGGCCGCTTTCGCCCTCGTCGATCGTCTGGGCACCGCTGGCGGCCATCAGGCGACGCTCCGTTCCGGCTGGACTTGCCTGGTTTCGCGGTAGAGGTTGTTGACGTGGCCCGCGAGTTCGGTCGCCGACATATCACCGGCTATGGCGGCGGCGGCATGCGGCGCGCATTCGCGGAAGAAGGCGATGAAGCCCGGATGGGTCGGACGCAGATAGGACGAGGCGATCGTTCGCAGCGTCGAGCCGAAGAAATCGCCGGCAAGACGATTGACCCCGGCATCCTTCCAGGCCGCCAGCGAACCCGGTTGTCCGCCCGATTTCACATAGCCGCCGCGCTGGTATTCGGGCGAGCACAGGAACAGTGCGTAGTCGATCGCAGCCTGCTTGTGCTTCGATTGGGCGCTGACGCCGATGCCGGCACCGCCGAGCAAGGCGCCGGCGGCTTGCGGGGTGGGCACGTCGGCGAAGCGCAAATGGGGCCTATCCGGTTTCGAGGCGTAATTCACATAGCCGAAGGCGAACGGCACGTAGACAACGTCGTCATGCGCGATCATGTGGTCGTAGCAGCGGATCGGATTCCACTTCGACGAGTCCGGGTGCGAAAGCGCCGCAAGCCCGCGCAATTGTGCAATCGCCTGCTCGACCACTTCCTTCGCGATGAATTGCTCGCCATCTTCCTGGGGGCGGCCGAGCGTCAGAAGCAGGCACATGGCGTCGGTCGGCACAAAGGGCAGACCAAGCCATTTGCCGTCCCTGCGCGCACGCCGGCCAAGCTCCAGCACGTCCTGGTGCGTGCTGGGCACCGGCCCGTAGCGCTCCAGCAAATCCGGCCGATAGGAAGCAACCTGGCAGGCGGCATCGATCGGCAGCGCCCACTGGCGGCTGTTCTTCTGGTAGGAGCGCCAGGACGCACCGACTGAATCACGCTCGAAGAAATGGATCTGTTCGGCCGACAGATAAGCGTCGAACGGGACCATCAGTTCATCCTGCGCGATATCGCCGATGAAGGGATGATCGAACACGACAAGATCGTAAGTGCCGAGCACCGGGCCGAGCGCACCCTCACCGAATTCATAGAGGCTGCGGCGGTCCCATTGGATCTCCAGGCCGGGATGCGCGGCGCAATAGGACTCGATGCTGGCGTCCAGCGGACCCCAGCATCGTCTATGATCCCACGCCAATCCGCGCAGCTTCGTCATGCCACTTAAATCCTCCCGGCGCCGGCAATAACCGGCTCGCCATCGACACTAGCACTATTTTTCATATACGCAACTTGTTTTCATTTGCGCAAAAAGCGCATACATCCTCCCGACTGGCCGACGCGTGGTTCAAGCCAGATCGAAACGCTCCACGGCGCGCATGATGCCGCGCAGTTCAGCCAAACCCTTGAGCCGTCCGATAAGCGAATAGCCGGGATTGATCTTTTTCTTGCCGATGTCGTCGGCAAGCAGATGCCCATGGTCCGGACGCATCGGGATTTGCCAGTCAACCCGGCCTTCCTCGCGACGGCGCTTCTCTTCCTGCATCAACGCGAGGATGACATGCGCCATGTCTGTGCCGCCCTCGAGGTGTTCGGCTTCGTAGAAGGAGCCGTCCTCCTCGATGGTGATGTTGCGCAGATGGACGAAGTGGATGCGGGCGGCGAATTCCTTGACCATGGCGACGATGTCGTTGTCGGCGCGCGTGCCGTAGGAGCCGGTGCAGAAGGTCAGCCCATTGGCCGGGCTGTCGACGGCATTGAGGATGAAGCGCGCGTCCTCGGCAGTCGAAACGACGCGTGGCAGGCCATAGAGAGAGAAGGGCGGATCGTCGGGATGGATGCACATACGCACTCCCTCCTCTTCGGCCGCCGGAATGATCTCGCGCAGGAACCAGGCGAGATTGTCGCGCAGTTCCTTCGGGCCGATCGAATCGTATTCAGCCAGGGCTTCGCGAAAGCTGTCCCTGTTATAGCTGCGTTCGGTCGCCGGCAGGCCGGCGATGAGATTGCGCTCGATCCGGTCGATCTGCTCCGGCGTCAGCGTCTTCAGCCGCTTCTCGGCCTCGGCGATACGCGCCGGCGTGTAGCTTGCCGCACCATTCTTGCGCTGCAGCACGAAAAGATCGTAGGCCGCGAAATCGATAGCATCGAAGCGCAACGCATAGCCGGTTGTCGGCAGGCGATACATCAGGTCGGTGCGGGTCCAGTCCACCACCGGCATGAAATTATAACAGATCGTCTCGATGCCGGCCTTGGCGAGCGCCCGGATGCTGTCGCGGTAGTAGCCGGCATAGCGCTCGCGCTCGGGCGCGCCGATCTTGAAGGAATTGTGCACCGGAATGCTCTCGACGACCGACCATTTCAGGCCGGCCGCCTCGATGATCCGCTTGCGCTCGAGCACATCGGCCTCAGGCCAGGCGCGGCCGTCATAGATCTGGTGCAGCGCGGAGACAACGCCGGTGGCGCCGGCCTGCCTGACATGTTCAAGCGTCACCGGATCATCGGGACCATACCAGCGCCAGCACTGTTCCATGAAGCCTCCTCAGGATTGGTGGCGACCATATTGTCGGACCACAAGCCTGTCAACAGAACCTTTCCATCGCCAAGCGGTTGATTTCCTGCGGATCGAGCCATAGTCTGGTCCAACAAATAGCAAGGAGTTCTGCGGTGGAACAGGCGAGCCAGGATTGGGTGGAGGCGGCGGACGAAGCCGGGATCAGCAGTTCCGCCGTCGACCAGACCGTGCGGCAGATCCTCGACCTCATTCGCAATCGCGCCATGTCCATCGGCGATGTGCTGCCCACCGAACGGGAGCTTGGCGAACTGTTCGGCGCCAGCCGCAACACGATACGAGAGGCGCTGCGCACCATCCGCACCTATGGGCTGATCGATCCCAAGCCGCGCGTCGGCGCGGTGCTCGCCGATCGCCAGAACGTCGCGATCCAGAATTTTTTCGCCGCGCAAATGGACATATCGAAAACGTCCTTTCACGACATACAAGGATTTCGCCGCATCATCGAAGTGAGCGTCGGCGACCACATCATCCTCAATGCCAGTGCCGCCGAACTTGAAGCCCTTGACGAGGTCAATGGCCTGATCGAGACCAGCAAGGATGTCCAGGAAGCCGCGCAACGCGATTTCGATTTTCACCTGGCGCTGATGAAACTCGCCGGCAACCGCATGCTGGTGCAGACCTATCAGTTCCTGTCGCCGGTCATCCTGCACATCATGACCGTCGGCAAATCCATCCGGCCGGTGCTGAGCGAAACACGCCACGCGCATGGCGAGATCATCGCGGCGCTGCGCGTGCGCGACCGCATTGCCTACTGCTACCTGATGAGCCGGCATCTCGATTTCGGCTTGCGCTTCGTTCCCGACGACCTCGAAAACGCCCGTATCTCGGCAGCAAACCCAGTGCCGACATCTTCCAAGGATTTGCATCATGTCTGATTTTGAGAACAAGGTGGCGCTGATCACCGGCACGACCGGCATCGCGCTCGCCACTGCGAGCCGCCTGGCGCAAGGCGGCGCTGCGATCATCGCCTGCGGCATCGACCGGGCGGCCAATGCCGCCATGCAGGAAAGCCTAGCCAAGGCCGGAGCGAATGCGCTGGTGCAAACGGTGGATGTCTCCGTTTCCGACCAGGTGCGCGACGCGGTCGCAGCGGGCGTCGCGAGGTTCGGCGGCATCGATATCATCATCAATTCGGCGGCGGTCCACCCCTACGGCACGGCGACCACGACCGACTGGGAAACCTGGAACCGGGCAATGACGGTCAATGTCGGGTCGATCTACCTGACCGCGCATTTCGGCATTCCCGAAATGATCCGCCGAGGCGGCGGTGCCATCGTCAATGTCGCCTCGGTGCAGGGGTTCGCCTGCCAGCAGAACGTCGCCGCCTATGCCACGACCAAGGGCGCCATCCACACGCTGACGCGTTCGCTGGCGCTCGACTATGCCGCGGCCGGCATCCGGGTCAATTCGGTCAGCCCGGGCTCGATCCGCACGCCAATCCTCGAGAAGGCAGCGCGTGGCGACAGTGGCAGCGACGCCGATGTCGAAGAAGCCTACAGGCGCTTCGGCGCCGCCCATCCGCTCGGCCGGATCGGCGAGCCGGAGGAAGTGGCGGAACTCATCGCTTTCCTTTGTTCATCGAAAGCCGGCTTCTGCACCGGCGCGGACTACAAGATCGATGGCGGCCTCACCGCCGGCATCGGCGTCAAGTAGGGCGACGCGGATGAAGATCGGACTTGGCCTCTATCGCGATTCGCTGACGCCGGAGAATTTCCGCTTTGCCCGACAGGCCGGCGCAACGCATGTCGTTGCGCATCTGACCAACTATTTTCGCGGCCGCGATCCCTCGCTGTCGGCCGGCAGCGAAACGGATGGCTGGGGCGATTGTTCAACGGATCGATTGTGGAGCTACGAGGATTTCACCGGACTGGTGAAGACCGTACGCGACAATGGCCTGGAGATCGCCGGCATTGAAAATCTGTCGCCGCGCTTCTGGTCCGACGTACTGCTCGGCGGCCCCGACCGGGCGAGGCAGCTCGAAGGCCTCAAGCGGCTGGTGCGTGACGCCGGCCGGGCCGGCATTCCCTGCATAGGCTACAACTTCTCGATCGCGGGCGTGTGGGGCTGGCAGCGCGGGCCATTCGCGCGCGGCAACGCCATGTCCGTGGGGCTCGATTTGTCCAATATCGATCCCGACCTGCCGCTGCCCGACGGAGTGGTCTGGAATATGCGCTACCGACCGGGCCGAGCCGGTGCCGCGCCTGTCAGGGTCTCGCAAGAGGAATTGTGGGAGCGGCTTGGCGTCTTCCTGCGCGAAATCGTACCGGTGGCCGAAGAGGCCGGCGTCGTGATGGCTGCGCATCCGGACGACCCACCCGCCGAGGCGCTGCGCGGCACGGCGCGCCTCGTCAACCGGCCGCAGAAATATGATCGGCTGATGGATATCGTCGACTCGCCCGCCAACGGGCTGGAGCTCTGCCTCGGCTCGCTGCAGGAGATGCCGCAGACCGAGGAGATCTACAGCCATGTGCGCCGTTTCGCGCGGCGTGGCCGCATCGGCTATATCCATTTCCGCAATGTGCAGGGCAAAGTGCCGAAATATCACGAGACCTTCGTCGATGACGGCGACATCGACATGGCCGAGATCGTGCGTATTCTGCGCGACGAGAATTATCAAGGCGTCATGATACCCGATCACACGCCTGAGATGGCCTGCGACGCGCCATGGCACGCCGGCAAGGCCTTCGCATTGGGCTACATGCGCGCACTGGTGCAGAACGCTGACGCGCTAGGCCCGGTAGGCAGCCGGGCACCCGACATGGCAGCTGAGTGAATAGGGGACGCACGACTGACATTTTCGCGCCCGAAGGCGCCGCAAAAGCCCGCTTTCGATGGAGAGCGGGCTTTTGTTAGTCGGCTTCAGCTCCTAGCTCAGGATAGCGACGATCTCATATGAGTTCGGATCGACAATAACAATCCTGCCATCGGCCAGGAGGAAATATTCATAGCTCTCATAGGCAGGAACGATTTCGACGATCCGGTGCGGAAGTCGATGCAGCCGCACCTTCTGCTTCGGCACTTTCACGCCGACCGAAATGTCCACGTCGAGATTCGAGACCGGTTCCACCCTCGTCTCCCGGATGACGTTGGTGATTTCGGTCTTCTGCTCGACGGATATATTGTTGATTGAAGCGGTTGAACTCTGGTCCGTAGTCGTACCGGCCTTGCCTTGCGCCTGCTGGTCGGTCGTCGTACCGGCCTTGCCCTGCGCTTGCTGATCGGTAGTCGTACCGGCCTTGCCCTGCGCTTGCTGATCGGTAGTCGCGCCGGCTTTGCCCTGCGCCTGCTCGTCGGTCTTCATGCGGGGCTTGCCTTGCGCCTGCTGGTCGGTCTTTACGCCCGCCTTGCCCTGCGCCTGCTCGTCGGTCTTCATGAGGGGCTTGCCCTGCGCCTGCTCGTCGGTCTTTACGCCCGCTTTGCCCTGCGCCTGCTCGTCGGTCTTCATGCCGGCCTTGCCTTGCGCTTGCTCGTCGGTCTTTACGCCCGCCTTGCCTTGCGCCTGCTCATCGGTCTTCGCTCCGGCTTTGCCCTGCGCCTGCTCGTCGGTCTTCATGCCGGCCTTGCCTTGCGTCTGCTGCTCGGTGCTGCCGCCCTTCTGGCAATCGGCCGAGCCGGCTGCGCAAGTGTCTGCCCCACCCGATTGGGCCGCTTCGCCCGACTGCTGCTGGGTCTGCGCGATTGCCGCCCCACATCCGAGGGTAAGCGCTAACATGCTGGTGATCAGAGTGGTTCTCATGAGAAGTCTCCTAGGATGGCAGTCCCTTCGCGGCAAAACTTTGCCACCCCGCGATTGTTCCACCGAAGGCTAATATATTCCGGAGCGGATGGAACTGCCGGCATTTTGCGAAGTTCGGCGCATGGGGCGCACCTGCCGAAATGCCGGTGGCGTCGTCGGCTTGGCGCCCTGCGCAACATCTGATGGAGACAGAAGTGGAAAAATATCTACTGGGAACGGCAGTCGGCATCCTGTTTCTTGCGGGGGCCGGAGTGGCCGCGGCGCAAGATGTGGTCATCCAGCCGGAACAGGAAACCGTTATCAAGGAGTATGTGAAGAAGCAGCCCCTGGCCTCGGTCCAGCTGCCCGGCGTGGAGCTCAATATCGGATCCACCGTGCCCGATACGGTCGAACTTCATGAAGTTCCGGATGTGAAATACCGCTACGTCGTGGTCGACAATAGAACAGTTCTGGTCGACCCGGAAACCCGGAAAATCGTCCAGGTCCTTCAATGACCGCACGTTCCAAAGCGCCCGCCCCGGCATGCGTCGAGGCGGGCGACGTGCGTCAGGATTCTGTTTTCATGCATGTCTTTGTTTTCATGCGTGTCTTTGTTCCAAAACCAAGGCGTTTTGGACGACATGTATGGGCATGGCTACGACAGCAGGTCAAATGCGATGTTGCGGTGCTTTTGAATTGCTGAGCTGGCAACAATGTCCGCCAGTTCTTTGTCAGAGAGAGTGCATTCTGGCAGTTTGTAACGGATGGCTGACACCGCCTGGGCCGTGGAAATCGGCCATTCGAGATTTCTGCGGGAATTGATGTAGTGATCGACAGCCCGGATCAGTTCCTTCGAGGTCATATCGATCACAGGCATCGGTTCCTCCTCCTCGTTTTTTCCCCGGTTTTCTCACTGTGTTAACGGACGCCGAAGGCCGCCATCACAATTGTTAAAATGGCGGGCGAAAAGCTGTCGACTCCGAAAAAATAAATGACGGCAGGCGGTGGCCCGGGGTTCGCCTCCGGTTGCATCGGTGGAAATAGAACTGGGAGTGCAGCAGGTTGCGGTGTAGTGTCCCAAGTGACGGCCGCTGCAAAGGGAGAGTGCTTGCACCATGGACGGGGAAGCGGCGAAATCAGCCTTTCTGGGCGGGATTCGCGTTTTGATCGTGGAAGACGAATATTTTCTCGCCGATGACCTGCGTAAGGCTCTCGTCACACAAGGGGCGATAGTGCTCGGCCCGGTCGCCACAGCCGAGCCCGCAATCGAATTGCTGAACAGCGGTCAATGCGACTTTGCGATTCTCGATATCAACTTGCGCGGCGAGCAGACATTCGAGATTGCTCGCGAATCGTTGGCAAAAGGCGTTCCGATCGCCTTCGCCACCGGCTATGATCAGACGGCCATTCCAGCAGAGCTCGGCGGGATCAGGCGATTTGAAAAGCCTCTGGAATTCGGCAGCATTGTCGAGTTCGTTGCCGCGACGGCACACGATACGCAATGAACGAGAGAAGCGAGCCGGCGGTTGGCCTGAGAGCGAAGACCGCGCGGCACCCGCTTATCCGCAAGCTGTCCAATTTCACGGTCCTGTCCGTCGAAGAATGCGACGCCATCGAGAGCGCGACGACAAAGGTCGCCGAATTCGCCGCCGGCGATGACGTCATCCAAAGGGGTGACAGGACAGGCGGGGTCAACCTGCTGCTCGAAGGATTTGCCTGCCGCTACAAAATTCTCGAGGACGGTCGACGACAGATCCTTGCTTATTTGGTGCCGGGCGACCTTTGCGATCTTCACGTGTTCCTGCTGCGGCGCATGGACCACTCGATCGGTGCTCTCAGCCGCTCCAAGGTTGCGGCGATCCCGCAGAGCGCGATCCTCGGCTTCACCAACAGCTATCCCAATCTTACGCGGGCGCTCTGGTGGACCACGCTGCTCGACGAGGCGATCACCCGCGAATGGGTCGTCAACATCGGCCAGCGGACTGCTTATGAGCGGATGGCTCACCTTTTTTGCGAGCTGTTCCACAGGCTTCACGCAATTGGTGAAACGGCCGGCAAAAGCTATCCCCTACCGGTAACCCAGGCGACCCTGGGCGATACGCTCGGTCTTTCGAACGTGCACATCAACCGTACGCTTCAGGATCTCAGGCGCGACGGCCTCATTTCGTTCAACAACGGCACCGTAACGATCAAGAACCTGGCGAAACTGGAGGCGGCCGCCTTTTTCAATCCTGACTACCTTCATCTGTTGGACGTCAGGGAGCCTTTTGCATAACCAGGCACGGGCTCATCGAGTGGAGCGCAAAAATGAAGCATCATAGGGAACCTGGCCGGCTTCTGCCGGTTCGGCGTAACCGGAAGCGGTAGCGGCGATGGCCAAGCGCGATTTGATCGGCGGTTCGGTAGGTACGATCGATCCGCTGGGGTCGACTCTCAATGACATCGCTGGGGAGTTGGCCGCTGCGATCGCCTTCCATATTTCCGCCGACAGCGGCGGCATTAATGCTCCTGCCGGCTCGACGGTCTCATTTTCGCCGGCTGAAAACCGCGCGCGGCGGCACGAAAGCCAATCCTGGGCGCGTGAACGCGAGCCAAAGGCCGACGAGGCGATGCGCCTGGCACCGCGCATCATCGAGGAACGGTTGAAAGACTGACAGGTGGTTGGAAAAAGACCGCGCAAGAAAGACGTCACGGGTACATTCTCCCGTCCGCAAGGCCTGTCGGCCGAAGAAGGCGATGCTTCCGCGTCGACGCGGCTCAGCCATGTCGATGAACAGATCGACGAACGTGACGATCATATCGCCCGGCTCGAAGCCGAACTCCAGGTCACACGCGACCGCCTCCAGGCGACGAAGGCATTTGCCGCCGAATTGCAGCACCGCGTTCGCAACACGTTGAGCATTGTCCGTTCGATCGCTCGCCGGTCGGTTGAAAACAGCGACGATGTCGAGGACTATGCCTTTCACCTCGAGGGCCGCATCAATGCGCTTGCACGCACGCACAATGTGCTGATGCGATCGGCCTCGGCCACCGTGCAGCTTGACATGCTTGTCCTTGACGAGCTTGCGTCCCAAGGCGGCCGGACGGAAGATCAGTTCACCATAGATGGCCCGGATATTTCCTTGTCCGGAAAGGCGGCGGAGACCTTGGGCCTCGCGTTCCACGAACTCGCTACCAACTCGATGAAATATGGCGCGCTGTCGGCAGCCGACAAATCAATCAGCGTAAGCTGGAAAGTGGATGGCACGGCCGCCAGACAGGAGCTGAAGATCCGCTGGATCGAGGAGCTGCATGGTCCGGCAGCAATACCTGCGCGACGCGGCTTCGGATCCGAGCTGATCGAAAAGGTGGTGCCCTACGAGATCGGCGGAGCTGGCTCGCTGCGCTTCACCGATGCCGAGGTGATCTGCACGATGGATATCCCCCTCTCGAACGAAATTCACCCCAGCAGAAGCCTGGAGGAGCCGTCCGACGATCTCCAGCATTGAACACCGACACTCCTGCGCCGGAAAGGCGGCCGGGGCCAGGAGCGTGGAGTTGGAAGGGGCTGACCCAACACCGACCGAGGTGACGCAACGGCTCCGGGTTGCCGAGCTGCCGCCGCACCGGGCTTCAAATTCTCAAAATGATGGAACTTCAGCGACAACAAAGAGTTCGGAGCGCGGCGACGGCGAGCGCGCTGTCGTGATCTCGCGACTCACCTTGAAGCGGGAGGAACCTGGATCAACAGGAGCTGACCATGAAGTCCCATACACTCGAACAACTACACGCAATCGCGGAAGTTGATACGGTGTGCCCGACAATGACGCGGAACCAACGCCTGGAGCGCTGGGCAAGTCTTCTTGAGCGTCATCCTGAACGGCGCCTCGGAGCGCTTCCGGGCACCGAATATATGAGTCCCGACATGCGTGAAAACGCCTACTGCGTGCAATCCCCCATCAGCGTCGCGTTCGAAGATCCAATACTGCGGGCGCAGGGTCTGGAAGGCGACACCTATGGCGAGGCAAAGCGCTTTTTCGAACTGTCCAACTGGCAGTTGCACAACATCGTCTGTGATTGCCACGTCGGTGCGACCATGAAAGCCGGGTGGGTCGCCGTTCGCGTGCGCGCCGCCATGGGCGAAGGTTTCAATATATTCGCCAGGCTCAGGGCGCTGCTCGGACGTTGACCGAAAAGCCGTCTCAATGCGTCGACGGAATAACAGTCGGTCGACGCATTTTTCCTCCTTGGCGGCAATGACGTCTGACGTCGCTTCAGGAGCTTGGAGGCTCCGACCCGCGGCCGATGGTCGGATCGGGCACTACCGAACCGCGCTCGGCTTCCGATCCTTCCGCCTCTATTTCCTGCACGGCCTGGTCCCAATGCTCCTGCTCTCGGCCCTGCGGGTGGCCTTCGCGCTCCCAGATCTCGTAGGCTCGTCGCTTTATGAGTTCTTCCTTTTCCATTGGAAACTCCTCCTGCGCGCCCCAATCTCCGACAGACCGCTTTGTTCCCTCCGGGAACAAAGGCAACGCTTTGGAGCGATCCGGACCAGCCGCCCCGGAGCGACACGGAACCCTTGGGGGATTGGGTCGTTTCCGAGCATCGGCGCGGTGGTGGATGACTTGGAAATGCTCGCCGCCCGAACTCTTGGCGACGAACACGCCAATGATGTGCCTGCGCCACGCATTGCCGCCCTGTGTGGCCTCGGCCAATCAAAGCCTTGCAGCGGGACCCCAAAAGGCGGACGCGGCACAAATATGGGCTTGAGATCATGACTATTGTCTTTGCGGATCGTCGCGAGGCCGGACGCGTTCTTGCTGGTAAGCTCGGCCACTTCGCAGCGCGCGATGATGTCACCGTGCTGGCGCTGCCACGCGGCGGCGTGCCTGTCGCCTACGAAGTCGCACAGGCATTGAAGGCACCGCTCGACGTTTTCGTCGTGCGCAAGCTCGGCGTTCCCGGTTACGAAGAGTTGGCCATGGGCGCAATCGCGACCTCCGGCGTGCGCGTCCTGAACGACGAGGTCGTCGAAGGCCTCGCCGTGCCGCCCCATGTCATCGACGCGGTCGCAGCCAGCGAGGAGAGGGAGCTTTTACGCCGCGAGCGCCTCTATCGCGGCGAACGGATACCGCTCCTGGTGGATGGACGAATCGTCATCCTCGTGGATGATGGGCTCGCTACGGGATCGACCATGCGCGCGGCGGTCAGGGCGCTGCGGCAGAAGCAGCCCGCCCGCATTGTTGCGGCCGTTCCAGTCGGCAGTCCCGACATCTGCGAGGCGATGGAGAGCGAGGCCGACGAGGTCGTCTGTGCGACGACGCCGCAGCCACTCATCGGGGTGGGGCGCTGGTATGAGGACTTCTCCCAGACGAGCGACGACGAGGTCCGCGCCCTTCTCGTAGAGGCCGGACGACTCGCGCCATCCAAGCCATCCAAGCAGGATGCGCCGCAGGGCACGGCAGGCCGATGGCGCAAACGCATCGTTCGGCTCTCCGGAGACGCGCGAGACTACGACCAGCTTTTGGAGACGATCGGCGAGGCGCGCTTCGTGCTGCTCGGCGAAGCTTCGCACGGCACGCATGAGTTCTATGAAGAGCGCGCGCGGATCACGCAGCGGCTGATCGAGGAGAAGGGTTTTGCCGCTGTCGCGATTGAAGCCGACTGGCCCGACACGTACCGGGTCAACCGCTATGTCCAGGGAGCAGGCGAGGATATTGACGCCGAAGAGGCGCTCGCGGATTTCCGGCGCTTCCCGACCTGGATGTGGCGGAACAGGGTCGTCGTCGATTTCGTCGAATGGCTACGCCGGCACAATGAAGGCGCCGGCAAGGGCAATTCGAAAGTCGGGCTTTACGGGCTCGACCTCTATGCCCTGCACGGCGCGATGAAGGCGGTGCTGCGCTATCTCGAAAAGGCCGACCCGGCCGCGGCACAGGTCGCGCGCCGTCGCTATGCCTGTTTCGACCATTTCGGCCCTGACCCGCAGGCCTATGGCTTCATAGCCGGCAATGAGGTCGACAGGTCTTGCCAGGAGGCCGTGGTCGCACAGCTGGTCGAGATGCTGAAGCGGCGCCCGGCGGAGGCCAAGCCGCGCGAAGGCGCCGGCGCGGACGAACTTTTCGCGGCACAGCAGAACGCCCGTCTCGTGAAGAATGCGGAGGCCTATTATCGCGCCATGTTCCTGGCGCCCGAATCGACCTGGAACCTGCGCGACCGGCATATGGCCGAGACGTTCGAAGCCCTCGCCGCTCATCTCCGCCAGATCGGGCGATCGCAGAAGATCGTTGTCTGGGCGCATAACTCCCATCTCGGCGACGCCAGGGCGACGGACAGGAGCCTGCGTGGCGAGATCAACCTCGGACAACTCATTCGCGAGAAGCACGAACGCGAGGTCTTCCTGGTCGGCTTCACGACGTATCAAGGAACGGTGACGGCCGCCTCGGACTGGGACGGCCCGGCGGACCGCAAGGCCGTCCGGCCCGCCTTGGCGCGCAGCTATGAGGCGCTGCTGCATTCTGTCTCGGTCGATCGCTTCCAGCTCGATCTGCGCGACGACGGCGAAGCGCTGCCGCGACGGCTCCTGGAACGCGCGATCGGCGTCATCTACCGCCCCGAGACCGAACGGGCCAGCCACTGTTTCCATGCCGATCTTGCCGCGCAGTTCGACGCGCTGCTGCATTTCGACGAGACGCGGGCGGTCGAGCCGCTGGAACGCAGCTCGCAATGGGATGCCGGCGAACTCGCGGAGACCTATCCGTTCGGCGTGTAAGGATCGATCCAGCGCAGATGGAGATCGACATGGTCTCAGACCTGAAGACAAATGAGAAGGCTGTGCAGGTTCCCGCCGGCGGCGCAACGCTTGCAGGCAACCTGTCGCTGCCCCAGGACACAAATGGGCTCGCGATCCAATGGTTCCTGCGCCAACTGCCCGCGTGACGCCGGCGCCAACGCCATCGCCTCATCAGAGAGTCAGATCGATTGGGTCGTCGGCGCGTTAAAAATCATTCGCGGAGAAGGTTCCATGACAGTCAGGTTTCTGCAATTTCTCGCCATTGTCATTTCGGCCCTCGCTCTCGTCCCGGCAGGGGCTCATCTCGCCGCTCTTCCCAACAAGATATCTCTGCCGCAGCCGGAATATTTCACCGTCCAGGGCATCTATTACCGATGGGCGATCCTCGGCTTGCTCTGGCCGACCGCGCTGATCATGAACGCATTGCTGGCGATCTCCGCGCGCTCACAGGCCTGGCCGTTTTGGCTCGCCCTGCTCGCGGCGCTCTGTTTCGCGATCATGCTTGCGATCTTCGTTGTCTGGACGCTCCCTGCCAACCAGGCGACGCAGAACTGGACGACAGTTCCTGCAAACTGGGAAGCGCTCAGGCGGCAATGGGAATATTCTCATGCGGCAAACACCGCGATTGTATTCGCAGCGCTCTGTCTCACGACGATGTCGGCGCTCTCGTGGCGTCCGGCCGGTCCGTAGATCTTCGCCGGAGCAAGTCTCTTTTCCTCCGGATCATTTGCGCCATCGACGCGTTAGGTTTTCTGGTCCCGACGTCGCACCGCCACCAGTCCCGCCGTATCCAACAAGGAGAAAGCGATGCCGGATAAGAAAACCATCGAGAAGGCGCAAAAAGGCAGGCGCGAGGGTAAGTCGCCCACCACGCAGGCCGGCGAGTTCGTGCATGACGAGATCGAGAAGATCCGTCGCGGCAAGCACGGCGCGCGCTCTACCAAGCAGGCGATCGCCATCGGCCTTTCGGAGGCGCGGCGCGCCGGCGTCGACCTGCCTCCGCCTAAGAAACGAAGCGTCAAGGAGAGCACCCGCAAGAGCGCCGAATACGCCTATGAAGTTGGCCAGGGCGAACGTAAGCCAAAACGCCGCCCCAAGGTCTCGAAGGCCGTTTCCGAGGTTCTCGAGCACGAACCCAAGAGCACGGCATCCCATGAGGCGCTCTCAAGACAGACCAAACAGGCGGCGTCGCGCCGGACGGCCGAGGAGCGCTCGGCCGCAGCCAAGAAGGCCTCGGAGACGAAGGGCGCTGCCGGCCGGTCCGCCGCCGCACGCAAGGCGGTCCGCACCAAGGGTGCTGCCGGCAGAAAGAAAGCAGCGCAGAAGGCCGCCAGCACGCGTACCGGCCGAAGCTAGAAGGTCGAAGACCCGCCACGCACTCTCTCCAGCCGGCTGGTGACAGGTAGCTGGACCGCAGCCAGCCTCAAACGATGCGCACTATGGCGGCTGGCACAGTGCGATCGTGTGAGATGCGGCCGTCCTTGTTTGTCTCGATCCGGCGGGAACAACGGCCCGTGTTCAAGGTTATGGAAAAGCTGCACCGGTGGTGGAGCTTTCACGACAACCTTAGGGAGACGAAAACATGGCGACTGCGAAGAAGGCGGCGACGAAAGGGCTGGAAGCCCTGTTCCTCGACGGGCTGAAGGACATCTATTACGCCGAAAAGAAAATACTCAAGGCGCTGCCCAAAATGGCCAAGGGCGCCGAGTCCGAGGAGGTCGCGGCGGCATTCGAGAAACATCGCGTGGAAACCGAAGGCCAGGTCGACCGCCTCGAACAGGTGTTCGAGCTGATGGACAAGCCGGCCCGCGGCAAGACCTGTCCGGCGATCGACGGCATTCTCGAAGAGGGGTCGGAGATTCTCGACGACTATAAGGGCGACCCAGCATTGGATGCAGGACTGGTCGGAGCGGCACAGGCGGTCGAGCACTATGAAATCGCGCGCTACGGCACGTTGATCGCGTGGGCCGAACAGCTTGGCAAGAGCGACGCGGTCAAGCTCCTCAACGAGACGCTCAAAGAGGAAATGGCAACCGATGAAGCGCTTACAGGCTTGGGCGAAGGCGGGGTCAATGAGCGCGCTCTTGAGAAAGCCGCTTAGCCGCGGGGCGGCCCGGCGCTAAGCGCCCGGCGGCCTTCCCGTCCAGAGCGGGATGCGTTCGAGTTGAATTGCGCGTCTCGCTCTGGATTTGGCTGCCGGGAACCCGCCTCGACAAGACACGTTGCTAAATCATCGAACTTTACAGGAGGATCCGCGCAATACCGGAAGACCTGCTCGCGAGGAAGAGCAACGCGGTGCCGGAAAGCTCATCACCTGGGGCGTCGTGATCGCCGCCGTGATGCGATCGATGCTTCCCCCGAAGGAGTGCGAACCATGCCCCTGACGCTCAGCAGTCCCGCCTTTGCCGAAGGCGGAGAGATCCCCGAAAGCTACACTCGTGGCGGCAAGAACGTATCTCCGCCGCTAAAGTGGTCCGGGGTACCGGACGGCACAAAGAGCCTCGTCCTTGTCGTCCAGGATCCCGATGCGCCGAACGGAACGTTCAGCCATTGGGCGGTGTTCAACATTTCGCCGGAGGTTCAGGAGTTGCCCGAGGCAGAAAGCGGCAGACCGGGTCCACAGGCCCTCAGGCAAGCGCGGAACGATTTCGGCAACGCCTATTACGACGGCCCTGACCCGCCTGTCGGACACGGTATCCACCACTACCACTTCCGGCTGGCCGCGCTCGACACGCCGAACCTTGCCATCCTCGCGAGCACGGGCGTGGAGCGTATCTGGCAGGAGGCGCAGAAACACTTGATCGAGCAGGCAGAGCTCGTCGGAACCTACGAACGCGCCCGGTGATTGAAAGCAGACTGGTCCAGGTACCGTGGTCGACAAGCGGAACGGTTCTTCTCTCCACCGGTTTGTGAGGGGAAAGGAGACGTCCCATGTTTGAAAGTGTCATGTGGCTGATCGTCGTCGCCGGCGGGCCATTGTTATTGGTCGCATTGCTAGCGTATGTCGTCGTCACTCGCCGTCGCCGTGGCCCCGCAGAACGCAGAGAAAGCGACCGCGCCACCGATCGGCTTTATCGTCAGGACAAGGACTGACCGCGGCTACCATGGCCCGAAGCAAACTCCATCAGCAGACCGAATACCCTTGCACATGTCACGGAGATTTCGGGCAAGCCACCCGAAGCCAAGATAGGACGGCAAGTGCCCGCTGCCCTGGCGGGTTTGTCCTTCAGGGCCGGTCTATTGTCCTGCCTCCGTCGCGCTCAGGGACATAGTCGCCCGCGCTGACGTCAAAGCCGGTCCAGCCATCCGCCTCGTATGCCCTGCGGCGTTCCATCACATCAACCGAGCTGGACTGACCCAGAATGTCCTCGGCTTCCGGAACAAGCTCATCGTCCACCTTGGCCGTCACCAGCGTACCGCCGCGACGTACGCCCTCCGCATAGACATTTGCATCGTTTTCGGAAACGCCCGAGTCCGTCAGACCGCCAATTATGCCGCCGGCCGCGCCACCTGCTACTGCGCCGGCAACCGCGCCGGCGGCGGTAGCGGCAAGCCATCCCGCCGCAACCACAGGTCCGACGCCCGGAACGGCCATGACGCCCAACCCTGTCAGCAAACCGCCGGCGCCACCGACCACGGCCCCTATCCCTGCGCCGCTCGCGGCATCTTCAGCGGCTTCGGAACGATCTCTCTCGTACCAGCCATCCGAGTTGTTGGCGATGATGCTGATATTGGAATGTGGCACTCCGGACGCTTCCAGTTCGCCGACCGCGTCGGCTGCGTCGTCATAGTTGTCGAACAGTGCGGTTACGGTTTTCATTTTGATATCTCCTGATCGTGCTCACTTGCTGTCGGCCACGACGTTGCCCTGATAGTCGAGCCCGACGGCGACACTTTGGCCTGACTTGGTCGCCTGCCCGCGCCAGATGCCTTGATCGTCCTTGGCAAGCTTCGACACATTGGAATAGCCTGCATCCTCGATGCGGCTCTTTGCCTGCGTCTCGGTGAAACTGTTTGCGCCGGGCACCAGGGCCGCGGCATTGGGCGTGTTCGTGGTTTTCACAGCGGGCGTTGTCGCTCCCGTGATGGAGTCCTGGGCAGCGGCGATCTTTTCGATCATCTGCCGATGCATCTTCAAGGTATCGACCGTCTGCTGGGCGAATGTCTTGAGGGCCGCATTATCGCCGTCGCGGGCGTAGCTTTCAAACAGATCGACGGCATCGGCGTGCGCCTTGCGCTGCATGTCCACATAGGCCGGATCGATTGGCGGCTGTGCGTTCTGGAGCTTGTCCAGATCACCTTGATGCTGCGCGTCGAGCGCCGTCGGCACCTTCAACTTCTGTTCGCCGGCAATTGTTTCCAGCTTGGCGTTTGCCGCGCCATGGTCCCGGATCATCGTCTGCGCGAAATTCTTGATGCTTTGATCCTGGGCCTTATCCTGGGCGATCTTGCTCGAATCGACTTCGAACTTGCCGCCAATAGCGGCCTTGTCGACGAAATCCTGGGCGCTGTCGGCAGCCAAAGCAGGCACGGCGATAAGCATGGAAGCAGCGGCGAGCGAGGCAAGAAGGTGTCGCGGTTTCATAGGCTTTGTCCTTGTCGATGCGCGATATTACGATGCGTCCTAACAAGCCAAGATGGGCTTTGTTCCGGCGCCGGGCGATGCGCTGCCACCCCGAGCGAAGGCCCCCACAGGCACCCGGACCAACAAAACTTTCCAACATCGGCACCCGCGGCACGGAACAACAGCGAGCCTGCCGGATTTGATTTCAAGGAGAGAGATCATGGCCAAGGTTTCAAATCCCACGCCTGCCGCAGCCAGGGGCGAAGTTCAGGCCGGAGCCACGCGGGACAAAACGCCCGGATTCGATCCTGCCATTGCCCCATTCGAGACCGACGCCGAGGCGGCGGACACGCAGAATCCCGTCACTGAAGCAGGTCCGCAACGTTCTCCCCGGCCAAAATTCGAAAACGATGCCAGCTTCGCCAACGCGATGCGGCCGGTGGAGAACGAGCCCGAGTTGCAGCCCCGCAGCAACTGGCCGCTAATGGTGATTGCGGCCGTCGTGCTGATAGCGGCCGCGGTGTTCCTGGCAGCCAGCATGCTGCGGTAAGGCGCATCATCCTGAGTGCAGACAGCGTCGGACAACCCTTGGCTGAGAAGCACTTTTCGCGTGGCCGTCGGCCGGGTCATCATTGATCCTGCTTTCCGCGCCGATGGGGTTCGGGTGCGCCCTTCATGCCGGAAAGCTCGGTTGTCGAGCATAGCAGCCGCGGCCGTGCGGGATCGGAGATGTCGAGCTTGTCCCAGGGAATCCGGTACAGGCCGTCGCGACGGCGCAGCCGGAAGAGGTCCAGCACTGCCGCACCGATGGTCGAGGCCGAGAGACGCTCGAAAGCGGCGTAGATACCAACATGGAATTCGATAACGACGAAGTCGTCGCCGGCCGGTTCGGCACGTATCTCCTCGATATAGCCGATACTTTTGCCCTGCTGCGAGAGAACGCGTCGGCCGGCCAGATGTTCGAGGTTGACGGTGGACATCATCAAGCTCCCGGAATGCGTCCGATGATATGGTCGCACAGCCAGTCCTGCCAGGCGAAGATCGACGTCTCGCGCACATCGATATCGAACTGGATGTCGACGCCTATGTCCTGAACCTTGGTCCAGGCGATCCGGTGCGGCTTGCCACGGCGTTTACCGCCCCACGCTGCCGCAAGACGCGTCATCCAGCGCCCGGGCCGCACGCCGAGGCGACGCGCAAGGGTGACGGAGCCGAGTTCGACCGCGACGATCCTCGGCGGCTTGCCCCGCCGCAACTCGGCCACCAGCCCGTCGATCTTGCCGATCTTGACCTGCTCGCGGTCGACGATCTGCTTGTCCAGGATGTCGCGCAGCAAATCCATCACGTGCCTCCGAATATCTGCAGGGGAATGGTCACCACGGCGAGCACGAAACCGAGCGCGATGATAAAGATCACCGCGGCATTCGAGACGACGCCGTTGCGGTGCTCGCCGACATAGCGCTTGTCGTTCAGCAGAAAAAGGAAAGGAACGACCGTCAACGGTAGGCTGGCCGCGGTCAGCGCCATGGAAAAAATGGTGAGCTTCAGCGGATCGAGGCCAAGCATGATAGGGATGGCGGCCAGAAATAGTGACACCGTGTAGACGGCGCTGAAGCCGGGATCGTCGCGCGGCTTAAGGTCTTCACCCCAATTCCATCCGAAACCTTGCGCCACCAGATAAGCCTGTTGCAGCCCAACCTCGATAGCGGCACCGAAGCAGGCAATGGCGAGTGAGGCAACGAACAGGACGAACCCCCAGAAGCCGAATATCGGAATCAACATCAACGGCAATTGATGATAGTCGTCGACCTGATCGATGCCGTGCGTTGCAAGCACGAGCGCGGCCACCATCAAGACGCCGATCGAAATGGTGCCGCCGAAGGCCATGCCCAGTCCGGCGATGGCCCGATTGGTTCCGAGATAGCTTTTGTCCCACTTGTCCTCGATCGCCCCCGAGGAATAGAACATGAACAGGTAAGGCGATATCGAAGCGCCGAGAATGCTCACCGCCATGAACCAGTAGTTCGCCGCGTCGTGGGCCGGCAGCGTGGGCACCGCACCGGACGCGACAGCTGTCCAATCGGGCTTCAGCATTACCGCTGCGACCACGAAGCACAGCGTCACAAGGCCGAGTATCGAAACGCCTTTCTCGATCAGTCCGAACGTGCCTTTCCAAAGCAACAACCATGCCATCAAAGCCACCGGTAAAGCCCACCATTGAAAGCCGATTCCGGTGGCGAGCTCGAGCGCGATGGCAACACCACCGATCTCGGCGGACAGCACCATGAAATTGACCAGCAGGGCGGCAAGCAAAGGCCAGAGCGAAACATTGAAGCCAAATCTCTCCCGGATCCCGTCGGAGATCGTGTGATGGCTCACGGCGGCAAACCGGCCGGCCATCTCGACCAGAAAGATGATGCAGATGGTGCCGAGAACGACCGCCCAGATCAACTGAAACCCGAAGGCCGCACCTGCCTGGGCCGCCGTCGCCATCGATCCGACTTCCAGGAAGCCGCCAACACTGGTGACGATGCCCAGCGATATTTCCAAGAGCTTCTTCATGGCTTCGGCGCGAAATATCGGGCGTACGCGTCGGCCAGAACGCGCGTGGCCGTCCGAATATCCTCTTGAGCCTCCTGCACCTGCGGGCGGCGATCCGCTTGCAGTCCCGCACGGGCGCGGTCCACCGCGGTCGACAAATCCTTGACCGCCGCCGCCAACGCAGCCTGCTCGGCAGGCTCAGCTGTGGTCGATCGGATCTTGGCCTCGATGTCGGCCAGCGTGGTGCCGGCCGATTGCAGCGTGCCAGAAGCGTATGCGGTGGGGGCCGCTCCCGCCGACCACGCGTCAAGCGTCATCGATACGGTCCGCGCCGTGGAGGCGGCAGTTCGGGATTGCTGCTCGATCTGGTCGGACGACGAGCATGCGGCCGACATGGCCATGAGCAACAGCAAGCACGCGCTGTCGCGGCCAAGGCGATAGCCGCTAAGGATTAGAGCCGGCGTTGGATCCGCCACACGAATGACCTCCCCCACCGACGAAACCATGTTCGGCGTAATTTGATCTAGCGCGCCCGCCCGGCCCGTCAACCGAGGCCACCGATCGAGCAACGGAGTGCAAGCCATGTCGGCCCTGACAGGTGCCAAGCGGCCGCGGCGGGAACCGGCTCGAGCGGAACAAAGCCTCGATAGCCGGATTAACGAGGAGGCGGCTGGGCGGTTCGACTTCCGCCCTGATCGTTCGTGCCGCGAGAATGGTCAACTGGCAGGGAAAGGACCCCTCAATGCCCCGTCTCATTGCCTGGATAGCCATCGTGGTGATTGTGCTTGTTGCGGCTTGGATATGGTTCGGGCGCGATACATCGGGCAGCGGGGGCGGCAGCCAACCCGCGCCTCATGCGATAGACCAGAACGGGTAGTTCAGTCCGGATGATCCTGCTCGGCTACGCTCCGCTCGACTTTGTACTCGTGCATCAGGCCTAGGATCTGAGCCTTGACCGTCTCGCGCGCCTCAGGTTGGACGAAAGGCATCAGCCGTTCGACAAGTTCGCCGACCGTCTGCGGGAGATCCGCGGCGGAATCGGTGAGCTGACTGCCGTGTTCGTAGACATTGTCCGTCGGTTTCTTGTCGAGGTCAGATAGAAATCCCATCATCGCACTCCCCATCGCTGCCATGCCCGCTCGCTCAATGGCCGGCCCGGCAGAAATGTTCCGTACAACGATGCTGGCATTGCAGACCGGCTGAATACCCGATGCCAGTGGCCGGAGGAGTGTCGCCGCGCGATCACGTCAACGCAATGTCGTCTGGCCCGGATTCCCTCGCCTGGCTTTTGACGGGATCAGCCTGCCGGCATTGGCCCGCAATCCCCTGACGAGCTCTTCCAGATAGGGAAGCAGTTCGAAAAGCAGGATCACGGCCATCACGCAGGCAATGTAGGTCACCGGCAGCTGCTGCGATTTCCAGACAAGTTCGAAGCGCGCGGTTTCCGTCCCTGCCCCGAACAAGGCAAGGAACTGTCCCCAGTGGAGGGAAATGACGCTGACCAGCCCCATCAGCGGGATCATCTCCAGGAAGCTGTGAACGTGCTGCTCGATCGGCGTGACGGTGCGGGCGGTGGTGGCGTAGCTGACGTCCCACATCGCTGTCGCCTCGTGGACGAAGAAGGTGACGATCATGATGAGAATGATCAGGGCATTCACGTCAAGAAACATGGCGGCCAGCAAAGGTATTCCGACCTCGGCGAACATCAGAAGGTGGATCAAGGATTCCTTGGCGCCCGTCGTCGATTCGATGTGAGAGGCGCGATGGCAGAGCCAATCGGCAAATCCGGCGGCCAACCAGACCGGCAGCAGGAAATACATCAAAATCAGCACGGTGGGGTCTGACAGCATGACATCGTTTCGCGAGTGGCCCCGTTCGAGGTGGCTATTGCTGCCCCGGCATTTCGGTGTTTTCCTGGGGATTTTTCCGGACGCCCGCGGCTGGGGAAGTATCCGTCGGCGCGTTACCGCCCTGGTTCTGTTCAGGCGCCCGCCTCAGCGGCGAGGTATGCCAGCCCATATCGGCGTAGAGAAAGCCTATGAGAAAGCCGATGATGATGATGGCGGCTATCACGAGCGAAAGCACCGCATTGCGTCGCACCATTGCCAGGCTCCCTTCCAAGCCGAACAGCCGATCACGAAAATAGTTCCACAACCAGCCGCGATCGCTCCTCGGTCGCGTCGGCTTCGACACGCAAGATTCGACGCCAACACTGCACGGAGCCGCGGGAACAATCGGTGACGGGCGAGGTTCGGTATGGTTCTTCAAGGACGATCTCGATGAAACCTGCCGTAACCGACCGTATCGAAACAAAAAAATACAACCATCCCACGGGCGGATGGGGATCCCTGAGGTCATTGGTCCGCAAGGCATACGGCGAAGGCCTGCTGATGTCGGGCATATGGAGCACGCTGCTCAAGCAGAACAAGGCCGATGGCTACATGTGCGTTTCCTGTTCATGGGCCAAGCCGGCCGATCCGCGGCCCTTCGAGTTCTGCGAAAATGGCGCGAAGGCGACCATGTGGGATCAGACGAAGCTGCGTTGCGGCCCGGATTTCTTCGCACGACATACGGTCACCGAACTGCTCGACTGGCCGGATCGGGACCTCGAAAAACAGGGCAGGCTTACGGATCCGCTGCGCTACAATGCCGTCACCGACCGCTATGAACCGGTTTCCTGGGATGACGCATTCCTCGAGATCGGCATGGAGCTTCGGCGGCTCGATCCGAAATCGGTCGTCTTCTACACATCCGGCCGGGCCTCGCTGGAGGCCTCGTTCATGTATCAGCTCTTTGCGCGTATCTATGGCTCATCGAACTTGCCCGATTCTTCCAACATGTGCCACGAATCGACCTCGGTCGGGCTGCCCGAATCGATCGGCTCGCCGGTTGGAACCGTGCAGCTCGAGGACTTCTCCCAGTGCGACATGATGTTCTTTTTTGGCCACAACACCGGGGTGACGGCGCCGCGGCTGCTGCATCCGCTGCAAGAGGCTCGCCAGCGCGGGGTGCCGGTATTCACCTTCAATCCCTTGCCGGAAAGGGGACTGAAGCGCTTCAAGAATCCGCAAGATCCCCTTGAGATGCTGTCGCCGGGCCCCGGCACGAAGATGTCCAGCGACTTTTTCCAGGTCCGCAGCGGTGGCGATATCGCCACCATGACCGGCATCGCCAAGACGGTGCTGGCGCTCGACGACGCGGCACGGGAAAGCGGCGATCCGCGTGTCCTCGACGTCGATTTCATTGCCGAGCACACGGATAGTTTTGCCGACTTCGAGGCTTACCTGCGGGCAGCCAGGTGGGAGGACATCGTCAAGCGCGCGGGAATCGCGCGGGCGGATCTCGAACATGTTGCCGAAGTCTACAGCCGCTCCAAGGCGGTGATCGGCAATTACGGCATGGGTTTGACACAGCACCGGCACGGTACCGAGAACGTCCAGATGCTGTGCAATCTGCTGCTGATGCGCGGCAATATGGGAAAACCCGGCGCCGGCATTTCGCCGCTGCGCGGCCATTCCAATGTCCAGGGCCAGCGCACGGTCGGCATATCCGAAAAGCCCGAGCTCGTTCCGCTCGACAAGTTCGCCCGGTTCTATGATTTCGAGCCGCCACGCGAGAAAGGTCTCGACACCGTGGAGACCTGCGAAGGCGTCATCGCCGGCTCGGTGAAAGGCTTCATCGGACTCGGCGGCAATTTCGTTCGCGCCGTTCCCGAAACCGGCCTGATCGAGAAAGCATGGCGTCGGCTTGGGCTGCATGTCGAAGTCGCCACCAAGCTCAACCGCAGCCATCTCCTGCCAGGGGCGGTGACCTATCTGCTGCCCTGCCTGTCGCGGCTGGAAAAGGATCACCAGGCGAGCGGCGACCAGACCGTTTCGATGGAGGACTCCACCGCCTGCATCCATGGCTCCTTCGGTTCGCGTCCGCCGGCTTCACCGCATCTGCTTTCCGAACCGAAGATCGTGGCGGAACTGGCCAAGGCCACCGTATCGGGGGTGAGTTCGATCCCGTGGGATAAATGGGTCGCCGATTATTCCCTTATCCGCGATGAAATCGAGCGTTGTTACCCGCAGCATTTTCGTGAGTTCAACAAGCGGTTCCTGACGCCGGGAGGCTTTCACCGCGACATCAAGGCCTCGAAACGGGTCTGGGAGACGCCGAACAAAAAAGCCAATTTCAAGCTGCCGACGACGCTTGAAACAGACCCGGACATCGATGTTTCGGGTCACAATGTGCTGACGCTGATAACGGTGCGCTCCAATGACCAGTTCAATACCACCGTCTATGGGTACAATGACAGACTCCGCGGCATCCACGGCACACGCATGGTCCTGTTGATGAACGAGGCCGACATTCAGCGGTTCGGATTGAGCGCGGGGCAGGAAATCGATCTGGAGACCCATGCCGACGATGGCGTGGAGCGGCGGGTTCGAGGCTTGCGCATCACCCCCTACTCCGTGCCTGAAGGCAACTGCGCCGGTTATTATCCGGAACTCAATCCCCTGGTTCCTCTGTGGCACCGGGCCAAGAAAGCTCACGTTCCAGCCGTCAAGTCGGTCCCGGTGAGAATTGTTGCCAAGGAAACGGAAACGAGAAGCACCGCGCGCCGCTAGGACGGTTCCCCAGTCTGGCGGGTAGGCCGGCGCGCTAGCCGCCAGCCGGCTTGGGGGATGCCGGCTGGGTCGGCTGGGTGCCTTGCTGATCTCCGCCCGTTGTGGTCTGCGGTGTGGGATTCGTGTCGGTCGTTGGGTTCTTGTCGACCGGCTGGCTGTTCGTATCTGCCTTGGATTTGTCGGAATCTGGATTGTTGCATCCGGTCAGACAGATCAGCGCCAGCATCAGCAACACGGCTTTCATATCGATATCCCCTCGGTCGGGCATGGCCGAGCAACCTGCCAAGCTGCTTCCCGGTCGAATCGAATCGAAAGCCCCTGCATGGCCGCGCTTCTGGCCAACATGCGATCCAGTTCTGCATCGTCGATCGGGCTGCGCATCACCTCCCGAATGGCCCTGCAAGCCTGCTCCGTCGACACGAAATCATACCGCCTGCTCCTGGTCAGGACATATTGCTCGACCAGCATTTTCACGCGCCGGAGCGCGATGTCCTCGGCATATTGCATCTGTTCCTCTCGTTCCTGCTGACGCCGAACTGCCGGACTGGCCAGTTGTTCCCGTTTGGAATTCGAAAACGCCTGGTCCCGGGCTGGCAGCAACAAGACAATGTCCGCGCCTATGGGGTTGCGGCCCGGTTGGCCAATTCGCCATCCAAAGCGCGTGGATGCTCGGCGCCGGCCGTGTCATCGCCATCGACAAGGTGCCGGAGCGGCTGGCCCTGGCGCGTGAATGCGGCAAAGCCGAGACGCTCGACTTCAGCAATTCCAATATCAACGACGCACTGATGGCGATGACCGACGGCCGCGGTCCGGATCGCTGCATCGACTGCGTCGGCACTGAATGCGATCCCGGCGCCAGCGCCGACGCCATGCTCGACAAGATGAAGGCCGCCGTCTATCTCGGCACCGATCGGCCGCATGTGCTGCGAGAGGCGATCTATTGCTGCCGTAAGGGCGGCACCATCTCGGTTCCCGGAGTCTATATTGGCCTGGTCGATCACATCCCGTTCGGCGCCGCGATGAACAAGGGGCTGACCTTCCCAGACCCACGAACCACTTCTGGCCAAGGTCCAGAATGGCGAGATCGACCCGTCCTTCGTCATCACCCACAGAGCCGAGCTCGAAGCCGGGCCGGACCTCTACAAGACCTTCCGCGATAAGCAGGATGGTTGCATCAAGGTGGTTATGCGGCCGCATGGTTGAGATGTCGCGGTTCCAGAGGCAAGAACTATCTCATTCCCGGCATCGTTGGACGCCCGCCTGATCGGCATTGGCAGTTCGGAACCTTCTGCTGTGTCGGCGATTGACCCGCTGAGTTCGATTCAGAAGAAGGGCGCCACCATGGCCAACGAGAATTCTCGCTCGAAACCCGTTATTCGGTCTCCGAACGCCGATGGTTTGCCACACCCGAGGCGAGACGCCGGTGATACGGACGCAGGGGCGAAATCGCCGACGCCGAAGACTGCCGGAGGATCTCACCCTTCAGCCCCTCCCCTGGACAATCCCACAGCCAATCGAAATGCCGGTCGTCCCCGTCAGGCCAGCACGACTCCGCGACCGGCGGACAAGCCTTGGGCTGATCCTGCGGCGCCCTTGGAGTGACCCGTCAACGCGAAACGTCGCGCAGCGACCCCAGATCGGCCAGCGCAGCCAGGATGGTTGCTTCAGTCGCCGGCTTGGGCACGAATTTGCAATCGCGAAAGGATGCCGGTAAGTCGCGCGCGCCAAATCCCGTCATGAGGGCGAAGGGAATACCCTGCGCCTGCAATGTCTCCGCGAGGGGCAGGCTCGTTTCACCGTTCAACTGAATGTCCAGCAACGCCATGTCGATCTTGTCCGAGCCGACGAGACGAAGCGCCGCGGCGACCGAAGGCGCGGGACCGACCACCTGGTAACCGGCGCCACGCAGGACTAACGCGGTGTCTTCCGCGATCAGCCATTCGTCCTCGACAACCAGGACGCGCGGTCCGTCGTTCACGACCCCTCCCTCCGGTTAACGGGAAATGCGATCTGAACGTTGAGGCCTTCCTTGCGAAAAGCGGTTTCGACATGGCCGCCAAGCCTGTAGCCGATCTCTCCCTGCAGCAGCGTGAGGCCGAAGCCGCTGCCGACGGGTTCATTGACGGGGGGACCGTCCTTCTCGCTCCAGGTAAACGTGAAGATGTCGTCAGCGATCGACCACATCACCATCACCTTGCCACGAGGTTTGGACAGGGCGCCATATTTGGCCGCGTTGGTGGCCAGTTCGTGGACGGCCATGCTGAGGGAAAGACCCTGTTGCGGTCCAAGTTCTATCTCGTGGCCGTTCAGTTCGAACCGTTCAATGCCAAACGGTTCGAGTTCCTGGTGAAGCAGTTCGCTGACCGAAGCTTCCTTCCAGCTTTTCCGGCTCAACAATCCATAGGCCCGCGACATCGCATGCAAGCGTCCGATCAAGGCTTCCGCGAATTCATCCTTCGACAGGGATTTCTCCCGCGTACGGCTCGCAATGCTGACGATCACCGCCAGCATGTTCTTGACCCGGTGGTTGAGCTCAGAGATGAGAACCTGCTGATGCTCTTCCGCCTGAGCCAGGGTGGTGACGTCGACCAGTGTCACGACCACGCCCTGAACCCGGTTGCCCTTGTCCCGATAGGGATTGATATGGACCATGTGAAACCGCCCGGCGCTGTCGCGCGTGAGGTGGTGGTTCAGGGTCTCGCCGGTCTCGAACACCTCGGCGATATGCTGCTTCAACTCGGGATAGTCGAGCTGGCTCGACAGGTCCGTCAGCGGCCGGCCTACGTCGGAAGGACGCAGACTGAAGAAGGACGAAGCTGCGGGCGTGAAGGTTCGCACCACCAGATTGCGATCGAGGAAAATGGTGGCAATCTCCGTGCTTTCGAACAGATTGCGCAGATCGCTGTTGGCGTGATCGAGTTCCTCGATCTTGTTCGTCAACTCGGCATTGATGGTGTTCAGCTCCTCATTGAGCGACTGCATTTCCTCCTTCGAAGCCTCAAGTTCCTCATTGGTCGATTGTGCTTCCTCGTTGACGGAGACGAGTTCCTCGTTAGACGATTTCACCTCTTCCAGTGCGGTCTCATATTCCTCGATCGTCGATTGCAGGCGCTCCCTCGTATCGCGCAGTTCCCGCTCGAGATCAGCGGTGCTATCGGTGTCATGGCTGCCGCCTTCGTCTGTTCGGATCTGCGTAGGTCCCGACGGTTCGAACAGGACGAGATAGAGCGGCTCGCCATTGTCGCGTTCCGCCAGCGGCTCGATGGTGAGCTTGATCGGCTGGATCCGCTCATCATCCTCCTCGACCGTGAGATTTTCCCGCACGACGGTCCGGCGCGTCGACGTCGCCTCCCGCAGTGCGGCGCGCAGGTCGAGCCGCAGCCCGCGCCGCGCCATTGTCAACAATTGCCGGCTGGGAATGCCTTGCGGCGCCTCGAGATATTTTCCGGTGCGAGCTGAGTAGTAGACGACGTCGCCTTCGGCATTGACCAGCACATGCGGGGGGGCGAAGCGCTCCAGCACCTGCGCCTCGACCGCCTGGCGCAACGGATAACCGGCGGCTCCCTTCCTCAAGCCGGTGCTCTCGGACGGGAATGCGCCCGAACGGCTATCGCCGATCAGGGCGGGCAGCCTGACATGCGGCGAGGCATGCTCCCGCGCCTGGAAGATACGATGTTTCTTGTCGACGGTGGCGAACAGATTGTCGTTCTGTCCGACGCTCTCCGAGGTGCCGAGAAAAAGGTATCCCCCGGGCTTCAGGGCGTAATGGAAAATAGGAATGACCCGGTTCTGAATGGCTGGGCCGAAATAGATCAGCAGGTTACGGCACGACACCAGGTCCATGCGTGAGAAAGGCGGGTCGCGAACGACGCTGTGCGGCGAAAAGATGCACAGCTCCCGTATCTCGTTGCTGATGACATAGGTGTCGCCGTCGCCATTGAAAAACCGCTGGCGGCGTTCGGGGGAAAGTCCCTGCAGCAGGGCTTCGGGATAGCGCCCTGCCCGCGCCACCGCCAGCGCCGGTTCGTCGATATCGGTCGCGAATATCTGGATTCGCGGAACGACCGGGAGCTTTTCCACATGTTCACGCAGCAGGATACCGATGGAGAACACCTCTTCGCCTGTGGCGCAGCCGGGAATCCACACCCTGACGATGTCGTTGGCGGTCTTGCCTTCAAAGAGTTGCGGTACGATCTTTCGCTCGAGCAGTTCGAAGGCCTCGGGATCGCGAAAGAAGTTGGTGACGTTGATCAGCAGGTCGCGAAAAAGGTTCATCACCTCGCGAGGGTCCTTTTGCAGCCATTCAACGTATGCGCCAATGGATTGCATCTGCGCGATCTGCATCCGCCGCTTGATGCGTCGCAGGAACGTCTTGGTCTTGTAGCCCGAGAAATCATGGCCTGAGTGGCTGCGCAGGATGCCGTAGATCTGGGACAGAACCTTTTCCATACCTGCCGTTCGGACGCTATCCTCCTCCGCCAACCCATTTAACGCGTCGAAGCCGCGGGCGAAGGCTTCCAGCTTCGTGCCGATCTCCTCGGCGGGCGCGGCTATATCGACAAGTCCGCTGGTGATGGCGCTCTGCGGCATATCGGGATTGCGCGGGCCGTAGCCGTCGGAGATCTGCGCGACGGTGAGCCCCCCACGCTCCTTGATCGCCTTGGCGCCCAAGGTTCCATCGGAATCTCCGCCCGACAGGATGACGCCGACGGCATGTTCGCCCTGGTCTTCGGCTAATGCGCTGAAGAAGATGTCTATGGGTTTGCGTTCCTGGCTGAACCCGTTGGGCCGGCGCAGGCGCAGCATTCCCTTGTCGATGGTCAGGATGACGTTCTGCGGCATGACATAGACGTGGTTCGGTTGAACGATCATGCCGTCCGCCGCGACTTCGACCGGCATTTCGGTGTAGCGGCCGACAACCTCGTGCAACAGGCTCTCTCGCTTAGGGCTGAGATGAGTGATGACGACGAACGCCATGCCGGGCTGATCGGCCATACCCTTAAACAGCCCTTCCATCGCCGGAATCCCGCCGGCGGACGCGCCGACGCCAACGATGGGAAATCTTTTCGACTGGGCTGTCACTGGACGTTCCCCTTTCGGCACCTGTGGGCGAAATCACTTATGAAGCAGGCTGGACAGCAGGTAAGCATAGGCGCGGCGGAGATACGGAACAAGTCGCGACGGATGGCGTTGAATTTGGAGTTCAAGTGTTCAATGACCAACCGTCCATCTGAAACAAAGCTCCCGACGCACATGGAGTCAGCGGCGTGGAATTGCTCGACGATCTCGGCCGGGCTCGTGCCGAAACACCCAGCAGGCTCGGCGAGGGAGACTGTTTCCACCAGATACTGCTCGAGAAAGGATGACGAGGTGCGCGATCTGCAAGGGGTGCATCTTCTGATCGTCGAAGACGAATGGATGGTAGCCGGAGATCTCGCCCGTTATTTCAGCAATATGGGTGCGATCATTCTGGGACCGGCAGCGACGGTCGAACAAGCATCATTGCACACCGAATCGGCCGAGGCTGCCATCCTCGACGTCAACCTCAACGGACGACGGGTCTTTCCAATCGCGGACGAACTGATGCGCCGTGGCGTGCCGTTCGTGTTTTTCAGCGGTGACAGCGATATCGCCATTCCCGAACATCTCCGGCATGCCAGCAACCTGCGAAAATCCTCGGGCAGCGGGGCTGTATTCAATGCTCTTTTCCCGCCGCAAAGTCCGGCTGCGGCGAGCGGCTTTGTGCCAAGTTCGCCGGACGACGTGTTTTCGCTCCTGCCCAAACTCAGGCTTGCGGCACGTCTGTTGCTGGGGGATGTGGAAGCCTCCGACCGGCTTGTCGAAAGGACGCTCGAGCGAGCGATCCGTGACATCGACCAAAGGCGGATCGGCCAGTCTACCGAAGACTGGCTTAACGCCATTATGCGCGATTTGGCAAAGTCCAGCGGCGCAAGGCTTCTGAACTGAGCCGAACCAGGCTTCCGATTGATCGACGGCCGGGCCCTCGGTCAGCCCTTTTGGTCACGCTCGACGAACTTGTTGAAACGGCTGGTCTGCCCGCCGCCGGTGTTGGCCTGGTAAAGAAAAGCCAGACGGTTCTCATCGAATATCCGGAAGAACTCATCCCATTCGACTGGTTCGAATGCCTCCTCGGGCTCGCCGAAATCGATCCGCAGGATGCCACCCTCGCCCTTGGTTCGCACCACTGCCGGCCGGCCGTTCCGCTCCTCGGCCCATTTGCGAATCTCCTCGTGATTGGTGGTCGTCTGCGATTGCGACATCGAAATCTCCTTTCGGCCTGCTCTCTCGCCGCGCACGCACCGCGGCAACTGTTGAGCGTCCTAACAGCACACGGCAGGCAATGTTCCAGCACCCGTCGCGTGGTGCGATGCGCCTGCTGTCGAATGAAACCGCCAGGAGAACTTTGTTGATGCGCAGGGAACAAAGCTTTTGCCGAGAAGTTGGGGGCGCCGAGGTCACCAGTCCGAGGAGTTGTCGTGAAACGTATACTGGTCACAGGGGGCTGTGGTTTCATTGGTCGCCACGTCGCACAAGAATTCGCCGATCACGGTTATTCGGTTTGCATCCTAGATGCATTGCTGGATCAGGTGCATGCAGGCGAAGCGGTCAACCTTCCCGCTGGAGCCGAACTGATCAAGGGCGACGTGCGCGATCGCGAAGCCGTCACCAAGGCGCTGAACGGCGTCGACGGGGTGGTTCACCTGGCCGCGGAAGTCGGCGTCGGCCAATCCATGTACGAGATCGCCCGCTATGTCGGCGCCAACGATCTCGGCACCGCAACACTGCTCGAGGCGTTGATCAAGCACCCGGTCGAGCGGATCGTCGTCGCGTCCTCGATGAGCGTCTATGGCGAAGGTCTGTACGCCACGCCCGACGGCCGGCGCATCGGCAACGCCCGGCGCAAGGCCAACGATCTCAAAGGCGGACAGTGGAATCCCTTGTCTGCGGACGGTCAACCCCTCTCGCCGTTGCCGACAGACGAAGAAAAGCCGGTCGATCTCGCATCCATCTATGCATTGACGAAATATGCCCAGGAACGCGCCGTGCTGATCTTCGGCGAAGCCTATGGCGTGGATGCGGTGGCGCTGCGCCTGTTCAACGTTTTCGGCGCCGGACAGGCGCTTTCAAACCCCTATACCGGCGTGCTGGCCAACTTCGCCTCGCGTCTCGCCAACGGCAAGCGGCCGATGATCTTCGAAGACGGCCAGCAGAAGCGCGATTTCGTTCATGTACGTGACGTCGCCCGCGCCTTTCGCCTAGCGCTGGAGCAACGCCAGGCGAAAGGCCACGTCATCAACATTGGAAGCGGCCGGGCTTATGCGATCCGCGATGTCGCGCGCCTTTTGGCCGAAGCCATGGGAACGCCGGACCGCTCGCCCGAGCTGCTCGGCAAAGCGCGTTCCGGCGACATTCGCAACTGCTTCGCCGACATTTGCAAGGCGCGTGAACTGCTGGGTTTCGAGCCGGGGCGGCAGTTGGAGAATTCCCTCGGCGACTTCGTTTCCTGGGTGCGCAACACGATTGCCATCGATCGCGGCGCCGACATGAAACGCGAGCTCGAAGAACGCGGGCTGGTGTCATGAAGCCGGGTCGGCGCAACCGTCGCCAAGCACCTGTCGCCATCGTCGGCGGCAGCGGCTTCATCGGGTCCAATCTCGCCGACAGCCTGTTGTCGGACGGCGAGCCGGTGCTGGTGATCGACAATCTCAGTCGCGCCGGTGTCGAACAGAACCTTGAATGGTTGTCGCACAAGCATGGAAGCCGCCTCACCTTGGAAACCGTGGATGTGCGCGACGCCAACGCCCTGGCTTCGGCCCTGACGGGGTCGAAAGCCATATTCCACCTGGCCGCGCAGACCGCCGTCACAACCAGCCTGGTTCGACCGGGCGAGGATTTCGACATCAACCTTAGGGGAACTTTCAACGTTCTGGAGGCGGCGCGACAGAGCGGCGAACGCATCCCGGTGATCTTCGCCAGCACCAACAAGGTGTACGGCAGCCTCCCCGACATCGCGGTTCGCCCGGAGGGCGAGCGCTATGTGCCCTGCGACCCTGCGATCCGCACCGAGGGCATCGGCGAGGGCCGCAGCCTGGACTTTTGCACACCCTATGGCTGCTCCAAAGGCGCGGCGGACCAGTACGTGCTCGACTACGCCAAGTCCTATGGCTTGCCGACGGCGGTCCTGCGGATGAGCTGCATCTACGGCCCACGCCAGTTCGGAACGGAGGACCAGGGCTGGGTTGCGCATTTCCTGCTTTGCGCGCTTTCGGGGCGGCCGATAACCATTTACGGCGACGGCAGGCAGGTGCGCGACATCCTGCACGTCTCCGACGCGGTTGCGGCCTACAGGGCCGTGCTCGACCGGATCGAGACGATCACGGGCCAGGCGTTCAATCTCGGCGGCGGACCGGAAAATGCGCTCAGCCTGCGCATGCTGTTGAGCGAGATCGGCAGCCTGACGGATCGAGCACTGTCGGTCCGCTATGAGGCAGAGCGGACCGGCGACCAGCCCTTCTTCGTCGCCGATACCAGGAAGATGCAAACCACGCTTGGCTGGGCGGCGCATGTTTCGTGGCGCGAAGGCATCCGCGACCTCGCCGAATGGTTGCAGCATCACCGGCTCGAACCCCACGCCGAAGCCGAGAGGTACGTCGCATGAAAATCGCGTTGGTCAATCCGTTCTGGACCTACGACGACAGCATCTATTTCGGCTGCCGCCAACCGCATCTGCCGCTGGAACTCGGCTACTCGAAAGCCTTGCTCGAACGGGCCGGCCATGAGGTGCTGATGCTGGACGGACAGCTTCAGAAGCTTGACAATTCCAGCCTTTCCGAACGGGTGGCCGAGTTCGCGCCGGCAATGACGGTCGTCACCACTGCGCCGACCTATCTGTTCTGGCGCTGCGCACCGCCAGAATTGCGCGTGCCAGCCGATTTTCTCAACCGCCTTGCCGGGCGCGGCGGGCGCACCGTCGCAGTGGGGCCGCATGGCTCGGCGACACCGGCGCCAACCCTGCGCAAGCTCGGCGTCGACATCGTCGTGCGCGGCGAATGCGAGGAGGTCGTGGCCGACCTCGCGCGGCGCCACGATTGGAGTGCGGTGTCGTCAACCGCCTACTTTAGCGAAGCAAGGCTGGTCTCGAACGGCGCCGTCCACGCCAGTTCGTTCGTCGACCATCCGCCGCTCGAATGGCCGTCAGACTGGATCGCCGCGCACGCGCACCACCATCACAGGTTCGACGACCACCAAGTGGGGTTCGGCGCGGAAGTCGAGGCATCGCGCGGCTGCCCTTACAATTGCAGCTTCTGCGCCAAGATGGATTTCCGCGATGCCTATCGCCGCCGAAATCACGAGGCGGTCGTGACGGAGATAGACCGGCTGATCGCCCAAGGTGTCGGCTACATCTACTTCATCGACGAGATCTTCCTGCCGCAGAAAGCCTTGCTGGAGGCACTGATCGACCGCGAGGTGAAGTTCGGCGTACAGACCCGCAT
Source organism: Mesorhizobium sp. BR1-1-13 (assembly GCF_020165515.1). Taxonomy (NCBI): domain Bacteria; kingdom Pseudomonadati; phylum Pseudomonadota; class Alphaproteobacteria; order Hyphomicrobiales; family Phyllobacteriaceae; genus Mesorhizobium; species Mesorhizobium sp. BR1-1-13. The sequence continues at coordinate 580,039 of NZ_JAIUIH010000002.1, forward strand.
CGACCTGTGGAAGCCCGAGCTTCTGGAATTGCTTGGCGCGGCAGGTTGCGTGTCCATCGAAGCGGGCCTCGAAAGCCTGACGGTAGAGGGCCGGGCCATGCTGGCCAAGCGCTGCCGGCTGGGCACGGAGGAACTCGCCGCGCTCCTCGTCGACGCAAGACGCCATGTTCCCTTCGTCCAGGCCAACCTGATCGGCGTGGTCGAAGATGACCCTGCCCTGGTCGACCACTGGCGAAACCACCTGATAGACAACGGCGTATGGGCCAATGAGCCGGTACCGCTCTATCCCTATCCGAGTTCGCCCAGCTATCGCGAGCTTTGGGGCGAGCCCGACGACATCGCCTGGGAGCGCGCGCATGAGCACTATCTCGCATCGTTCCAAAAATTCAGCGACATCCAGGAGAAGCGCCCGCGTCCGCTGGCGGAGCTGGAGGCGACATGTTGCGGACACTGACCCCGCGTTCGCGGCGCATCTTGATGACGGTCGATGCCGTGGGCGGCGTGTGGCGGTACGCGCTCGATCTGACCCGGGAATTCGTGGACGGCGGGGACAGCGTTTTGCTTGCCGGTCTTGGTCCGGAACCATCCACGCAACAAGCCGAAGAAGCACAGTCCTTGGCGACACTGACCTGGCTGAACACGCCGCCGGACTGGATGACCCGCAATGCCTGCGACCTCGATGCGTTGCCGGGGGAGTTGCATGCGCCCATTCGTGACCACGCCATCGACCTTGTTCATCTCAATGCGCCGACGCAGGCAGTGGGGCTCGATGCGCCCTGCCCTATCGTGGTGGTCTCGCATTCCTGCGTGGTCACATGGTTCCATGCCGTCAAGGGACAGGCGGTGGACAGTGCATGGGACTGGCAGAAGCAGCGCAACAGGCGCGGCTTCGACACGGCCGACGCCGTCATCGCGCCGAGCCACAGCCACGCCGGCGTGCTCGAAACCTGCTATGGACAAATCGCGCGTCTCAATGTCGTCGCCAACGGCGCCCGCCCGGTAGCGAAAGCCGAAAAGCGTCAACCGCTCGTCTTCGCCGCCGCCCGCTGGTGGGATGAAGCCAAGAACGCCGCGGTGATCGACCAGGCCGCGTCGATAACGCAATGGCCCGTCTTTGCAGCCGGTTCCACGCAAGGTCCGGACGGCCAGCGCGCCGGCTTCAGCCATGCCGTCGCTCTCGGAGCGCTACCGCATGATGAGATGCGCTCCCTGATGGCGCGCGCCGGAATCTTCGTGTCGCCATCGCTCTACGAGCCGTTCGGCCTGGCGACGCTGGAAGCGGCCATGTCGGCAACGCCGCTGGTTCTATCCGACATCGCCACCTACCGCGAGTTATGGGACGGGGCCGCGTTATTCTACGACGCGCGCGATCCGCATGATCTCGCCGCCTGCATCAACCGTCTCTCCGCGGATGCGCAGCACAGGCGGGAGCTCGGATGGGCAGCCCTGCGCCGGAGCCGCAGGTTTTCGTTGGCGAGGCAGGCAGCGGCCATGCGCGACGTCTACGACAAAGCGGCCCTAGCGATGGCGGAGCGCTGATCATGCGCTTTCTGTTCTATACCCATTCGGTCGTTTCCGACTGGAACCACGGCAACGCACATTTCCTGCGCGGCATCATGCGGGAGCTGGTCGCACGCCAGCATCAGGCGATCGCGCTGGAGCCGGCGGACGGCTGGAGCCGCTCGAATCTGCTGGCCGAGAAGGGCTCCTTCGCCATCGAGCGCTTCAGGAACGATTTCCCAGAGCTGATGCCGGTGACCTACGATGCCGGCTTTGACCACGAGGCCTGGATCGCCGATGCGGACGTGGTGGTCGTCCATGAATGGACCGAGCCGGACCTCGTAGCGCGCATTGGTCGCGCCAGGGCCAGGGGCGGCAATTTCATCCTCCTGTTTCACGACACCCACCACCGCGCCGTGTCGGCGACCGAGGCGATCTCGGCGCTCCAGCTGGAGCATTACGACGGCGTCCTCGCCTTTGGCGAAGCGTTGCGCGAGAGCTACCTGCGCGCCGGGTGGGGCAAACGCGTCTTCACCTGGCACGAGGCGGCTGACGACCGCCTGTTCAGACCGCACCCGGAGATCCGCCCTGCGTCAGACCTGATCTGGATCGGAAACTGGGGCGACGACGAGCGTACCGCAGAACTCAAGGAATTTCTGATCGAGCCGGTGCACGAACTCGGCCTCGAGGCCACCGTTCATGGCGTGCGCTACCCCAGGCAGGCGCTCGCCGATCTCGCAGCCGCCGGCCTGCGCCATGAAGGTTGGATCGCCAATGCCGACGTGCCGAAGGCGTTCGCAGCGCATCGTGTCACGGTACATGTTCCGCGCCGCCCCTATCGGGAAGGCCTGCCCGGCATTCCGACCATCCGCGTGTTCGAGGCGCTCGCCTGCGGCATTCCGCTGATTTCGGCCCCTTGGTCCGATACCGAGCAACTGTTCAGACCAGGCGTCGATTTCCTGTTTGCGGACAATGGCTCCCAGATGCGGCAACACCTCCGGGCCGTACTCAGCGACGCGGATTTCGCTGCCTCCTTGGCAGCGTCTGGTCTTGAGACCATCCGCCTGCGGCACACATGCCGGCACCGCGTGGACGAGTTGTTCGGCGTGCTCGCCGAATGCGGACCTCAACACATCACCAATCCGACCGCCGCAAAGGAAGCTGCTGAATGAAGATCGCTTTTTATGGATCGAGCCTGTTGTCGTCCTACTGGAACGGCGCCGCTACCTATTACCGTGGGTTGCTCAAGGCGCTTTCCCAACTCGGCTACGAAATCACCTTCTATGAACCTGACGTCTATGACCGCCGGAACAACCGCGACATCGAGGCGCCGGATTGGTGCGCCGTCGTCGTCTACGAGGCGACCCGGCACGCGCTGATGCAGGTGGCGGCGCAAGCCGCCGAGGCGGATATCGTCGTCAAGGCGAGCGGCGTCGGTTTCGAGGATGAGGCGCTGCTGCGTGCCGTGCTCGATCACGCGCGTCCTGACGCGCTCGTCGTGTTCTGGGACGTGGATGCTCCAGCGACGCTCGGCCAATTGCGCGATGAACCGGACCATCCGCTGCATGCCGCGCTACGGCAAATCGATCTTGTGTTGACCTATGGCGGCGGCGACCCCGTGGTCTGGGCCTATCGCGCCATGGGAGCGAAGGAATGCGTGCCGATCTACAATGCGCTTGATCCTGAAACGCACCATCCAGTCGCCAGTCAGGCGCGTTTTGCTTGTGACCTCGCCTTCCTCGGAAACCGGCTGCCGGACCGTGAGGCGCGCGTCGAGGCGTTTTTTCTCGATCCGGCCAGCCGTTTGCAGGAGCAGCGTTTCCTGCTTGGCGGATCGGGCTGGGGCGACAAGCCGCTTCCCGCCAATGTCAGTTGGCTCGGCCACGTCGGCACCCGCGACCACAACGCCTTCAACGTCACGCCTAAGGCGGTGTTGAACATCAGCCGCGACAGCATGGCCGCAAACGGCTTTTCGCCGGCCACCCGCGTTTTCGAGGCGGCGGGCGCCGGTGCCTGCCTCATCACGGATGCGTGGCTGGGTGTCGAACTGTTCCTGAAACCCGGCGAGGAGATTCTGGTCGCGCGCGACGGCGGCGATGTCGCCGAAATCATGCGCACCTTGCCCCCCAACCGGGCAAAGGCGATCGGCGCGTCCGCACTGCGCCGCGTCCGCGGCGAACATACCTACGCCATGAGAGCGGCGGTGACCGACGCGGTCTTGAAGCGGCACTTCGAGCGCGGGACCGTGGAGGCGGCGTGATGACCAAGCGGCTCAACATCGTCTTTCTCGGCCTGTCCCTCTCCTCGTCCTGGGGAAACGGTCACGCCACGACCTTTCGAGGCCTGCTGAAGGGCCTGCACGAACTCGGCCATCGTGTGACATTCCTTGAGCGTAACGTGCCGTGGTACGCCAATCATCGCGATTTGCGCGATCCCGATTTCTGCGCCCTGCGCTATTACGAAACCACCCATGAGTTGCAACAGGACTGCGCACGATGCCTGCAACAGGCGGATGTCGTGGTCGTCGGGTCCTTCGTTCCGGAGGGGCGCGCGGTCATCGACATTGCCGCGGCGCTCTGCAAGGGGGCGCTCTGCTTTTATGACATCGACACGCCGGTGACCCTGGCAAAGCTTTCGACGGATGAATGCGACTATCTTAGTGGGCGCCAGATTCCGTATTTCGATGTCTATTTCTCCTTCACCGGCGGGCCGACGCTTGGCCGACTGGCGCAGGATTTCGGTGCGCGCCGCGCCGAACCGCTCTACTGTTCGGTCGATCCGGAACGGCATCACCGAACCGCCGACCCGGTCGGTTGGGATCTTGGTTATCTCGGCACCTACAGCACCGACCGGCAGGCAACGCTCAACGCGCTGTTGCTCGAGCCCGCACGGCGCATGCCGGACCGCCGTTTTGTCGTCGCCGGCTCGCAATATCCGCCCGACATCGTCTGGCCCGAAAATGTCGAACGCATCGAACATTTGCCGCCGGCCGATCATGCCGCTTTCTATAGCCGCCAGCGCTACACGCTCAACGTCACGCGCAGATCGATGATCGCCGCCGGATGGTCCCCCAGCGTGCGCCTTTTCGAAGCGGCCGCTTGCGGTACGCCGATTATCAGCGATCGCTGGCCAGGTCTCGACAGCTTCTTTCCTGCTTCGGCGATCCACATGGCCGACAAGGGGGATGACATCGTCGATATCCTGCTCAGGGAATCCGAGCACGCCCGGCTCGCCATGGCCGGCCGGGCGCGCGAAGTCGTCCTGGGAGCACATACCGGTGCGGCCAGGGCCCGCGAATTCGTGTCGCTGCTGACAGGACCGAGAGCGGCGATGATCGATGTCGATATCGGAACCGCAGCATGACTGAAAGACAGGAGAAAACAGCGATGCGGCAAACAAGAAAAGCGCGAAGGGCGAAGACAGTGCTTGTCGCCGGCGGCGCGGGTTTCCTCGGCTCGCATCTTTGCGAAACGTTGTTCCGCAACGGCTGGCGTGTGATCTGCGTCGACAATTTCCTTACCGGCCGCATGGACAACATCGTCTCTATCATGGACCAGCCGCGCTTCCGGCTGATCGAGCAGGATATCTGCCGGCCACTGAACCTCAGCGAGCCGGTGGATCGCATTTTCAACCTGGCATGCGCTGCTTCGCCGCCTCGCTACCAGGCCGATCCGATACACACCACGCGCACCTGCGTCATCGGAACCCTCAACCTGCTCGAACTCGCCGTCCGCAACAACGCACGATTCCTACAGGCGTCGACAAGTGAAGTTTATGGCGACCCGGAACAACATCCGCAACGGGAAGACTATGTTGGCCATGTGAACTTCACCGGCCCGCGCGCCTGCTACGACGAAGGCAAGCGTACCGCCGAAACGCTTTGCTTCGATTATCTGAGAGCGGCAAAAGCCGATATTCGCGTGGCCCGCATCTTCAACACCTACGGTCCCAGGATGGACCCCGCCGACGGCCGCATCGTCTCGAACCTGATCATGCAGGCGCTTGAGAAGCGCTCGATGACGATATTCGGCGATGGGTTGCAGACAAGGTCCTTCTGCTACGTCTCCGATCTGATCGACGGTATGATGCGCCTGATGGATCTCGATCCCAATCCCGGGAAACCCGTCAACCTGGGCAATCCCGGAGAATTCACCATCATGCGACTGGCATCCATGGTGAGGGACATGACCGGAACCAAGTCGGATCTGAAATTCCTGCCCTTGCCGCAAGACGACCCCCGCCGCAGGCAGCCCGACATCTCGCGTGCAAAGGCGCTGCTCGGCTGGACGCCGAAAGTGCCACTCACGCAAGGGCTGATGCAGACGATCGGATACTTCTCCAATCTCGAAACCAGCGGGATCGACGGCGGCCGGATGACAGCTGTTGCGACAAACGCAAGATCGGGCAGGTTGCAAAACCTTCCGGCCTGAAGCCAGGCCGCCGCAGCCACGTGCCCCCGGCATGACCGCTCAAGCACGGTCATGCCTCCTGCCGCACTTTTGCGGATTGCCCGGAACATCCTGGCGAGCTCGGGGTTTGACGATGAGACCCCGCTATGGAGAACGGACCCGTGCAACCCAAACGATCCGCAAAGGATATCGAGCAGATTGCGGAAAGAGAGACGGCTGCCTTTCTGCGACGGGCCTCCATCACCTATCTCGAGTGCTGCGTCAGCCTGATGATGACGCATCTGCAGCGCGAGGAAGTGGCCACCATTCTCGAACGCGAAGCGGACATGCTGCGGAGACTGGACTGATCGTCAGGGCCCGGACCTCTCCAGGAAGCGTAGCAGCCCATTCTTGTACCGCGTTGCCGCAGCTACCAGCCTTGGCTTCTCCGGGCCATGCTCGGATCGGGCAGCAACGTTCCAGAGTCCCAGTTGAAACGCCAGGTAGCAAGGTTCGAGATAGTCAATGAGGCCGGTATCGATATTGAGCCGCTCCCCGGCTTCCATGTGGTGGACCAACGTCGCTAGCTCGCTGTCGGAAAATCCATATTCGACGCGAGCGCCGGCAATATCCCACTCTATGGGCTGGCAGCCGATCAAATCATGTCCCCGGCAGTGGTCGACGGCATCCGTCTTGACCAGCGTCCCGTCGGCACAAACGAGAAACTCCCACGGGTGAAGCCTTCCGTCGATCTCGACCCGTGACAGCGCTTGTGCGGGGCCTTGCTTCGAGAACCAGTTCCGCAGCTCTGCCGCGCACTGCTCGCCAAGGGCTTCGGCGCCATTGTGGATGGCCATCTCAACGAGTTCCGGCAATGGAGCACCGGGCTCCGGAGTTCCCAGATTGGCCGCACGCCAGGCGAGATAGCGTGCGAGCTTCGCGACAAGCCTGTCTTTCGATAGGCTTGCCTGATCCATTGTCTTGCCGTCGACCCACCGTTCAACCAGAAAGCCGTGGCAAAGCCCGACGATCCGCGGTCCGAAACCGGCTTCGTTCAGCATCTCTGCGGTTTGCATCTTGCGCTGCCCGATTTGACCGAGGCCGGCAAATTTGACGAGCCACCGATCGCGTCCTGCGGACGCCAGGAATTTTCGCCGCTCGATGCCGCGTTGACTGGGCGGCCAGAGCCTCTCCTCGGCGTAGTGGAGGTTTCGCCACTCTCCAGCGGATATTTCGGACAGGGCCAATTGCGGGCTGCCGGTCGCCTCCGCCACCCAATCGCGTAACGTCGGCATTTGCGCGCCGCCCGGGAAGGTGCTTTCGAAGGCCATCGCCACATGTTTGCGGCAACCCGACCATGTCTCACGAACCTCCTCAGAGGCTTCGGCACCCGGGCCACCGGAATGGCTGGGGAACAGGTGGATGCGGGCCCTACCGATGCCCAGCCGCCGCAACCACGCGACGACGGCGTGCATCGAACTGCCCGACAGGCCGGGGCCCTCGTCGACGACACCGAAGCAGGCGGACGGCTTGTCCCTCCAGGCGCCGATCAATTCCGGGTCGGCGTTGACATGCCTGCGGAAAGGATGGCCGATCGGGCGCACGCTGATGGGTGCCGGCGCGTCGATCGCCGCGGCGACCAGGGCGGCAAGCCCGAGGCCAATGCTGCGGATGCCGATGACGCATGTATTCGCGTCGAGGCCTGATGCCCGCGCCGCGCCGAGATAGCTTTCCGGATAAAGCGCATAATGGGCGTACCCCTCGGCCGTGCCGGTAAGAACCTTGCCCTGGCAGTCGAGCGCCGCCAGCATTTGCCTCAGCACGGGATCGACGGCGCCGCTTACCGCGAAGCCGCTTTGCCAGGACCTCGCCACTTCCGCCGCAAGGCCGACCAGCAGCTTGGCGCCTTGCCGCTGCCGCGGCGAAGCGGTGTCCCCGCCGCCGGCCTCGAACTCGATATCAGCCAGCGCCTGGACCAGTTCCGAGACCTTGACGAACAGCCCTACCAAGGCAGCGTGGCGTTGGATGCCACAGGGCATGCGATCGAGGCTTTCCGCCATTTTGCCTGCAGCCTTGCGAAGCTGCCGCGCGTCTTCCGTTCGTTTGTGGTCGCCGTAGACGATCATCGATCGATTCCAAGCCTGCCGTGCGCCAACGCCGCTTGCGCGGCTTCGATCCATCCTGCCGCGCGCAATTTTTCCACATGCCAAGGAACATTCCGGCAAGCTGGCGGTTCGGCCCCAGGAACTTACCTTGGACAGCACAGGACGGCAGTTTCGTGGGATCGAAGAAAGTTCGTGTCGGTATCGTCGGCGTAGGCAATTGCGCATCCTCCCTGGTGCAAGGCCTTTCCTATTACCGAGATGCAAAAGGCAACGAGCCGATCCCCGGGCTGATGCATGCCGATCTCGGCGGCTACCACGTCGAGGATATCGAGGTCGTCTGTGCGTTCGACGTCGCCAAGGGCAAGGTCGGGCGCGACGTGGCCGAAGCGATCTACAGCGCCCCGAACAACACGTTCCGTTTTGCCGATGCGGTTGCAACCGGGGTTCGCGTCGAGCGTGGCCCCACGTTGGACGGCATCGGCAAATATCTGCGCACGGAAATCGAGGAAGCGCCGGAGCCGGTTGCCAATGTCAGCGAAATCCTGCGGGACAGCGGCGCCGATGTGCTGGTCTCGTACCTGCCGGTGGGGTCGGAGGAAGCGACGCGCTTCTATGCCGAATGCGCCCTCGAGGCCGGCTGCGCCTTCGTCAACTGCATACCGGTTTTCATCGCGTCACGGCCCGAATGGCGCCTGCGTTTCGAGGAACGCGGGCTGCCGCTGGTCGGAGACGACATCAAGAGCCAGGTCGGCGCGACCATCGTGCATCGGTTGCTGGCCAATCTCTTCCGCGAGCGCGGCGTCCGCATCGACCGCACCTATCAGTTGAATTTCGGCGGCAACACCGATTTCCTCAACATGCTGGAACGCGAGCGGCTAGAATCGAAGAAGATCTCGAAGACGCAATCCGTGACCAGCCAGTTCGATGTTCCCTTGGAGCCTGGCAACATTCATGTCGGCCCCAGTGACCATGTGCCATGGCTCACCGATCGCAAATGGGCCTACATCCGGGTTGAAGGCACGACCTTCGGTGGAGTGCCGCTCAACGCCGAACTCAAGCTGGAAGTCTGGGATTCGCCCAATTCGGCCGGCGTGGTCATCGACGCCGTGCGCTGCGCCAAGCTGGCGCTTGACCGCGGCATCGCGGGCGCGCTGACCGGTCCGTGCAGCTATTTCATGAAGTCTCCGCCTGAGCAGTTCACCGATGCCGAAGCTCGGCAACGCACGCTAGCATTCATCACCGGCAGGGACGAGCCCATGCTCGATGCCGCGGAATGACGACGACCTTCTTCCTGATCCGGCACGCGGCACACGACAATGTCGGCTCCTATCTGGCCGGACGGATGGGCGGAGTTCGCCTTGGCGAATCCGGCAGGGACCAGGCGGCGCATCTTGGCCGCCGCATGGGCCGCGAGTCGATTGCCGCTATCTGGTGCAGCCCACGCGAGCGCACGCTGGAAACCGCGAAGCCGATCGCGGCTGCCTGTAATGTCGGCGAAATCGCGATCTGCGCCGAACTCGACGAGATCGACTTCGGCATCTGGTCGGGAAAGACGTTCGAGGAGCTAAACGGCGATGCCGGCTGGCAGGCGTGGAACAGTCGGCGGCAGGAAGCAAGCACCCCAAGCGGCGAAACCATGCTGGACGTCCAACAGCGTATCGTCTCGCTCATGGACAAGGCTCGAGAGCGGCATCAGAACCAATGCGTCGCGCTGGTCAGCCATGCCGACGTGATCAAGGCAGCGATCTGCAATGTGCTCGGCCTGCCCGTCGGCAACAGTTTTCGCTTCGATATCGACCCCGCCTCCATCACCACGATCGTATCTGGAGACTGGGGAGCAAAGCTCCTCCGCCTGAACGAACTTGCCTGACGAGGACTTGCCGGATGCAGATGGTCATTTTCGGTCTCACCGTCACGTCCTCATGGGGAAACGGTCACGCCACCTTGTGGCGCGGGCTGATCCGGGCGCTGGCCCGGCACGGCTGGTCCATCACCTTTTTCGAGCGCGACACCCCTTACTATGCCGGTGCGAGGGACCTCGATCAGTTGGACGGCGGCAACGTCGTGCTCTACCCGGACTGGGAGGATATCCGAAGGGTCGCGGAGCAGACGATCAAGCAATCGGACGTCGTCATCATTACCTCCTACTGCCCCGACGCCGTGGACGCTTCACGCCTGGCGCGGCAGGCATGCCGCGGGCTGCGTGTTTTTTACGACTTGGACACTCCGGTCACGCTGGCGCGCGTCGATCAAGGTGAACGCCCACCCTATTTCGGGCCCGAGGGCCTTGCCGATTTCGATCTCGTCCTGAGTTACACGGGCGGCTCGGCGATCGACGCGCTCAAGACGGTCCTCGGTGCACGCCACGTGGTGCCGCTCTATGGCCATGTCGATCCCGACCAGCACCGGCCGGCAGTACCTAGGCCGGAATTTGCGGGCGATCTGTCCTATCTCGGCACCTATGCGGCGGATCGCCAGGCCGGCGTAGAAAAGCTGTTGGTCCGCCCGGCCGCGCGCCTGCCTGACCACCGCTTCATCATCGGCGGTGCGCAATATCCGCAGGAATTCCCGTGGAGCGACAACATCTTCTTCGTCAGGCACCTTCCGCCGGCCGACCATCCGGCCTTCTTTTCATCGTCCCGCCTGACGCTGAATGTGACGCGCGAGGCGATGGCACAGAAGGGTTGGTGTCCGTCGGGCCGGCTGTTCGAAGCGGCGGCATGCGGCGTACCGATCATCACCGACACCTGGCCGGGCCTCAGCAGCTTCTTCAAACCCGGCAGCGAGATTCTGCTGGCGCACGACACGGACGACGTGGTCGCAGCGCTCAAACTGCCAGCGCACGAGCTCGATGCCATCCGAAGCCGTGCGCGTGAACGGGTACTGGACGAACACACGTCCGCACGGCGCGCGGCGGAGCTGGATCGCATCCTGAACGAAGCCTTGCAAAGGTCGGCCGGCGAACCGATGAAGGAAGCAGTCTGATGTTGGGCATCGTGCCCGCTGCCGGACGCGGCAGCCGCATTCAACCGCTCGGCTTCTCGAAGGAACTGCTGCCGGTCGGGAGCCGGATCGATGGACAGACGGAGCGCCCCTGCGCCGTAAGCGAATATCTGGTGCGGCGGATGGTGCGCGCCGGCGTCGACAAGATCTGTTTCATCATCGGATCGGGCAAATCCGATATCCTCGAATATTATGCCGCGGGCTACGGCGCGGCGACCGCTCTGTTCGTGGTACAGCCCACACCTGTCGGCCTTTGCGACGCGATCTTCCGAGCGGCACCCCTCGTCGCACCGGACGAGACGGTGTTGATCGGCCTTCCCGATACGATCTGGTTTCCCGAGGACGGCTTCTGCCGTCTGCCGGACGACCAGCTGTCATTCCTGCTCTTCCCGGTGGAGCGGCCGGAATTCTTCGATGCCGTGGTTCTCGGCGAGGACGGCCGGGTGCGGGAAATCCAGGTCAAGCGAGAGGACGCCGCCACGAACTGGATATGGGGCGCCTTCAAGATGCCGGGCCATGTCCTGCACCGGCTAGCGGCACTCTGGCGCGAGCGGGATTGCCATGACGAATATATCGGCACGTTGATCAACGCCCATCTGGCAGCGGGCGGTCAGGCCTATGGTGTCAAGGCAGGGGCCGCCTATGTCGACGTCGGGACCTTCAACGGCTATCGCGCGGCCCTTCGGCTGCTCGACGAAGATGCCGCGTCCAAACAGCACCGGCCCACCATGATCGCGTCCAAGGCACATTCGCATGTGCCTGCCGTTCCGGGCGAAGGAGCCTAGCCATGCTGCATTCCCATGCTGAAATTCGACGCCGTATCGATGCCCTTGGCCCATGGTTCCACAATATGGAGCTGGCAGGCGTCGAAACCGCTCCCGACCACTTTCTCGGCAATTACCCGCTGGTCAAGTGGCGCAAGTTCGCCGACGCCATCCCCGCCGACCTGGCCGGCAAGTCCGTGCTCGATATCGGCTGCAATGCCGGTTTCTACTCCATCGAAATGAAACGGCGCGGCGCCGGTCGTGTCCTCGGCATCGATTTCGACGAGGCCTATCTGGCACAGGCGCGCTTTGCCGCCGAGATCGCGGACTGCGACATCGAGTTCCAGAAGCTTTCAGTCTACGACGTCGGTGCCCTGCGCGAGACATTCGACATCGTGCTTTTCATGGGTGTGCTCTACCACCTGCGCCACCCCCTGCTCGCGCTCGACCTGATCCGCGAGCATGTCGCGGGTGAGCTGATGATTTTTCAGTCGATGCAGCGCGGCAGCAAGGATCTGCCCGCGCTGGAGCAGGACTATCACTTCTGGACGCACGACCTGTTCGACGAGCCGGATTTTCCGAAACTTCATTTCATCGAACATCGCTACGCCGACGATCCGACCAATTGGTGGATCCCCAACCGCGCCTGCACCGAAGCGATGCTGCGCAGCGCCGGTTTCGAGATCTTTCTTCATCCCGAGCAGGAGGTCTATTTCTGCCGTCCCGCCGGCGACCCGGCCGGCGGCGGCGCCGTCTACCCATCGAAAGGACAGCTCCATGATTGAAGCCGCGATGATCTGGAACGAGCCCAACAACAAATCGCACTGGGACCCCGAGCTCGACCCCGATTGGAGCCGCTTCGCCGCCATGGCAATGTTGTCGGCAGATGCGATCGCGTCCGAGAATCCGGCCCTGACCAAGGTACTCGGCGGCATCTCGCCGATCGACCCCGGTTTCATAACGCGCATGAAGGAATTCGGATTGCTGGACCATGTCGACGCAGTCGCCGTGCATGGCTTCCCGCTCGACTGGAACCTGTGGCAGATCCAGGAATGGCCGCAGAAGATCGGTGAGATCGCGGCCGTCACCGATCTCCCGATCTGGGTCAGCGAAGTCGGCGTATCGACCTTCGGCGCCGACGAGATCCAGGTCTGGGGCCTCAGGCGCACCGCTGAGCTGCTGCTCGGCAACGCTCCGCGCATCCAGTGGTACAGCCTTTATGATCTCCCGCGCGAATGGGAAGCAACGACGCGCCATCGCGAAGCGGAAGGCTCCTCCTACTATCGTCATTTCCATATGGGGCTGCTGCGCCAGGACGGCACGCCAAAACCGGCACTGGAGGAATTCCTGCGCCGTACGCCCGAGATGGGGCTGGTGCAGTGGTTTCATTTCGAGGACCCGCGACTGGACGACGCCGTCGCCTGGATGAAGCGGCTCGGGGTCACCAATATGCGGACCGGACTTTCCTGGGCCGACAGCTTCAGGCCGAATGCATTGAACTGGTTCGATCGACAAATGGAAGCGCTCGCCGATTTCGACGTGACCGTCACCTTCTGCTTCACGCCGGAGCATCGCGGGATGATGCCTCACCACACCAGTCCGCCGCTGGTGCCGGAGGAATTCGCCGAATTCTGTGCAACCATGATCCGCCGCTACGCGCCCGGCGTGGCTTCCACGTCGAGGCGGCGGGCCTCGGCAGCGTGAGGCTCCCATGCATCAACCGTCGGCAACCCTGGGCGAATTCGCGGCCCTGTTGACGGGCAGTGACGCAGCACATGGCTCCGCCATCATGGTCGTCGTCGCGCATCCGGACGACGAGACGATCGGCATCGGCGGGCATCTTGCCGGACTGCGGTCATGCCGCATCGTCCATGTCACAGACGGAGCACCACGCGATCTTGCCGACGCGCAAGCGCATGGTTTCGAGACATGGCAGGGCTATGCCGATGCGCGCCGTGCGGAACTGACGGAAGCCTTGACCGCGGCCGGCATATCGCCATCGGGCCTGACCGCCCTTGGCTATCCCGACAAGGAGGCTGCGGCGAATCTCGTGGCGCTCGCGCAGGAACTCGCCTGCCTTGTTTGCGAACCCGACATCCGCTTCGTCTGCACACATCCTTTCGAGGGAGGCCATCCCGACCACGACGCGACCGCTTTTGCCGTTCACGCGGCCTGCCATCTTCTGCGCCGTGACCGCCGGCCCGTGCCCACCATCATCGAAATGGCCTTTTATTCGGCTGGCCCGGACGGCCCGGTATTTCAGGATTTCGCCAGCGGCACCGGCAGTGATTGCATAGAGGTCTGCCTGACCGAAGCGGCCTTTCAGCAAAAGCAGCGCATGCTGGCCAGCCACCTGACGCAGCAGCGAACGCTGGCGCCGTTTTCCACCCGCACCGAGCGCTTCCGACTGGCGCCGACCTATGATTTCCTGAAGCTGCCCAACGATGGCAGGCTCTACTATGAATCGCTGCCGCTGGGTTTCGAGCCCGGCACCTGGCTGCATGCGAGCGCCCGTGCTCACGAGGCGCTCCGGCTCGACCAGCCATGACGCTCACAGTGCTCAATGTTGCCTATCCTCTCGCGCCGGTGGGACCGAACGCCGTTGGCGGCGCCGAGCAGGTGCTGTCAATGCTCGATCAGGCGCTGACCCACGCCGGCCATCGGTCCATTGTCATCGGCTGCCAGGGTTCCAGTGCAAGCGGCATTTTGGTGGAAACGCCCGCCGAAGCCGGCGTGCTCGACCAGGCGGCGAAAAACCGGGCGCAGCAGTCCCATCGCGCCGCGATCGCCGCCGCCCGCACCCGATGGCCGATCGACCTGGTTCATCTCCATGGCATCGACTTCGACGCCTACCTGCCTGCCGACGGTCCGACCCTGGTGACCCTTCACCTGCCGCTCGACTGGTACCCGGCCGGGGTACTGCGCCCGACACGCGACGACCTCTGGCTTCACGCCGTCTCGTCGGCCCAGCAGAGAACCGCGCCGCCGGATGCAAGCTTGATTACCCCGATCCCGAATGGTGTCGATATCGACGCGCTGAACCAGCCGCGGCCCAGGGGCGGCTTCGCCCTCGTGCTCAGCCGCATCTGCCCGGAAAAGGGCATACACCTGGCATTGGATGCGGCTAAGCGGGCTGATGTGCCGCTGGTCATCGGCGGGCGGGTCTATCCGTACGAAACGCATATCCAATACTTTCGCGATGAAGTCGAACCTCGCCTTGATCGCCGGCGCCGCTTCCTCGGCCCGCTCGGCTTCACCGCCAAGCGGCGCCTGCTCAATGCAGCACGCTGCCTGGTCGTTCCGAGCCTCGCCGCCGAGACCAGTTCGCTGGTCGCGATGGAAGCACTCGCGTGCGGCACACCGGTGATCGCCCTTCCAAGCGGTGCGCTTCCCGATGTGGTCGAGCACGGCAAGACCGGCTTTATCGTCAACAATGTCGACGAGATGGCGCAAGCAATTCTCGCGGCACCCGGCCTCGATGCCGAGACGTGCCGAAGCGAGGCGCGTCGGCGGTTTTCGCTGGAGCGCATGGTCTCATCCTACATGAGCGCCTATCTGGCGCTGGCCCGGCTCGGCGCCGACCGCAGGCGCTTCGCCGCGGCACGGTGAACGAGCCGATGCTGCGCAGCGAGATCATCGGCGAGCCAGAGCAATTGCATGCGCTGATGCCGCATTGGTGGAAACTGTGGGAGCAGAGTTCGTCGGCGACGCCCTTTCAATGTCCCGCCTGGCTGCTGCCGTGGTGGCACACATTCGCTCCGGGGGAACTGGCGACGGTCGCCATCTGGCGCTGCGACGATCTGGTGGGCCTGGCACCGCTCTATCTCGAACATGGCACGGCAGGGTCGAAACTGCTTCCGATCGGCATTTCACTCAGCGACTATCTGGACGTGCTTTGTGTGCCCGGCAGCGAAGCCCAGGTCGCCGCTGCCCTTGCCGAGAAGATACTCTCGATCGAGTGGTCGCAGTGGATCCTGCCGGATCTGCCGCAGGGCAGTGCCGGTCTCGCGATCGAACATCCCGAATTGGAGGCCGCTGGACCGGTCGGGCATGCCGTTTGTCCCGTGCTCACCACCGACGGCGACGAAACGCTGGCGGGCTGCGTCCCCGCCCGGCGCAGACGCCAGTTACGCCGGGCGCGGCGCGCCGCATTTAGGCGCGGCCGGGTCGTGTTGTCGCCGGCAAGGGATGATCCTCAGCTGTTCCTCGATCACCTGATAGGCCTGCACGGCGCGCGCTGGGCTGGAAACGGAGGCGGTGTGCTGGCCGACCCGGCGGTGGAGCGATTCCACAGGCGCTCACTTCCCCTGCTCGACGCCCGCGATCTGACCCGCTGCTGGTTGCTCGCGATCGACGGCAAGCCAATCGGCGCCTATTACGGATTTCACCATCGCGGCCGTGCCTATGCCTATCTTGGCGGCTTTGATCCTGCCTATGCGGAGGAAAGTCCAGGCGCGATCCTGGTTGGCCACGCAATTGCCGAATCGATCCGCGAAAGTGCGCGCGAGTTCGACTTCCTGCGCGGCCGGGAGCCTTACAAATATGGCTGGGGCGCTGGCGACAGGTGGACGATGCGAAGGACTTGGACGCGGAAATGAGCCCATGGGTTCGATGGTACCAACATCCGTGCGCCGCCGGATAGCGGTCAGGCTGGCGGTCGAGGACTGTATGGCGGACGCTGTCAGCGCCGAGGCCGTGATCGCCAGGCTGGCGCTGCATCTCCAGCCAGGCATCGGGGCAGTCGAATTGGCGGAGATCGTGGCGGAGATCGATTCGGTCGATTCCCGAGACAGGGAAAGGCTCCAGCAGATAGCCGGGCTGCTTCGCCGCGGATCGGAGGTTTTTGCCACGTTGCAGAAAACGGGTTCCGCCGTTCGTCACGAACGCGACGACGACGAGACGGATGCAGATGTCGTCACGCGGCTGGCCTCGGGCTTTGACGCCGCGGCAGCGATTTCCCGGGTGGCGAGTGTCCAGCTGGCTTCTCTCGGCGATGAGGAAAGGCTAGCCGCCACGACCGACGAAATAGTCGCATGGTTGGAAGCGCAAGACTTCACCGGAGCTGGACGAAAGATTCTGGACATCGGTTGCGGCATCGGGCGTTTCGAGCGCGCCCTGTCGGCATCCTGTGGCCGGGTCGTCGGCATAGACATATCGTCGAGGATGATCTCCATCGCCCGTGAGCAATGCGCAGCGCTTGGCAATGTAGAGCTGCGGCGAACCTCGGGCCTCGATCTGGCGGAGTTCGGTGACGCGAGTTTCGACTGCGTTCTGGCGGTCGACAGTTTCCCCTATCTGGTGCTGGCCGGCGTGGCAGAGCGGCATTTCGGCGAAATCGCGCGCGTCCTCAAAAGACCGGGCAGGCTGGCCTTGCTGAATTACTCATATCGCGAATCAATGTTTTTGGACCGCGCCGATATCCATCGCCTGGCGCAACGTCACGGATTGCGGATCGTCATCGATAGCGAAAAGCCGTTTCGGCTGTGGGACGGCGACGCCTTCCTGCTTGCCGGCGTGACGGAACATTACCAGCCAATGCCAGTTCGGGCCTCGAACACAGAGACGCTGAAGAGCGCCGCCAATTCAATGGAGGACAGCATGGCATCCGGCAGCAAGAAACATGTCGGCAGCGGCAGCCACGACAAAGGTGCCGACTCCGGAGCAATGACCGAACTGGCCAAGGACAAGATCGAAGAAAACGCGGTTTTGTCGAACAGGGACAAGAAGCAGCACAGCGAGGAACGCGGCCTGGATGGCAATCAGATCAAGTCCGATCAATATCAGGATCACGCCGCAAATCGATTGCCGAAGGACTGAAAGGCGCCGCGCTGCATCCGCGACTCTCGGCAATCGAGAATAGAAGAAAAAACCTGTGCAAGGGCTACCTGGCAACGGTCTCTGCGCCGGCCATCTGCTTGTAATGCCCGGCGCTTGTCATCACAGTAGGATGAAGGACTGCCATCCATCCAGAGAATACGATGTCCCGTTCGAGCGATGATACCATGGACCCGCGCGCAGGCATGGCGATGGATCAGGAGATTGCCTCTCTGCTGATCGCCATCGAACAGGAAAAGGTTCCCGATCGCCTGACCAGACTGGCGATCGAACTGCAAAACGCGCTCGTCGCGAAACGCCGGCGCGACGTAAAGAACTGACTATCTGCGGCTGTCGGCATCGATATCGAACTGTCCATTCGACAGATGATTTCGTCTTTCCACCAGCGTCTGCAGCGAACTCTCCCCCAGGAACTCAAGGACGGCGGCGCGGGCACGATTGAGCCGGCTTTTGACCGTCCCCACCGCACAACCACATATCTCGGCCGTTTCCTCATAGCTGACACCAAGAACGCCGATCAGCATCAGCACCTCGCGTTGGTGCTCAGGGAGCCTCTGGATGGCGCCGTGAACTTCCTTGCTCTGAACTGTCCATTCCTGGGTGGCTTCCGAAATCGGCCTCGAGGACGCGCAGTCGAGCAGGCCAGGCGCTTCCCTGGCAGCGACCTTGATGCGAGTGTAGTAGGTGTTGCGCATGATGGTGAAGAGCCACGACTTCATGCGCGTGCCGGGTTCGAACTTGTCGATGTTGGCGAGCCCCTTCGTCAGCGTCTCCTGCACCAGATCGTCGGCATCGTCGGGGATGCGGCAGAAGGTGCGCGCGAAAGCCCGCAGCGCGGGTATCAGGTCAACGATGGAAACTTCATGGGTTTCCTGGTCGGCCAAAACATAGCCTTCGCCTGACAATGGTCCAGCTCCCAGAAAGAAGTATGAATGCAGACCCCAGCTAAATGCATGGACGTTTGTATCGTTCCGGGCGTTGAAGATAACTCTCCAGAAAATTCTGCACTGCCAGGATGCCGGCCGAACGATCCTGCTGTGCCTGCGCCCCCTGGCGCGCGTGCACCGGCGTGCCCGCGCTGGCTTCGGGTAGGGCGGCGCGCCGTTTGTGCGGGAACAAAGCCCTGCGCCAGCAGTTCGGCGCCTTGAGCCAAGTCAGCCCGCGGGCGTCAATCGAGGAAAAATCATGGCCAAATCCGCACACCGTTCAGCTCCCAAATCGGCGAGCGTGCACGATCAGAATGCCGCGCGGGGAAATGGCGGCGAATTGCACCAGATCGCGGGAGCCGAAACGCCTGCTCTTACGACCTCCCTGGGAACTCCTGTCTCCGACGACCAGAACACATTGCGGATCGGCGAGCGCGGACCGTCTTTGATCGAGGACTCCCACTTTCGGGACAAGATCTTCCACTTCGATCACGAACGCATCCCGGAAAGGGTGGTGCATGCCCGCGGTTACGGCGCTCATGGCTATTTCGAGACCTATGAATCGCTGGCCAAATACACGCGTGCAGACATTTTCCAGCGCGCTGGCGAAAAGACGCCAGCCTTCGTGCGGTTCTCGACCGTTGCCGGCAACAAGGGCTCGTTCGATCTCGCCCGAGACGTACGCGGCTTTGCCGTCAAGCTCTACACCAAGGAAGGCAATTGGGACCTCGTCGGCAACAACATTCCCGTCTTCTTCATCCAGGACGCCATCAAATTTCCGGACCTCATCCATGCCGCCAAGCAGGAGCCCGACCGGGCTTTCCCGCAGGCCCAGACCGCACATGACAATTTCTGGGATTTCATCAGCCTGATGCCGGAATCGATGCACATGGTCATGTGGATCATGTCGGATCGAGCGATACCGCGCTCCTTCCGTTTCATGCAAGGCTTTGGCGTCCATACGTTCCGCCTCGTCAATGCCGACGACGAATCCACATTCGTCAAATTCATCTGGAAGCCGAAACTCGGCATGCAGTCGGTGATCTGGAACGAAGCGGTCAAGATCAATGGTGCCGATCCCGACTTCCACCGCCGCGACCTGTGGGAAGCGATCCAATCAGGAAACTTCCCGGAATGGGAGCTGACGGTGCAATTGTTCGACCAGGATTTTGCCGACAGCTTCGACTTCGACATCTTGGACGCCACGAAGATCATCCCTGAAGAGATCATCGAGCCAATCCCGGTCGGGCGGCTGGTGCTCGACCGCATGCCGGACAATTTCTTCGCCGAGACCGAGCAGGTCGCATTCATGACCCAGAACGTGCCGCCCGGGATCGACTTCTCCAACGACCCGCTTCTGCAGGGCCGCAACTTCTCCTATCTCGACACCCAGTTGAAGCGGCTGGGCAGCCCGAACTTCACCCATATTCCGATCAACGCTCCGAAATGCCCCTTCGCACATTTTCAGCAGGACGGGCACATGGCCATGCACAACCCGGTCGGCCGCGCCAACTATGAGCCGAATTCGTGGGGATCGGGTCCCCGCGAGGATCCGCAACGCGGCTTCCGCTCTTTTGCCGACGCCGAAGAGGGGCAGAAGGTGCGCCTGCGGGCGGAGAGCTTCGCCGACCACTACAGCCAGGCGCGGCAATTCTTCAACAGCCAGACAGCGCCGGAGCAACGCCATATCGCCATGGCGCTGACATTCGAATTGAGCAAGGTGCAGGCACCGGCGATCCGCGAACGCATGGTGGCGCATCTGCTGAACATAGACGAAACGCTGGCGACTCAAGTCGCCGACAAGCTTGGCATTCGAAACATGCCCGACCCCGCCGAGGCCGCCGTCCCGCCGCGCGACGACCTGCCGCCGTCTCCGGCTCTCAGCATTATCGAGAACGGCCCCGACAGTTTCAAAGGCCGCAAGGTCGGCGTGTTGCTGAGCGACGGGGCCGACACGGCGCTTTTCGAACAAATCCGCTCGGCCATCGAAACGGAAGGCGCGGTCATGGAGGTAATCGCACCCAAGGTAGGCGGCGTCGAGGCCGCCGACGGCACCCACATCGAAGCCAGGCACATGATCGACGGCGGTCCATCGGTCCTGTTCGACGCCGTGGTACTGCTCCTGTCCGAACCGGACGCCGAGTTGCTGGTGAAGGAGGCAGCCGCGAAGGACTTCGTGTCGGATGCCTTCGCACATTGCAAGTTCATCGGCTTCACACCGGGAGCCGAGCCGCTGCTGGCCAAGGCAGGCGTCGCCGCCGATGCCGATGAGGGATTGATGCGGCTGGACTCCGCAGCCTCCGCCAAGGCATTCGTGCAGGCTTGCCGCAAGCTGCGACTGTGGGCCCGGGAAGCGGCCGTCAAGCTGTGACGCGATCGACCCCACACGGATTCCCCGTCCGTGAGCGGCGGTTCGGCCAGCCGGATTCCAGTGGTGCGGGTTATGGGCGGTGTTGCTCCTTGGCCTCCCGCTGTTTTCTCAGCACTTCGTCGGTTCCGACCAGCTTCTTGGCTCCGCCTGGAATGGAGGTGGACACCACCGCTGGCGGGTCGCTTGCGGGAAAGGAATCTTCCAGACCGGCCTGCAGCTGATCCTCCAGCGTTTGCGGCTCTTCCGAGCGGCCGGGGGTTCTGCGGTCCTCTATCTTTTCCAGCGGTTGCTTCTTATCCGGCGATTCGTTCACGTCCCTGATCCAGCCATAAAGCTGTTCGATCGCGAATTCCTTGATCGCCTCGAAATCGGCCCGATCGTCCTTGGTCGCCTCGATCTGATCGACCATGGCTTTCTCGAACCGGGCAAGGCTATCATCCCCGCAGGCCCGGGAAAGACGCAACAATGCCTCATGCAGCATCATCGGGGCGAAACGAGCCGAAGCCTCGAGTCTCAGTTGCTCTAAATGCTCTTGAGTGGCGGCTTGGAACTTTGACATGGACAGCCCTTTCTCTCATACGAACTTCAACGAGAGTTGACCGTGGATGTTCCACTGGGCCTGAACGTCCTTTCCGCGCCGGCGAACTACATGAACCAGGTCGCCACCAGTCCCGCGGACGCCGCAAAGACCGCTATGGTCGTCACGCCGCCCAGAATGTTGGTGGCCCTGCTGTTGACCTTGTCGCCCATGATCTTGCGATTGTTGGTCATGATGAGCATGAGAAGCAGCAGAGGTGGCGTTGAAAAACCCTGCACGATGCCGGACCAGACCAAGGCTTTCATCGGGTTGAAGCCAAAGAAATTGAGACCCACCGCCACCAGGGTGATCACTCCCGTGGCGATGTAGAATTTGGGCGCGTGTCGGGGCTTGGCGTTCAAGCCATTCTTCCATCCCATGGCCTGCGCGAAATCGAAAGCGGCGCCCGCCGTCATGACCGGCACCGCCAGGAAGCCGACGCCGATCACCCCGGCCGCAAAGAGAATTCCCGCCGCGTCACCGGCAAGCGGCCGCAGCGCTTCGGCCGCCTGCGCCGCCGTTTCGATCTGGGTCTGCCCTGCCTCGTACAGCGTCGATCCGGTAGAAAGGATGATGAAATACATGATCAGATTGGAAAAGATCATGCCGATCAGGATATCGCGCCGGGACCGGCGGAGTTCACCCTCGGTGGCTCCCTTGCGCTCTTCGAGGCTCGTTCTGCCCTTGGCGATCTCCTCCTCCACCTCCTGGTTGGACTGCCAGGTGTAGAGATAGGCGGACAGCGTCGTGCCGACGATGGCGACGATGATGGACAGATATTCGCGGCTGAACTCGATTTTCGGCAGCAAGGTGCCGCGCAGCACAGAGACCACGTCCGGCTTGGCGAGCACGGCGGAGACCACGTAGGCAAGCAGGGCCAGCGCCAACCATCGGAATATGTTGCGGATCAGCTTGTAGGATCCGAACACCTGCAAGGCAAAAATGATCATCGCAACAACAATGACGACCAAGTTCGAAGGCAGCGGAACGAACAGCACGACAGCCGCCGACATCGCGCCAAGATCGGCGGCTGCCTCGATCGTGTTGCCGATCAGCACGCCCACCAGCACGGACCACAGCAGCCAACGCGGATAGAAATCGGAAATGACCTTGAAAAGACCGCGGCCCGAGACTTGGCCAAGTTTGGACGAGAGATAGACGACGATGTACATCATCGGGAGAGTGACGGGAGCCGTCCACAAAAGGTCGGGCCCGAACCGGGCTCCGGCACTCGCATAGGTGCCAATGGCCGAGCAGTCGTCGTCGGCCGCCCCGGTGATCAGTCCGAGCCCGAGCGCCCGGGTGATGCCGCCGTTTTTTCGCTGCCTCTCGCTTTGGTCGGCATTGTCAGCTGGTCCACTCATTGGAGAGGCGTGTCCAACGAGGCCACACAGGAGAAATTCATGTCGATTGTTCCGACCAAGTGCCGTTTCTGAGATTGAGGCTGGAACCCCCGTTCAGGCTTTTTGTTCCTGTGGAAGCCAACCGCCTAATGGAACGTAGCGCCCGGCTTGCCCGTTGATGCCGCTGAAGCCGCATCGGCTTGAACATCGACATGATATGCCCCGGGGCCGACGAGGAGAGCGACGTTCGCGGAAGGTGCCGGCGATGAGCCTCACCGCGCTCTTTTCGACCTCCATCTGCTATGGCAATGGCGCCCCTGCCGCTGGTTGGACGCTGGCTCTTCCATCACCTTACCGCTCGCGGGGATCGTGGCGCCATGGCGTGGGCGCCGTCTATGGTGGGGCCGCGCTGCTCATGGCGGCTCTCTGGATTCGGGAAAGCGGAAAGCGGCAGGCGCGGCACGACCTGCGTGCCGTCTGATAGCCGAGAAAAACAGAAAGTCGACCCTGGGCGATCTACTGGTGCTGTCAGGCCGAGCCTCGTCCAGGCAATTGCGTCTGTTCGCTGACCTGCTCCCGCAGTTTCTCACGCGCGCGTTCCACCTGGGCCTGGTCGGTGGATTGCGAGGCGCTACGCCCCGACCGATCCAGCCTGTCCAACTCGCGCTCGACCGTTTGGCGAGAACCCTCCGCCGGATCCTCTTCCGGATGGCTGTCCGTAGCCTGTTCCTGCCGCGTCTCTTCCCTGCCTCGGCGGTCGTTGCGCGTCGCGTCCTGGCTGCGATTGTCCTTGCCTGCGACGCTTCGATGTCCGCCGGCCGTTTTGTCTGTGTTGCTCATGGCTAGTTCCTAAACTTTCGCGGCGCGGACCCGTCCGATGCGCGTCCCGCGCCTTTGCCTGAAGAAACGGGCATATCCGCCATTTGGTTGCGCTCCCGGCGCGCAAGCCTCGGCCCGGCGCCAATCGCAGCGCAGAAAAGCCGGCCACCGTTGCCAAGCATCCTTTTACAGCGATCCGCGTTATCGCCTTCATCGATGGTGGATTTTACATGGCAAGATGCACGGGCCCGTCATCCGCTCCCGGCAACGGCGGCGATCATCGGTTGCGTCCGCCTTTGCACGTCCAGCTCGAACCGCGTCCGGCAATCGTCTTCCTAGGCATCCTGAAACGGGCCGGCCCCGCGTCTACATTGGTGTCGACGGTCCTGAGCGGGTGCAGCGGCTGGCAATCCGCGCTCCACGCACATGGTGCGAATGCCCGTGCGATTCTCGATCTCATCTGGTCCTTTGGCGCGGTGGCGACCATCACCTGGCTGCTCGTCATGCTGGCCCTGGCAATGGCGCTCTTCCATCAGCGCCGGGCACAAGCAGCACCCCCGCCGCTGGTCATCGACAGCCATCAGGAGCACAGGTTTGGCCGCGCGGTCGGAAGCGCCGTCGCGGCGACCGTGCTGGTTCTCTCCGCGCTGACGATAACGAGCTTCTTCGCAGGCAAATCCATTGCCTCGCTGGGCGGAAAGGAGACGCTCACCGTCCGCATCACAGGGCATCAATGGTGGTGGGAGATACGCTATCCCAACGATGATCGGTCGCGGACGATTGTCACGGCGAACGAAATCCACGTTCCCGTCGGCGAGCCAGTCAAGGTCGAGCTCGATTCGATCGATGTCATTCACAGCTTCTGGGTGCCAAGTCTCGCCGGCAAACGGGACCTCATTCCGGGCCGGCCAAGCGAGATCACCCTCATTGCCGACAGGCCCGGTATCTATCGCGGCCAGTGCGCCGAGTTCTGCGGCTACCAGCATGCCCACATGGCCATCATCGTCGTCGCGGAAAGCCGCGAAGCGTTCGAGGCATGGCGGTCCAGGCAAGACGCCGCCGCCATCGCGCCTGCCAGCGAGGAGGAACGCCGCGGCCAGCAGGCTTTTCTTTCCACCGGTTGCGCGCTCTGCCACACGATCAGGGGCACGCCGGCCAAGGGAACGGTCGGGCCCGACCTTACCCATCTCGCAAACCGGCGTGCATTGGCCGCCGACACGCTGGCCATGGCGCCCGGCGCACTTGCCGCGTGGATCGCCGATCCGCAATCTCTAAAGCCCGGCGCGAAGATGCCGCGCATTGCTCTCAGCGCCGACGATCTTCATGCGGTCGTCGCCTATCTTGGAAGCCTTGAATGAGTGGCGTTGCCGGGAAGACGGCCGGGCAAAGACAGGAAGCGGCCCTGAAAGGCATCCGCGACATCGGCCTCGACGAGGCAAGACTGCACGAGTGTCTGGCGCATGCCTGGCGGACGCCGAAAGGCCTCTATGGCTGGCTGGTCACGGTCGACCACAAGCTGATCGGACGGCGCTATATGGTGACGGCCTTCCTGTTCCTCGCCCTTGCCGGCCTGTCGGCACTTGCCATGCGGTTCCAGCTTGCCACGCCGGAGGCACGCCATATCGGCCCCGATCTCTACAACCAGCTCTTCACCATGCATGGCACGACGATGATGTTCCTGTTCGCCGTACCGGTCATGGAAGCGTTCGCCATCTACCTGGTGCCGCTGATGATCGGCACCCGAAACGTCGCCTTCCCGCGGCTCAACGCCTTCAGCTACTGGGTCTATCTCTCAGGCGGTTTGATGATCTGGATCGCCTTCGCTTTCGACACGGGCGCGGATGCCGGCTGGTTTTCCTACGTGCCGCTCGCCGGACCTGAATATGGGATCGGCAAGCGTCCCGATTTCTGGGCGCAGATGGTGACCTACACCGAAGTGTCCGCACTCGCGGTCGCCGTCGAGATCATCGCGACTGTGTTCAAGCAGCGCGCCCCTGGCATGTCGCTCGATCGCATCCCGCTCTATGTCTGGTCGGTCCTTGTCATGGCTTTCATCATATTGTTCGCCATGCCCGCCGTGATGGTGTCGAGCACGATGCTGATCCTCGACCGGCTGGTCGGCACCAGGTTCTTTGATCCGGCGGCCGGGGGCGATGCACTGCTCTGGCAGCACCTGTTCTGGTTCTTCGGCCACCCGGAGGTCTATATCATCTTCATTCCCGCGACCGGCTTCGTCTCGGCAATCCTGCCGACCTTCGTGCGCCGTCCGGTCTTCGGCTATCTCGGCATCGTGCTGTCGCTGATTGCGATCGGCTTTCTTTCCTTCGGTCTGTGGGTGCATCATATGTTCGCCACGGGCCTGCCGCAGCTCGGCGAGAGCTTCTTCACCGCCTCCTCGATGATGATCGCCATTCCGAGCGGCATCCAGATCTTCTGCTGGACCGCGACGATCTGGGGCGGCCGGCCGATTTTTGCCACGCCGCTGCTTTTCGTGCTCGGCTTCATCTTCACCTTCGTGATCGGCGGGCTGACCGGGGTCATGGTCGCCTCGGTGCCGCTCGACCTGCAGGTGCACGATACCTATTTCGTCGTAGCGCATTTCCACTATGTGCTGGTCGGGGGCGCCGTATTCCCCCTGCTCGGCGCCGTCTATTACTGGTTTCCCAAGATCACTGGCCGCATGCTGTCCGAGAGGCTCGGCCGCTGGAATTTCTGGCTTGTCTTCATCGGCTTCAATCTCACCTTCTTCCCGATGCACATCCTTGGCCTGCAAGGCATGCCGCGGCGCGTCTACACCTATCCGCCGGCGAGCGGCTGGGGCGGCACGAACCTGTTCATCAGCATCTCGTCGCTGGTGGTGTTCGCCGGCTTCGCGCTTTTTGTCCTGAACGTGCTGCTCAGCCTTCGCAACGGTCGCATCGCGGGAGACAATCCCTGGGGGGCGAGCACACTGGAATGGGCAACGACGTCGCCGCCGCCTTCCTACGATTTTTCGCGCCTGCCGGTGGTGACCCATCGCGAGCCGCTCTGGGCCGAAGCAGACATACTCCCGGTCGTCGAGGGCCTGCGCGTCGACGCGCGCGAGGTGCTTGCCGGCACGGTCGCCGATGCGGTGCCGCAGCTGCGGGTGCCATCGGCCGACAATTCGATCTGGCCGCTGCTCTCGGCCATTGCCGTGGGCGGCGCGTTTCTGGGCTCGATATACACGCCATGGGCGGTGGTCTGGGGCGCGATACCGGTCTCGATCGGCTTTATCTGCTGGTTCTGGCCGAAAGGCGAGCCGGAGGACGAAGAATGAGACACCGGCCAACCGTCGACGTCAGCCGCCTGCCCACCTATGATTTTGGATCGGCGAGCCCGATCTGGTGGGGAACGGTGGCCTTCATCGCCCTTGAAGCGACCGGTTTTGCCCTGGCGATCGGCACCTATTTCTACCTGGCTGTGCAGGCGCGGCATTGGCCGATCGGAGCGCCAGCACCCGATCTCCTGCCGGGCACGGCAATATTGGTCATTCTGCTTGCCAGCGCCGTTCCCAACCGTCTGATCGATCTTTGGGCGCGGCGGCAGGACCTTGTGAAGGTGCGCATCGGCATCGTGGTCATGTCGATCGCCGGAATTCTTCCCCTGATCGTGCGCATCTGGGAATTTCCTGCGCTCCGGATCTCCTGGGACCAGAATGCCTACGGGTCGATCGTCTGGTTCCTGCTCGGCCTGCACACGACACACCTCCTCACCGATGTCGGGGACACGATCGTGCTCGCCGTTCTCATGTTCACCAAGAAAGGCAACACCGGACGCCACTTCAGCGACGTGTCGGACAATGCCTTCTACTGGGACTTCGTGGTCGTCTCATGGGTCGTGCTCTATCTCGTAATCTACTGGGTCCCGAGGATGTAACATGCAGGCGATCCGCACGGGCGTTTCCTGGGCAGGCCTGGTCACCGGACCAACAGCGTGGGCGGTATCGCTGCAGCTCGACTATTCAATCGCATACTGGCAATGCAGCGCCGGGTTTCGGCCCACTGTTCTGTTCTCGCTGACAGGCGCCGCCGTCGCGGCGCTGGGCGTCCTGTGGTCATGGCGCGCCGTTCGTGATCCAAGGCACGGCACGAGCCCGCCCCTAAAGGCGCGCACGCGCGCGTTTCTGGCCAGGACTTCGGTAGGTATCGGGGCCCTGTTCACGCTCGTCATGCTGGCGCAAATGGCGGCCGGATTGATCTTCAGCGGATGCGAACTGTGACTGTGCAGCGGAGCCGACGAGCGGTCATCCGCCATGGGCAGCGTTTGCGGTGGCCTGCTGCGAGCGTTCCGTTCCTCGCCGTTCTCCTACGTGTAGTCGCGACCGTCATGGCGTCGCTGGCGCCTGGCACGCCGCTGCGGGCGAACGAGATCCAGAAAGGCGAATATCTTGCCCGAGCCGCCGATTGCGTCGGCTGCCACACGTCCAATCCGAGCCGGCCTTTCGCCGGAGGCTATCGGGTGCCAACGCCGTTCGGCGATGTCTATTCCACCAACATCACACCGGACCCCGACACAGGCATCGGGCGCTATTCCGCCGACGAATTCGTGCGAGCCGTGCAGAAAGGCGTCAGACGCGACGGGGCCGATCTCTATCCCGCCATGCCATATGACAGCTTCGCCGGGATGAACCGCGAGGACGTGCTCGCGATTCGAGCGTACCTCCTCACGAAGGCGCCGATTTCTCAGCCGCGGCCGCCAAACATCCTGCCCTTTCCATTCAACCAGCGCTGGACGCTCCGGTTGTGGAAACTTGCCAACTTCCACGCCGGCGGCTTCGGGCCAAATCCAAGCAGAACCGCCGCGTGGAACAGGGGCGCCTACCTGGTGGAGGTGCTCGGCCACTGTGGCGCCTGCCACACGCCGAGGAATACGACTTTCGGCATGGATGAAGACCGCAAGCTTGCCGGCGGCAGCGCCGGCATCTGGCAGGCGTTCAACATCAGCAGCGACAAGATCGCGGGCATAGGGGGCTGGAGCGATGAGGAGCTGTTTCGGTTTCTCAAGACCGGCGCCGTGCCTGGAAAGGCGTATGCGGGCGGTCCGATGGCGGAAACCGTCATGAACAGTCTGCAATATCTTTCGGACGACGATATTCGTGCCATCGTCGCCTATCTCAGGACCGTGCCCGCCCAATCGGGAGACGAGACGCGGCCGCGCTTCGCGTGGGCCAATCCGCCCGCAGCCGCCCGCGATGCCGGGACGAAAACCAGCGTGGAGGGCAGCGGGGTCGCGGTGGGCGACGATCTCTACCGGTCGCTCTGCTCGGGATGCCATGGCCTGAATGGAGACGGATCGGCGGATGGCACCTATCCATCACTGACCAACAACAGCACTCTCGGCGTAACCTCGCCTGAGAATGTCGTCATGACCATCCTTGAAGGCGTCAAGGCAGGCGGCGTCGCGGGCCGCAAATCGATGGCGGCCTTTGACGGCTGGCTGGACGACGGCCAGGTGGCGGCCCTTGCAAACTATGTGACCGCGCGCTTCGGAAACCCGCAAGTCAGCGTCACGGCAGCCGATGTGCGCCAGATGCGGGCAGGCTCGACGACAGAGCAGACGGTGCTGGTTCTGGCGGCCCAGGCGCTGGTGGCGGGCGGCATCGTATTTGCGCTTGGTCTGGCGCTTCTGCTCGCCAGACGCCTTCGCCTGAGAATGCACCAGAGGCATCTCACATTCATGCATAGAGACGGGCCATGAGACGGTGTGCCGAAGCGTGGCGTACCTGTTCCGCCTTTCCGTGCAACGATGAACTGCCTCAGCTTGATATCTCGACCGAGCCCTTCTGAGAGGAACGCCCGGCAGCGCCGCGAGGGGCGCGAAAGACGTCCGCCAGCCAATCGATGAACACCCTGATCCGCGAAGACAGATGGCGGCTCTGGGGATAGAGCACGGATACGGGTATCGCCGGGGGTGGAAAGGTTTCCAGTATCGGAACCAACTGTCCGGCGGCGATCTGATGTTCCACGCGATAGCGCGGGACCTGTATCAATCCGAGCCCGGCAACGCCGGAGGCCGTGTAGATTTCGGCGCCTCGGACGACGATATCGTAGGGTAGTGGAACCTCACTTGCCACACCGTCCTTCTCGAACTCCAGCGGGTATGGCTGCCCTGTCGCGGAGGCGGTATAGGCAACCATTCGATGGCCGCCGAGATCATCTGGTGTCGAAGGGACGCCGTGACGTTCGAGATAGGCTGGGCTCGCCAAGGTGAGTTGCTCGAATGCGGTGATGCGGCGACCGATCAGAGACGAGTCGGACAGTTCGCCGGCTCGCACGACGCAATCGACGCCTTCAGTGATGAGGTCGACCATCCGGTCGCCTTCGCTGAGGCTGAGCGAGATGCCGGGATAGCGCGTGATGAACTCGGGCAAGACGGGCATGACGAAAAACCGCGCGATGGTCCCCTGCATATCCACACGAAGCGGACCCTTGGGTTCGGCATTCCTGAAGACGCTCTCCACCTCATCCAGGTCCGCAAGGAGCCGGATGCAGCGCTCATGGTAGCGTGCGCCATCGAGCGTCGGCCTCACATTTCGGGTTGTCCGTTCGAGGAGCCGAACGCCGAGATCCGCTTCCAGACGCTGGATCGCATGCGTGGCGGTTGGGCGCGGAACCCGCAGGTCCCGCGCGGCCTGAGCAAAGCTCCCGCGCTCGACGATCCTGACGAAGAGCCGCATGATGTCGATGCGATCCATAACCATCTCGTAGTCGATTGTTATGGATTTTGAAATGGTGATGTTAAAATCGGCTTTCTAGTGCTTGTTTTAAAAACAGCTACCTTCACACCATTCAAGTCATCAGATCGACAGGAGTGAAGATCATGCCCTTCGTCAATTTCAAGGTCCCCGAAGCGGCGCTGAACCGGGCCCAGAAAGAAGAGATCGTCCATCGGGCCACGGCGATGCTCGTGGAATATTTCTCCGAGGCCGCTCGGCGGCACACCATGGTCCTGATCGAGGAGGTCAAGGACGGCGGTTACGCCCGCGCCGACGAGGTCTTCGTGATCCCGCAGGAATATCGAGCGAAAGATTGATGGCAGCAACACGTCAAAGGAACAACGACAATGATCACCTCAACGAACAAAGTTGCGATCGTCACCGGAGCGTCTCGCGGCATTGGAGCGGCCATCGCCCGCCGGCTGGCGAGCGACGGCCTCACGGTCGTCGTCAACTATGCAGGCAGCCCCGACGCGGCCGCCAAGCTGGTGGATGAAATCGAAAAGGCTGGTGGTCGAGCCACCTCCTTCCAGGCCGATGTCAGCGACCCGCAAGCTGTGAGACGGATGTTCGATTCCGCCGAAGCGGCCCATGGCGGCGTCGACGTGCTGGTGAACAATGCCGGCATCATGAAGCTCGCGCCGGTCGCTCAATTTGATGATGCGACCTTCGATCAGACCATCGCGATCAACCTCAAGGGCACGTTCAACGGCCTTCGCGAGGCGGCGAGGCGCCTGCGCGACGGCGGCCGCATCGTGAACTTCTCGACCAGCGTCGTCGGACTCTACCAGCCGACCTACGGCGTTTACGCGGCCACCAAGGCCGCGGTCGAAGCGCTCACCCACATCCTGGCGAAGGAGTTGGGATCCCGCGCCATCACGGTCAACGCGGTTGCGCCGGGGCCGGTGGCCACCGAGCTTTTTCTCGAAGGCAAAGATCAGGCTACGCTCGACCGCATCAAACAGATGAACCCGCTCGGCCGTCTGGGCGAGGTCGACGACATCGCGCGCGTCGTCTCCCTGCTGGTCGGGCCGGACAGCGGCTGGATCAACGGCCAGATCGTCCGCGCGAATGGCGGGGTCATCTGAGGAGCAGGATCATGAAGCCGTCATTCCCATCACTGGCGGATCGACCGGCCTCCCGCGCTGGTGCAGGCGGCCAAGACGCACCAAGACGTTTTTGCCGGTCTACCGGCCTATATCCATGAAGCAGTCCTGCGCGCGTATATCGGTGCCGCTGTGAAGCACGAATTGCGCGAAGAAGAGATGCGGCTTTATCTCCAGCCCTGGCTTACCGAGGAGGGTAAGGAGGCGTTCTGGCGCCAAGTGGCGCAGATGGACGACAAATACAGCGAGGAGATCGAAGGGGCCGTCCGCACTGGCCCGCTTTGGTAGTTTAGAGTATGTCGGCCAAGGGACGAACGAAGCGCTCGAAATCCTTGTCGAGCGGCCAGAGCGGGCGCGGCGCGTGGATATAGGGGCGCCGTTCTGCCCGCGGCGTTGCCAGCGCGCCCGCATCGCAGACGATGACCTTGCCCGCTATCGGCTCGAATGCCGCCCGGAAATGCTGCATCGATTTCAGGACCAGCACGCGGCGGGCCGTCGGTTCTATCCCGAAAGCCCGCAATTGCTGAAGGTCGACCATCTGCTGCGCTTCTGAAACGACCAGGACTTCGATCCCGTCGACATCGAGTACGGCGCTGGGCCCGAAGCTATGGGTGAGCCCGCCCTGAATCGGTCCGTCGCCGACATAGGTGCCGTCCGAAAGCCTGGTCAGCACACCCGTCACCGTCAGCGGGCCGCCGCCGAAGTTGGCGTCGCCCTTGCCGCCAATCGTCACCGTCACGGTTTCGCCTTGCCGGTGACGGTGCAATTCATTTGCCGCTTGAGGATCGATCATCGGCGCGAGTACCGCACCCCTCACTCCCGCATCGAGCAGGCCCGTCAACAGCGCGGTCGAGTCGCCGTAGGAACCGGCGCCGGGATTGTCGGCATAATCGGCAATGACCAGTGGCTTGTCGCCGCGCCAGGCATGCGCCTCGGCAGCAGCCTGGTCGACCTCGATGAAAACATTGCGCTTCTTGGTCCGGCCCTGCCAGATCCTGTCCGCAAGTTCCTCTGTCACACGCATGGCGGCTGCCTTCGCGCCGGGATCACGGCTGTCATAGGTTGCGAGCACGGTGGGACCGACGCAGGACACGTCGGCGCCCGTGAAGGCTGCATTGACGGAAACCGCGAGCAAGCCCTCGGCCTCGGCCTCGCGGGCGCGGTCATAAAGGGCCAGCGTCTCGGGAATGTCGGTGCGGCCGGAATTCGCTTCGTCCAGCATCGGCACATGCGCCCTGACAGTCCGGGGCGCGATTTCACCCCTCATTGCGCGATCCAGGATACGGGCGGCATGCGCGCCGATTTCGCGCATATCCACATGCGGATAGGTCTTGTAGGAGACAAGGATCTGCGCGTCCCGGACCATGTCTTCCGACACCATCGCATGAAGATCGAGCGTTACCGCGACAGGAATGTCCGCTCCAAGTTCGGCCCGCAGAAGGCCTAGCAGATGTCCTTCCCCGTCCGGGCAAAACTCAGGCACCATCGAGCCATGAAGTCCAAGCAGCACTCCGTCGAGTCGGCTCTTGTTCGAACGCGCTGCTTCCAGGATAATACCGGCGATGTGGTCATAGGCGGCTTTCGTCACGCGCCCCCCGGGCACGGCATGTGCCGAAATCGCGTGGATCACATTCCAGCCCGCCGGTTCCGCCACATCCATGAATCCGGCAAGTTCGGTATTGGCGTTGCGCCGGGCGCGGATCGCGTCATCGCCAAGGAGAAGCGTGTCCACCTGAAACTGCGGCAAGTCGGTACGGAAGCGCGAGAACGTATTGCTCTCGTGCATGAATTCGCAGGTAAGGACATTGAAGGTCATGGGCAATTCCTATTGCGCTAGACGCACGCGATGACCGCGGTCGATCTCGACAAGCTCGCTTGGCTCGGGTTCTTCGTCGGGGTCCGGACGGCGCGAAATGTCGGGCGAAAAGCGGGCGGCGTCTGGAACGAAGGCGGCATCCGGCAAGGTGCGTGCCCCGGTCAGGATCGCATCGGGATCGGGAACCGAACCGATCAGGCGACGCGTGTAGGGATGCGTCGGGCGGCTGAAAATCGAATGCCAGTCACCCTCTTCCACCACGCGGCCGAAATACATGACGGCAACCCGGTCGCTGACATGCTCGACCACGCTCAGATCATGGGAGATCATGATGTAGCTCAAGCCCAGCGTTTCCTGCAGGTCCATCAGCAGGTTGATGATCTGCGCCTGGATGGACACGTCCAACGCCGACACCGGCTCGTCCAGCACCAGGATCTTCGGATCGAGCATCAACGCCCGCGCGATGCCGATCCGCTGGCGTTGCCCACCGGAGAATTCATGCGGATAACGGTTGGCGTGATCGGGTGTCAGGCCGACGCGGGTCAGCATCTCGGCGACGCGGTGGCTGGCCTCGCTTCCCTTGGCGATTCCATGCAGGGCAAGCTGCGAGGACAGCATGCGGCCGATGGTCTGACGCGGATTCAGCGACGCATACGGGTCCTGAAACACCATCTGAGCGATGCGCGCGCGCTCCTTGCGGGCGGGAGCGCCAGGGCCTGCCAACGGCTTGCCCTGGAACAGGATTTTTCCCGAAGTGGGCTCCTGCAGGCCCATCACGGTCAGCGCGGTGGTGGATTTTCCGCAGCCGGATTCACCGACGATGGACAGGCACTCTCCCTCGTTCAGGGTCAGGTTCACGCCCTGAACGGCACGAAGCGTCCGCTTTGGGCCCAACGGTGAGCGCCGCGGCAGCGGGAAATGGACGTTGAGGTCGCGGATTTCCAGAAGAGGCTGGTTCATGCGGTCGCCTCTTGACCAAAGCCGCGCGGCGTGGTCAGCGTCGGTGCGTCATGTCCACGCTCCTCGCTGGTCACGACCTGGTCCAGTTCGGTCAGGCGGGCGCGTCCAACCAGCGTTCGCGACCCCAGGCGGGGGCGCGCCGCGAGCAGGCCGCGGGTATAGGGATGCAGCGGATTTTCGAACAGAGCCTTGGTGTCCTGTTCCTCGACGAGCCGCCCCCGGTCCATGACCCCGACGCGCCGGCACATATTGGCGATCACGCCCAGATCGTGACTGACCAGCAGCACGGCCGTTCCTTCAGCCGTGCAAAGTTCCGCAAGCAATTCCAGGACGCCTGCCTGGACCGTCACATCAAGTGCGGTGGTCGGCTCGTCCGCAATCAGCAGGTCGGGACGGCAGGCCAGCGCAATGGCAACCATGACGCGCTGACGCATCCCTCCCGACAGTTGATGGGGATAGGACAGGGCGCGTTCCTCGGGCGCCGGCACCCGAACGCTTTCCAGCGCCTCGACGGCTTTCCTGCGCGCATCCGACCATCCGAAGCCCCTGTGGACGACGAACATTTCCGCGATCTGCCGACCAATTGCCATCAGCGGATTGAGCGCCGTCATGGGCTCTTGAAACACCATCGCCGTACGGTCGCCGCGCAGACGGCGCCTGGCGCGGCTGCCAAGCTTCAACACGTCCTGGCTCCGGAAGAAGATCGAGCCGCCGGTCACCTCCAGCGGACGCTTAAGCAACCCCATCACCGAAAGGCCGGTGATGCTTTTGCCCGAGCCGGATTCGCCGACAAGTCCGTAAGTTTCCCCAGGCAGGATATCGAAAGACACGCCGTGAAGGATTTCGTTCCGCTTGCCGACGCCGATGCGCAGGTCGCGGACGGACAGAACAGGGTCGGGAAGAATGCCGCTCATGCCTGCCTGATCCTCATATGCGGATCCAGCATGTCGCGCAGCCCGTCACCGAGCAGGTTGAAGCCAAGGACCGTGGCGAAGATTGCGATGCCGGGGAACAGCGAGGCCCAGGGGGCGGTGCGGATCAGTTCGCGCGCATCGGTCAGCATGTTGCCCCAGCTCGGCTGCGGCGGCCGGATGCCGACGCCGAGGAAAGACAGTGCAGCTTCCGCCAGAACCGCGCCGCCGATGCCAAGTGTCGCGATGACCAGCACCGGACCGACGATATTCGGCAGTATCTGCGTGCGCATGATGTTGGCGTCGCTGAAGCCGGCCGCCCTGGCGGCCTGCACGAAGCCCTGATTCTTGAGCGACAAGGTGGAGCTGCGGGCGATGCGGCAGGTCCAGGACCAGTTGGTCAGGCCCAATGCGATCAGGAGGCTTGGCAAGCCGGGTCCCAACACCGCCATGATGGCGAGCGCGAACACCAGGGACGGGATCGCCAGCATGACGTTGGTCAGCCCGTTCACCAGATCGTCCCACCAGCCTCCGAAATAACCGGCCGAAACCCCGAGCGCCATACCGATGCACGAGTTGATCAACTGCGAAACGAGGCCGACGGTCAGCGACACCCTGGCGCCGTAGAGGATACGGGAAAAGACGTCGCGACCCTGCCCGTCCGTGCCCAAAAGATGGTCCCAGCTTGGTGGCATTTCAGAATTCATCAGGTCGGCGTCGAATATCGGGTTGTACGGGGCAATCCAGCCGGCGCTGACGGCTGCGGCGACCACGAGCAACGCCAGCGCCAGCCCAAGGGCGAAATTGAAACGCAACCGCATGGATCAGGCCACCTTGATGCGCGGGTCGATCATGGCATAGGCGATATCGACCAGCATGTTGATGACAAGGAACCACAACACGATCACGATGACCGTGCCTTGAACCACGGGAATGTCGCGTGCCGACACGCTGTCTACCAGAAGCGACCCGATCCCTGGCCAGGAAAACAGTTTCTCGATCACGATCGCCTGCCCCATGAGCGAACCGATCTGAAGGCCAAGCGTGGTCAGGATCAACACCAGCACGTTGCGGGTAACGTGACTGCGCACCAGACGCGGTTCGGTCAACCCTTTGGCTCGCGCCGTGCGCACGAAATCCGCGTTCATCACGTCCAGAACGCCCGCGCGGGTGGTTCGCGCCAAGAGCGCCATCGGCGATACGCCGAGGGCGATGGCAGGCAATATGATGTAGCGGATGCCGCCGGGCTGGTAGCCGAAGCTCGGCAGCAGGCCGAGCTGCAGCGCAAAGACGTACATTAGCAGCAAGCCTAGCCAGAATTCGGGAACCGACAGGCCGGAAACCGCCAGCATCATCGTGCCGGTGTCCAACACGCTGCCGGGCTTCAGCGCGGCCAGAAATCCCAGAGGAATACCGACTGCCGCGGCAAAGCCCATCGCCGCCAGCGCCAGTTTGATCGAAGGCCAGAGCCGCGGCTCGATCACGTTCCACACCGGTTCGCGGGTGCGGTAGGAAATTCCAAGGTCGAAATGCGCCAGCCCCCACAGATAGTCCCACAGGCGGACCGGCAGAGGCTTGTCCAGCCCGAACTGCTCGTTCAGATGCGCCATCACATCGGCATTCGTGGCGTTGCGCCCCTCCGACATCAGGCTCGATATGAAGCTGCCGGGGACGACGCTGAAGATCACGAAAATGATCAGCACGACCGCCAGCAGGGTCGGGATCATCTGCAGCGTGCGACGAAAGATGAAGCGCGACATCCGCGAATCCTGCCTTTCAACAACTGGGCGCCATGCGCCGGGCGGGAGTGGGCGCCATGCGGCGGGCGGGGCCGTACAAACCGGTCCCGCCCGCCAGCCATGCCATCGCGCTACTTGCGTGATGCGGGTGCGCTGTCGTCGATCCAGATGTCCTCGTAATCCTGGATCGCCAGTTCCGCGCCGTTCGGCTTCAGCCCGTGGACCCATGGCTGGTAGGCCATGACGGCCTTGTTGTAATTGAAGAACCAGACCGGAGCCTCGTCCTGCAGCAGGTTGTTGGCTTGCCTCAGCAGATCGTTCTGCTTGGCCGGATCGGTTTCGTTGCCTGCCTGCTCGATCAGCTTGTCGAAGTCGGCGTTGTTGAACTTGACGTAGTTGCAGGCGGTTTGCGACGTCTTCGAATAGAAGCAATTCAGATATTTCAGCGGATCCGGGCCCGACGAGTTCGACCAGATAAAGGCATCAAAATTGTCGGACAGGATCTTGTCGGACAGGACCGAGCTTTCCACCGGGTCGGTCGTCACGGTGACGCCCACCTTGGCCAGCATCGGGATGATCGCCTCGACGATCGGCAGGCCCCAGCTTTCGTTCGAGGTCGCGGTGACCGAGAACTTCAGGCCGGCCTCGAACCCTGCCTCCTTCAGCAGTTCCTTGGCCTTTTCCGGATCATAGGCATAGGGCTTGGCGTCCTTGTCGAAGGCCGGCGATGAAATCGGCAGCCAGGAGACCGCGGGATAAGCCTTGTTCTTCAAGAGCTTCTCGACGATCAGGTCCTTGTTGATCGCATAATTGATCGCCTGCCGGACGCGCTTGTCCTTGAATGCCTCGACCTTCGGATTGAAGCCGATATTGCGGGTGTAGACTTCGGCCACCTCAAGGATGTGATCCTTCAGCGCCGGATCCTGGCTGTAGGCCTCATACTGCACAGGGCCGAGAACGTTGGTATCGATCTCCGCGTTGCGGAAGGCGACGTCGCGAGCCGAAGCTTCGCCCATCAGCATGATGTCGAGCTTGTCGAGATGCGGCTTGCCCTTCTCATAATAGCCGTCGAACTTCTCCAGTTCGACCTTCGAGCCCGCGACGTAATTGGCGAGCTTGAACGGGCCAAGGCCGTTCGGCTTGGAGGCGAGCTGATCTTCCGGATAGTCCTTGGAGTAGATCGGCGCATAGTTCGACATCAGGTTCCAGCCCGGATCGGCCAGGTTGATGAAAGTGATTTCGATGGTCCTGTCGTCGATCTTCTTCAACCCGGAAATATGATCGGCCTTGCCTGCCTGAAATTCGGCGACGCCGGCGATCTGCAGCATCTGCTCGGCGCCCGGCAGCGCCTTCTTGGGATCGGCCAGACGGTTGTAGGACCAGATCACGTCATCGGCGTCGAGCTTGTCGCCATTGTGAAAGGTCGCTTCCCGGAGCTTGTAGGTATAGGTCTTGCCGTCGGCCGACTTCTCTACCGTTTCGGCGAGGTCGAGCTCAGGCTTGCCGCTTTCCGGGTTCCATTTGTAGAGGGAGCGGTTGATCGCTTTGGCCACGATCTCGTCTTGCGTATGCGGTGTCGCCGTGATGTCCAGCGATGTGATGGAGTTGCCATAAGGTGCGGTAAACACCAATTTCCCCCCATCCTTCGGTGTGGCGTCCTGCGCCAGCGCGGCGGTCGCCGTTCCAAGCGCAAGCGCCGCGATCAAGCCAAGTCTGTTCAACATCCCTCAATTCCTCCCTGTGGTTCGTTGTTGATTTCCTGTCAGAGGCGGGCCCAACCGGCATCCCGCCTCAGTTTCCTTCATAGACGATGCGCCCGTCCAGAATTGTCATCTCACAGCGCGTTTCACGCAGGATTGTCTCCGGTGCGGCCGCCAGGAGGTCATTGGAGAAGACGGCGATGTCCGCGAGCATTCCAGGCTCCAGCCGGCCTTTCACCGTTTCCGCGCCCTGGGAGTAAGCACCATGTTCGGTGTAGGCGCGCAACGCCTGTTCGGGCGTCAGTATCTCGGAAGCGTCCATTACCGTGCCCTTGTGCGTCTTGCGCGTCAGCATGGCGTAGAGATCAGGGAAGGGATTGGGCGAACAAACCGGCGAGTCGCTGCCGGTGGATGGCTTCATGCCCAGACGATCCCAGGTTCCGATCGGATAAGAGCGCAAGCCGCGCTCCGGCCCAAGAACCGAGACATAGGCGTCGCCGAAATCGTAGATGAAAGCCTGCTGCGGTGCGGGCAAGATGCCTGCTTTCAACATCCGCTGATTGATGGCGTCATCGACATAGCCGCAATGCTCGATCCGGTGCAGGTGCTTGTGATCCGGCCTGGCGGCGCGCACACGTTCATAAGCGCGCACGAGCTGGTCGATGGCGGCGTCGCCAATGCCATGACAGACCATGGTGTAGCCCATTGCCGTATAGCGGTCGACCAGTTCAAACAAGCGGGTGTCCGGCAGCATCCGGACACCGAAATTGTCGGGCTGGCCAATATATGGCTGGCGCATCCAGGCCGTGCGTCCGCCGGCCGAACCGTCCGTGAACACCTTCACGCCTCCGATGCGGAACATGTCGCTGCCGACACCGGTGACGAGACCCTCGGCATGACAGGGCTCGACGATGGACGAACCGGGATCGCCCAGGAGCGTCGCCCAGACCCGGACCGGCAGCCGGCCGCCGCGCTCGGCCTGCCGATACGCTTCGATCTCGGTCATTCCGTCGATCTGGCCGACAGCCGCGTCCATGCAGGAGGTTATGCCGAATTGTAGCAAGTGCCGGCCGCCCGCCTCGATGGCGTCGATGATCTCGGGAAGCGAGGGCGTGGGCTGGACATCGTAGACGAGGTTCTGGGCGTTCTCCGCCAGCAATCCGGTCAGTTGTCCGGCTTCGCGGCCGATGAGGCCGCCATCCGGATCGGGCGTGTCGATGTCGATCCCCGCCAGCGCCAGCGCCCGCGAATTCGCGACAGTGATATGGCCGCAGGCGCGCGTGACGGAAACCGGGTGATCGGGCAGGGCTGCATCCAGCTCCTTCGCGGTGGGCATCAAACCGTCGGGATAGCGGGTCTGGTCAAAACCGCGCGCGGTCACCCATGCGCCTTTGGGCGTTTCGGCGGCCCGCGCCTGCAACGCAGCCATCAGCGCGCCGCGGGTCGGCGCGGCATCGGGCGTCGCATCGACCTTGCCACGCAGGAGTCCCGTCGAGATCAGATGCAGGTGCGCATCGTTCAGACCGGGCATTGCGAAGCGCCCGGCCAGATCCACGACGCTCGTGCCCTTTCCGATCAGGGGCTTGATAGCGGCGTTGGAGCCACTGGCCACGACCTGGTTGCCCAAGACCGCAATCGCCTCCGCGATCGGATTTCCGTAACCGGTCCAAATCTTGCCGCCATGCAAAACGAGATCGGCTTGGTTCTGCGAATTCATGCTGCCTTTTCTTCTCTCCGGCGTTCACGGCCGCCGCCGACATAGATTTAACTTGAGTGGCATTCCGTTTCGCGCACGGTCAGATTCTTCTCCCGCGCTCGACTTCACGTTTCCCCTGCCACCGGCCCCAGTTGCCAGCTTTTTCGTTTTGCGGACGTTGGGGCGTCAGCGATCACAAGGCCAATTCGGTTTTCGCAATCGAGCATGCAAAATTTGCATAACATAGCAATTATAATGAAATATGTTCCCCATTGCGGTTCGATCAATGCTCGAACGCAGTGGAGGAGAGGCCGCGTGGAAATCAAATGGCTCGAAGATTTCGTGACGCTTGCAGAAACATCGAGCTTTTCGCGGGCAGCCGAAATCCGCAATGTCACCCAATCGGCCTTCAGTCGGCGCATCAAGCAACTTGAGACGTGGCTCGGAGCACCGCTCATCAGTCGTGCCACCATGCCGGCCGAACTGACATCGGCCGGGCGCAATTTTCTTCCAATGGCGCAGGACGCCATCAGGATGTTCTATTCGGTGCGCGAGTCTCTACGCCCGCCTGCGGAACAGGGGCTTGTCCGCTTTGCGGCCCTTCACACATTGACCATCACGTTCTTTCCGGTTTGGCTGCGGGAGGTGCAGCGGAACACTCGCACCTTCGGCACGTCCTTCATGGCTGACAGAGGTGGCATCGAGGCGAACCTGGCCGCACTGACCGATGGCGAAACCGACTTCTTCCTGACCTATGCGCACCGTGAAGTGCCGTTTCACCTGGATCGCGACAAGTTTTCTCATCTGGCTATCGGATCGGATCGGCTCATCCCGGTCGCGGCGCCGGAACTGCGCTTCGACAAGTCGACCGTGCCCGCGGCGGGCATTCTGGACAGTCCGGAAACGGCAAAGCTCGCTCTGCCTTATCTCGGCTACGGTTACAGCTCTTTCTTTGGCGTTGCCCTCGGAAAACTCTTCTCGAAGCACTCGCCGTTCCGGCGTCAAACAGTGCATGAAAGCACAATAAGCGCCGGGCTCAAGGAACTTGCCCTGACCGGCGCGGGCATCTGCTGGCTGCCAGAAAGCCTCGTCGAGAACGACATCTCCAATGGAGCCCTTGTCATCTGTTCGAATGACAGCACATGGACGCTCGATCTCGAGATACGATTGTATCGCAGCTCGGAGAAGACTCGAAGCACCATGGTGGAGGCTCTTTGGCAATCCTCCAAGGCGCTGGCGCAAACGTTGAAGCCCGCGGGCACAGCGACCTTCAGCTCTTCATGAAACGGAAGGCGCGCAGCACCTCGAAATAGTCGTTCGATGCAAAGGCGACGGCACGTGGCCCGTGCCGGCGCACTCCGGGATACCAGGAGGCGCGATAGGCATCGACGGGGTTGCTGAATTCGATGATGATCTCGACCCTTTCCGGCATTGGCGGCAAAGCCTGCCGCGCCGTGTCGCGCAACGCCCTTTCAACGCCCTCGCATATTGCGCCGCGCGCCGCCGCAGGCGCCAGGGAGATGGTGGCCGCGCCGGCGCCTTTGAGGGTTTCGACAGTGGCTATCCCCGGGACGAGGGCTCTGGCGTCCGCGCAAATGCCTTCGTCGCCGGAAAGAAATACCGAGCGCACGCCATAGCGCGCGGCGCACAACGCATTCAATGTGAATTCGGACGCTGTTTCGCCATTCAGGATCAGCCGCGATATGCGCAATGTCGATGTGTGTGCGAGCGGGTTGTCCTCGACGCCGGCCTTGGAATGGTAGCCGGTATAGAGCGCGGCATCGAAGCTTTCATCGATCCCGAACATCATTGCGTCCGGATGTCCCGACCAGCCCCTCACTATGCGCGCAAAGGGCGGCATGCGTTCGAGAATAAGGTTGCGCCCGCTGTCATGCGCATCCTTGATCATGATTTCAGTTGCGCCAGCGGCTCGCGCTCCTTCGCAGGCGGCCAGGACCTCCCCGGTCATCAGTTCGCGGAATTCCCTATGGTCGGCATGCGTTCTTTCCGCCTCGTCCCAGGATTGAATGCCCGCGGTGCCTTCGATATCGGCCGAAATGAAAATCTTCATGCTCAAAGGGGCTCCTTCAGCCATTCGGTCAACGCCGGAATCCTGCGTCCATTTCGTCCAACCACGCTTTGCGCGGCGCACAGGGCATTCAGAACGGCCTCGACCGTGGTTTCCACAACCGCTTCGAAAACGAGGTCGATGTATCTGTCATCGACACGCGAAATCGAACTGAACGGTGAAGGGGAGACGTGCGGCAGAGGATCGGCGGTCGTGAAGGCGATGGCGATATCGCCACTGCCGTGTCCCCAATACGAACCGAGACGGGCAATGCCGGCGCCGGCCCGGCTGGCGGCACGGTTCAATTGCCGGTCGTCAAGAGGAATATCCGTGCCGAGAATGATGATGATCGACCCGCTTTCAGGCTCGCCGAGCCCTTTGGGATCGGCTCTGCGGCCATCCGGGAGGACAAGATCCCCTGCCCTGCCGAAGTTGGACAACACCAGAGCGCCAAGCGTGAAGGCGCGAGACCCGATCTCGACAGACCTGGATGCGCTGCCGATACCCGCCTTGAACCCAAACGACGTCATTCCGGTGCCGGCGCCGATGCTGCCCTGTTCGACCGGACCGGCGCTCGCGGCATCCAGCGCCGCTTCGGCGTCATGCCGGCTGACCGCCATTGCCTGAATATCATTGATGCCGCCGTCGTTGCATTCGCAAACGACGGGGTTGACCGTGCTGGTCTTGCGGCCGATCTCCGGGTTGGCGGCAATGGCACGCTTGATCAGCGCCTCTGCACATGGCGCGACCGAAAACGTGTTGGTCAGAAGGATCGGCGTTTCGATCGTGCACAGTTCGGCCAATTGCATGAGCCCGACAGACTTGCCGAAACCGTTGATGATATCGACCGCGGCCCTGACCTTGGATCTGAACAGGTCGCCGCCATGGGGCAAGACCGCGGTGACGCCTGTCGCCAGTCCGTTGGCGATGATCGTCTTGTGGCCGACCAGGACACCCGGCACGTCCGTGATCGCATTGTTCGGGCCGGGCGGCAGCCGCCCCATGCCAAGGCCTAAACGCCGTGCGGCACCCATGCTCACATCCCGCTCATCAAGCAAGGGCCGCTCGTCCGGCCGCATGCCCGTTCATCTCTGCAAAAGCTGTCTGGACGTAAATTTCCTGCAGGCGACGTGTCAATGGACCAGGTTGGCCGTTTCCGATCCTGTGGCCGGCAATACGGATGACGGGGGTGACCAGGCTCGAGGCAGAGGTAAGGAACGCTTCCGCCGCCGAAAACGCCTCCTCTGGCGAGAACGCACGCTCTTCAAACAAAATGCCCTGGTCTTCACACAGACGCGCCACTGCTCGCCGCGTACAGCCGGGCAGGATGGCTTGAGAATTGGCGCGAGTGATGACACGGCCGTCGTGCGTAACGATGAAAGCCGTCGCCGACGCGCCCTCGGTCACCTGTCCACCCTCGACAAACCAGACATCATCGAAGCCTTTCTCGCTTGCAGCATGCTTTGCCAGAACCTGCCCCAGCAGCATGACGGTCTTTATGTCGCGCCGTGCCCAGCGCGGGTCAGGCGCTAGGTCGACGGCGACGCCTTCGGTCTGAGCCTTGGTTCCTACGAGTTTGCGGGCGCTTGTGAAGGCGACCATGGTAGGCTCAAGATCATCGGGAAACAGGAAATTGCGCTTGGCTTCGCCGCGCGAAATCTGGAGATAGACCGTTCCTTCATCCAATCCGTTGAGCGAGATCAGTTCCAATTGAATGGCTTCTATCTCAGGCAGCGTCACGGGCATGGGAATACAGATCTCGGCAAGCGACCGCTGGAGACGATTGAGATGGAAATCATTGTCTATCAGCCTGCCGCCTATCACGGCGGTCACCTCGTAGACCGCGTCTGCAAAGAGGAATCCCCGATCGAAGAAACCGATGCGCGCCTCGTCTTCGGGCATGTAACGCCGATTGCAATAGACTTGCGCCACTTTGGCCATCCTCGACCCCAGCATCAACCGACTGCTTCGATAAATGCCAAGGCAGGTCGGCAGAGGCCAATTCAAAAAATGCAAT
This sequence comes from Mesorhizobium sp. BR1-1-13, assembly GCF_020165515.1. NCBI lineage: Bacteria > Pseudomonadati > Pseudomonadota > Alphaproteobacteria > Hyphomicrobiales > Phyllobacteriaceae > Mesorhizobium > Mesorhizobium sp. BR1-1-13. The sequence goes on from NZ_JAIUIH010000002.1 coordinate 624,419, forward strand.
TGGCTATGCCGATACCGTCAAAGCGCAACTGACACTCCCTGCGACGGCCGCATGATTCATGCCACGAGAGAGCGCAGGTCGCTGAATGGTTTCCCTTTAATCCCGCGGAGCCGGATGGGGCCTTGGACGACGCATCATTGACTCCCGATATTGACAGGTCGCGACCATCGAATTAAGTTCGCGTTAGTGGTGACTAACGCGAACTACTGGACAGCGCTCGGAGATCCGACAAGGCGCACGATCTTCGAACTGTTGGTCGAACAGCCCTGTTCGGTCAGCGGACTTGCTCGTGCCCTGCCTGTAACCCGGCCGGCTGTCTCTCAACACTTGAAGATACTCAAGGCTGCCGGGCTTGTGGCCGACACGCGCTCGGGCAAGGAACGCATATACCGTATCGATCAGGATGGGCTGGCAGGCCTGCGCGCGGAAATGGACCAGTTCTGGAGCAAGACCCTGGCGGGCTACAAATCAGCCGTCGAGTATCCAAAAAAGGACCAAGCATGAGTAAGGATCCTGCACTCGCGCCCGTAAGGCATTTCGTCGTCGTCGAGGCATCCATTGCGCGTGCCTTCAAGGTTTTCACCGAGGATTTCGGGAGATTCAAACCTCCAGAGCACAATCTTCTTGCCGTTCCGATCGCAGAAACGATCTTCGAACCCCGGGTCGGAGGGCACGTTTACGACCGAGGTGTGGATGGCAGCGAGTGCCGCTGGGCTCGTGTGTTGGCTTACGATCCGCCCAGCCGGCTGGTTCTGAGCTGGGACATCAGCCCTCGGTGGCAGATCGAGACCGACCCGAACAAGACGAGCGAATGGGAGGTCCGGTTCACGGCCGAGACCGAGAACAGAACCCGGGTTGAGATCGAGCACCGGCATTTCGAGCGCCATGGGGAAGGCTGGGAGGGCGTGAGGGGTGCAGTTGATAGCGATCAGGGCTGGCCGCTCTACCTGCAACGGTTCCACGGGCTGTTCAACCATCGGGCAGCCTGAAAATCGCGTTGCAGTTCATGGGGTATGACTCGCAAGCACCTTATCGCCCACTGAGATTCCAGGAGCAGAGACAACATGGAAGCCTATTGGTTAAGCATCCTCGGCGTGCTTACGCTTTGTTTGCTGTCAGTGGTGTTGGCAGTCTATTCCGGTTCGTCCAAGGGATTTGCAGGGGTACTTTCAGGACCGGTAGTCCCGGCGGACGACCACAACCCGCTCTACAGGATCGACCGCGTCCACATGAACTCGGTTGAGGCGCTGGCGCCCTTTGTCGTGCCCGCGGTGCTGGCGATGATGGTTGGTGTTGGACCGACCACTTTGGCGACCCTTGTAGGGCTGCACCTGGCGATACGCCTGATTCATCTGGGAATCTACCTACGTGGCGGAAACGCCGCAAAGGGAGGTAGCGTCAGGACAGTTCTGTACGTTTCGGGAGCGCTGGTTACGCTTGCCCTTATTCTTGTGACTGGATGGGCAGCACTCCATTGACGCGTTATCGGCACTTATCGGAGGCTACATCCGTTTTATAGTCCGCGCCCGGTGTCCCCGTTCGGCAACAGCGCCACGTCTCGGCCCGGGCAAGCGCCTCCAACTATTGGGAACCATTGCGCGGCTTTTTCAAAAAGTGCCCTCACCGCTCCAACCAAGGCATTTTTCGTCGCAGCCGATCGGCATTCTCCCGCCCCGATCGACCCCGCTGCTATGTGTTATTTTTGCTACATGTCACTGCTCATGACGGGGAAAACCCATTTAGAGTCATCTAAATTAATATTCGCTCACGTATTTTCTGAATATATCGGGTAATTCGGCAATGGTGGGCCTGGGGTTGGCCCGCTTAAGCGCCTTGAGGAAGGCGTTGGGGAAACGGGTGGGCTAAATGAACAGAACTGGCATGTCGGCCATAGGCAAGCGCCTTGGTCTTTTGATGGCGGCTACGATGCTGACTTGCGGGGGGGCGAACGCCCTCACGCTCAAGGAGGCCGTGGCGGTAGCAGTCGAATCCAATCCGGAGATCGGTCAGGCGATAGAAAATCGCGAAGCGATCGAGTTCGAATTGCGTCAGGCAAAGGGCCTCTATTTGCCCAGCGTCGACCTGCAGGCGTCGGCTGGCGCTCGCCGTCTCGACAATTCGTCACGGCGCGCACTCTCGATAGAGGACGACGCGCTTTATCCGGCAGAAACCGACCTGACCGTTTCGCAGACGCTCTATGACAGCGGCGCAAGGCGCGCAGAATTGAACCGCCAGGCCTCCCGCGTCGATGGCGCGTCGTTTCGGGTGCTGGAACGGTCGGAATTCATCGGCCTCTCTGTTGTCCAAGACTACCTCGAATACATGCTCCAGGCTTCGATTGTTGCCGAGGCAAAGAAAAACCTGGGCTTCCATCAAGCAATCCTCCACGATATCCAGGAGGGCATTGCTGGCGGCGGGTTGAACGAAGCCGACCGGCAACAGGCCGAGGAGCGGCTGTTCGCGGCCAAGGCCCGCATGCAGGAAGCATCGGAGGAACTGGAGGCCGCGCGGATACGGTTTTTCAAAACTGTCGGCAAGCCGCTGACCAATGCAGCGAGACCGGCCGACGTATCCGGCACGCTGCCAAGGTCGCTGGACGATGCGCTGGGCCTTGCGCGCGAGAGCAACCCGCGCGTCCACATGGCCAACAGCGATATTGCCGCGGCGGCCTCGCTGGTGGACGCGGCGCGGGCGAAATACGGTCCTTCGATCATTGCCGAAGGCTCTGCCCGGGCGGGCTACGACATTGACGGCGACAATGGAGACGCATCCGATCTGCAGGCACGTCTGGTATTGCGCTGGAATCTCTATCGGGGCGGCATCGACAAGGCGAATGAGCAGGAGCAGATCCGCCGCACTAGCGAGCAGCGGCTCGCGATGCACCAGGTTCTCCGAGAGATCGAGGAAGCCGTTCGCACGTCATGGGATCGTCGCTTCCGGCAGGCCGATCTGGCCAAGACCCTGAAGCTGCAAGCAGCCTCCAACGAAAAGCTGGTCGCGTCCTATCGCGAACAGTTCAAGGTCGGGCAGCGCTCGCTGCTCGACGTGCTCGATGCGCAGAATACGCGGTTCAACACCGCGACACTGGCCGACACCGCGTCCTACGCATCCCTTTTCGCGCAATATCGGCTTCTGGCGGCGACCGGGCAGTTGCTGAAAACGATGGACATCCACCCGCCAAAACAGGCTACGGCATATGCGCGGACCGAGTTCGCCGCGCCGGAAACGGCCGACACCGAAACCTATGCGCGCACGCCCTCGGAACAGAAGAACGACGTGCCGTTCGATATTCTGGCGCCGGTCAGGAAAAAATAGGCGAGCCCAAGGATCGATCGAGAGTCCCCGCGGGCGGATCGTGAACCAGCAACCCAACATCCTGTCACCGAAAGAGGCTTTCAAGGCCTGCTTTTCGGCCGTAGCCGCGTATCTCGGCCGCCCCAGCGCCGAAACCGTGCTCTTTGCCGGCGTGCCGCTGGCCGAAACGCGCATCGATATCGACGCAATCCGGCATCTTGCCGAGCGCGTCGGCCTTGAAATCACAGAGTTCAGCCATCGCGACTTTGTTCGGGGGCGCATCGACCTCCCCGCGATCGTCTTTCGCGTCAGCCAGCTGCCGGTCGCGCTGCTGGCCGATGGTGAAGCCGGCGAATATTTCACCGCTCCCCAGGAGGACGGGCGCACCACGATCAGCCGGTCGGAACTGGCCAACAGCTATATCAGCGGCGGTGCGTCCTTCTCGATCACCTACGCCAACGCAACGGAGGCGATGAGCGTCGGCTCGGCGCCGAAGATCGAGCGACGACATTGGCTGACGGGAACGATGGGGCCGTTCTGGCGCACCTATTCGAAGGTTATCCTGTCGGCGGTGTTCATCAATCTGCTCGCCATCGCCTCGCCGATCTTCACCATGAACGTGTACGACAGGATCCTGCCGAACAAGGCGATATCGACGCTCTGGGTGCTGGCCATCGGCATCAGCGCGGTCATCCTGTTCGACCTGCTGCTGAAGACCTCCAGGGCATCGCTCATCGACTATGCCGGGCGCAAGGCGGATCTGCGCATTTCATATATGCTGTTCGAGAAGGTGCTGAACTCGTCTCTGGCGGCACGGCCGGGCTCGACGGGCGAATACGCAAATCGCGTGACTCAATATGAATTCGTGCGCGAATTCTTCACGTCCAACACCATCAGCGTGTTCATCGACACGGCTTTCGTGTTTGTTTTTCTCCTCGTCATCTATGCGATAGGCGGCTGGCTGGTCATGATACCCGCACTGGCCTTCGTCGCGTCGGTGATCGTCGGACTGGTCACGCAGCGGCGCATCGGCAAGCGTGTGGCGGCGTCCATGAACGAGGCCTCGCAACGGCAGGCCCTGCTGGTCGAATCCATCTCCACGCTGGAAACGATCAAGTCGCTGCGCGCCGAGGCCTACCTGTTGCGAAAATGGGGAGAGCATTCCAAAAATGCCTCCAACACTTCCGAGAAGATTAAGCAGCTTTCGGCCGCCGCCGGCAATATAACGCAGGCCATCCAGCAGATGGTCACGGTCGCGCTGGTGGTAGCCGGCGCCTACGCCTTCTCCGAAGGACATGTCTCCACCGGAGCCATCATCGGCACCGTCATGCTGGCCAGCCGGGCCGTCGCCCCGCTCGGTCAGATCGCCATCACCTTGTCCAGATTGCGCCAGGCCATGCTCTCTTTGCGGATGGTGAATTCGATCATGGCTCAGCCGGAGGATCGCCCGGACACGGTCGGCTTCGTCAACCGCCCCATCCGCGACGGCGCCATAGTGTTCAGGAACGTCGGCTTTACCTATCCCGGCTCCGAGAACGAGGTCCTGACCGGCCTGAATTTCTCCGTGAAGCCCGGGGAGCGGATCGGCATCATCGGCCGCATAGGATCGGGAAAGACGACGATGGGCCGATTGATCGGCAGGCTTTTCTTGCCGAGTTCCGGCGAACTGCTGCTGGATGGCATCGACATCCGCCAATACCACCCCTCCGAGGTTCGCGCCGCCGTCGGCATCGTCGCGCAGGCGAATGATCTGTTTTCAGGCACCATCAAGGAAAATCTTTTGATGGCCTGTCCGGAGGCGACCGATGAGCAGATCGTCGAAGCGGCCAAGGCCGCCGGCGTCGACGATTTCGTCTCTCGCCACCCGCGTGGCTATGACATGAATGTCGGCGAACGCGGCACCAATCTCTCGGGCGGCCAGAGACAGACGATGGCGATCGCCCGGCTGTTGCTGACGAAACCGAAAGTCGTCTTCCTGGACGAGCCGTCCGGCTCGATGGATCTGGCTTCCGAGCGGCAACTGATCAAGCAGCTCAAAGTGGCTTTCGATCGAAATACGACGCTGATCGTCTCGACGCACCGCTTCAGCATGCTCGAACTTGCCGACCGGCTTATCGTCATCGAGCAAGGCAGGATCGTTGCCGATGGGCCAAAGGACCAAGTAATACAGGCGCTGCAGAAAAAAAGCACCTGAAGAACGAAAACTATCAAAGTATTCAATGCGTTGGGCCGTGGGAAATGCTTGCAAGGGAAGACCGGCCGCCGCTCTTTGCGTCGGCGTCCATATTCATCATAGGTGCACTCTTCGTGTCTTCCGTTGCTTGGGCGTCCTTTGCCGAGGTGGATGAAATCGCACGCGGCGACGGCAAGGTCATACCTGCTTCCAAAACGCAGATCATCCAGGCCAGCGAGCCGGGCGTCGTCCAGGAAATTGCCGTCAAGATCGGGCAGGTGGTGAAGAAGAACGACCTCATCATCCGGCTCGACAATACGTTCAACACCTCCAGCCTTGGCGAGCAACAGGCCAAGGCACGGGCATTGCAGACCCGCATTGCACGGCTGAAGTTCGAGCAGAGCGGCGATCTGCAAGGGGAATTTCCGTGTCCGGCCGAAATCCAGAAGGTCGCCCCGGAAATCTGCGACAACGAGCAGAAGCTGCTCGTCGCCCGCCGCGACAACTTCGAAGTCAAGCTGTCGGTCCTCAAGTCGCGCCTCGATCAACGCGAGAAGGAATTGGACGAGGCGACCGCCAATTCCGATCGCCTTACGAAGAATCTGGTCGTCAGCGACCAGGAGGCAAAGCTGGTCGAAGCGATGGTCAAGAAAGGCCTGATGGCGCGAACCGAGCAACTCCGGGTCGAACGCGAGCAGACAGAGCTCAACGGGCAGCTGACGCTTGCTGGAGAAACCACCAAGAAAGCCAAATCGGCCATCACCGAGGCCCAGCTTCAGGTCGATGAGCTCGGTCTGCAGCTGCAACAGGAAGCGCTGAGCGACCTGACGCAGGCGCTGGCCGATCTCTCGGTGGTCGATGAAACCATACGCGGCGCGACCGACAAGGTGGCCCGCACCGACATCCGTTCTCCAGTCGACGGTATCGTCAACACGCTTGACATCAATACGGTTGGCGCCTTCGTGCAGCCCGGCGCGGTCGTGGCCGGCATCGTTCCAACTTCGGAGACCTTGCTGGTCGAAGCGCGGGTTTCGCCCCGCGACGTTGCCTTCATCCGGCCGGACCAGGAGGCGCTGATCAAGGTCACCGCCTATGATTTCTCGATCTTCGGCGGCATCGAAGGCAAGGTCTCGAACATCACCGCCGACAGTCTCGTCGACCAGAAGACAGGCGAGCCCTATTATCAGGTGCGCGTCGCGACCGACAGGTCGACGCTGACGCGGGATGGCAAGACCTATTCGATCATCCCGGGCATGATCTGCTCCGTCGACATCAAGACCGGCCGCAAGACGATCCTGACCTACCTGCTGAAACCCATCAACAAGGCACGAGAGGAGGCGATGAGTGAACGATAGCGCCACGCCTCCCGCTGTCCTTGAGCGGTTGCTCGTGCCGATGGCCATGGAAGACCTCGGCATGGAGTTCCGGGTTGTCGCGCGACGCGGCATCCGCCGCGGCATCCGCCTGGAGCGGACGTTCTGGACGTCACTCAAGCAAATGGCGGAAAGCCGCAAATGCACGATCGGCATGCTTGTCGATGAGATCGCCGAGAGCCAGTCTCCCGCTGGCAATCTGACGTCGGCGATCAGGGTTGCCTGCATTCGTGACCTGACGGAAGAAAACCTGACGTTGAAGAGGCTTGCATCAATCAGGACGATCACTGCGATACTGGTCGCCTGCCCCTCGCCCGCCTTCGCCCTTTCATCGTCGAAAAAGATCCTGACCTTCAACGCTCCGTTCCAACAATTGGTAAAGCGCCAATTGCCGACGGCGCCGAGCGATGACGGCCGTCAGGATCTCAGGCTGGCTCTCGATCTCAACGTCGCGGACATCTTCGCGCGGCTGGATGCCAATGGCGAGATTCCGGTCGCGAGTGGGTTCGTCATCGGCGCCGGCGAGCGCCGATATCGTGGCCAATTGAATGCCGTGCGAGCACCGCTGGTCGGGCAGGACCTGCTGATGGCATTCGTCAGGGGCTAGAAGCAATTCCAGGTGCGAAACGCTTTCCCCGGGAAAAGCGCGTAGCGCTTTCCCTTGGGAATTGTGAAAAAACAAAGAGATAGAGCGGTTCGGCGTTGCATAGAAATGGCGAACCGCGGTTGCTCACCGACTGGCAAGCGCTCCTGAAGCCATGTCGGGCTGCAATCCCTCGCCGGGCGCGACGCCTGCGAAACCGCCCTTGACCTCCGCGACCTGCGCGCTGCCCGACCTCGAGCCATGGATCCAGGCTCGGTCCGTGCTGAAGGAATACAGCGGAACATAGTCGGGGAGATCGCTGTCGCGCAGCACGGTGTTGTTGAGGCTGTCGAGAATGAACACGCCACTTGCCGTGCTTACCGACAGGACCGCATGGAAGAATCCCCGCCTGCGATCCTGGAGAACAACCAACGCCATGCTTTGCGCGGGGATGCCGGCCCTCAGCAGCGCCGTCATCTTCAGTATGACGAAATCCTCGCAGTCGCCGGCGCGTTTATCAAGCACCTCGGCGGGCTTTGCCCAATAATCGAGCTTGCCATAGACGACGCTGTCCTTCCTGTAGGCGATCAGGTGATTGATGCCGCTGTTGACGAAGGACAGTTTCTCGCTGAATCCTTTGCCCTGTGCCGACGAGATCAGCCTTGCAAATGCCGCGCTCTTCTGTTCGCAGGCACTCCCCGCCGAGCAGCCGACAATTGCCTGGTAGACCGGCGCCCACCGCGCGGCGACGGGAAAGTTATGCATGGACAACGCGACGGAGCCGAACACGCCGGGGATGATCGCCGCCGTTTTGATGGGATCAATTCCGACATCGGCAGGCCCCGACGCAACGCCGGTTTGGGCATCATCGATCGTGTAACTCATGGAAACCACGCCGGGCTGGTATCCTGCCGCCGGCTGCCAAGGCTGGGATCTTTCCAGGGAAACGCCGCCCAGGCTGAGCGGCATCCGCACGTCTTCAACAAGCCCGCCGACCGAAGCGGTGGCCTCGAACGTGACGCTCGCGAGCGATGGCTGCGGCAGGCCCGCAAGGCTGATCGTCAGCAAGAGTAGCTTGAGGCCGGCTGTTCCCGGCACGGTTTTTTCTTTTTTCATAACGCCCACCTTTTGACTGTGGACGGTACCAATCTTGTCTCAAATTATTGGCAATGAAGGTAGATAATGGCGGCGAAACTTACCTCTTCCATTTTTCGTAAAATTTTATTAGAATTTATACTTCTATTTACCATGCGGCAGGAGGCGAGCCCTCATCCGCACCGACGGATATTCGATTTATATAACAGAATATATGCTCCCAGTTTACCACGCGTAAAAAATGCCTTTGTACGCATATAATAGTATATAAAGCAGATTGACGAACTGTTGCAAAGTAATGGTTGCCGCTGTCTCTTTCCGGGAAATGCCGGAGGGGTACAAGCAATGACCATCAATAACGAATTGGACGCCGTTTCGGGTTCGTGGGACGAGCATTCCATGGCCAGTGAACGTCACGACCAGACCTCGCCGGCGGAGTTCCAGGTCGTCCAAGCGGCTTCGACGCAGCAGGCCGCGCCGGCAGCGGCCGAACCAGTGCCGGTCGATGTAGGCAGCGGTGCGCCTGCGGAAGCACCCGCGGAGGCTAAGGCTCCGGCGGCAGCCGCGCCGCACGAATACGTCGCCGACGCCAGCAACGTCGTGAAGCTTCCGGCGAACGTCTCGATCGACAACATCAAGGTCGACGGTCACAATCTCGTGCTCGAACAGGCCGATGGCTCGGTCATCGTGATCAAGGACGGCGCGCTCAACGTGCCGACCTTCGTCCTTGGCGATGTCGAGGTGCCGCGCGTCGCCTTGATCGCCGCGCTCGAGGCAAGCCATGTGGATGTCGCCTTCGGCGCCGATGGCTCGATGTCGGCTGGCCCTGGAGGCTCGACCTCGAGCGCCGGTGGAAATTTTGAAATTCCTCCCGGCGGCATCGGCGATGGATTTGATCTTTCGGCGCTCTTGCCGCCGACCGATCTGCAGTTCGGGCAGGCCGAGAGGCGGGAGCTGTTCCTTCCCAATGCGAACCCGGAATTTGGCGATCTCACCGTCCGCGTGTCGGAAGAAGGGCTTTCCGGCGCAAACCCGGACAGCGATCCTGGCTCACCCCTCGACGAATCGAATCTTTCGGTGATCAACGGCAGCTTCGGCGCTACGGATCCCAATGGCGATCCGCTGACCTACGGCCTCGGCGTGCCTGCCACGACGCTCACCTCGCACGGCACCGACGTCGTCTGGGAACTAATCGATTCGACGCATCTCGTCGGCAGGGTCGGATCGGACGTCGTGATCAGTGTCACCATCACGGATGCGAGCGCGGGAACCTTCCAGATCGCCCTGCTCGGCCCCCTTGACCACCCGCTGGCCGGCTTCGAGGATGACCTCTCCATTGTCGTCCCGGTTACCGTGCAGGATCCGTTCGGCGGCTCGGCAACTGCCAACATGACCGTGGTCGTCGAGGACGACAGCCCTGCCCTGACTGTGGGCAACACGGCAGCCAGTTCCGCGGTGCTCGATGAAACCAATGCCGGTTCGCCGGCCGGCTTTCCGATCGACGTGACGAGCACCAACCCGATTATTTCCATTGCATCCAATTTCGGTGCCGACGGCGCCGCCGCCGGCGGCGGCGGCATCGCCTATGCGTTGGGCCTGACCGGCAATGCCGCATCGCTCGATTCGGGCTTGAAGACCGCCATTGGCGATTTTGCGATCACGCTGCTGCAGACCAATGCGACGACGGTCACCGGCACCTATCAGAACGGCGGCACACACACCGCCTTTACCATCGTCATCAACGGCAACGGCACGCTTACGGTCATCCAATACGCTCCGCTGGAGCACGCTGTCGATGGATCGAGCGCTGCCGCCCATGACGACGTGCTGACCCTCTCGGGCAAGATCACAGCCTCGGTGACCGTCACCGACTTCGATGGCGACAGCGCATTCGGCGGCGCCCAGATCGGCGGCGCGATCCAGTTCCACGACGATGGACCTTTGGTGACAGTCGTCGCCGACGCCGGCGCCGTGGTCTCACTCGACGAGACGCAGGCCTTGAGCATTGCGGCTGCGATCGACACAGGAACCATCGTCAAGGGCGATGATCCCGATATCGGAGGTACCGGGGCGATCACCTCCGGCACCAGCGGCGCCGCCCTGGTCAATGTGATGGCGCTGTTCGGCGGCGACGGTCCGGCGGCAAGCACCACCACGGTCTATCAGTTGAGCGTAACCAACGCCGTTTCCGGCCTGACCGTCACCGACGGTTCGACGATCACCTTGCAAACGCTTGCGAGCGGAGTCGTTGTCGGAGTCGTGCAGGGCGGCGCGTTCAAGGGCGAGGCCGCGTTCGCGCTATCGATCGATCCGGCCACCGGCAAGGTGACCGTCGAGCAATATCTGACGCTCCACCATTCCGACACCGGCAATCCCGACGACACGGTTGCACTCACCGCCGGCTCGCTGGCCGTGAAGGTCACGATCACGGATAGCGATGGCGACACCGCCAGCGCCAGCGCCGACGTGTCGGGCCAGATCAGTTTCGAGGACGATGGGCCGAAGGTGACGGCTGTCGCCGCCGGCGGCGTTACGGTAGCGCTTGACGAGACGGCGACCACGAGCGATGCGGCCTTGATCGCCACGCCCGGCATCACCAAG